>PLYM01000264.1 GCA_003153375.1 Planctomycetaceae bacterium
TTGTGAATGTCTGAACGGGCGACGTATCGACTCCGCCGTTTGCCGTTCCGCCATTATCAATCAAGCGGACGCTCACATTCGCTGTGCCGTTCGCGTCGTGCAGCGGAACGTAGCGCAGCGTCCCATCAGGTGAAATGGAAGGGGCCGAAGCAAACAAGCCTGGGTTATCCGTCGTGACCAAAAAGTTCACGGACTGCCACTTCTGCTCGTCGACCGGGCCTGCTGAAATTCCCGCTGCCCAGTGAGACACGGTTTGCTGTCCGCTATCTTCTAGGACCGTCTGATCGGGGCCCTTAACAAAACTGGGGACATCATTCACGGGAGTCACCGTGATCGGAAAGGTCCGCGACGCCGACGCGTTCAGTCCGTGATTTGCCACGCCGCCATCGTCAAACAACTGTGCAGTAACATAAGCCGTGCCGTTGGCGTTGGGCGCCACCGTGAATCGCAAAGTTCCATCAGGCGAAATCGCCGGCTGCGACGAAAACAGCGCTGGAGTGTTCGTCGTTACCGTAAAAGCATGTGTCTGAGACAATTCGTTGGCGGGGCCGTTGGTGATATTCTTGGCCCACTGTGAAAGGACCGTCGTTCCACTATCTTCAAGGACGGAAACCCCAGCGCCTAAGGAAAAATCGGGAGGGTCGTTGACGGGCGTTACATTGATTGTGAATGTCTGAACGGGCGACGTGTTGACTCCACCGTTTGCTGTTCCGCCATTATCCATCAAGCGGACGCTAACATTCGCCATACCGTTCGCGTCATGCAGCGGAACGTATCGCAAGGTTCCATCAGCCGAAATAGTAGGGGCAGACGAAAACAAACCTGGATTATCCGTCGTGACTACAAAGCTAACGGTCTGCAATCGCTGCTCGGTGGCGCTGCCCGCTGAAATTCCCGTTGCCCATTGAGAAACGACCTGCGACCCACTGTCTTCTAAAACAGTCTGATGGCCGCCTTCGGTGAAAAACGGGGCTTGGTTGATCGCGGTTCCGTTTAATGCCGCTGATGCTGGAGTTAGATATCCGCTACTTGGATTTCCCTGCAGGACGAGTCGCGGTTCCAGATTCTCGATCGCCAGAAAACGGGCTGGCACTGAAGAACGTCGAATGCGACGCCTCGATCGAACAACTCGGTTCTTTTTCATAATCTGCCTCGTCCCTCTCAATGAAACTCCCGCACGGGATTTGGAGGGATCCTCTAGGTTGTGCGCGATGAAACGGACCCGAGCCTCTAGGCTGAAAACTGCAGGTATTCCGGCCGAAAGTCGGGAAACACCTTTGTAACCGCCGGGTTTTTTAGCCGCCGCTCGACGACCTCGGCCAGCACATGGCGGTAGTCGGTCGTGACGGGCAGGTTGCCTTGCTTGTCGAGCTGTTCGGTGGCGAGTCCTGGCCAGCGGCCATAAACTTTACCGCCGTGAATGCCGCCGCCGAGAAGCAGCATCGCGGTGGCCCGACCATGGTCGGTTCCCTGGCTCAGGTTCGGCGCGATGCGACGCCCGAACTCGGACATCACGACCACAGTGACCCTATTCATTCGCTCGCCCAGGTCGAGGCTGAACGCTTGCAACCCACGGGCAAGGCTCCGCATTGGGCTCTGCAAGCGTTCGACCTGCGCGACATGGCTGTCCCAACCGTGTTTGCCTAGCACGGCCGCTTCGAGCCCGACATCGGCCTTGATCAATCGCGCGACCTGTTGCATGTGCCGACCGAATGTGTCGGACGGATACACGGCCGCTCGCTCGGGCATGTAAGGCGACTCGGCCAGCCGCTCGAGTGCCGTGAGGGTTTCGAGCGTTCCACGACCGGCCGAGGTGGCAAGATCGTTGCCGCGCGCGTAGAGCCCTTGTGTTGCAGAGAAGCGGTCCGCGATACTTTTCAGGCACCGCTGACGCCGTCGCCCGGTGCGCTGGCGATTTTGGGCGGGATCCTGGTGGCGACGGCGGCGTAGAAAATGGCTGAGCATGGTTATTCTTTGGCGTGCAAGGGAGGTGCAGAATCTGATTTTCGGACGGCCGTTCTCCGCTCTCTCCGGTGAGACATTCGTGTGGGCCGCCCCGAACGAGCAAGGAACCCGATGAAATCGACGATTTCCAAGCACGGTCCCCTGGCAGCAGCCGGGGGCCTTCACCCTTCAGGGAGCCGCAATTCGCACCGGCCCAGGAAGTCGAAAACACGCCCATGCCGTGTTAAGATGGGACGGGCAACTTGAGTCCTTCCATGACGTTTATCGCTAAGCGGCCTGCCGAGCGAACGGCTCCAGCAGAAAAATCCGGAAAATTGAAGCTTTCCCATAGCCACTCGGCCCGACATACTGCCCCTGTCTATGACCGAAGACGCTGATTTCCCGGATTTCTTACGGCGCATCCGTGCCGGCGACGAGACGGCGGCCGCGGAATTAGTCAGGCGCTTCGAGCCGATGATCCGCCGGGAAGTCCGCATGCGGATCAAGGACGATCGCCTGAACCGAGCTTTCGACTCGGTCGACGTCAGCCAATCGGTCTTGGCTTGCTTTTTCTCCCGCGCCGCGACGGGCGAATACGATCTGGATCGGCCCGCTCAGCTCGCGAAGCTGCTACTGACCATGGCCCGTAATCGGCTGATATCGCGGGCGCGGGGTGAACGACGATTGATTCGCGACGTCCGCCGACTGGCGGCCGATCCTGGTGTCCTCGAGAAAGTCATGGACGCTCGACCGTCCCCGAGTCAGGTTGTGTCGCGCAAAGATGAGTTGGACGTTCTAAGAACTTCTCTGACCGACGAGGAGCGGCAGATTTTCGACTTGCGTGTCGAAGGGTTTAGTTGGGAGGAGGTTGCTACGCAGCTGGGCGGCAATCCCCCGTCGCGGCGAATGCAACTGTCGCGAGGTCTCGAACGCGTCGAGCGGCTACGCGAGCCTGCAGAATAGTTTTTCTGTGCGATTTTTGGATCGTTAGCGATGATGATAATAAGGACGATTGGCAGGAACGGCCTGGGATCCATCCGAGTTTTCTCTCGTTTCATCAACTTATGACCATATGACCCTCCCCAGTCCGGCAGAATTCGATGCCCAGAGCCGCGTGGCCGGCGATTCGCCGGCGGAAATATTGCGCCGTGCTTGGCGAGAAGGTCAGGAGCCCGCTCTCGATCATTTTGTCGCGAAATGGAATGACTTGTCGCCCAGCGATCTGGCGGAGCTGATCCAAATCGATCTCGAAGCGCGGTGGAGCCGAAGGGATCGCCAACGGCCTGAAGGATACCTGCGCCGCTTTTCGACGGTCGCTGCTGACGCTGAACTAGCGGTTGATGTAATCTACGCCGAATACTTCGCTCGCGAACGATCCGGCGAACAACCCGAGATAGCGGAATACCAAACGAGATTCCCGGCATTCGCTCACGTGCTGGCGGAACAGATCCGCCTGCATCTTGCGTTTGACACGCTGGACGACAACGAGGTGCAACTTTCTTCGGTCGCTGCTGGGCCGACCGAGCAAAGCTCAATCCAACTGGCGGAGGGAGTCTCCGCAGCCGATGCAACATATGAGATTCTCGAAGAAATCGGCAGTGGCGGAATGGGTGTGGTTTACAAGGCGCGTCAAGGGGCGCTGAATCGCTTCGTGGCCCTCAAGATGGTGCGGGCCATTGACGCCAGTAACCGCGAATTGCTCGCCCGTTTTCGTTCCGAGGCGCACGTGGTCGCCTCGCTCCACCATCCGCAAATTGTGCAGGTTTATGATTACGGCGAGCACGATGGATTGCCCTATATCGCGATGGAGCTCATCGAGGGCGGGTCGCTGGCCGACCGACTGGGCGGTACTCCTTGGGCGCCGTCCGTCGCGGCTGCATTAATGATCAAACTTGCCGACGCTGTCCAATTCGCGCACGAGCGGCATGTCATTCATCGCGATCTGAAGCCGGCCAATGTGCTCATGGTCTCTGACTCAGACGACCTCGATGTCAAGATCACAGACTTCGGACTGGCCAAGTTCCTCGTCGAGGAATCGTCTCGGCATACCAAGTCTTACGCGTTTCTCGGCACCCCCAGTTACATGGCGCCCGAGCAGGCGACTGGTCGCGTGAGCGAGATTGGGCCGGCCGCCGACGTTTACTCGCTAGGGGCCCTTTTCTGCGAGCTGTTGACAGGCCAACCCCCATTCCGTGGCGAAACTCCCATCGACACGTTGCGACTGCTCCTCGCCGCCGAGCCGATTTCCGTTCATCAATTTGCGCCAGGGATTCCGCGAGATCTGGCGACGATCTGCGATAAATGCTTGCGGGGCAAACCGAGTCTCCGCTATGCCTCGGCCGCGGAATTGGGAGAGGACCTGAACCGTTATCTTGAGGGCAGGCCGATTCGGGCGCGTCCTGTCGGAAGTGTTGAGCGCGCGCGGCGGTGGTGCCGCCGCAATCCACTCTTGGCTGGAGCATTTGGCTCTGTGGCGCTGCTATCGGCAATCGTCGCAGCCGTGTCGCTCTGGTATTCGGCCCAACTCAGTCGCGAGCTCGCCGACAAGAGATTTGCCGAGAGTTCGGCCCAAATTCGCTTGTGGGATTCTTACCTTAGTGAGGCTACGGCTCGCAACAGTAGCCATCAAGTCGGACAAAAGTTTGCCGCTCTCGACACAATCGACAAGGCGGTAGCCTTACTGGATACGATTGGTCGCAGTGCCGAGCGGGACCTGCAGCTCCGAAACGCCGTTTTGTCCTCAGTCGTGCTGCCTGATTTGCGAAAGCTCCGTTCCTTCGGTCCTCGACCGGCTACGTCGCACACCTGCGATATGGCGACATCAGCTGACTGCTACGTCATCACCGAGTCCGACGGCACGATCGGCGGATATCGCTTGTCCGATGGGAGACGTCTTTGGACCATCGAACATCCCGAGCCGCAGGCCAGGCTGATGATTTCTCGCGACGGTCGCTTCCTGGCCGTCAGCAACGATCGCAGCACAAAGGTTTGGCACATCGAGGGGTCCCAGCCGCACGCGATCTGGGAGGCGGCAGGCTCTCAATTCTTCACTTTTGCGCCGGACTGCGAACACGTCGCCTACAACATACCAAGCGACGGAATGCGTCTAGTCCGCATCGGCACTGGCCAGATCGTCCGCACGATCGGCAGCGGTTCGGCCCGCTCGAAGTTCTCCTTCGACGCCCAGACCGGTCGAATCGCGGTCTGCGGACCAGCTGGTTTGCAAGTGATCGCTGGCGATACGGGTGAGGTCGAAGTTGAGTTCCCACAGGAATACACCGTTGCCCCTCTCGTTTCCTGGCACCCGGGTGGTGAGTATCTGGCGGCCTGGACAGATATAAAGGGAATCGTGCTGTGGAATTTGAAATCCCGTTCCAAGGAATATACGTTTCCGCATGCCGGAATACCGGCGAAGTTAAGCTTCAACGAAGACGGTTCGATCCTGGCGACGCAAAGTTTGTGGAACGAGCGATTAATGGTATGGGACGTTGGCACGGCGCAACTCCTTCTTGAAGTGC
This sequence comes from Planctomycetaceae bacterium, assembly GCA_003153375.1. Taxonomy (GTDB): domain Bacteria; phylum Planctomycetota; class Planctomycetia; order Pirellulales; family PALSA-1355; genus PALSA-1355. Next base: position 5,463 of record PLYM01000264.1, read on the forward strand.
CTCAGTTCATCAGTCAGGCATCCGACGTGGGGCCAGACGGGCGGATCCTATTCCTGACTCTGCAGGACGACGGCATCGTTGAATCGGAGCTTACCAGCGGAGCCTGCCTCGCGCTGGCTCAGACGCTAAACCCGCCGTCGGGATACTGGGCCAAAGTATCTGTGAGCCCTGAAGGCCGCATCCTGGCCTTTTCCGGTGTGCAAGGCATCGAGCTATGGGACTCGAAAACGCGAAAACGGCTTTTGGATTGGCCGCTCGGACCATGCTTGGCCGATTTCGACGACACTGGCCGCCTTGTCCTCGGGTGTCGATCCGGCGTTTATCGTTTGTCGCGTCGTGTCGAAAGAATCACCAACCCTGCCGCCGATCCTAAAGCCGCCGCGGAATCCGCACACGGTCGAACACTTGTACGATTCGGCATCGCCGAGCACTTGACTAGCTCCTCCGAGCCATGGGGGCTGGCGGTTAATGCCAGAGGAGAGACGCTCGTTGTTGAAGACGCCTCGGGGTGGTCCGTAGTGCATCCGGACAAAGAGCCCACGACGCTTCGCTTGGAACCCAAGCCCGATCCTCGCAAGAGCGCCGTCAGCAATGACAACCGCTATGCGGCGATCGCCGGTTGGGACCTCGGCGGCGCGACGGTTTGGGATGCCAGATCGGGGGCGAAGCTGGCTGACCTCGACGTCGGAAGACACGGAGTCCTACAATTCAGCCCCGATGGCCAATTCTTGGCGGCCACGCCCGAGGGTGTCACAATCTGGCGCACCAGTGATTGGCGACGTACTAGCCAACTGCACGCGCAGGGAACGACACCGGCCGGCCTCGGAATCGCCTTCTCTCCTGACAGCCGGGTTCTAGCCATAGGCCAGGTCAATGGTGTCGTGGCTCTTGCGGATCCCCACACCGGCGCTGAATGGGCCCGCTTGTCGCGTCGCGATCTTGACGTTGCGTCAATCATGTCCTTCACTCCCGACCAGCGGTGGCTGATCACGTCATCCGTCGATCATCGCTCGCCAGCGCATGTTTGGGATCTGGTAGCGCTGCGACGCGAGCTGCGCAACCGAGGACTCGACTGGCCTGCGGAAGTATTGCGAGCCAATATTGGCGGGGAAAGCCTCGAGGAGCAGATTGAGATCGTGCTCGACGACGTCGGCCTGATCAATGGCCCTCCACGGCCAGACGTCCAAGAATTGCATCAGCCGAGCCAAACCAGTCCGTGACAGCGCGCAAACAACCCGTTCGACCGAATGCGAGGCCGAACGGGCGTTGTCGTCCGCCAGGGAGGAGATCACCCGGGCGATGTCAAAGCATAGCTCGCGAACTGAGCGAATTGGCACCAATCTTTGAGCGGCTTGCAAGCGCCGGTGCTCGCCACTGTACTGACAAAACTCGTGTGGTAGGATGAGGTGCCGACGGGCGGAATGCCAGGCAGCTCGGTCTCGGCATTTCGAGAACTTTTGGCGAAACAACGAGTTTCGACGTGCATCCCAGCTTGACATTGGGGCGCGAGGAGCAGCTTTGAGCCGCGGCAGAATTGTTGTCGTTGCGGTTTTGCTTTTCGGCTTTTGTCGAGCCGCCTGGGCGGCTTCGCACGATGATCCGCAGTCCGCCGAAGCCCTCGATTTCTTCAAATCGCAGATTCGCCCCTTGCTGGCAGCACGGTGCTCCAAATGCCATGACAAGGCACCCGGCAAGGGCGGTTTGCTGCTGTCAACTCAAAAGAGCTTAAGCGCTGGCGGCGACAGCGGTCCCGTTATTGTGCCCGGCAAGCCAGCTGAGAGCTTGCTGATCTCCGCTGTTCGCTATCAAAACCGGCAACTGCAAATGCCCCCGGACGGCAAATTGCCCGATGCGGATATCGCGCGGTTAGAACGGTGGGTGCAAGAGGGAGCCGCATGGGTGGCAGACGAGCCGCCTTTGGCGGACGCGGAGCAGACATCCAGCGAATATACCGCCGAACAAAGAAACTTCTGGTCGTTTCAGGCACTTCGCGAAGACGCGCTCCCCTCGGTGCGTGCCGAAGCCTGGACGCAAAGTCCGATCGATCGCTTGATTCTCGCCCGGTTGGAAGAGCGTGGTCTTACAGCCTCGGAGCCCGCCGACAAGCGAGAGCTCTTGCGACGAGCGACGTTCGATCTGACGGGCCTTCCGCCGACGCGCGATGAGATGGCAGCGTTCCTTGCTGATAACTCGCCCACGGCTTTTGCTGCGGTGGTCGACCGGCTACTTGCTTCGCCTCGCTATGGCGAGCGATGGGGACGTCACTGGCTCGACGTCGTCCGCTATGCGGACGCTCGCGACCTGATCCAATTGCCGGCGGAAAGTGACTTTCGCGAGGCCTGGCGTTATCGCGACTGGGTCGTTAACAGTTTCAATCGAGACCTTCCCTACGACCAATTCATCAAGCTGCAATTGGCCGGCGACCTGCTGCAGCCGGCGAATCCCAACCAAATCGACAAAGACGCATTCGTGGCCACTGGCATGTTGGCGATTGCTGACTTTGTACCTGGCGATGTCGACAAGGCGCAAATGATCGCGGACTACGTGAACGATCAAATCGATGTGGTTGGCCGTGGAATTATGGGGCTGACGCTAGCTTGTGCGCGGTGCCACGACCACAAATTCGACCCGATTTCGACGCACGATTATTACGCCTTGGCAGGGATCTTTTTTAGCACACGTCTGATTCCAGGTCCGGTGCCTGGCAACACTCCGTTGGTCCGTGTGCCTCTCTTGTCAGGCGCCGAGCTTAAGGCCGTCGAAGCCGAAGCTGTTCGCGACAAACAGCAACTTGCCGCATTGACGCAGGCAGTTCAAGTGGCGGCTGATCGGGAGCGCCTGACATATATAGGCCAACTCGTCTCGACGCAGACACCGAGATACTTGGTTGCGACCTGGGACGTCTTACACCGACCGGCAGGCGAGGAGCGTTCGGCAGTGGCTGAAGCGGCAACAGCAGGAAAACTCAACGAAGCGACTCTGGCGCACTGGCTAAGGTACGTCGCAGACCATCCACATCCTTTACTCTCGCCATTCCTGGCTGCCTCCGATCGAATGGAGAGCGAGAGCCTGGCGCAAGAACTTGGCCGGAAGCTTTCAGATACTGCTTTGCGTCGGCAGAAAACGCACGCCGAGGACGCGGGCGAGGGAGCTCTCGCGAAACATGAGCTCCTCCGCTTCCAGGCGGATGATCCGCGGATCCGCACCGACGACATGCAACAGGTTTCGGTATGGCCGGACCACGGCGGCCTTTCGCAAGATGCCGCTGCTCTTGCAGATACACCGGCTCCGACGCTGATTGCGGATAGCGATCCCGCAGGGTCACTTCGGGTCCTCCGATTTGACGGCCATCAAATGCTGCAGGCGCCACTCAATGTTCCTGCGGTCGGTAGTTTATTTGTCGTGTTCCGCCTTGCCCAACAAGCGGTTCCGGGGCAGCGTTTAATCGGCTGGGAGGACTCGGCCGTTGGGCAGCACGGGTTGGGAGTAATGCTAGAACCAGGTAGCTTGCATGTAATTGCGCGACGGAACGGCGAAAAAGGCGACATCGTCACAACGCTTCCGCCTTCGACAATGCTCCAAGTCTTAAGTGTCACCTGGGGCCCGGCGGGCGTGACGGTCCACCTCAACGGCATGGCGGCGGGGAACAACCATACGATCGACGCGGTGTCGTCCGCGCCAGAGATTCCCGCGCTGCACATTGGTGGTCCCGGGTCAGGGGCGAGCGCGAAGTTCAGCGGAGATTTGGCGGAGTTGCGTGTCTTTGGCGGGCAATTCGACGAGGAAACGCGAGCCAGGTGTGAGGCCATACTCCGGCGACGGTGGTTCGCGGCCTCAGATCAACCAGCTTGCCACGGCGATCCGCTGGAAGACCTGTACGACGAACTCTTGTCTTTGAGAGGGCCTTTTTGGGCCGACCAAGCAGAGCGGATTCGCTCCCTTCCCGAGGACGCGTGTGCTCGTCTCGCATTGATGAACCAAGAACTGGAGGCTCTCCAGAAGAAGCCGGCCCCGGACGTTCCGCGAGCGGTCGTGGTGCAAGACGGAGGCCCGCCGGGAACGGAACACGAGGGATTTCAAGATGCCGCCGTGTACCTCCGCGGCAACCCCGCCACTCGTGGACCGCGGGTGCCGCGTGGTTTTCCGCGCGTATTGGACGGTGATCGCAAATTGCCGATTCGCCAGGGGAGCGGCCGGTTGGAACTTGCCAATTGGCTCACGCGGGCCGATCATCCGCTCACGGCGCGAGTGATGGTCAATCGAATTTGGCAACACCATTTTGGGGAAGGCTTGGTTCGCACCTCGACGAATTTTGGAGCACGAGGCGAGCGGCCGAGCCATCCGGAACTGCTCGACTTTTTGGCCACCCGCTTTTTGGCTTCGGGTTGGTCGGTTAAGTCCATGCACCGGCTGATCATGCTCTCGAGCGTCTATCAACAGAGCACTCGTGCCTCGCGGGCGACTCTGCAGGGGGATCCGGAGAATCGCTTGCTAGGCCGCGCGAACAGACGTCGGCTCGAAGCCGAGGCGATACGCGACAGCCTGTTAGCAGTGGCTGGCAGACTCGATCCAACGCCTGGCGGACCCGGATTCCTGGATCCAACGATTCCGCGGCGCAGCCTTTATTTGATGTCGGTGCGGACCGGTGCGAAGGCGGCCAGTTTTGGTCCTCTGTTTGATGGTCCAAATTGCAGCGCAATAGTCGAGCATCGAAGTCAATCGACAGTCGCCCCGCAAGCATTGTTTCTGCTGAACGATCCCTTCGTCATGGAGATGGCCGCGGCATTAGCCGATCGCGTTGTCAAAGAGATTCCGTCGCTCAAACAGGAGGCGATGATTGAACGCGTGTACCAGATTGCAATTGGCCGCCCGCCGACCATCGCTGAAGTTGACATTGCCCGGGGGCTTCTAGACAGTCAGCCGGACGCGGATGCCTGGTTTGGCTTTTGTCACATGGTTCTTTGCACGAATGAGTTCATCTATGTCGATTAGTTTGAGCCGTCGCCAATTGCTGCGGTGCGCAGGCGCGGGCTTCGGGTCGCTGGCCCTGGCGGCGCTTCTCAATGACGAAACATCGGCAGCTGCAGTGGGCAGCGAATCGGCGGACGTTGCCGGCAATACGTTATCTCCCAAAAGGCCCCATTTTGCCGCGCGGGCTAAACGGGTGATTTTCCTGTTCATGCCAGGAGGGCCATCGCAAGTCGACACGTTCGATCCCAAGCCGCGCTTGACGCAAGACAACGGTCATCCCTCGCCAAAAGCTTACCGCGGGCAAACGCGCAATTTATTGGCTTCGCCTTGGAAGTTTCAGAAATTTGGACAGTCGGGGATCGAGGTCAGCGAACTGTTTCCGCACACGGCTGCGCGCATCGACGACATCTGCGTCATCCGCTCGATGGTCAGCGACGACCCGAACCACCCAGGCGGATGTTTGCTGATGAACACAGGCGAGCGAGTTTTCTCACGGCCGAGCTTAGGGGCGTGGGTGACGTACGGGCTCGGGACGGAAAACCAGAATCTGCCGGGCTTTGTGGCCATTGGTCCCGGACCACTCATCGAAGGCGCACGCCAGTACGGCGCTAGCTTCTTGCCGGCCGATTACCAGGGGACTTTCATCTCGGACATGCACCGTCCACTGAGTAATCTAACAAATTCTCGCGTGTCCAACGAGCGGCAGCGGCGTGAGATCAATGCGCTGGCTCGTCTCAATCAGCTGCATCTGGCGCACTCTGGTGAAGATAGTCGATTGAGTGCCCGGATTGAATCGTTTGAGCTGGCCTTTCGCATGCAAGCGAGGGCCCCGGAGGCATTTGATCTATCGTCCGAGACGCCGGCGGCGCAGCGGCTCTACGGAGTCGATCAGCCGGTAACCGAAGTGTTTGGGCGCCAGTGTTTGTTGGCCAGACGACTTATCGAGCGGGGCGTGCGGTTCGTCCAACTCTACCACACGACCGGCGGTTTCCAGCCTTGGGACCAACACAGCGATCTGAAGGCTGGCCATGAAAAGAACGCGGTCGCAACCGACCTTCCGATCGCGGGCTTGCTCCAGGATCTCAAGGCCCGCGGTTTATTAGATGACACCCTGGTAATCTGGGGAGGTGAGTTCGGCCGAACTCCAGCTTGCGAGGGAAGTGCCAATGGACGCGATCATCATCCGTTTGGATTCAGCATGTGGTTAGCCGGTGGCGGTGTCCGCGGCGGTTTGACTTACGGAGCCACCGACGAGTTCGGCTGGGATGCCGTCGAGAATCCGGTACACGTGCACGACTTACATGCCACAATATTGCATCTGCTGGGCCTCGATCACGAGCGGCTCACATACCGCTTTGCCGGTCGCGACTTTAGGCTGACTGATGTATCCGGACGAGTTGTTGAGGGCTTGCTGGCATAACCTTGTTGCCTCCGTGGGGCATCGACGCCACGACGATTCTGATGCAGCGCAGGATCGCCGCCGTTCTAGGCGAACTGCATCGCAAGTCAGCGTTCCACAAACACGCGCATGAGCCTGGTGATCTTTCGCCTAGCTCTGGGTCGACGAGCGGCTCGGCCACCCGTCCTTGCGGATCCTTATGTCACGAGACTGGAGGGTCCAGTTTATGTTGGGCCCGGGAACTCGCTCCCCTTTCCCCAAGGCCACGTCCGCTTGACGCAGCAGCCCTACGATCTGTTCTGCACTATGTCGCTTCTTCATGATGAATCCTTTCCGGCCCAACGGGCCGGCTGGATTCTCTCATATTCCCTGGATCATTTTTCGGGAAGGGGGCACCTTGGCCATCACGTGCCGTGTATCAAGCTCGACTGGGGGCGGATAGTGCTTGCGAAGCGCATCAGCAATCGCCCGCTCGCAAGCCTCTTCGAGTTCTCAAACGTCGTTATGATCCATGGATAGGCTCCTGCTTCTTGCTGGGCAGCACACCCGACTTTCGCAGTTGGCGTGCCCAAAGGGTTAGCCAGAGGGCTACGAACGCCATCAGCAAAACCATCAGCTTGAGGATTATGATCGCCCAAAGCCAGACATTCTGGATGTACGCCCAACTTTGTTCAGGCCCCCATAACGACAAGTACCAAGTAGGTCGAGCATGGACGACGACAAGGTAGGCGATCCCACTCAACAAGAGCACCCCTGCGGCGAGCAGTACGACCCACCACAGGGCGACGGCTGCGGCCATAACCCTTCGTTCAAAGTGGTCGTTCATGGTAAGTACCGTTCTGCTGGGTGAAGATGCTGTTGAATGACGCAAGCACCAGTCTACAAGTCATGATCGCTTTCATCGAGATGAAGCGAGTGCATGATGCGATGCAGAACTGGAGCAGCGAGTATTGCGACCATTGACACAAATACGAGCCCTCCGTACATGACATAGAGTCCGGCAAACACTTTTCCGACCGTCGATGCCGGATGAACGCTCACGTCACGATTGCCGAGGATGAGGCACGCACAATGAAATGAATCATCCCAATCGGCTCCAACAAGGAAATGGTAGCCAAGCGTTCCAAGAAACATGGAAAGTGCAGCCACCAGTATGGTAAACGACAAGGCTTTGCCGATCCGCCAAGCGAACTGCAATCCAGACAACAAGGGTTCTGTGCGGTGCTCAAACATCTTTATCGATTCCTATGGTCGGGTGATCGCAATAAAGGTGAGCTCAGGGCGGCTTCACGACGTTGCCGTTGAGGGCATCGGCTAAGAGAAAGCAGTTCAGGGCTGGGAGAAATTTCAGCATGAATTCACCACACTCCCAGAATCCATCCTTCGAGGTTAGCCACTAGCATTTGGTCCTTCGTCAGTGGTGGGGAGAAGTATCCGGTTAGGAAACCGGTGCGATCCATCTCCGAGAGCCAGCGAGCGACTGCATATGCATCGTGCTGATCGGGTGATCGGTCGCCACCCGGGAACCGATTCCGAAATAGGGCTGGGTAGACCTCAACCAAGACGGACTTCCCTGCCGGAACCTCCCACCCATCGAATGGCCAGAAATGGACTCGATCTCCGACCTCCATTCTTATCCTGCGCAGCCACGGGATTCCAGCATGAGTGGACTTGGCAACTTGTCCCTGCGCATGAAACTTGAACACGCTTTTGGCTGAACTGCTCCAACGCTCGGTAATCCTGAATTCGTCGATGGTTCCAGTCCTGGCCGGATTTTTATCACGGATAAAATCAACGTAAGTATGATCGATATCGGTTGGCCAGTGCTGGCAAAAGTCATCGAGGAAGGCAACCCAGGACTTCAGCTTGTACCTCTGGAAATAACTGATCGGAAAGGAAAACCCATGATCGATTCCAGCAATGAACGTGACTTTCTTCCGGGCGGTCTCTACCAACCACTCGCCAATTTCCTTGCGGCTCCAATTCTTGAAGAGCTTTGGAGAGGACGTTGGGGACGGAATGGTACGAGGTTCTTCGCCATCGAAGCTGGCAAATACTTGAAGGGCTGGCGTGCGAGAGGTCGGAGTCTCCCGACCTGAATAGTCGATGCCGATGTGGAGATCGAAGAGCATGTGTGGGATGCCGCTACACCTTCCGCTTCTTCAAGGCAGCGACCTGTTGTTCCAATGCACGGAGCCGGGCTTCGTGATCAGCCAGTCTATGTCGTGTGTCGGACGCAGTGTGGATCACGAGTCTTCCGGTGGCTTCTTCCTTGAACAGGATCACCGTGCGTCGGTAGAACGCTTCGGAATCGTAATGCTTTTTCGCCCGTTCCGTGATCGTCGCACGGCTTCGCAGTGCAGGCTCTAAGACATCAAAGGCGACGAGTTCGGCGGCTCGGAGAAAGTCCCTCTTCTCGAACTCGGGATGCTCCCACCATTGAACCTCGGTAATAAGCTCAGGGTTGAGCGAGACCGCCGTTACGCCCGTGGTGACGCTGCTGTCCTTGCGAACAAGGTGCTGTTCGAGCCGGCTGCGGAATTTTCCAGCAAGTCCTACGTAGGCGACGTATTTCGTTCGTCGGTGTCCTCCAAACATGGCATACACCGCAGGAACGTTTGGCACTTGTGAAATTGACGGGATTTCGATCATAGATCGTTTCCAGATTTATGGAGTGATTTCACCAGCAGTCTGAACGATTGCTCAGCAGCCATTGCAGTGATTCGGCAGCCACCGGATCGCCTTGAACGGCCTCCGCATTCGATGTTTTTCGACGCCGATGGGTTCTGGCGAGGGTTATCGTGGAATAACCCCAAATTCGGTCGGTTAATTGACGATTGGAAGATGTTCCGTTCAGATTCTGAACGTCAGGGTTCGTCTTTGCAAGCCTTCGGTCGTTTAGGTTGTAGGGCAACAGTTCTGAGATCAGATTTGCCCTATCGTGGAGCCGGGCTGATGAAGGACCGCCGTCGAGGAGCCTTGGTCAAAAACTCGGACCCATTAGGAATACCCGCACGATGGAAACGCACCCGTTCCGCGTCCCTGCCTATTGTCATCATAAGCCCACGGTTCCGGTCGTCGTCACCGTCGGCGGGCGTGACAACCATCTGGGCAAGTACAAGTCAGCCGCCAGCCGAGGCCCCGAAACGCCGCCAGTTCACAAGAAGCCGGGTGCAATAAGACCGGCGGCCATCCTCAACACACGACAGACCGACACGAAGGGCTATCGTGAGGGCGAATATGCGCTCGTGTGCGCCACCGTTCTCGCGGGGCAGTTAGCAGCACCAGGCGAAGAACATCCGTCGCCGCCAGAATACGGTCGCCAGAATAGCACTGCCCAGCAATAGCGATCTCGCGCTACTCGGCTCCGGCACAATAGCCACGGCCGCGGCATGCGCGGCCATTTCAAAGGAAGGCACCACGGCGGAATGTCCGTCCAATTGACTGATCACTGCGAGCAGATCGGCCGGCGATAATAGTCCGTCTCCGTTGGTGTCCGCGAATCTCGGTAGGGTCTCGCCGACAGTGGGCACTCCCAGCGTGCGTATCCCCGATGAAACCAGAGCACTGATTTCCAAGAGCACGTCGGCCGGCGATATCATCCCGTCGTTATTGACGTCGAGCGGCGCGAACGGATTCTGCCAGGGATGTGCCGTGGGATTGATGTTCAACTCAAAACCTGCGTCGCTGAATGGGGCGCCACCATAGATGAACGTCGTGCTGATGGGAACGCCGGAAAAGAATGGCGAACTGCCAGTCAGCACGGTCGGCGTTGCGGTGATATCGAAGCCAAACCCGCTGAGCGTCTGGCCAGGGGGCAGTGGTCCACTGTTGTTGATCCATTGCACCGCAAATCCATCATTGGCTCCCAAGTTCGTGACTTGAGCCGTCCAACCGGGAGGCGCCACCGGGTTTGTGGGGCGGACACCCAAGAAGTCTTCTCCTAGAACCCACGAATACCAGAGCGTGCCGACGTTGGTCGTGCCGGAGTTCTTGAGGTCGATGTTGTAATGAAACTGGCTGGCGCTGGCTTGCTCGTAGAGCAGAACTCCGACCGCTTGTTCTGCCCCTATCAACGATTGCGGCGCAACAATCACCAGTGCAACAAGGCTCAAGATCCGCGCCAATCCGCGGGATCGTTCGACCAACCACGGCAAGTCATTGATTTTCACGGCCACTCCTCAGTCTCGCGGGCCGATGCACTCACACAGAGCCCACTGCGTCGCCACCCCCTACATAGTTTATCACCGCAACGGCCGCTGGGTGCGCCGTGCGCACGCCAATGACTGAAGCTGTACCGTGGCCAAATCTCGACTAGGCCTGGCGCGAGCGACAGATCTGCTGAGAAATTGCAAAGACCTTGGCAACTGCATGTATGGCGTCTGCTGCTTTACTCAGACCAAGAAATATCGGTTCGCGTAAGCTTATGACCCGCAATTGGGCATTCATCGGGTTTGCAATGCGCGGCGACGACGGAATGCCAACAGAATCAGGCCGCCCAGAGCGCCGCCAGCTAGCATCATTGTCGAGGGTTCTGGCAATGCCGAAATGTTGTCGACGCCGATTTGGAAGTTCCCGGTGTCGCCGATCAGCGCGGGCTGGGCCGATTCGAGGATGCGGAAATCCCCTACAGATGTCAAAAAAGTGCTTAAGGCGCTAGGCGAGTTAATCGCCGTCAAACTACCGGCGGTCAGAGAGAACACGGCATGATGCCAAGCATTGTCCGCCGGCACAGTTATGGGTGTCGTGCTGGCATATCCCGCAGTTCCGGATCCCCCCGCAGCCGCCCGCAACGCAATGCGGATCGACTCAGTCGAGCTGGTTGAATTCTTGAGATCCATGGCAACGCCGGTGATGACATTGCCTGTTGCGACGAAATCGCCGATCCACTGGGTATCGTTGAAACCCACCAGCTTGGGTCCGCCGCCAAACGTTCCCGATGAAATCAACAAGAATCGATCGCTTGTCCCGCCGGGACCGCCGGCGGTGTTAATTGGATCCGGCTTGCTACCGTTCGTCCAATTCTGCAAAGTGCCGTCTTGAAAATCATCGACTTGTCCCACCAGCGGCGAAGACCAGGCAGTCGTCGGCGACATCAGAAACAAGGCCCACAGGAAACATTGGACAAACCGTACCCTTGCACGCCGGTCGACGATGATTGGAGTGGTCCTGTTTTCTGAAGAACCGAGCCGAAAGCTTTCCAAAGCTGCGAGATGCGCAAAACGCATTGTTAGTTCCCTTGTTGGTTCAGACCGATTCGTTTCATCGGTCGTTTATGCTTCAGCCGAACGCTTGAAATCGACCTTGCACGATGCTGCCAGCTGGCTCGACACCGAAGTCGAAACCCCACTCCGGCTGGTACGCGCAACGTCACAACACCACTAAGACTTGTCCACAGTTGCGTCTTTTATGGCATTAGCGTTGGACTCGCTCGAAGCTCCAAACCTTCAAGGAATTGGTCACGTCATCGACTGCAGCAAACTGAATGTCATCGCCCTTCACCTGAATCGCGATGCCAAATGCACCGCCTTGGGCCGTGCTGTCGACTGGAATTTGAGCAACGAATTTTCCGCTGCGCGTGAATTCGACGATCTCGCTCGGTTGGCTCGGGTCAGGGTTGACGGCATCACCATTGGTCGTAATCAGGTCGCCATTCGGGGCCAACACGAGGCCCAACGGCCCGCGCAGATGGGCATCATCGTGATAGACCACGGTGCCTGTTCCGGCATCCGTCCGACGGCTCCTCGCGTGAGCGATCGAATAGATGGTGTTGTCTCCCGTCGATGCCACAAAAAGGGTGTCGGTGGCCGCGTCGTAGGCCAGCCCCGTGGGACCGATAGCTAGCGCTGCCGGGTCACCGCGATGCGAGTAACCAGATGCGATCTGGGTTTTGCTCTCGACTTCGATGTGATTCCCGTGGTCCGGGATCTCGAGCACCAGTCGCGTAACCGTGCCGCTGAGAACGTTGGAGACGAAGACGATCGCCTGACTGCCTTCGTCATCAATCGTTAAATCCCAGGGACCGTCCAGCAAGGCCGAATCGGTGAGGTTGGCAACCTGATTCCCGTTCTTGTCCAGGATCAATAGGGAGCCTTGCTGGATCGTGGCAAAGCTTCCGTCGGTGGTCGGAACGTTGCCCACGATCACGAAGCCGCGCTTCAAAACCCCCAAGGCCGTAGTCAGCCCCAGCCCCGGCAGCCCCTGGAAGAACGTCGATTGTTGGCCATCGGGAGCAATGTCGACAATGGTAGTGCCGGTCCCTTGGCTGTTCATCGAATTGTTGAAGTTCGACACGAGGACATCGCCGGCGTGCAACTTGCCACCGGGCGCAACGCCTTTGGGAACGAACGCAACTCCATAGGGGTTTTCGTCTCCATTGCCGGGAACGGTGGACGAATTGATCACGGGAGCGGCCGAGAGGTGCTTCACGATCGAGGAGGACGAAGTAAACGGCGTGGCCGAGACGATCGCTGGAGCCGCTGCGGCGAGTGAACCAGACCAAGCTTGTGGCAGGCCCCCGGTGATTCCGCCGCCCGAGAGCAGTGTTCGCGTTTCCAACGGTTCGATCGCCAGGCGGGCCGGTCGCAGGAGTTTTGGATGACTCATGGTCAGATCCTGTTGCGAATGATCTTGAGTGATTCCTGGTGCAACGCCAACACGGTCCACCTTGTTGGCTCGCGAGAAGCCGACGACGATGCAATCAAACGGGAAACAGTGGCATTGCTTTAAGTGCGGAATTTCCGCTTGCAAGCTTTTAGGCGTTCGCTCAGCGCGGCTCTGTCAGCAACGTTAACAAATGTGCCGCACAGGCTGATTCCTTGCATGCGAGCGAACTTTTTTGCTTTTGCTCGAGAACCGCGCATTCCCATCAGCCCCTTAAACGATTGGGGGCCGATTGCAGACCTGCAAGAGCTCGCACCACGAGCGAAGTCTATCTCTCATGTCGTCACGGCGGGGTTTTATTGCACGCACGCCAGGTTTTCGGAATTCCAAGGGTGTTTTTGAGCTGCCATGAGGTCATACCATCCCGACGCGAATTCTTTTGACACAACAAAACGTCCCTGGCCGAACGAATCTTGGATTTTCCAGTGCGCACACCTTATGATGCAGGCAAGGCAGGCAATTGGCGGCTGGATGCCCAAAGAATTGTGCCTTGGTCCAACGCACGCTCGTTCGGAGGCCGGGGTAAGCAACGATGGCTCGGGGCGCGAATCAACATCGGGGCCACGGCGCTCGTCAGCGCGGGTTTACGCTGATCGAGTTGCTAATGGTTGTTGCTATTGTTGGGATTCTGGTTGGCTTGCTGTTACCTGCCGTCCAAGCAGCACGGGAATCGTCGCGCCGCGCCGAATGCGCGAACCATCTGAAGCAGCTGGGCGTGACCCTCGTGAATTATCATGACGTGCATGGCAGACTGCCCAGTGGTTATGTGACGACCGTCTCGACCAGCGGAGCGGATGCCGGCCCCGGCTGGGGTTGGGCCGCCCTTTCGCTACCGTACATGGAAGAAGCAACGCTTTGGGCAACCCTCGATTTTCGGCAACCCATTGAGAGTCCGGACAATGCCGGACGTAAACAGCTGCTTCCCAATCTGCTCTGTCCTTCCAACGATTTGTCGTGGCCAACCTGGCCAGCGGAAGTGCGCGACGCCGCGGGCAATCCCAGCAGTTTGATATGCAACGTTGCGTTCGCGGCCTACGTGGGCATGATGGGCAGCACGGACGTCGGTCCGGCCGGAGACGGACTGTTCTTTCGCAATAGCCATGTCCGTTTTCGAGACATTACCGACGGTAGCGCGCAGACGATCGCCTTAGGGGAACGCGCGTATCGGCTGGGAGAAGGCACCTGGGTTGGTGCCGTCACCGGAGCCATGATGTTTCCCGACGACGATGAAGGGGAGATCGCGGTGCCACATCTCAAGCCAGGCTCCGCGATGGTGCTCAGCCATGCGGGGCTTGGCAACGGCCCGAATAGTCCGACGAGTGAGCTCAACCAGTTCTATAGTTTGCACGGCGGCGGGGCGAACTATTTGTTTGCCGATGGTCACGTCGCCTTTTTGTTGGAAACGATCGACTATCAGACCTACCTCGCACTGGCCACCCGTGCCGGTGGGGAGGTGCCGGGCTCGCATTAACCGGATCACGCGGTCCGGCGTTTCCAGAGCCGACCGCTGCGCGGCCGCACCGTGCAAGATTCCAGTGCCGCAGCGACATCTGTTGTTAACTGCGGCAGCCACTGTCACGCTCGGTATCGGCGTCGATCCGGTGCCAGCGAAATTTACCGCCAAGGGAGAGGCGCGTGTTCAGTGCTTGACGTTGAGTCTTTCACGGCACTTTTGAGGGACTGCTACCAGCGTTGCTGGCTGGTGGCGATGGCCGTGACGGGCGACCGCGCAGAAGCCGATGACATTGTCCAGGAAGCGTCGATCGTGGCTTTGCGCAAACTCGCCGATTTTACGGCGGGTACTAATTTCGCCGCCTGGATGTCGCAAATCGTGCGCTTAACCGCGCTCAATCATGTCAAAAAATCATTTCGCAAGACGACCGTGGTCACCGATCCTGCGACGATCGACCAGACCGAATCCCCAGTGGGAATCATGGCGGCTGGAAAGGTCGAATCGGTCGCTTCAGACGGTCGGCTCTCCGAACATCAAACGGACTTCGATGACGAACTCCTCTCGGCATTGCGGACGATCGGCGATGTTGCCAGAGCTTGCTTGTTGTTACGTGTCGTGCATCAGCTCTCGTATAGCGACATTTCGGAAACACTTGGGATCCCTGAAGGCACGGCCATGAGCCACGTTCACCGCGCCAAGCAGTCACTGCGGCAACAATTGAGTCTCCGTCACAAGCAATCGGCCGAATCTTCCCACGACCCGGGGCCACGATGACGAGCCTGCGCGGACAGCCCGATCGATCCGACCTCGACGCGTACTTAGATGACGTGTTGCCGGAGCCGGAGCGCGCGCGAATGGCACAAGAAATTAACGCTAACCCCGAGTTGTTGGCCGAAGTCGAACTGCAACAACGGATCGACGATTCATTGCGACGATCGTTCGCGACCGGCGGAGTTCCGGCGAGTCTGCTATCCAAGGTGCGGGAAAGTGGACCGGCCGGAAAGATCGTTTCACGCTTCCGCCGACGTCGCATGATGGTCGGTGCCGCAGCCGCAGCCGCCGCGATTGTTTGGGGCGTGTTGGGATGGCAGTACTTGGCTAGCAGTTCAAAAACGCCGCGCTACAATCCGAACCTTCCGCTGGCAACGATTTACGAGACCCAAGTTGTGGCCGGATTTCGCCCCAAATGGGTCTGCGATGACGATCGCGAATTCGCCTCAACATTCCTCACGCGGCAGGGACAGGGCTTGCTGCTGGCTGCCATGCCTGAGGGAACTAAGATGGCGGGCTTGACGTACTGTGGCGGACTTTCCCGCTATACGACCACCATGCTCGCTAGTGTGGACAATGCGCCGGTGATGGTGTTTGTCGACCGCATCGGTGCCGACACACATCCACCCCAGCCTGCTGTTGCGACCGGGCTGCATTTATTCCGCAAGGAGTTGGGATCACTCGTACTGTACGAGCTGACTCCCATTGGGCAGCCCCGGGTGATGGATTATCTCTATCCGGCTGATGTACCCGCGGCGAAGTAACTTCGACCAAAAACCGATGCCGTCGATGGTGCAGTCCTACGCGCGGTGGTTATGGCAGTCGCCCCATAGCGCGCAGTTGCTTCGGCCCCCTCGCCACCACCTCGGCCTTGAACACGTCGTGGGGTGCGAGATCCGCTCTCGGCGGAAACAACAGCCCGGAAGCACGCCGCAGAATCCAGGAGAAGGTCGGTCCCACACCTCGGCCATAGAGATAGCGGCGGTTGCCCGTACAACCAAGTAAGCTCTTGAAGGCATCCGCTGTCTGGCCCACGTGGACGACCCGCGCGCCAGACTGGAAGGCGTGATCCATCGCCTGATAAACTAAGTTGAAATAAAGATTGGTCTCGGCGCTCTGGCTGTAATCCACGCCCATGAACAGGAAATGATAGACCGGTCCATCGACCAATTCCCAGGTGAAGCCGATCAGATGGCCTTCCCGGTAGGCCACGGTCAGAGCCAGCCGACCGGGCAATTGCCGGAGCAGCTCGAGAAAGAAGTGATGCGACAGCACCTCGAGTCGGGTGTCCGATTTCGCCACGACCGCTTCGTAGAGGCGGTGGACCTCCAGCGTGTAGGCGCGTTGAATATCGTGGAGGCTCGTCAGACGCACGAAACGGCAGCCAGCGGTGGTGAACTTCCGCTGCGCGCGTTTGATGTTGGTCCGATAATGGGCCTTCAAAGCCGCAGTATATTCCTCGAAGTCGGCGAAAGGCTTCTCCAACTCGTACATCGGGGGAGAATCGGCGCGGACGTAACCCTGCCTGAGCAGGCCGTCCATGTCGGAACGCTCCTGCTCACTGAATTCCTTGAACACGATGAGCCGTGCGCCCTCACGTCGGGCCAGCTGCCGCAACAGCAGATCCAGTTGTTCCAGCGTGCGCGGCCGATCTGCTCGTGGTGCGAAGGCCAGATGGCTTTGGCCCGCTGAGAACGGCAGACCACACATCAGGATCTTGACCTGGGTCAGGCTGGGAAGCAGGTTTCGCAACCAGGTGACCTTGTCGCGAATCGTTGGGCTGGCCAACGAAAGCAGATCGACCGGGTACAGACACAGGCTTGCGCACGCGGCAGGCTTGCCATCTGGCGCGCGAATCACTGCGTGAAGCATGCGGGCCGGGTCTGGCAGGGTCCGCTCCATGGCACGCAGGAATTCGGGCTGCAGGAAGCAGCTCGGTGTCGTACGGCACACTTCGCCCCACTCATCCAAGGGAACCGCATCGATCGACTCATAGAGGTCTGTCATCGGCTTCATGGGTCACCTGTTGAGGTTAAGCGAACGCGGGTACCCTCGCCGTCGTCATTCCTCGACCGGCTGCCCAAAGCTGCGCAACCGTCCTACTTCGAAGCCATACCGGTTCGCCAGCGACCGCAGCAGGTGCAGCGTTTCGGGCGCCAGGTCCGTTCCGATGCTGGTATTGCGCAGGTGCCCGGCCAGGGTGAGCAGCATCGTTTCCGCCATGCAGGCGTAAACCAGACCATCACCCAGCCCGAACTGACTCAGGGTGGACCTCGCCGGGACGGCGATGATTCCCCCGTCGATGACGAGGACGTCGGGCCGGGCTGCTGTGACCTTCCGGCTCACGTTGGCGGGCCGCGATACATCGCACACGATGGCGTGGGGCTGGAGGTCTTCCGAATCGATGATCGTTCCCGTACAACTGGTCGCCGTGACAACGAGTCGGGCTCCTCGCACTGCCGACTTCGTGTCTTGCGTCAGGACCAGCCAGTTGGCACGTTCCAGCTGGGCGATCACTTCTTCCCTGGGGCACGGCAAGTAAGTAAGCAACTTGGCAGCGAAGGTATCCGGTTTGAAGTTTGTGCCGTCGGCATGGCGGGCAGCGACGAATTCAACCACGTCGGCGGCGCGTGCCACCAGGCGTTGGCGGACATGGCAGCTCGACGAATCGGGATTGCCGACCAGGGTCAGCCGACCTACATCCTCGGCCAGTAGCAGCGCCATGGCTCGACCAATGGCACCAGTGGCTCCCAGGATGGCTGTGTTGGGAGGGCTTTCCTCGCCGTTCCCGGCTAGGGCCACCGCCTTGCAAGCGGCCTCGGCCGACGCGACGGCAGCGTAGGAATTACCGGTAGTGACGGGCACCCCCTCGTCCAGAACGGCTCGGCCACCCAGGGTCACGATCGAGGTAAAAGCGCCCAGCCCAACCATCTCTGCGCCTCGGTCGCGGGCCAGGTGCAGCGCGCTGCGGACATAGGCGGCCGCGTCTTCCTTCCGCATTCCGGCCAGCTGATCCGCCGTCCTGGGTAATGTGATGAACTCGCCATAAATCGTCTCGCCGGTTTTTGCGACCACTCGGCCGTGGCTCACCACGAACGGGTCCACGAGCCTGGAAACCTTTCGGACCACCTGTTCCAACGAACGGTCATCCAGGTATGCCAGGGACGAGTCGAGATCAACGGCGTTGCCATAATCCAGTGGGTGCATCAGAAAGGCAAAGCGACGCTCGGCAGGGCGGGGTTTGACCTGAACCCACGGCTTTTCCGGCGGCGTCGCCCACACCAATGGTTGCGATTGGCCTTCGATGATCGATGCCAAGATGCGACCGGTGTCGCCGGTCGAAAACAGTGCGAGCGTCCGCTCCAGGGCGCTCAGCAGCTGCTCGCACTGCGACCAAGTCATGGTCAGCGCCGGCTCGATGCGGATCACCGACTTGCCATTCAGCGTCGGAGCCACGCGGACCGCTTCGACGTTGAGCATGTAACTCGCAAATAACGGAGTAAAGAACTCCTGTTCGAGAGCCACGCCCAATAGGCTCTCCGGCCACAGCAGCCGGTCGCCCGCGAATCGAATCCCCAGCAGGAAGCCCCGCCCGTGTACCTCGGCGATCATCTGGGGGTAGCGGCGTTGCAATTCGACGAGGCCATCCTTGAGCCTGGCTCCGTTGCGTTCCACACGGCGAACCAGAGCATTGTCATCAGCGGTCAGCATCTGTACCGCGGCTAAGCCAGCCCGGCACGCCAGCGTATTCGCCGCGAAGGTAGAGGAATGCCGCAAGGCAAAGCTCTCGGTATAGGCGGCCGCCGAGCATAGCATGGCGCCGATCGGCATCAGGCCGCCGCCCAACGCCTTAGCCAGTGTCATGACGTCGGGCTGGACGCCTTCGGACATGCAGGCAAACATTTCACCGGTTCGTCCCAGACCCGTCTGGATCTCGTCCAAGACCAGTAGGACGTCGGCGCGTGTACAGAGTTCACGCACTTCCGTCAGGTAACCCGCGGGAGGGACGACAATGCCGCCCTCGCCTTGAATTGGCTCGACCAAGAAGGCGGCGTAATGGCCGGGACGAGCTGCCAGCTCACGACGCAGCGCCTCGACATCGCCATAGGGGATGGTGTGGAAGTCACTGCTTGGAGCGCCGAATCCCTCCTGGTAATACGAATTGCCCGTGGCCGACAGGGCGCCCAGCGTTTTGCCGTGAAAGCTGTTGTTCGCGGAAAGAATGCCCATACGGCCGGTGGCGATCCGGCACAGCTTGATACAGGCCTCAATCGTCTCGGCGCCGCTGTTGGCGAAGGTCACATAGCGGAGGTTTGATGGACCAATGGCCAACAACCGCTCGGCCAGCTCACCGGCGGCGTCAAGAAGAGCAGGTTGCACGAAGCTCGGTTCGCCGCTCCGTTGCACGTCCAACAGGCTCTGCCAGATTTCGGCAGGGTTGAAGCCGAACGGCAGCGCCCCATACGCGGCAATGCAGTCGAGATAACGGCGACCTTGATCGTCGATCAGTTCGCAGCCTTCCCCGCGCACAAATCGCTTGTCCAGCCACAACGTACTCAGCAAGTCTGCCAGGTGAGGATTGACGCAGCGAGCGAACGGATGCGACCCGGCCCTCGCCAGATCGAGAGCGGACAGGTTCGCCGTCGGCAGGGTCTTCTCGCCGACCGGTTCGGTCAGAACCTCAAACGGTGAAGGGTTCATGCAACCTTCTTCCTATTGCGGATAGAGCGATGGACTCGGGTCACCGGCTCTGTCTCCACAATTGACGTTTGAAGCGCGCAAGAGGGGAATCTTGTCGTAGAGATTCTTCAGAACGAACGCGGGGATATGAAATACTCGCGCGATTGAACCCGGCCTCAATGCACAACTGGAACGTGGCTCACAACTGCTGTCCTGACACAGGCGAGCCAGACAAGATCGAGCTCCCTACCCACGGGAAAGGCCATCTGCCTGCGGCTCGGCCTACCCAACCCGGCATCACCGTTTCCGAAAACTCCAAGCGCGTAAGGATCCGGTTGGCCCAGTGCGACTTCGAGACCAAAAGGCCAGCAGAATTGATTCGACGATTGCCTAGAGCGCGTCCGCGACTTCGCGAATTGCGTCCAGTGTTTGCGTGGCCCATGAGAGGCCCATGGCAAGTTGGTCAAATATCTACAGCATCTCGCCGAAATAACATAGACCAGTCTGGAACTAGCTGTTTTTGACCGCGCAAATTCAACGGTGAGCTGCGCGACGATTCTCGGAAAAGGACGATTTTGTTCGACGGGATTCAAGCTCCCTTGGCGCCCGACGATCTGCAACCGTGTCGTGGAACGGTGATAACCCAGCTAGCTGGATTATTGCCTCAACATCCCACCCAGTCTTAGGAACGTCGTCACGACAAAATGCCAACTAGAAGCACTGCTGCAATCAAGCTACAAATAAGATGCAGCGGTTTCCAACGGAAGGCTTGCATTGCCTTCGAAGAGTCGACGGCTGATCGTCGGATTCACGACGGGGCTCATTGTGAAAGGGCGTTGGCATGGATCAACTAGCTGATATCGCAGACTTAGGTGCGGCGCAGCGGTCGAGTCTCGCTAATCCTTTGCTTTTGCGGCAAATGCAATCCATTCAACTTCGGTCATTGCTTCCAACACCATGAGTGTGTCAGAACCGACCGCTGCATTTCTTCGGGTCGTTCCGCTGATCCAAAAGATCTGGTTCACGGGTGGCTCAAACGCATTGGTATCGATAATCTCTTTCGTCGAGAGGCCATGCATCAAGACCAATGACCTCGCGCCTGACGACCCCTTCCTACTGTTAAACCACACATTGGCCAAAATGCTGTTCTCGTCGAGGACCTGCAAGGCGACGGCAGTAGGGCCAACAGTTTGCTCAAGAACCCCAACCTGTCCAACGGTAAGGGGAAGCTTTAGGTACGGCGGCGGCTTGGCGCTCTGAAAGCTGGCAAATAATTCTTTGTGTCGGGCGAGATCTTGGGAAGCCCGCGCAATGAACTCTTCCTTGAGGTTCTTGGTTCTGAAAACAAACTGGGTGCGAGTCGCACTGGGCCGCGAGACGTCTGTTGCTATTCTGGCATTGATCGCTCCGGACCTTGCACGCAACAGCAACCTTTCTTCTTCAGCGACTCCATCTTTCCATGGCCGGAGCCGGCGGTCTTGGCTGTCCCGCTGTTCGGCAACTGCTTTGAGGAACAGCTGGGGGCTGGGGCGGCTTTTTTCGGTGCCAACCTCTTCGGTATCCTCGGCCCGCGCGTGAACCATCGCCAGTAACGCGAGTCCGGGCAACACAAGCACCGTGAGCGAGCGTGGGCGGCAGAGCGGCATCGGCATTCTCCCTTCGCGTGAATCACCTCGAGGATTTATTTGAGGGCTCCGAAGACAAATGTAAAGTACGGCTAGAAAGTAAAGGAGATCAATCGACTCTGTGAGCAGCCACCGCGGCCAAAAACTCACTTTCAAAATCGCTTGTGAGCCTCCAGGGATTTTGCGTGCTATGACTCCAAAGTTTTGCGTAACGAAATCATGCAACCGGAACCAACACGGATTGAAGTTGGACTCAGCTGAGCATCTCACGCTCCAAGCGACATGAGCCTGACGTTAGGCTCGAACTGATGTTGTTGGCAAGGACGCTAGCGGGCTATGCCGCGGTCACGGATGCAAACTTGGCCGATGCATCAAAACCTTCTGGAACGCATCGCCTGGCCGAACTTCGTCCGCATCAAGGCCGCATTGCAATTTTTTGCTGCGTCTGCGAGAGTCTCCCGACTTTGGACGTGCCTTTGGCCTGTGCTGCCGGCTCATCAATGGTCCGACCTCGCGTGAGTCGCGATTGCTGTGAGAAATTCACAGGGCCGCCCCTGCAGTCTAGGAGAATGCTGATGAAGGCCAAGCGTCTTATTCTTCGACAAATGTGCGTTGAGGCACTGGAAGAGCGACGGATGCTGTGGGCCGTCTCGGGAGTCTCGAGTATCGCCAGCCATGCAGCGGTCGGGCATTCCGCATCGGTCCCAGCAATTGTCAAGTCGGCGGCGCCGATAGTGCCAATCTCCAACACCGACGTCAATTGGTCGGGCTACGCGATTTCAACGGCAACCAACTCGGTAAGCTCTGTTGCCGGTTCATGGGTCGTGCCCGCCGTCAACCCGAAGAGCAGTGGTTACTCGGCGACCTGGGTTGGGATCGACGGCTACAATTCAAGCACGGTTGAGCAGATCGGGACCGAACAGGACGTCATTGGCGGCCGGATAGCGTACTCTGCGTGGTTCGAAATGTATCCCACTTCCGCAGTGACCATCCCCAACTTTGCGATGAAGCCCGGTGACTCGATTTCTGCCTCGGTTCGATACGATTCCACTCACCAGAACTTCGTGTTGACGATCAACGACGCGACCGAGTCCGAATCCTATACGACGACCCAATCGGTTGCAGGCGCACTCAGGTCGTCGGCGGAATGGGTCGTTGAGGCACCTGCTGACAGCCGTGGGGTTTTGCCCTTGGCGGCCTTTGGCTCAGTGACGTTTACGAATGCCTATGCAACGGTCAACGGCACAACCGGGCCAATCGACAATTGGCAGGCGTATTCGATCAACATGGCCTTCAGTTCGCGCGGCCGAACGCAGATAGAGGCTTCCGCCTCGTCATTGTCGGATCGCCCGGCGGCATCACCGCTGCCCAACGGCATTTCTAATGAAAGTTACTCCGGCAGCGTCTCAAGCTTCACGGTTAATCGCAGTGCGGCCATCGTGATTAGTTCCGCTCCGCCACTCGAGAGCGGCTGGGGGCGGTTTGTGGGCCTGCAGCGGCGGACACGCTGAGTGCTGTCTGGTTCGCTTCGAAGATCCATTGCCTCTAACCGGGCGAGATTGCACGATGGCTAGATTTTTTGAATTCATCAAACTGTGCCTGCTGATCTGCACACCGGCCGCTCTCGCTGGCTCCGCTTTCGGGCAGATGGCTGACCCGCCCGTCGTTGCACCGGCATGGGACGTGACCGGCACTCCGCTCCCAGCCACGCCAGCACCGTTGGCACCGGCTGTTCCACGGTTCTGGATTCGGACCGACTACCTGCTGTGGTGGAATAAAAGCGGTCCGCTGTCGGCGCCCCTCGTGACACAGGGTTCAATCAATGACTCGATCCCTGGCGCTCTCGGACAGCCCGGCACGCAAGTTCTCTATGGGGCGAATGGCATCGACTTTCGCGCATTGAGTGGACTTCGCGTCGAGTCCGGCGCGTGGCTCAATGAAGACCGCACCCTCGGCATGGAGAGCGGCTTTTTTCTCGTCGGAACTAATGCGGCTCGGTTTTCCGCATTCTCAGATGCGAACGGCAACCAAATCATTGCCCGCCCGGTGATCGATGCCGTCTCGGCCACGGAGAGTTCCTACGGAGACTCCAGTCCCGGAGCCTTTTCAGGCGGAGCTACGGTCACCAACACGAGTGCCCTTTTCAGCTGGGACATCAATGGAGCGATCAACTTTGTTCGAACAGATCAATTCCGGATGGATGGCTTGCTTGGCTTCCGTTACTTGAATTTGTTTGAGTCGCTGCGAATTGAAGATCAACTGTCCCCCTTGGTGGATAATAGCTTGACGTTTCTCGGGCAGCCTATCGACGCGTCCAGCAGTCTGAGGGATATGGATAGCTTCCGCACCATCAACAATTTCTATGGCGGCCAGGTGGGTACGCGGATGACGTGGCTACTCGATAGGTGGGTGCTGACTGCGACTGGCAAACTGGCATTGGGAGCCAGCCAGGAGAAAGTGATCATTCGCGGAGCGACAGCCCTGTCTTCGTCAGACGGGTCTGTAACTTACATTCCCGGGGGAGTCCTGGCCACGTCAGCCAATATTGGCGACTATGAACGAACATCCTTTGCGGTCGTGCCCGAAGTGGGCTTGAACCTTGGATTCCATATCACTCCACGCTGGTTGGTTCGGGTCGGATACTCTTTTATTTATTGGAGCAACGTTGCACGACCCGGCAACCAAGTAAATCGACTCGTCAGCCCAAATCTTGTCCCCACGGATCCCAGTTACGGAACCGCAGGTCCCAATGCGCCTGCCTTCCAGTTCCAGACCTCCTCCTATTGGGCACAGGGTATCAATCTCGGATTTGAGTTCGACTTCTGACCTAGCCCTCCGGCCCCGACCATGCCGTTGCTCCGCGCATAGCGTGTTAGAAAATGTGACATAATCGAAAACCGAACTGCATGGCCGCGCGTCACGCTGACGTTGATTAAGGACGAGAGACCGCGAAAAAGTGTTCGGCTGCTGGGCCCAGGTCGGTAGTCACTGTTCCAGACTGGCCGGTCTGTCGAGTCGCTCTTGACGCAGACTTTGATCATTCACGTCATCTGCACCATACGGATCCCAATTTTCTAAAGCTGGGCCGGTTGGCCACTGATTGTGACGACGGCAGTCCTCATAGTGACCGAAGCCCGGTTGCCTTTTCGCTCATCAGCCCGAATCTCGGGTTCACATCGTTGACAGGACAATCTGAACGACCCGACAACTCCTACAACTTCTTGGAATGACGCGCGGCTATCACTTGTCGCGAATCCAGCTGTGTGTTGTAGGCAACAGAAAACGAGCCGTTTTGAACGTGCCGTGCGTCGGATCGCGGCCTATCCCCGAACTCGCCGGTTTATTTCTGCGCTCCCTCGTTCCCCCTGAAGAGGCGGCTCGCTCGGACTTGTCTGGATTGCGGTGAATACACAAGCGGGATTTAAAGCCTTCCGCTAGCTTATTCTTCCCTTGACGCAATAGCGGCGTCTTCCGACAATCTGCCACCATTTTGCGCCGCTCGCTGGCTCTATTCTCAAGCTGCCAGAATCACCGCCGCCACCTTGCCATGGAGGGCATTTGTGAACCGATTATTTCGAGTGCTGGTCGCCTCATTTGCGCTTTGCGTTGCCCCTTCTGCCGTCCAGGCGCAGAGTCAATATGCTCACTTGGCGCTCGGCAATCCGAGCCAAGCTGGAGAATCTGCTGACAACTTCCTCATGAGGAAGGACTACTTTGCGCTTTCCTATAACAACTCAAAAGGGACGCCGAATTGGGTTAGCTGGCATTTGACGCACGAAGAAATCGGATCAGCGAAGCGTTTGCCTTTCTATCCCGATCTCGATCTACCGACCGGCTTCAAGCGCATCGTTCCAAAGGACTACACGAGTTCCGGATTCGACCGAGGTCATATGTGCCCGCATAGCGACCGTGATCGAACCGAGACAATGAGTCATGCCACGTTTGTGATGACCAACATCATTCCGCAAGCTCCTGCAGTGAACCAGAAGGCGTGGCGGCAGCTAGAGATGTATTGCCGAACGCTCGTGGAACGGCAACACAAGGAACTTTACATCATTTGCGGCCCGGCGGGGGAAGGCGGACGAGGGAGGGAGGGTGTGAGGAACACGTTGTCGCATGGCAAGGTGACAGTGCCGGCTCAATGTTGGAAGGTGATCCTGGTTCTCGATGAATCCGACGGCGATGATGCCGCAAGAATTGATGCTAACGCGCGAATGATCGCCGTGGTTATGCCAAACGATGAGCGAGTCGGTGAAGATTGGACACCGTATCGCACATCCGTCAAGCAGGTGGAGGAACTTACCGGCCTCCGATTTTTCGATCGCGTTCCAGAATCCTTTGTCGGCCCACTGAAGGAAAGCGTTGATCACTACAATGTGGCACTCGGACCATCGGTCCGCCAAGAATAAAATCGGAGCGAGTCTATGGCGGATAACGCGTCGCAGGAATTGCAAAAGGCGATCAGGGGATTGCTCTACACCAGCGAATCCGACTCGCCTTTCGAGGTCGTTCATTGGGCAAGGCAGGAGCCGAAGCTCACAGATACGGACTTACGGTCATTTGCCGGTAAATCGTCAGACGCTCACGCGGAGGAAGTCGGGCTCGATGAGTTCTTTCACGACTTGACCCAAGAGCAAGAGTGGCACGACGCCGACGACAAAAAGACCGTCGAGCAATATCGCAATCTTCTTGCCGTGCTCAACCAGGAGCTAAAAGACTTGAAGGTCTTCAAGATTGGAGAGGTCAAGATTGATATTTATATTGTCGGCCGAACGGCCACAGGAGACTGGGCAGGCATTAAAACGGAGGCGGTCGAGACTTAACTGCTTTTTTGCGAGCTGAACAGACAGGTTGCGCCGCAGGTTGGCCTCGGCGCTGTTAAGCGAAAACACGTAGCTTGACGACAGGATCAGTGGGGCGGGGGAACCTCCACCGGCGCCCGACAATCCGGTGCCGGGTCCAACGTAGAACGGTCCCTGCGAAGCGCTGGATTGATTCACTCCGAAGTAACGCAAATCCAGATCGGCGAGATCGCCATAGCGGACCAGGCCGACGTCGGCTCCCGCTTGAAATGGAAAGCCGAAGCTATGCGGATTGATGATGGGATCGCCGGTATTCGTATTGATCAGAAACGAGGTTGCCGGGGGCCGGGCGCGTTTCAAGAACAGGGCCTCAAAACGGGCCGACCATTTGGGTTGACGCACGTCACGCCATAATCATCGCAACACTGCGCCGCTGCGTCGGCGGACTCCGCCGCTTCCGGCAAGAGCATCGTTACTTGGAAATCGTCAGCAGAGCGCACGTCGGCAGTCTGAGTAATTGGCGGGCTAAGAGCAACACAACAGACAGCGAAATGGAGCGAGAGTGCTCACAGAGCTATGGTATGCCCTTGGGGGGCGGCTGATCAGCCGCGCTTCGTGCCGGCTGCCCCCAGGTACACATAATCGATATCGGTAACGGCATGCGCCGTCGGCAGTCGGCCTCGATTTGGCATCAAACGCGACCGGCCTACCGGCAAGCGCGCGATCGTCAGAGGCGATGCAGCTTCACTTTCGTGGTAAACAGCATGGCGGGTGATCGCGCGATGCCTCCGAGTGAGGAAGTTAGCGCTCGCTCAAGCTGCGTATCACGCGACAGGGATTGCCCGCGGCAAAAACATCGGACGGAATATCCTGGGTTACGACGCTGCCGGCGCCGATGGTCGTGCGATCGCCAATGGAAACGCCCTGACAGACGATCGTGCCGCCGCCGATCCAGGACTGACGGCCGATAGTCACGGGTGCCGCGTATTCGGGGCCCCCGCAGCGCTCGACTGCGTCGATCGGATGATAGGCCGCGTAAATCTGCACCGAGGGACCGAGCATCGTCTGATCGCCGATCCGCACACGGTTGCAATCCAGGATCACGCAGTTGACATTCAGGTAGACCTTGTCACCCAGTTCGATGAAGCTGCCGTAGTCGAAGTAGAACGGCGGCTCGATCCACACACCCTGGCCTCGGTGGCCCAGGAGTTCCGCGAGCAAATCCTGACGGAGATCGAGCTGTTCCTCGGTGCTCGTGTTATAGAGCCGCATCAGCCGCCGAGCACGAAAGCGCATGTCGACTAGTTCCGGATCCTTGCAGTCGTACAACTCGCCAGCCAGCATTTTCTGCTTTTCGCTGAGAGTCATGTCCACACCGGTGATTCTAATGTCGACGCCTCTTCATCATGTCAGGACCAATTGACGCATTCTAACTGAGATCGGGCGGTATTGAACTCCGCCAATTCGAGCACGATTGCGATTGAGGACCGTCCAATACCTCTGAGGGCAGGCGATGAACACACACCTTGGGTCCATTTCCCATTAGAGTCGTGTTGGGCTTATCTCGCCAGCCTAGTCGGCCACGCGGACGAAACTCTCCTAGGTCTGACCAGCTGAAGTCAATCCGGCGCTCAATTGATCCGGCATCATAGGAGGGCTCGCGCACGATTATCACACCGCTGGACATTTTTTCACGACCGTTCCTTGTGGGATCGGGTGCGAATGTCAGGGTGATGCGCGCGACGAGTTGTTGCAGCGTTTGATGAAGAAGTTTGGGATCCTCGCCAATGAGTCCGAACTGCAAGCGGCGCACATCATGCATCGCGTTGGCGACAAGGCGTTTGAGATTAAGTGGCCTGCCGGCTTCGATTTTTTCCAACCGAATAGCCGTGCTATCTCGCTTGGCTTGCCACATCGAGAGCTTCTCAACTGCGCGTCGAGCCTGGCTTGGATTGGCAAGTAGCAGATTCTCCGTGGCTCGGTCGATGGTTTTGTCGAGGCTGGCGATTTCCTGCTGCAAGCGGGTTATCGCTGCCGGGCGATATGCTTTCCCGAGTTCCAATTTTAGGCGTGCATGCAGACGATCCTCAAAGCCTTCGCCGAGCACCGTAGTTCGCAGCGTCCGTACCACACATTCCAGCAGCAGGGGCTCGTGGATCACACGTGACCTGCACGCCGCCGGGCCACACTGCCGGAACGTGGAGCACACAAATCTCCGGTAGTAGCTGGTGACGTACTTTTGCCGGCCGCGAGAGAGCCGACTCTGGCGCCGACTTTGATTCGATGAAAAAGGCCGCCTGAGGAGATTCGGCGGGCGGCTCGTTTTAGCCGATACGGCTGCGCCTTCTTACAGCGCAGGCGATGCAAGACCTCGGCCGGAACAAGAGATCATCGCATCTCTTGTTCCGGCACTCGCAGGCCTCGTTTCGGCTGGTCGAAGAATCGAGTCTTTCTGATCCGATCAGTCGACCTTGACCAGTGAGAAGATCATGCTGGGGATGACCGGTTCATTCTTGGGGGCGGAGGCGATCATGCCGACGCCGGCGCCGCGGGCGGACTGACAGAGTTGCAGCTTGTCACCGGCTTTGACTTCGCCGACGCCTTGGCAAACCAGCACCGCAGTGTACTTGGGCGTGATGGTCTGCTCGGTGTTGGAGTTGTCGACGTCCTTGCCGTTCTGTCGCAGCCACAGCCGATCGGAACCCTGGCCGCTGCCGTTGCTGCTGCCCACCTGGCCGGCGGCGACGACGAAGTAGGTGCCGGCCTTCTTGACCGTCACGGTGCCCTTGTCGTTTTCGACGTCCTTGGCGGCGTCGATCGAGTTGAGCACGAGCGGCTTGCCGGTCGCCCCGCCGATCTGCGTTTCGCTGCTGGAGAGCTGGGCATAGGAGCTGTCGGCCACTTTGACGATCGAGAGGATCATGCTCGGCACCACGGGCTCGCCCTTGGGCCGCGAGGCGACCATGCCCAGTCCGGCGCCGGTGCTCGATTGCAGCAGCTCGACTTTGTCGCCGGCTTTGCACTCCATCACGCCCTGGCAGACCAGCACCGCGGTAAAGCCGTTGGCGATGGCTTGCTCGGTGTTCGAGTTGTCGACATTCTTGCCGTTTTGCCGCACCCACAGGCGGACGCTGCCCTTGCCGTTGGTGTCGGTGGCGCCCGTCTGGCCGGCGGCCATCACGAAGTAGGTGCCGGCCTTCTTGATGGTGACCACGCCCTTGTCGTTTTCGACTTCCTTGACGGCGTCGTTCGAGTTCAGCGTAATCGCCTTGCCGGCCGCGGCGGCGGGCTGCGACTCGGTGCTCGACAACTGGGCATAGGCACTATCGTCGACCTTGAAGGCCGAGAAGATCAGGCTGGGAATGACCGGCTCGCCCTGGGGCTTCGAGACGATCAGGCCCAGGCCCTCGCCGCCGGAGCTGACCGAGAAAGTGACCTCGAGCTTATCGCCGGCTTTGATTTCGGCGACGCCCTGGCACACCAGCACGGCGGTAAAACCCTCGGCAATGGTCTGCTCGGTGTTCGAGTTGGCCACGTCCTGTCCGTTTTGCCGCATCCACATCCGCACGCTGCCTTTGCCTTTGCCGCCGGAGCTGCCCACCTGGGCGGCCGCCATCACGAAGTAGGTGCCGGCCTCTTTGAACGTGACGGCGCCCTTGGAATTGGTGATGCCCTTCAGCGCATCGTCCTGGTTCATCGTGACCACCTTGGGCGTGGTGTCACCGATTTGGGTTTCGGAGCTGGAAAGTTGGGCAAATGAGCCCGCCAGTGAGGGCGCGGCGACCAGCGACGCAGCGACCAAGGCAACGAATGGGGCGAAGTGGATCTTCTTCACAGTGATTTTCACAGCGATTCTCCGTTTGCTCGAGACAATGACGTCGCAACCCGCGACGGGGGCCGCCTGGCCTACCGCAAATACGAAGAGAAACCGCTTCTCGCAGAGCTGGGCTGCTTAAGTCCGCAGTGAGCCGGCAGAAACCAGCTCGAGAAAACGGCTTGTCATCTGATTTTTCTGCAACCCATCCCACCATTTGGTGCATGGAATCAGAGTGCATTCGATTGTCTCACCGAAAGGCGTCGTGTCAAGCAACCGCGCGCAATCCGAGCCGAAATCTGCACCTGTCGCCCGCAGCACTGTCGGCCGGGCCAAACATGGCCTTCTTGTTGAGGTCAGCCCTTCGCCTCGGCGATGCAGGCCGCACTTCGACCTGGTGCTTTCGTTCTGCCAGGGATCGATGCCCGGCTCCTGGGGAATCACGCCACGCGGCCGCGTGGCCTGGCCCGTTCGCCTGCCTGGTTCGGCAGATTGAATAAACCAGCATGCCAATGTCCGCGCGGAACCGACACAGCTTTCAGGACCGCCGGGCCAATATCTCGTCAGCTTAATAACTCGCATTTTCATGGCATATGAGATAGGGAGCACGCCTAGCTCTTCGGGATCCCGCTCTGGGCGACCACTGCGATCGCGCGCTGATCGTCACCGTTCGTGTCGGAGGTTGCGCGGCGTCCTGTCGAAGCAATTCATCTCATCAAGCCACGGAGATCGCCCATTGAACTTCACGGTGTTCGTCTTCAGCAGCATGTCATTGGCCATGACCTTTTTGGTCCTGGCGCTGGCTCGCGAAATCCGCCTGCGGCGCGGCCTTCGACAATTGTTTACCAAGTTATTGGCCCATTGGAGAAGCCACCATGCCGACGATCGTTCACCGGACTAGTCCACTCATACTTTTATTTCTAGTGACCGTTGGCTGCGGAGGATCCGATGGTCGCCTGGTCGAGCTGTCGGAACGCAGCCTTGCCAGGCAATCCGAACAGAATCAACAGACGGCAAAACAGAGCACTGAAGTTGCCAAGGCCACGCGACAGCTTGTGGCGGCGGACTCTCAGGCCCGTCAAGAATTGGTCGCGGCTCAATCGCACCTGGAGAGCGAACTGCATACAGAGCGAGCCAGTCTCGATCGGCAGCATGAACTCCTGGAGGTTGAACGGAAGGAGTTGGCTAAGCAACGGCATCGAGAGCCGATCTTGGCTGCGGCCATCATGCAAGCCGCGGCGTTGCTCGCATGCGTACTTCCGATTTTTCTGTGCGTGTACATTGTCAACGCGTTGCGCCGTGAAACGCCGAGCGCAGAACTCGAAGCGCTGCTCATTCAGGAGTTGGCCGAACCACAACTGCTGATTGACCGACAATTACCATTGCTCCCCGACGTGCCAAGTTGCCAGCAACTACCGGTCATTCCCCACGACGAGAACCAATAACATTTCCAACCGGAGGACTGCCAGTTGTCACACATTGTGCAAATCCAAACGCAAGTCCGTGACCCCGGGGGAGTCGCCGCCGCTTGCCGGCGATTGGCACTTCCTCAACCCATCGAGCAAACCGTTGAGTTGTTCGCCGCTAAGGCGACCGGTCTGACGGTTCAATTGCCCGGCTGGCGGTATCCGATCGTTTGCGATCTGGCTGAGGGGCGAATTGAGTTCGACAACTTCGGTGGAAGCTGGGGTGACCAGGCTCAACTCGACCGATTCCTTCAGGCTTACGCCGCTGAAAAATCCAAGCTGGAGGCCCGCAAACGAGGCCACACGGTCACCGAGCAGGCCTTGGCCGATGGCTCGATCAGGCTGACGATTCAAGTCGCCGGAGGTGCCGAATGACGCGGAGCATCGAAATCATCATCTCGCCCACCGGCCAGGCCAAACTAGAAACCAGAGGTTTTGTCGGCGACTCGTGCCGCGAGACGAGTCGCTTTTTGGAACAGGCGCTAGGCACTCGGGTTGACGAACAACTGACGGCCGAGTTTCACCAGAAGCCTACTCTCGAACAGTCGCAGCAGCTCAGGCCGTGATCCGGCCACGAGGCAAACCAGTATCTCGCTGTCCCACCCATGAGACGCTCTGCCCGCCCACCGGTCATGGCGATCTGTAAAGCCAGTCGACTGGGCTCTCAGCAATGGGCCACCATTTTCCCTGCTCGTGTCGGGAGTCCACGCAGGAAGGTTGCGGCAGCTAAGGGCAACTGGCTACCAGGGAACCGCCTGGATGTCTTTGTCCAAAGTTGACCAGCCCTGCGGTCAGCTTCGCCTCACGCTTTTCCAAACGCCTAATCCTTTTAAGGAGCATTGCGCATGCTTGCGGATCGTTTGGCCGAGTACATCTCGGCCTGTTTTACCGGTATTTGGATCGAGTCCCACGAGCACGAGGATGTCCTGGCCGAGATCGCTCAGTTGTGCCATCGCGAACACTGGACACTCGCAACCTGGGACGTAGACCGCGGCCTTCGTCGGCCAGGAACGAGCGCCGAGTCATCGGCCGCTTTGGGGCCAGACCCGCTGGCGGCCATTCGCTCACTGAACGCTTTGGCATCGGCCGACGGTTCGGCAATCTTGGTTCTGACCAACTTCCACCGGTTTCTGAACAGCGCCGAAATCATCCAGGCCCTGGTCCACCAGATCTTGGCCGGCAAACAGAATCGAACGTTTGTCGTGATCCTGGCACCGGTGGTGCAGATTCCAACCGAGCTCGAAAAACTCCTGGTGGTGGTTGAGCACGAGCTACCCAACCGCGCGCAACTCACTGAGATTGCCCGGGGCATTGGCAATCAGCCGGGAGAGTTACCCGATGGTCCCCAGTTGCAAACCGTTCTCGACGCAGCGTCTGGCCTGACGCGTTACGAGGCGGAAGCCGCCTTCAGTCTGTCGCTGGTCCGACACAGCAGAATTGCAGCTGACGCTGTCTGGGAACTCAAAACCAACATGCTCAGGAAGAGCGGTCAGTTATCGCTGCACCGAGGAACGGACGATTTCAGCAGCCTAGGAGGACTGAGTTCGCTTAAGGTGTTCTGCAAACGATCGCTCCTGCAGCCGAGTCGAAACGAGCCGCACAAGCGTCCTCGCGGGGTCTTGCTCCTGGGCGTGCCGGGCACAGGTAAGAGTGCCTTTGCCAAGACACTTGGCCAAGAAACAGGAAGGCCCACCCTATTGCTGGACGTAGGCGCATTGATGGGCTCATTGGTCGGTCAATCAGAGCAAAACATCCGCCAAGCGCTGCGGATTGCCGATGCAATGGCACCGGCAATCCTTTTCATTGATGAGTGCGAAAAGGCGCTCAGCGGTGTGGCCAGCTCCGGGCAAACGGACTCCGGCATCTCCGCACGGCTGTTCGGATCGTTACTTACTTGGATGAACGACCATACGTCGGACGTCTACCTGGTGGCCACCTGCAACGATATCTCCAAGTTGCCGCCGGAGTTTAGTCGTGCCGAGCGATTCGATGGGATCTTCTTTCTCAATCTTCCTGGCCGTACGGAGAAGGATGCAATCTGGCAGCTTTACTTGCAACAGTTCCGCTTGGAACCCATTCAGCGGTTACCCAACGACGAAAACTGGACCGGAGCAGAAATCCGAGCCTGCTGCCGCTTGGCCGCGCTGCTTGACCTGCCCTTAATGCAGGCCGCCCAGAATGTCGTGCCCGTGGCGGTCACCGCGACGGAATCTGTGGAACGACTGCGTCAGTGGGCGAATGGCCGGTGCTTAAGCGCTGACGAATCTGGCATTTACTGCGACCAGACAAGCCGCAGCTCAAAAGCTCGTCGGCGGGTCAATCGCGACCCTTCAAACAACTAGCGCCGCGCTAGCAACTGGCCGTTGCGCCGACCTGTATTGCCTCGACACTCGACAACCTTGGAGATGATTTACATGAGCACATTGTTGGATGAATCCGCCACGCAACGGACCGAAACGGCGGCCGGCCGCTTGCGTACCAGCATGGCCGCCGTGCGGCTCAGCTTTACTTGGTTCGGCGTCCGTAAAAGCCTTTCGGCCGAACAGAAGCTGCAGGCGGCCGATTCTTTCGGCGCCGAAGGCAACTATCTTTCGGCCGGCAAGAAACTGTTTGACACCGGTCACCCCGCGTTTCGCGCCGTCACTGCCGTCCGCCATCAAGCAGTTTCACTTTGGCGAGCTCTGAGTCTGCCCTATCCGGAAGCCGGGATCCGACTCATCCGGCAGCACGACATTGCCACCTTTGACGTCCGAATGACCAGCCTCCGCGCTGAACTAGACGAATCGGTTCGGTATCTCGATGAACATTTTATCGAGCTGAAGGCCAACGCTCGGGTACGACTGGGCCGTCTGTACAACGCTGCTGACTACCCGGAGACGCTCGATGGGCTCTTCAAGCTGGAGTACGACTTCCCGTCCGTGGAACCACCCGAGTATTTGCGGCAACTCAGCCCCGCGCTTTACGAACAGGAAAAAGCTCGCATGACCGCTCGGTTCGACGAGGCCATCCGCCTCGCGGAACAAGCCTTTACGAGCGAACTGGCCAAATTGATCTCGCATCTCTCTGAGAGAATCTCGGGACACGAAGACGGTAAGCCCAAGATCTTTCGAGACTCTGCGATCACGAATCTGGCTGATTTCTTTGAGCGATTCGGACAGCTCAATGTGCGATCCAACGAACAGCTGGATCACTTGGTAGCCCAGGCTCAACAGATCGTACGTGGAGTTGAGCCGCAAGAGCTCCGCGATAGCAGCTCTCTGAGGCAGCACGTGGCCACGCAACTGGCCGGAGTGCAAGCCGTATTGGACGGCCTGTTAGTCGACCGACCGCGCCGCAACATTCTGCGCAGGGCTAAGTAATGAACTGCACCTTGCACTTGGTTGTTGGAGTCGACGGATCGATCCGCTGCATCTACGGCGAAGTGTTGGACTTCGCGGCCTTGGGATCTATGACCATCACGCGGGCCAGCCATGTTGAACCCACCTCCGGCGGTCGGTGGCTCGCCGACCTTGCGCCGGTTGGCGGTCCGGTTCTAGGACCGTTTGACAGACGTGGTCAGGCACTCGATGCCGAACAGGATTGGCTAGACGCGCACTGGCTTTCTGTGTCCGTCTAAGCGAGCAGTCCATCGCGGCTGTCGCCGATTCGCTTCATCTATCCCGGGAATTGCCGCGCGTTCGCGCTGCGCCCTTCCACTAACGGTTCGAAAGGACTTCACGATGACCCAATCCGATCTTGACCGCGCGGTGGCGGCCGCCACCGGTGAGTCTGTCAGCACCATCAGCCGACGAGGCTTTGTGCTTCTGACTCCAGACCTCGTCGAGCGCGATCCACTAGTCGTCGACTGGGACGCACTCGAAATCGATCGTGTGGCTCTGTTTGAATAGCGCGCTCTGCGACAAAACGTTGTTAAGCGGCGGTCCGGGGTGCCACGATCGCGGACCGCCGTTTTTTCTCCCCGGTTTCTTGATGGACCGGTTCAATTCAGCGCTCAACGATTATGTTCCGTGAGCGAGGACCTCTCTTCAGCGAAAACCCGAAATGCCTGAACAAATAATCTACGAAAAACCAGAACCATCGGCGCGCCCCCAGACGAACGCGCTCCATGCCAAGGCCCCTCACCACCGCGCAAGATCGCAAGCAAGTGTACTGGTCGTCGTCGAAGGCCCTAACGATATCGAGTTTCTCAGACGCATCAGCCGGATCTTGCATGTCGATGATGTCTCGATCCCCGATCTAAACGAACTGGAGGCGATGGGGGAATTGGTCTTCGTCCCATTCGGCGGTGGCTGCTTGCATTATTGGTCCTATTGCCTGGCACCCCTTGCTTGGCCGGAGTTCCATCTCTACGACCGAGAGCTGCCGCCTGAGACCAGGCTGCGAAAGCAAGCAGCCGCAGCCGTCAATAGCCGTGCCGGATGTCGAGCCGCGGTCACCAGCAAGCGCAGTCTCGAAAACTACCTGAGCCCTTCTGCCATTCGAGACGCGAAGGGTATCGCAGTCGAGTTTTCAGATGATGACTCCGTGGCGGAAGTCGTGACACGCGCTTGTCTGCCATCACATTGCAAATGGGAGGACTTTTCGCGCAAAGCGCAACGAAGATTTCGCAACCGAACCAAAAAGTGGCTCAACACAACCGCCGTAGACCACATGACACCGGCACGACTGGCCGAGCAAGATCCGGCTGACGAGTTGGTGGATTGGCTCCGAGCCATCGATGGTCTGGCGACAGTCGGCTGAATCTGCATGCAGGGTGGGACGCTGGATCTGAAATCCTGTTGGTTCCTGCCCACCGCCAAACGGATGGCTCGATTCGGCCACTCATTACCATGCACGGAAAACGGATCGCGACCGAGCGTTCCCGATCAGGCCGCTTTGTTTGAACTTGAAGTCTCCCCATACAAGTCCCGCCGGTGGCCCACGATGTCTTCAGGTGATTCTTCCGGCCGCCGCTCCCTAGACAAGTCGAGGCGAATATGCCACTCAAACTAAATGTCGGAATCAGCAAGAAGGTTGGATTGCCAGGCTACAGCTCCCTCGGTGCCTCTTGTCATGTTGAGGTCGAATTGGATCAGTCGCTCGTGTTTGATGACCCTGAAGGCTTTCAGGAACGCGTCAAGAAAGCGTACAACGCTTGCAGTCGCGCGGTGACCAACGAGCTCACTCTGCAACGGCAGGTTCGTACAACGCTGGTTGACAATGATGAGGCCGGCCCAGCGACGTCATCCAACGATCAACACGACGGTTACCGCGCGTCCCAGAAGCAAATGGATTATCTCACACAAATGGCAGGTCAGATCCGCGGTCTGGGATCGCGCAAATTGGATCACCTGGCCGAACACATGTTCGGCAAGCCGCTCGCCGACCTCTCGAATCTCAATGCGTCGAGCCTGATCGCTGTGCTCAAGGAAATCAAGCAGGGCAAGATCGATTTGGCGACAGCTTTAAACGGGGCCACAGCGTGATTGCGCGGCCAGGAAGGCAGCCACCGGGCGCGCACCGTTACCGCCAGATTCCGGATTTGAAAGACATGTCTCATGGTCGTTGCTTGCGTATCGACTGGCGCCCCACAGACTTGTTCAGCGCCCATCAGTCCGCGAACCGTCGACAGCGGCTGGTTACTCCGAGGTGGCTGTTCATACCCGCGACATTCTCACAAAATCGAAGGACGCGGGCCTCGCTGGGCAAACCTATCTATTCGCACTTTTTGGTGGTCGAGCCGCGCAAGGGTCGACAGTAAGCTACAAGGTCGGGAGTCGCGCGAGTTGAAATCGAATGTGGGGCCGCGGTTCGGCGGCCCCACATTCCCAATTTTTTTAGCTATCGGGACGATCACTGCTGGAGCAAACAAGTCGAGAAAAAAGCGCGTGCAAACGAGGGCGATCGCGGCGACGATTCGAGCTCACGTCAACAGCCGACTGCGGAGTGGATTGATGTGAAGTGCTAGCGAAATGCGGCTTTCCTTGGGGCAGGATCAGTTCGCTGGTGAAAATGCGGAAACCGCGCCCCGGGAAAGGCCCGTCGAGTGCCAGGGAAAGGCCAGCCAAGTGGTAGACGCCAAGGTTGCGAGGCGTTATCACAATAGCGGCCATGTCGCGGTTGTGCCGCCTCGAGCTTGCTCAAAAGTTTGGAGCGTCAAATGCGAGGACGATGGCTTGGCGACCGGTCGAAATCGACCGAATGGAATGTTCACTTTTGACTTCGGAGTGTCCGAGCATGCGATCTCCCCTCAGCGACGCCGGGTGGCTGTCGCGCGCTGGGTCCTCGGCGGCCAGCAAGGCCCGCCGGCCTGAGAATCACGCCAGCCTGTCGATCGAGTCGCTAGAAGTTCGCCGATTGCTCACCGTGGCATCGCCGTCTGACGGCGACACGGCACTCGTCGCACTGGCCACCGCGGGCGGCCCGACGGCATCGCCGGCTTTCCACGCGATTCCCAGCAATGGCCCGGTTGCCTCGCCAAACATCGGCGCCGCCGTGGCTGGGCCGCCGGCCATCACGCCGGCCACCATCGCCGAGAATCACCAGACCACCTCGGGACTGGTGATCACTCCCGCCGCCGCCGATGTCCCGGTGGTGGCGAACTACCTGATCACGGGTATCACCCACGGCTTGTTGTTTCTGAATGACGGCACCACGGCCGTCAGCAATGGCACCATGATTACCCTGGCCCAGGGCGCCGCCGGGTTGAAGTTCACCCCCGATACCAACTTTGTGGGCCAGGCTAGCTTCACGGCCCAGGAATCGTCCGACGCCACGCCGGCCGACGCCAACGGCGCCACGGGTGTCGCGGCGATCACCGTCACCCCCGCCGTGCTGGCCGGGCCACCCGCCGTCACTGCGGCCACCGCCGCCGGGACGCATCAAACCACCTCGGGGCTGGTGATCACCCCGGCCGCCGCCGACGGATCGCTGGTAACCAACTACCTGATCACGAGCATCACCCACGGCTCGCTGTTCCTGAACGATGGCACCACCGCCGTCAGCAACGGCACGTTGATCACCGTGGCCCAAGGCGCCGCCGGGCTGAAGTTCACCCCGGCCGCCAGCTTCGTGGGCCAGGCTAACTTCACGGTTCAGGAATCGCCCGACGCCAACGCGGCCGACGCCAGCGGCACCACCGCCACGGCAGCGGTGACCGTCAATTTGAACGGGCCGCCCAGCGTGATCCCGGCCGTCATCGGCGAGAATCATCAAACCACCTCGGGACTCGTAATCTCGGCCGCCGCCGCGGATGGCGCGCTGGTGACCAATTACCTGATCACGAACATCACCCACGGCACGTTGTTTCAGACTGACGGCACCACCGCCATCAGCAGCGGATCGATGATCACCGTCGCCCAGGGCACCGCCGGGCTCAAGTTCACGCCGGACACCAACTTCGTGGGCCAGGCCAACTTCACGATCCAGGAATCGCCCGACGCCAACGCGGCCGACGCCAGCGGCACCACCGCCACGGCGGCGATCACCGTCACCCCCGCCGTGCTGGTCGGACCGCCGGCCATCACGCCCGCCACGATTGCCGAGAATCATCAAACCACTTCGGGACTCGTCATCACCCCCGCCGCCGCGGATGCCGCGTTGGTAACCAACTACTTGATCACCAGCATCACCCACGGCTCGCTGTTTCTGAATGACGGCACCACCGCCGTCGCCAATGGCACGATGATCACTCTGGCCCAAGGGGCCGCCGGGCTGAAGTTCACCCCGGCCACCAACTTCGTGGGCCAGGGCAGCTTCACCGTTCAGCAGGCGCCCGACGCCGTCGTGGCTGACGCCAGCGGCATCACGGCCGTTGCGGCAATCACCGTCACCCCCGCCATGTTGACCGGCCCGCCGGCCATCACGCCGGCCACCACGACCGGCACGCAACAAACCACCTCGGGACTCGTGATCACCCCCGCCGCCGCGGATGGCACGCTGGTGACCAACTACCTGATCACCAACATCACCCACGGCTCGTTGTTTCTGAATGACGGCACCACGGCCGTCAGCAACGGCTCGATGATCACCCTCGC
Source organism: Planctomycetaceae bacterium (assembly GCA_003153375.1). GTDB lineage: Bacteria > Planctomycetota > Planctomycetia > Pirellulales > PALSA-1355 > PALSA-1355. The sequence continues at coordinate 45,122 of PLYM01000264.1, forward strand.
TCAGGGTGCCGCCGGGCTGAAGTTCACACCCGCCGCCAGCTTCGTGGGCCAGGCCAGCTTCACCGTCCAGCAATCGCCCGACGCCACGCCGGCCGACGCCAGCGGCACGACCGCCACGGGATTGGTGACGGTCAACCTGACGGGACCGCCCAGTGTGACCTCGGCCGTCGCGGGCGAGAATCATCAAACCACTTCGGGATTGGTGATTCTTCCCAGTGCCGCCGAGACCGCGTTCGTCACCAATTTCCAGATCACGAACATCACCGGCGGCACGCTGTTCCAGCATGACGGCACCACGGCGATCAACTCGGGCGACTTCATCACCCTGGCCCAGGGAGCGGCCGGACTCAAGTTCACGCCCACCACCGGTTCGACGGTCACCGGCACCTTCACGGTGCAGGAATCAACCACCGCCAATGTCGGCGGGCTGGGAGGAGCGACCGCCACGGCCACCATCATCGTCGTACCGTCTTTCGTGATCGCCCTCTATCAAGATGTGCTGCTGCGGCCGTTTGACGACGCGGGCGGGGTCTTCTATGCGAACCAGCTAGTCACCGGCACCGCGCCCGAGACGATCGCCGCCGCGTTTTGGGAATCGGCCGAGCACCGCGGCATCGAAGTCGACGGTTATTATCAGCAGTTCCTGCACCGCCCCTCCGACGCCAGCGGCCGGGCGATGTGGGTCAACGATCTGTTGGACGGCCAGGGCGAAGTCGCGGTGATGACGGGCTTTATCCGTTCAACCGAATACCAACTGCTCCATCCGACGACCACGCAGCTTGTGACCGCGCTGTACAACGACGTGCTCCATCGCGCGCCCGATGTCGTGGGGATGTCGGGCTGGGTGACGATGCTGACCAACCAGAATCTGACCCAGTTGCAGGTGATCCAGAGTTTCATGAGCTCCCACGAGCGCCATCAGCAACTGATCGACTCCTTCTATAGCTCCTATTTGCAGCGGCCTGCCGATTTCGGAGAGCTCGGCTGGATCGCCCTGCTCGATCACGGCCTGGTCGACGACCAGTTCATGGCCGAGGCTTTCTTGTCATCGCAAGAGTTCATTATCAAGAACCCGATTTGAGCGAGAGCTTCGCTCACGGCGCCGAGCTCTCGCTGTCGGCCAAGGCCCGTTGCGCCACGCGGACCACGTACACCAGCACGACGATGCACAGCAGCAGCCCGGCGATCGTGGCGGCGGTGTGCAGGGCCGAATGTTCGCTGGCCTGGCCCGAGACGCTGGCCACGTGTTTGGCCACGTAGCCGAAATAGACTTCCACCAGCAGGCTGGGCACCAATCCCAGGCTCGCCGCCAAGAACGGCAAGAAGCGCGTACCGGTCGCCCCCAGCACATAGCTGACCGTGGCCGGATTGATCGGCGTCAATCGCAGCAGGAATTGCAGCCGAAACCCCTCGCGGTTCACGGCCCGCTCCATGGCCGCCAGCCGCGAATTGCGGGCCAGCCAGCCCCGCACCGCCTGCCCCAAGAACAACCGGCTCAGGGCAAAGTCGAGCGCCGCGGTCAGCAGGCAGCCCACCGTCATGATCGCGGTGCCCCCCAACACGCCGAACAACACGCCCGCCATGACCGCGAACACCGTGTCCGGCACGAACAGCGACGTCATCACCACCGTCGCGCCGACGAACACCACATACCCCCACACGCCCTGCGCCGCGATCCAGGCCTCCATCGCCGGCACGTGATGTCCAAAGTCGCGCCCCAACAAAATCGCCGCGCCCAGCAGCACCACTCCCAGAATGACCTTGCTCCACCAGTTCAAAGGATCATCGCTCCTGGCAATTAACGGTTGTTCGATTTTGCCGGCCCAAAAGAATGGGCAACGACATCCCCCGCCATCCTAGGATATGACCGCGAGTCTGTCCGGCAATCGATTTCGGGTGCCACTGCTGGCTCGTCCAGCAGTGAAAGGTGCCGTAGCGGGGTCAGCACCCTGGGGCAACCCAACAGCCATCCCAGGTGACGGCCAAATTCATCTTCAGCCGCGAAACAACTGACCGGGGCAGGGGTTCAAAAGATAGGGCAGATCTCGCCAGTCTTTCGGGTGAGGAGCATCATCATGGTTCGCAACGTGTCGTGGGGCCTCGCTTTCTCCGCCTTTCTGATCCTGCTGCTGCTCGGCTCCCCGTCCGACGCTGCGTCTAAACAAGCGGCAAAACGGGCCGCCCGGGCGCTCGACACCACGCAAGTCATCAGCGCACTCCAATCGGCTCAGACCCTGCTGGTCGCCGCCGACCACGACTACGCCGGCCACCGGGCCCTGGCCGCCAAGGAAGTTCACAAAGCCCTGGCCGAGCTCGGCCACAAGAAAGGCCAGGCCGCCGTCGCACCCAAGACCGCCGCTGCCGCCACCAAAACCGGCCGCACCGCAGCCCACGAACCCCAAGCGACTTCCGACGCCCAGTTGCGTCAAGCCTTGCAGATCCTGCAAGGCGTCGTGCCCCACATCAACTCCACCCGCCACCCCAAAGCCGCCACCAATGTGCAAGCGGCCATCGTCCAGATTAACACGGCGCTCTCGATCAAATAGGCGCCGCGGCGATCCTCTCGGATCAGCACGGACAAATCGGAGGTCCATCGCGGAAAGCTCATTTGGCTTGAGGAATGCGACGGAGCTTGATGTATCGCAATTCAGGTGTGAGTTCGTAGCGTTCTCCAGAACGCTGGACAGGAAGCTCATCCTCGCCGTAGGCCTCCCACACCGTGGCCGGATAGCCCGTAACCTTGGCTGTCTCGAAGGCCTGCAACTCCCAGGTTTCGCCGACGACTGCCTTCGGTGGGTCGGTCTTGATGACGCCCTTACCTTTGGCTACCCAGTCCCATTTCTCCGTGTCTTCGGTCGGACGTCCACCCGAAAGCACATGCCGTACTTCGTGCTCAGTAAATTCAACCTCTTGGGCAGGCTGGCCATCGATGTGACTGACGACAAATCGGCGATCGGCTGACTTGCGCTGCCCGGGTCCGTGCCACGTGCCCCGCACCGTGACGATCTTACCGATCGGCTTGCCGAGATTCCCGAGCACCTGCACTTTGTGGAGGAGGTCAGACGCTTTAACAATAGCCACCTCGTCGCCGTCCTCGGCGGGAGACAGCGCCTCGATCTCCCCGCCTGTCAGGACGTGATCGGCGACGATCGCAGTCTCTCGCTTTACGATGGTTTCCGGAAACAGCCCCTGAATTCGGGTCAGTTCTTCGTCTGCGGTCGTTGCCGGCAGCGTTATCTCATACCAAGGAAGCGCTTCTTCACCAAATAGACGAAGTTGCCACGGAGCTGCGTTGAGCGGGGCGAAGCAAGCAACGGGAACCGTGAAACGTTCAGTCGCCAGCGCGTCCCGTCGCTGCCTCATCCAATTGAACTGATAGACAATCCAACTAGCCACAGCAGCAACGACTGCCACTGCCACGAACAATGTTCGTAGCGAATACGCGAACCAGCGGCGTTGGGGGGTGGCGTTCATTTGACGGAATCAGGGTCTTGCCAAAGAGCAGAAGGACGATGAATACGACTAGGGTGATCGGCCATCGGTGCGAATTACCCGTGCCGAGACAGAGCGAGCCGCCAGTTGTCGTGGGGGCCGATGACTTTCGGCAGACCACGGATCTCTTTTCGCTCGCTTCGATGAAAGCAAAGGAGATTTGCTTCGGGATGATAGGCCGCGAACACGTTGACCGTGTTACGGAAGTAGTTTTCCAGGTCGAAATAACTGCTGAGCTGCCAGTACGCGTCATATTCCATTGAATCGACCATGGCGATCACGTCCGACGATCGCTCCAGCGAGTAATTCTCGACAAACAACACCGGTCGATGACGTGCAATGGACTCCCGAGCCCCGGCGAGCACGTCGCACTCCATGCCTTCCACGTCCACCTTGATCAGGTTGCAGCGACTCAATCGCAGGTCGTCGACCCTAACCACCTCGACCGTCTCTCCGACAGCGTGGTTCTGCACCGAGACAGCGCCAAAATTCGCGTTCATGCGCGGATTGAGCACAGGCAGTTGGATTGTCTCGAAGCGACGTCCCAAGCACTGCTGTCGCGCAATCACATGGGTCAGACCGTTCAAAGCAAGATTCGCGCACAGATTCTGAAACACGAGTCGCTGCGGCTCGAATGCCATCACCGCTCCCTGGGCCGTGACCTGTTTGGCAAAGAAAACCGTGTGCGTACCGATGTTTGCTCCGACGTCGAGCACGGCGTCGCCCGGCTTAATCAACTTGCCGAGCACGTCGAGCTCGCCTTCGCACCATTGTCCATACAGGTCCAGTGAGCGGCCGATGAACGAATCGTGGACGTTGTACAAAAACATGCCGTGCTTGCACTTCTTCATCGCCACGAAGTCATGTTCGAAATCCCGCGGCGGGACGGGACCGGTAGTCGGCCGGGGCTCGCTCGTGGCCATCGCTTGCTCAAGCGACATGACCTCCCCAGGTCCCTTGCGATTTTGCGCCTGCACAATCGCGCGCTGCAGGTTGTTGGATATCTCGGACGAATTCGGATTGAGACGCAATGCCTGTTGAAAGCTTTGTATTGCCTCGTCGAATCGCCCTTCTTTGGCGAGAACGACCGCTAGGTGATGGTGGGCATCACCATGGTCGGGCCTCAGGAGTATGGCCTGCGCCAGCCTTGCCTTGGCTTCATTCGGTTTTGCCAACCCATGACACACTGCGCCCAACAGGTAAAGCGCCTCGACGTGGGCTGTATCGGCCTCAAGCACGCGCCGATAAAACTGCTCGGCGGCGTGCAAGTCTCCTGACTTGTGGTAGGCCATGGCCTGAACGAGGGCTTCATCAACCGTGGACACAAACGGCTCCTCGCGAAGGGGTTTTCAGTTCTCCATGGCGTTCGTCAGTTGCCTGAATTTCCGCCCGGGCCGTGGCCGCAGATCAAGCGAAGGTGACGACGGCCAGGGCGAGTCCAGCCACAGCCAAGACGATCCCGATCGACGGCGCATGGTACGTGACGTGAATCTCGTGCATGGCGACATCGTAGCGAGGGCTTTATCGCGCGAGCAGCACTTGCGCTCTGGCCGCGTCACCGCCTGTGACTTGCAGCTTGGAGTTGACCAACACACTCATTCCCTCGAGCGCCGAGGAGTGTTCGTCCGCGATAAACGCGCGAATCCCATGATCCTCGAGAAAGTTCTTGGCGACCTGAGCTTCCCAGGGCCTCGAATACTCCGCGACGGTGACAAAATCCAGTTGCATCTGCTCAATCCCCCAGCGTTAATCGATCAATTCGGTCTGTTCGCCATTATAGTCCAATCGATGGGGCGATCACTTCAATTCCACGGGACCAAACGCCGGCAGGGACATCCCCCGCTGGTCAACGATGTTGACGTGTGGGGCGACGCCGGCTCCGTAGTAGAGGACGACGTCGGGACTGGGAATCGACGTGGCGTGCAGAATCACCGTGCTCGGTTGATTCGGGTCGAATTCGGTCTTGTAAATCCAATCGAGAGGTTTGCCGCTCTGCTTCTCTTTGAGCACGAAACCCGTCGGCTTTCCATCCGACTTCAACCGGCCCTCGACGCCGCTGAATTCGACAACAATTCGCGGCTGCGGGCCGCGACGGAAAGCCGCCGATTTCAGCCGGATTTCCGTGCGCGGCGCGGTGTCCTGCTTCACGTATGGCAGCGCAAGATACGCCATCTGCTCGCCAACCGTCTTCAGCGAGTCGTAGTCGAGGTGCAAGCCATCCATCAGGTCGAGATGGATCGTCGGAACACAGTGCGAGTTCGCCAGACGCTCGGGAATCGTCCGCTGCGCCTCCCGAATGATCTCCCAGCCGCGCGAGCGATCGAGCGGCGAATTGTGGTGCCGGCAGATCTGCGCGTAGATCACCGGCATGTCCGGCCCGCCAAATTCCTGGCGTACGGCCTGGACGAAGTACACGAACTGGTCGCCATACGTCGTGATCGGAGCAATCAGCGAGGGCTTGGTGACCGTGGTGGCCTCATCGCCGAAGATGGCATCTTGCTCCCCTTGAAAAAAGAGCATCCCCTTGACGTGTCCGCCGGCGCTCTGCACGTGATGGGCCAGAAATCCGTAGCGGTTTTTTTCGCGTTCGTCCGGGTTCCAGTGAGCCAGGGCCGCGCCGGTGGCGCACGGGATCAGACCGATCGGCACGCCGCTCTCCGCAAACAGCTTGCGGGCGAAGAAATACGAGCAGTCGATGCCGCCGACCGGAGTCTTGCTGTCGAGAATCTCCTGAATCTTGGCGTCGGAATAGTCGGGATGCTGTCTTTTCAACGTGCTCTCGGCGAAGGGCTCGGGAATCCGATGGATGGGCGGCTCTCCGGCGCACCAGTGCGCGTCTTTCGCGAAGTGCAAAAGATTGAGCATGTTGAGGTACGGCAGCGCCGGCAGCTTTTCTTTGATGACGTCGATCCCGAACATGTTCGACTGGCCACCGAGGATCCAGATGTCGCCGACCAGAATGTTGCGAAAGCGCATGCCGTCCTTTTCGGGACTGCCGGCTGACGCGATCCTAATCGAGTACGGTCCACCGACCGGCAACTTCTCGATCACCACAGCCCGACCGCCGTCTCGCAGATCGACCGGAGCACGCTCAGCTTGTCGAATCGGTTTGCCCCGCTCATCCTCGACCGTGATCGTCACACTGCTGGCGACTTGAAGTGCCGCCGGCAGCACGACCGTGCAGGTGCTCGCGTCCGCCGAGTCGCGCTGCAGGACCTGGTAATCCTCTTTGAGCAGCACCCCTTCCGCGACGTCCGCGGAAAACGCGGGCACGAGAGTAATGAGTAGAAACAGCGTGGCTTGCATCTCTGGCCCCCGAATCACACGCGCTGGCAGTTTGGGATCTTCGTTGGCCATTCTAGCGGTACGCGTCACCAACCGCCTGGATATCCGACACGTTTTCGCCATGCCGGGACAGGTTCAAGTGCGCCATGTCGAATCTGAGGGTCGTCGTCTGGACCACACGTGAAGCTCGTCGCCGCCTACGATATCTCGCGGCGCATGTGATTTTTTGCGAAATGGTAATGGAAGATAATGACCGCCGTAATGGCAAAAAGCAGCACATAGTAAATGCTGAACGCCATTTCGTTCCATTGGCTGAGCGGGCCGGTGACGAGTTGGCCGATCACGTTTTGCACGATCAACACGAGCCAGATCAACCCGTAGGTATGGGGAAAGAGTCGGCCGCCGAGATTTCGAGCCACGGGCCGGAACAAAACCCAGAGTACGATGGCGATCAGGCAGACGAGAAATGCTGGACCCAGGTACTGCCAAAGCGTTCGACTCCAATACTCCTCGTCTCCCCTGTAGATATTGAACCAGCCTTTCAGCCCATTGCGCAACGACAGGCCCAAGCCCATCAGCAAACCGAGATACACGCCGATTCGTTCGAGATTCGGGTCGCCGTCGATCGGCGTGTTTTTGATTTTCTCGGCCTCGAACGTTTTGCGCCGCAGCAGGTACCAGCCGATGCCACAAACCATCGTGGCGGCCCAATAGAGCCTCGCGTATGGCAAGAATTCCCTGCCGGGTATGAAGAGGCCGACAATCAGTGCGACGGCGAGCGCCACGGCTCCCCACTCAACGGTGGCGATCAGCTGGCCCGGACGCGGCCAGCGCGGCGCCTCGGTCGCGGACGTACCGCGGTTGAGGAGATAATAGGCGAGGCCAAACAGAATCACGGTGCTGAAGTAATAGCTGCCCCAGCCGCCCATCTGGAAGCGGAGAAAAAGCCCCAGCAACCAGGTCAGGCCGAAGAACACGAGCAGCCACTCAAAGTTCGGACCCGAGACCGCCCGCCGAGCCGCGACTGTCGCCTGTTCCTTGTCGGACATTTTGCGATTCACAAGAAAATAGGCGATGCCCAGCGCGACGCCGATGCTGATGCCGCCTGACGATTCCCAGCAGCGCCAAAAATTGAAGGTCGAGTTCGGCCAAACTTGGGGCGCCCACTTCCAATTCTGGCAAAGGGCCCAGCCCGCGCCGTTCACAACGCCGACCGTCAGAATCAGGACCACGTTTTTCCACTCGCGGCGAGCGACCTCGAATGACAGGAAACCGAGATACCAACCCAGGTGATAAATGGCCAAACCGCTGTCGCCCACCAGCCTTTTCAAGCTGGGATTGGCATCGAAGTCGTGATATTGCGATTCGAGCGATTCGTAAAGCGGCAGGAAGTATTCCGGAAAGGTGTCGAACAGATAGCGCGCAAACGTGGCGGCGGCCATGCCGGAGGCGATGCGGATCGCCCAATGCCACACGCGCGTTTCGCGCAGTGATCCGCACCACGCCAGCAGGCACGCGCCAAGCCCCGCCCACGGCATCCCCGCAATGAACAGCCACAAGAAGCCATAGGACTTCGAGATCGGCACGAACTCGCCCTTCGCGTAATTGGTGACGAGCCGGCCTTCAAAAAAGCTGGGCCATTGCATCCACCCCCGGGCCCCGGCCACTCCAACGCCCACGGTCAACGCCAGCACGATCCAGCCCGAGGCATAGCGGCGCGACTGCTCCCTGGTCGGGTCGTGCGCGATGAACCACCACGCCGCGCCCCACATGACTCCGGCAAAGATGCAGCCGGCCGTGGCCCCGAATCCCGAGCACCCACGCACCGCCCAGGTCATGCCGCCGAGTGCCGCGAACAGCAGGGTTGGCAGAAAGAGATCGTGCGTCAAATCGTACCGGCGAGTGGTAATCAGGGATTGCCTTGCGTGAAAACGAGGGGCGGGTAAGCGCGGCGAGTCCATCTTGCAGGTGGGCTCAGTCTAACTGGAGCTCGGAAAACTTCCAGCGGGCATCACGAAGTTTGTGGTGGCAAGCCAGGACTGCTATTCGGCGCGGATCGCATTGCGATTCTATCGGGCCTTCCGTTTCCCGCCATCAGTTCTTCGCGCGAGTCAGCGAGGCGAGCCACTTGCCTACTTGGCCGAAGTCGAGGGGCGAGAGGAATTCATTGGCAGCAGCCGGTTCGATCGTGCGGGGCGTATCGATTGCGATGGCCGGCGGCGCGCGAGCGCGTGCTACGCTTGTGCGTCGTTTCACGGTCCATCGGGCGTTTTCCAGGACGCACGGTCCCTACTTCCCGCACCGCTAGTCATGGGCGCAACTCAGCAAATGATGAAAAAGCTGTTGGTTGTCAACGTTGCCGCGGCGACGCTGCTCAGCGCGCTCTTGCTATTCGAAGTGCAACCCATCCTCAGCAAGTTCATCTTGCCCTGGTTTGGCGGCAGCCCGGCAGTCTGGACCACCTGCATGGTCTTCTTTCAAATGCTGCTGTTTGCCGGATATGCGTACGCTCATTTGAGCGTGAGCTATTGTCGTCCTCGAATTCAGGCGCTCGCGCACGTCGCGTTGTTGTTGGGGGCGATCTGCATGCTGCCCATCACCCCCGACGCGGGCTGGCGGCTGGAAGCGGCCGGCGCGCCGACGTGGCGAATTCTACTTCTTTTGGCCGTTTCGGTGGGCCTGCCTTACTTCGCACTGTCTGCCACCGGCCCGCTCGTGCAGGCTTGGGCTTGCCGCCTGGGTGCCGACCGCAGCGCTTATCGACTGTACGCGCTGTCGAATTTCGGCTCGCTGGCGGCCCTGTTGGCTTATCCATTCTTCATCGAGCCGAGGTTTCGCCTCGGCCAGCAGACCTGGCTCTGGGGTGTCGGTTTCACGTTCTTCGCGGGTCTCTGTGCTGCCGTGGCCTTGTCGATGGCGGTCGCTGGCCGCGACGACGGAGCGCGCGCGGCCGAACCCGAAAGCGATGCCGCTCCACGGATTCGCCCCAGTTGGCGCGATCGGCTGGCCTGGCTGGCATTGCCGGCGATGGCCTCGGTCATGCTATTGGCCACCACCAATCACGTTTGCCAAGACGTGGCCGTGATGCCGTTTCTGTGGGTCGCGCCGTTGGCCTTGTATCTGTTGTCGTTCGTGGCCTGCTTCGACCATCCGCGCTGGTACGTGGCGCGCGGTTGGGCCTTGGTGGCCCTGGTGAGCGCGGAGATCCTGCTCGCGATGGGCGCGCTGCGTTCCAACATCACGTTTCATTTCTCGCAGGAGCTAGCGCCGCATTTCCTGGCGCTCTTCGCACTGTGCATGGTGTGCCACGGCGAGCTGGTGCGCCGCCGTCCCGATCCTCGCTACCTGACCGGCTTCTATCTCATGATCAGTGCGGGCGGCGCGCTCGGTGGGTTGTTTGTCAGCCTGGTTGCGCCCCACATCTTCTCAACCTTCGCCGAATGGAATCTCAGCCTGGTCGCCGGCTGCCTGCTGTCGGTGTGGGTGCTGTTCGAAAACAAGCCCGAGTCGTTCGTGCGCCGCCGCTTCGCTCTGGTGGCGCCAGTCGTGCTGGCGCTTTTCGTCACCATCAACAGCCTTCCCGCTCTCTCGGCGGCGCGTCTGGGCCAGTTGTTCGTATCGGCCCGCAACTTCTACGGCGTGGTTTCGGTCGTCGAGCGCGATTCCGACGACCCGCCGCACCATACGGTCAATCTCTACAGCGGCCGCATCGTTCACGGCCTGCAATTCGTCGACGCCGCCAAGAAACACGAGCCGACCACGTACTATGGTCGGGCATCGGGCATCGGCCAGGTGTTGGCCAAAGCCGGCGGCCGCCACGATCTACGCGTCGGCGCGGTCGGGTTGGGCGTGGGCACGCTGGCCACCTATGCCACGCCAGGACAGGTTTTCCGCTTTTATGAAATCAACGATCAGGTCGTCGATTTCGCCCGGCGATACTTTAGCTACCTGACGGATTGTCGCGGCACGTGCGACGTCGTGTTGGGCGACGCCCGGCTGTCGCTGGAGCAGGAACCGCCTCAGCGTTTCGACTTGCTGATCCTGGACGCGTTCAGTGGCGACGCAGTGCCCACGCACCTGTTGACACAAGAAGCGTTCGAAAGCTACCGCCGGCACCTGGCGCCCGGCGCCCTCGTGGCGGTCCACATCTCGAACGCTTACCTCGACCTTGGCCCAATCGTCGCCGGCCTGGCCGAACATTTTGAATACACGCTCGAGCGCGTGACCAGCGGTGGCGACCCCGAACAAGGCGTGCTCGTCGCCGAGTGGATCGTCCTGACACCGGCAACAGGCGAAACGCCGGAAGTGCGAACCAGCCAGTCGACGACCAGCGGCCAACCGCCTCGCAGAATCCTGTGGACCGACGACTACAGCAACCTGTTCGAGATCCTCAAGTAGCGCTCTCGAATTCCCGAATCGGGACAAATTGCGGCCGGTGGTCGGGGCAGCCGCGTAGGTCAGGCCAGTGGCCTGACACCCACCCCGTCACGACCGAAAGAATTACGCCCCGCCCGAGACATCATGCCGTCTGTAATCGGGTATGCCGAGGACTGTAATCGCTCGGTGAATGCGATTACAAACAAATGTCAGGCCATTGGCCTGACGCCGCTCTCACAAACCGTTTGAGTTCTCGGCACGAAAAGCGTGCGTCGAAAAACGGACGAAACTGGGATGAGCCCATTGGCGCCTTGCATCAAACGCTCGATCGATTCTTAGGAGTTCTAAGAAACGGCTCGCTTGACGCGACGCGCGTATTCAATTCGGTCGCGCGACTTTGATCTTGCGGCGGCCGACCAGTAATAGTGCCGCGCCGCCCATCGCCAGCAGCGCCCAGGTCGATGGCTCGGGAACCGGGGTGAGCAGAAACGCGTGCGTTTGGCCGCCGATCGTCCCCTCCCCGGTGATCTGGCCCGCATTGTTGATAGCGAGTGCCCCAGTCAGATCCCAGCCCGATGACGAAACGATCAGCGAGTTCAAATCGACCATTCCGTGAACGCTGTCGTACAGAAATGCCGCGCCTCCCCCCATCCCGTTCCATCCGACCACTTGGCCGATATCATTGATACCACGGGCTTCGCTGTCGCTTGCGCCGAGAGTTCCCAGGTCGTGCATTACGCCTCCTGTGTACAGAAACGCATGAACGTGGCCATCGGGCGTGCCGGAAGAACCAACCACCTGGCCGCTGTCGTTGATGCCTTGTCCTAGCGACCCCTTTCCAAGATCGTGCATCATGCCTCCGGTGTACAAAAATGCGTGCTCGTCGACATCTCCGTTCGTATAGGCACCGCCTGTCACCTCGCCGCTGTCATTGATGGCAAGTCCTCGACTAATTGTTCCGCCGAAAGTTCCCAAGTCGTGCATCGTGCCGTCGTAAAGAAAGGCGTGGTCGGCGACATCTCCGCTCGTGGAAGAATATCCGGCCACATGGCCGCTGGCGTTGATGCCATTCCCAGAACTAAACGTTCCACCGAGCGTGCCCAAGTCTTGCATCGCGCCTCCCGTGTACAAAAATGCATGGAGGGCGACATCTCCGGCTGTGGTAGAAGAGCCCACTACTTGGCCGCTGGCGTTGACGCCAAATCCCTCGCCGTAGGTTCCGCCGAGCGTTCCAAGGTCGCGCATCGCCCCGTAATAGGAAAAGGCGTGAGAGACGCTAACTCCGTTGATAACTGCGTTCGTGGTTGCAACGCCCGTCACTTGGCCGTTGTCATTGATGGCAAGTCCTCCGCTGAATGCACCGCCGAGAGTACCCAGGTCGGTGACCGTGTACTGTGCCGCCGAGGAAACGGCCGCCGGCAAAAGCGCCAGAGCGAATGCGGCGAACGACGATGTGAAGGATTTCATGAGTATGCTCCGGTCCTAAAACGACACTTGTCCCTAGGGGCTGAACCCGGAGCCGGCCGGCTTCCGCCGTCGCCAAGCCAGAGCAACTAGGCCGGCGATGCCAAGAGCCGCGAGTACGAGGCTGCTTGGCTCGGGAACCATCGCCACCCGGAACCCAAGGTGCTTGAATTCCCGGGTCCCTAGCGGAATCTGTGGGTGAGTTTCGCTAGTTGGTGGCAGCGGAGAGGACGATGGAGCGGCTGTCGCCGCGGTTGTCTTTTTGCGTTCACGCAGACCAGGGGGCTCATTGCCGCCCCTGGACCCCGGCTATCCTTTCTCTGTGTTCCGCAGCGAGCGGTTCTTCGCAACATCGTGCTTGCGAGATGCGTCGTGTCCCCAAACAAGTGCAT
>PLYM01000183.1:0-20391 GCA_003153375.1 Planctomycetaceae bacterium
ATCCACAACTTATTGCAATATCTCTGAATTCATTGGTCACAAGTTGAACGTCCGAATTGTCGAGAAAGTTCCCCAAGTCACAACGCAAGATTGCGTCAAGGGGATTCGCCAAAGGGAGCGCCAAGATTGCGTCCCGAGGATTTCCCAAGGCACCGGCAAAGAAAACTGCCCAGGTCTGCCTTGATCGCCCGACCGATGAGCAATCCCGTCAGGATCGGCTCAAAGCCTTGAGGGGAAAAGTGAAAGCCTTGCTGCCTGCGAGCGATCTTTGAAGCTCGCCACGCCACGGCAAGCAAATCAGGCGGCCCGCTGGACTCGTAGACTAAAGTCCACAAGCGGTTCGAGGCGAGCAAAAGACAGCCGTCGTTTCGCAGGGCAAGTTTCTCTGGGGCAGACGAGTTGCAGAATTGAAAATCGAACAACTCTTCTTCAATTCCCCTGGGACTGGGTCCCATCGCTCCCCTAGGTACGCACTCCAGCGTGTGCTTGATTGTGCGTGGGAACCTTCATACTTCTTGATTCTGCGAGCCATCATTTCACCTCTGGGATTTGATCGAATTGGCTAAGATTTTAGCTGATCTACAGGGCTCCCATCAACATAAATCGGCGGGGCTTGGTTTTCCTTTTCCCTGGCACCTGGAGGCCATCGGCCAAAATTCTAATTCCCGCCAGTTCCCTTTGGCTCAACTGCCCGTAAATCAAAAGGCAAGTACCACGGGTATTCCCCTTTTTAATCAGCCCAGCAGGTGGCCCAAACTCAATCCGATGATCGGGGATCAGGATTAGCCTTGGGGGACTGCTGTGGACTAGGGGCGAAGTGAACGAATTAAGCGGCCAGACCACTACGGCTAGATTCGCTTGGGCAGCCTTGCCGAGGAAGTTTCCAGCCCCCGAGAATGGCGGGTTGCAAAAAGCCCTTTCTGGCCCCCAATCCTGATTTAGAGCATTGTCTTTTAACGTCCAGTACCGTTCTGGCAGTTTGGCGTTTTCGGGGGTGGCACAAGCATCAATGGAAAAATGAAAAATTCCATGCAAAACGTCAAAAAGATAATCGGGAGTCTGCCAGCGTTGGTTAGGGTTTTCAGTTCGGGTTGAGGGTGTTTTTCGTCTCACCCTTCCTAGACCAGCAAATAGCAAATCGGTTCAATAAAAAATGGTTGATGGGTAAATCAAAAAATAAAAAATAGTGCCCAATGGTATTTGATGGCTCAAAAGGCTCTGAATTATTCGGGCCTTTTTTCGTTGGATGGTGGCATCTTTATTGAGCTTATGTAAAATCCGCCAAGGCGGGGTTATTCACGCTTACTTGTTGCAGTAGGCTGTGGCCAAGCGTGCCCTGGCCCTGAAAGGAGAATCACGGCGAAATGCACGCTGGGTCGAACCAATCGCCACTCCGGTATTCCCATCATGCCCGAGACCTCTCCACGGTCGCCGCGCGCTCGCACGAAAATCATCGCCACGGTCGGACCTGCCTGCCAACGCGCCGACCAACTGGCGGCACTGGTCGAAGCCGGCGTCAACGTGTTTCGCCTGAACATGGCCCACGGCACGCTCGATGAGCACGGGGCGGTCCTGGCCAGTATCCGGGAGACGAGCCAGCAGCTGAGGCGGCCCATCGCGCTGCTGGTGGACCTGGCCGGGCCCAAGATACGGCTCGGCGAACTGCCCAATGGGCTGATCGATTGCGAACTGGACGCCGAGTTTCGCTTCATCCGCGGCCCGCATTCGGCGCTGCCGCACGACCTCACCAGCACCTATGAACCGCTGGTCGACGAATTGCACGTCGGCGCCAACGTGATGCTGGCCGACGGCACGGTGTGCATGACGGTCGTCGAGAAGGGCGCCGATTTCGCCCGCGCGCGCGTGGTGCAACCGGGACCGATTCGCAGCCGGCAGGGAATCAACCTGCCGGGCGTCAAGCTGAGTGCCCCGGCACTGAACGAGACCGACCGGGCCAACGCCATCTGGGCGGCCGAGCATGAGATCGATTTTGTCGGGCTCAGCTTCGTTCGTCAGGCGGCCGACGTGCGCGAACTGAAAAATCTGCTCCGCGAACGGCACTCGGCGGCCCGCGTCGTGGCCAAGATCGAAAAGCCCGAGGCGATCGAGCACCTGGACGGGATCGTGATCGAAGCCGATGCCGTGATGGTGGCTCGCGGCGATTTGGGGGTGGAAATCGACGTGGCCCAGATGCCTGTGGTGCAGAAGCGAATCGTCGCCACGTGCCACGAACACCAGAAGCCCGTGATCATTGCCACGCAAATGCTCGACAGCATGCAGCACTCGCGGCGTCCCACGCGGGCTGAAGTGACCGACGTGGCCAACGCGATCCTCGACGGCGGCGATGCCTGCATGCTCTCGGGCGAGACCGCGATCGGCGAGCATCCCTGCGACGCGGTGCGGATGATGAATCGCATTGCCCTGGCCACCGAGGAAATGTTCCGCGATCACGTGCCGCAGCCGCCCGGGAATTTCCGCGCCGACGGCCTGAAGGCGATCACCGCGGCCGTCGTCTACGGCGCCGGGCACATCGCCACGGAGATCGACGCCCGAATGATCGTCGTGGCTACGCACTCCGGCGCCACGGCACTAGCGCTGTCGCAGCAACGCTGCTACGTGCCGACGGTCGGCCTCAGCGACTCGCCACACACGCTGCGGCAGATGTGCCTGTATTGGGGCGTCATTCCGCTTCCGGGCATCTCGACCGACAGCGGCAGCGAAATGTTGGAAGCCGTGACGGCTTGGGGCCTGGCCGAAGGCTCGCTGCACTCGGGCGATCACATCATCCTCGTCGCCGGCATCGGCCTGCACGGCGCATCGCACAACGAGGTCAAGGTCCACTGCGTGCCGTGAGGCGGTCGCTTGGCAGTCTCCTAGACGCGAATCTCGGCCCGTTGCGTTAGCGCCTCGGGATACTTGGCCCTGATCGGGGCGACGACTTCCGCCAGGAACTCGTCGACTTGCTGGGGCGCGCGGCCGACGAAGTGGGCGGGGTCGAGCATGGCGTTCAGGTCCAGGCCGGCGAAGGCCGCGTCACTGGCCAGGCGTTCGAGCAGATCGTTCGCTTGACCTTGTTCTTTCACGACGGCCGCGGCGGCCTGGCTGTGGCGGCGGATGCGCTCGTGCAAGTCCTGGCGGTCGCCGCCGCCGGCAACGGCCGCCATCAACACGGCCTCGGTGGCCATGAAGGGCAACTCCTCATCGAGAT
The DNA here is from genome assembly GCA_003153375.1 of Planctomycetaceae bacterium. Lineage (GTDB taxonomy): Bacteria > Planctomycetota > Planctomycetia > Pirellulales > PALSA-1355 > PALSA-1355. The sequence goes on from PLYM01000183.1 coordinate 3,209, forward strand.
GCCGGGCGATCACTTTCGGATAAACCACCAACCCCGACGACACGTTCTGGTACAAGAGCAGGATCGCGTCGACCGCCAGAAACGCCTGCGGGATGACCAGCCGGCGGATGGCGCTGTCGTCGAGCGTGCGCTCCATCCATTGCGTGGCCATCGTCGTGGCGGCGCCCGATTGCAGGCTCATCACGAACCGAGCCAAACCGCACATCCGCTCGGCGCGCATTGGATTGCGCTTATAAGCCATGGCCGACGAGCCAATCTGATCGGCTTCAAACGGTTCTTCGACTTCCTTGCGGCTTTGCAACAACCGCAAATCGGTGGCCGCCTTGTGCGCGCTCGTCGAGATGCCGGCCAGGACGTCAACGACCTGGGCGTCCACTTTGCGCGAATAGGTTTGGCCCGTCACAGGATAGCTGGCTTCGAAGCCCATCTTGGCCGCCACAAGTTCTTCGAGCCGGCGCACCTTGGCGTGATCGCCGTCAAAGAGTTGCAGAAAGCTGGCCTGCGTGCCGGTGGTGCCCTTGACGCCACGAGCTTTGAGTTGACCGAGACGGTGTTCCAATTCGGTTAGATCTTGCACCAGGTCGTAGATCCACAAACAAGCTCGCTTGCCGACCGTCGTGGGCTGTGCCGGTTGCAGATGCGTGAAACCCAGGCAGGGCAAATCGCGTTGCGCCGTAGCAAAGTTCGACAATTGGTGGATCACCCCGACCAGCCGGCCACGCACTAACTCGAGCGATTCTCGCATCAGGATCAGGTCGGTGTTGTCGGTGACGTAGCAACTCGTGGCGCCCAGATGGATAATCGCGCGGGCCTGCGGGCAGACATCGCCATAGGTGTGGACGTGGGCCATCACGTCGTGCCGCAGCTTGCGCTCATAGGACGCCGCCTTGGTGAAATCGATGTCGTCAACATGCGCCCGCAATTCGTCGAGTTGTTGCTTGCTGATCGGCAGTCCCAGTTCAGCCTCGGACTCGGCCAGGGCCACCCACAAGCGGCGCCAAGTGCCGAACTTGCGTTGCGGTCCCCACAGTTGGGACATTTCCGCCGAGGCGTAGCGACCGATCAACGGGTTGTCGTAATTCGAAGAAGACATGGGGGGTTCGCCGGTTGGAAAAGCGGAGCGTTACAAATTGGTTGGGTTACATATTGGTTAGATCGTCATCAGCGCTGGTGCCCAACAGGCCGTCGAGCGCCGCGGCCAATTGCCCAGCGTGCGCATCGTCTTGAGCATAAATGCGGCAAATGCGATGACTCAGCGGCAAATGCCTAAATAATTGATCGTCGGCCAGCGGGCGAGGTTCGTTTCTCGACGGATCCCAGAAGAAATTCTGCCCCATGCTTGGCCCCCGCGTGTCGGGACGATGAATGTGCCGAGCCAGGTCAACCTTGAGCGGCATCGACTGCAAGCCCACGGGCAAGCTCTTGCGCAACTCGCGCTCCACGATGTCGGCATGGTTAAAGATGCTCAGCCGCTCGCTGCCGGGCGCGTCGAAGACCAGGTTGCGCTGACAGGCCATCTTCCAGGGTATCTGGCGATTCAGAAAGGCTTGCCACCGCTGGCCCAAGGCCCGCCGGGTCGGTTCTTCGCTGTCCTGCCAACGGGCAACATCGACCAGCAACGACCACTCGGTGAATCGCAGGTATTGATCCAGGTGCTCCAGCGGATTGCCAGGAAACAGGTAGGCCTTACTCTCGGCGAACAGGTCGGCCAGCGTGAGATCAATGGCCCGCACGGTACGATGAAAATAGACGGTGCGAAACAGGTCGGCCCGCACGCTCATGAATTGCACGAGTGCCGCCATGCCTCGGCTGTGGATCGTCAGGCCCTGGGGGGTGAAAAAGCTGTAGTGCAGCAACCGTTCGAGGTCGAACGCCCGGGCGTTGTAGCCCGACATGTAGGCGTCTCGGAGCACGAAGTCCATGTTGTCGATCGTATAAATGCCGCTGAACAGGCTGCGCAGCAATTGCAGCCAGCGGGGCGCGCGATCGGCGCCGTCGCCCGTCTTGGGACGCGTGATCAGCAGAGCGATTTGCTCGGGGTCCAGTTCCTCGCCCGGCTCGAGACGGCTGTTCGGGTTGCGGCGGATGCGGCGCAACCGGTCGCCAAGCCGGTCGCGGATGATCGCGCACCCCAGCGTCTCGTGACTCAACTGAAAAGTGGAAAGAAAGCGCTCATCGAAAAAGTGCCCGAACGGCCCATGCCCAACGTCGTGCAGCAGCCCGGCCAGACGCACCAGCGATTCGACGTAGCCCCGGCTGGGCACGTCGGGACAGACCTCGCGCAGGCTGTCGTAGAGGTTGGCCACGGCCCGGCTGCCCAGGTGCATGACGCCGATGACGTGTTGGAAGCGGGTGTGCTCGGCGGTTGGGTAAACCCACCAGGCGGTTTGCAGTTGATGAATCTGTCGCAGCCGCTGAATCCAGGGATCGTCGATGATGTCGCGTTCGGAAACCTCGCCGGCTGCCCCGCCGGCACCCGAGCCGAAGGGGATGTAGCCATGCACGGCATCATGGCTGAGGTTTTCGCTTTGAAAGTCGCGCATCCAGCGATCCTGCCTTGAGTGTGCCGCCCATTCATTCTATCGCTTGTGTATCGCCAAGGCATGGCGATCCGATGGCGAAAGATCGAACGATTGAAGCGCCTTCGATTGGTTCACGTCGCGCCCCAGGGCCCCTGCAAATCAATCACATTTTGCCCGAGCCGACAAGCCCCACCTGTTAGCGCGCCTGAGTTATGGGTTTGACCGGAAGTGCGTGCTTGGCAAGCAGTACGGTGGACAGCGAGGGTATTGATCGAGAGCGGAAGCGGGGCCGATCTAGTAACTTTAGGCGGTCAAGCATAAACTTACTGGGCTTTTTGCCGTTGTGGCGGCGGCCTCATCGACGTAGCTAAGGAGGGTTTCTTGTGTCGCGACTTTCGAGCTGGGTCCGTCTCGTCTTTCCCGTCGTGGTCCTGGTCGCGGGCGTCGAAAGCCGTGCCGCCGTGCCGCCGGCCGAGAATCTGCTGCCCAACACGACCAAGGGCTTTCTGACCGCGGCGTCGATGGATGTGCTTCGCGACAGTTGGAACAAGACTCAAATCGGCCAGCTCATGCAGGACGAGGCGATGAAGCCCTTTGTCGAGGACTTTCAGCGCCAGATGCAAGACAAGTGGCTCAAGACCCACCAAAAGCTCGGCATCACTTGGGACGACTTGCAGGAAGTGCCCTCGGGCGAAGTGGCCCTGGGCCTGATCCTGCCCAGCGCGACCGAAGCGGCGGCCGTGATCGTGGCCAACGTGGCCGGTCATGAAAAACAGACCGCGTCGCTGCTGGAAAAAATCAATCGTAACCTGACCTCGCAAAAAGCCACGCGCCACACCCGCAAGGTCGGCAGCGTCGTGCTGACGGTGTTTGACGTTCCGAAGACCGAGGACGAGGCGGCCCGGCAAGTGGCCTATTTCGTCAACGCCGACCTCTTGGCGGCGGCTGACAACCTGAAGGTGCTCGAAGGCATTCTGGCCCGGCAGGAAGGCAATAAGGCAGACAGTCTGGCGACGTTGAACGCCTTCTCGGCGATCACGAAGCGTTGTCAGAAAGGGGCCGGCGACCTGGCTCCGCATGCCCGCTGGTTCGTCGAACCGTTCGGCTATGCCGATGCGATTCGCGTGGCCAACGATCAGCCGCGGAAGAAGGGAACCGACATGCTCAAGATTCTCAAGGAGCAGGGGTTCACGGCCATCCAGGGTATTGGGGGTTTCGTGAACTTCAACGTCGAGCCCTACGAAATGCTGCACCGCACGTTCGTGTTTGCTCCGGGCAACAGCAATGGCGAGCGATTTACGTTGGCCGCTCGGATGCTCGACTTCCCGAACGGTGGCGAATTCATTCCGCCCAACTGGGTGCCACGCGACGTGGCCACGTTCGCGGCCTTCAACGTGAATACGAAGAATGCGTTTGAGAGCTCGAAGACGCTGGTCAACGCCGTGGTCGGCGACGAAGTGTTCGAAGACGTGCTCGATTCGATCCGCACCGACGAAAACGGCCCGCAGATCGACATTCGCCGCGACGTGATCGCGCTGCTCGGCAATCGGATGTCGGTGATCTCGGATCTGCAACTGCCGGTGACCCCCAAGAGCGAGCGGATGCTGGTGGCGGTCGACACGACCGACCAAGCGCGCCTGGCCGCCGTGATCAAGAAGTGGATGGAGAGCGATCCTGATACTCGCCGCCGGTTGATCAATGGCCACGAGGTGTTCGAAGTGGTCGACGAAAAGGCCGACCTGCCGATGGTGACAATCGAGAACAGCCCGGCGATTGGCAACTCGTTGGTCAAGCCGGAAGAGCAAGAAGAAGAGAAGGAAGAAAAGGCCCTGATGCCGAACTCGGCCGTGACCGTTGCCCATGGTCACCTGTTCGTGGCCACGCACATCGACATCCTGGCCAAGGTGCTGGCCCCCGTCGAAGAGCGCGAGCTGCTGTCGAACAGTGCCGACTACCACCGGGTGCAGGTCGAGCTGACCAAGCTGGCCGGCGGCGCCGAGCAGTTTGCCCAGGTCTTCACCCGCACGGACGACGCTTATCGTGGCACCTATGAGCTGGTGCGTGCCGGCAAGATGCCCGAGGCCGAGTCGATGTTGGGCAAAATGCTCAACAACCTGCTGGGCGAGACCAAAGAGGGCGTGCTGCGTCAGCAACGGATCGATGGCAGCAAATTGCCCGATTTCGACGTCGCCCGCCGTTACCTGGGCCCCGCCGGTGTCACGGCTACAGCCGAAGCGGACGGTTGGTTCGCCGTGGGCTTCACGCTGAGCAAAGACAACCAATAGGCCGACGTCTGACAGCGGGCGCGGCTGACAGCGGGCGCGTCCGGCCGTTCGATCTCCCCTATTGCTCCACTTTGGCCCAGAATGGGTGCAAACGGTCGCCGCGAGTACGGACGTCTTCCAGCAGGACCTTCAGGTCGGGTTTCACGCCGCCTTTGTTCAGCGGCCGATTGTTCAGCAGCACGCGAATCGGCCGGCTGGCGTCGTTGAAATCGACGACTTCGGGCGACAGCCACACGGTCACGTCGGTCGCGCCGCAGGTGATCGACAGCCCGTTGGTCGGCAGCACGCGGCTGCTGAGCTTGATGGGCGAGACGCCCCGGCCAGGCGGCCAGTCGCTGGGTTCGACGATGCCCTTGGACGGCAACTGGCCTGCCTCGAGCCACCAGAAATAATTATCCCAAGTGCGCATCGTCGTGACTGTGAACTCCTTGGGAAAGAAGTTGCGCGGCTCGCGGCGGGCCATCCAGTCGAACAGGTTCAAGATGTCTTCATAAAAGTCCTCGTGCCCTCGGCCGCGGTACTCGACGACCGTCACGTTGTACCGCTTGTTCAAGCAGCGGTCCAAGTCGCGAGCGTTGTGAACCGTCTTGTCGCCGTCGAGTTCGCCGCCGAGGAAATAAAACGGAACGAGGTTCGCGTTCTCCCAATAGAAGTGGCAATACTTATCCGATTCGGCCACGATCGGAATCACTCCGGCCCACATGTCGGGGTGCGCCAGGCCGATGTCCCAGACGGCGTTGCCGCCCAATGCATGGCCGGTGAGAAAAACCCGGTCTGTGTTGATCGAGAACCGCCGGCAGGCGTCCCGCAAACTGACGAGCACCGCCGCGTGCTCGCGCGCTGAAAAGTTGTATTCGTCCTGGCCCTCTTTCAGCCAGTCGATGGCCACGACAATGTAACCAAGTCGCGTGGCCTGCCCCGAGCGAACTCCTTTTTCATCCATCGGTCCGGCCCACCAGTCGACCTGGCGGCAGGCCGTCGTGCCCAGACCATTGAGCGTGACGATCGTCGGATAGCGAACGTGCGGATCGTACTGCGGGGGCAATTGCACGTAGTACGTGACGTCAGGTTCCTTGTCGATTCCCACGGGCACCTGGAATTGATAAAAGCCGGGCTCGGTCGCGGAGGGTTGCGGGCTGGGCAAGGGGGGTTTCATGTGGGCAATCAGTTGAGCCACCAGCGCCGGCGACGCGCCTTCCTGAGCGCGGAGTTGCGTGAACAGCTCATTGCGCTGCAGCTTGACCGGCTCGGTCATATAGCTGTTGATCAGCTCGCGAATTTTGGCCAACGAAAGCGCCACGGCCAGGTTCGGCTCGGCCTGATCGCTGCCCAACAGCCAACCGCTGACGGCCAAGGCGATCTTTTGTTCCGCGGCCAGGCTTTTGTCGTCGGTCAGCCGCAGGTAAGCGGCCATCCGGTCGAGCGTGTTGATCGAGAGTTCCTGCTGCAACTCGGCGAGAACGGCCTCGCATTGTTCGCGTCGCTGGGGGTCGCTGATCGTGGCGATCTGCGACTTCAGTCCGTCGGAAATCTGCGCCATCGTTTTGGCCGTCTCGCGATACTCGTCGAGCATCTCGCGCACTTGTTGCAACGTTTCGCCCGCCACGTCTTTCGAGGGAAACTGCTCGAGCATGGCCATGGCCAACTGGTGCTGGCCCGACTTGCGGCGAACCGAAATCTCCTTGACGATGTTGCGGGCATACAACTGTCGCAGCTCTTGCACCTGTGTGTTTAATTGTTTCGCGTCGGGAAAATCGGCAATGACGCTTTCGAGCTCCGCCTGGGCATCGAGGAACCGCTCGGACTGCAAGAACAGCCGGGCGACCCGCAAACGTTGCTCGAGTTTTTTGGGGTCGATGGCCCCCATGAGAATCCGGTGCAGCGTCTCGTGCGGGATCGAACTGGTGGCGATGCGCATTTCCCAGATCACCGGCCGCTTGCCGGTCGCCAGCCCCTCGACGCGCGTCCACAACGGAGTGATCTGCGTGATGCCCTGCACAACGTCCAAGCGCCCCTTGTCGGTCATCATGCTGACCGTGCGGCGGCCAAAATCATCGAACGGCGTGACTTTGACGAATTGGCCCGCGCGGCTCATGCGCATGCCAGAAGTTGACTTCGCGACGGTCTGACGCACGGGAATCCTTTCCTTGACCTCGCCGTTGACGACCTCGTCGATCTTCAGCACCTGAAAGGTGGGCACGAACACGCGTCTTAGATCGTCGTCGACCATCGTGATCGTGGCCATGTCGTTGCGCGAGTTCTGCGGATTCTCGGCCAGGCCCGTAACGGGCGCGATGCTGCCTTGTAGCCGGCGGCCGTCTTTGAGCACGATCGACGCGGCGGGCGCCAGCGCCGTGCAGGCAAAAACGATCAGCAATGCCAAGGCCAGCGGCAGCCTCCACCGCCAGCGGTCCGATCGGCTCATGCAGGGCTCCCAGAAATCCCGCCGCCGCGGCCAGCGCCACGAGAATGACTGCTGAGAGGGATCGCGGCGGACGGAACGGTTCTCTGTTCTACGTTCTATTTTGTCCACGGGTTCCGGCGAGTCAATTGTGTTGCTGGCCACCCGGCATTGACACTCGGGCGATCGGCCCGCATAACTGGGAAAACTCGAAAAATCCCTTGGCTCAGGTTTTCACGTGATTCCGCGACGCACCCTCACGATCCTGGTCACTACCGCGTGCGTTCTGCCGATTGCGATCGTGATTCTGTTGGCCATGGTGCGATTGCTGGCTGCCATGGAAGACACCGCGGCGGCCGGGGTGCTCGACCGCGTGGCCCTGGCTGTGGGCATCGTCTGGATCCTCGACCTGGTGTGCCTGCTGGTGGCCCAAGGGATCAATTCTTTGGGCCCGCCCCCGGGCTCTCAATGAATCGCTCGGGCTCGCCCGCTATTCCCAGCGGATATCCGTCTCGGGGAAGCTGAGAATGAAGTCGCAACCAAAGGCCTGCGAGGCGGTCGAGAAGCCACGCGGCACCTGGCGATTCAAAGCTCTCTCCAAAGCCGCCACGGCCGTGAGTGCCGTGAGCTTGTAGCCGCTGAGCGTCTCCAGCGTGGCCGAAACCGATTTTCCCTGATCGTCGCTCACTCGGCCCCACAGCGACGAGCGCGCCGTTTCGCGCTCGGAATCCGACGGCCCTTTGATTTTCCGATCGATCCAACCCTTGGCAAGGTTCTGGAAGACGCGCCAACCGAATAGGGGGAGCAAGAACCGCAGGCGGCGCAGGCGGGCGATCTGTTTTTGCGGCGTCGTGGTATAGACCTCGATGTTCGGGATGCCGGTCGAATAGAAGGCGCTGGCCACATCGCCCCAGGGGATCGTCATGCCCCACAGCTTGCCCTGGCGGAAGGGAATCTCCATCGCCTTCCAGGCGGTTGGCACGTGACGAATCTCGCCATCGATCCGCACCCGGCCGCCGCCGGGCAGGGCTTCGACCATCGTTTTGGCCGTACCCGCGCTCATTCCGCCCAGGGCGGCAAAGGCCAGCTGCAAGACGCGCGCCCCGGGCAACCGCTCGGCCAGCATGGCCGCCAGGCAATCGCTGGGCACGACGTCGAAACCGACGGCCGGAATCAACGCCACGCCGACCTGTTTGGCTCGCTCGTCGCGCGCGGCCGCCGCCAGGATGACTTCAATTTCGCCGGTTATGTCCAGATAGTCGGCGCCCACGGCCAGACAGGCGTCCATCATCGGCCGGGCCGTTTGCGAGAACGGTCCCGCGCAATTCAACACGACCGAAACGCCTCGCAACGACTCGGCAACTTGCGCCGGGTTTTGCAGGGTGAAACTGGCGCTGGGGCAATTGAGCTCGGCGGCCAGCCGGGAGACCTGGTCGGGACTGCGTCCGGCCAGCACGGGCCGCAAGCCGCGCTCGACCGCGTGGCGCGCGATCAGTCGCCCGGTGTAGCCAGTCACGCCATAGATCATCGCTCGTGGCGGTTGGCTCATGGGTCCTTTCGCCGCGATCTCGGCAGCGAGCGGCGGTTTACGACACGATGTCGCGTCGGCGATTCAAGTAGTCCCAAACGACGTAGCGATCAAGATCGCGACCGGCCGTGAAGAACACGCGTCCCCGCGTGCTTTCGGCCAGGCGATATGCAAACTGTACATCTTCGCTCGATTGGGACCAACTGGGCAGCAGAAAAATATTGACCGTAATCTGCTCCCGGTGGCAGAGCATGCCCTCGCGCATCGTGGCCTCTTCCGTGCGGGGGTCGGGCGGATACAGCAGGTACAGAAGGGGTCCGTCGAAGTGCGCGGTGGGCAATCCGTCGGTGATCAGTATGATCTGCCGATTGGGCGTGTCTTGCGTGGCCAGGAATTGCCGACCCATCTGCAGGGCATGCTGAATATTGGTGAAATGGGGTGGGATGTAATACTCGCTGACGTCCTTGCGGCTCATGTCGGCCCGCAGCCGCACGACCGGATCGAACACCGTGACCGGCTTGGGCATCAGCTTGACGATGTCCCCAGGGCGGACCGGCTTGGCAAAGCTGTACATCTCGATGAATTGCAGGAAATCGCCCGGATACTCGCGGCGGATCAAGCCTTCGAGGGCCAGGGCCATGCGTTTGACGTGGACGTACAAACCGCCATAGCGCATCGAGCCGCTCATGTCCATCAACACCGCCGTGGCGCATTTGGGGCTGTTGCGGGTGCGATGAATTTCAATGTCTTCCTGCTTGATGCGGATCGGCAAACCGGGCCCCTCGCGAATCATGGCGTTGGTCAGCGAGCTGATCATGTCCATGTTGGCGATCGAGTCGCCGAATTCATACTGCTTGGTGTGCTGAAGCTCGACGGCCCCCTCGCCGACCACGGGCCCCTGGTGCCGGCCGGTGCGCGACTCTTGCAGATTGCTGAAGATGCGCTCCAGCAGCTTGCCCTGGAACAGGCGATAGGCCTTGGGCGTGAGATGAAACCCTTCGGGGCCGCGTTCCAGGCCTTGCTGCTCGGCCATGTGCCGCAGGATCTCCTCGATCTGCTTTTGCAGCGCGTTCAGCTTTTCGACTTCGCCCGGCTCGGCGAATTGCGAGAGCTCTTCGAGGTCGATGATGCCGATCTGCGCAGTCTTGGCGGCTTCTTCCAGTTGCTTCAGCAACCGGTCGATCGTCTCCAGCTCTTCCTTGACTTCGAGGGCCTGCGGAATGAAGAGCGGCGTGCGGCCCGTGAACTCGTACTTGCCGGCCAGCTCGTCGATCTGATACTTGTCGCCGAGCCGATCAGCCAATTGCACGAGTTGCCGGGCGAACTTCGAGCGTTCGTCGCCGGCCTGATACCAGAGCCGCTCCAACTCGCGCAACTGTTCCTCTTCGAACGCTTGTTCGAATCGCCGGCGCAGGTTGCTCGGCGGCTTCATGTCTTCGCCTTGGTGCCGATAGACCGCGCGGGCCTCCTTTTGCACTTTGCCCGTCTCGAATTTCTCCAGAATCTTCCGCTTGCGCTCTTCGAGCATCGCTTTGATGGCGTCGAGGCTCGGCCCGAAACCGGCGATCTGCGAGGGATCGAGGTGAATCGCCCGAGCCAGTTCCTCTTCGGTCAACTCGCGCATGCTGCCATACATCAGCAGATGCTCGAGCGCCGGCGAGACCAGGTCCGGCGGCGGCTGCGTCGGGCTGGGCAGATTCTTGGGATCGAATTTCTGATAGGTGTGGATCACCCCGCCCAGGCGACCGCGCTGGCTGCTCATATGCGAACCGTGCCGAGGTTACTTGATCTCATAAACGATTCGCCCCCGATGTTGAGCCCGCGAGATGCGGTCCGAGGCATAGAGGCCGGCCAGAATGAACTCAACGCAACTCGCCCGCATGGCGGCTTCGCTCGAGGCATTGACCTCGAACGCCTTCTCCCACGCCGGCGGCACCCTCGTCAGCCGCTGGGCATAGTGCTCCGAGGGGAGCATGTCGCCGACCTCGATCTTCACGCCCTGCGAAAAGATTTCCGAGATTTGCTCCAGCCCATGACGGTCGACGTACTCCTCGAAGACCGTGCGAATGGCTTCGGCCAGTATGGCGTCGAGCACTTGCCGCTCGGACATTTGATGGCTGCCCATCATGTCGAGCTCCAGCTTGCCCAGAGCCGAGCTATAAAGATGCCCCAGGTCGCTGATCCGCGGCACGGCGGGCTTTTCGCCCAAAATGACGCCGCGATGGCGGGCGCTGGCGACCATCGTGCGATAGTTGGCAATGCTGAAGCGGGCACTGACGCCCGATTGCTGATCGATGTACTTCGACGCCCGGGCGACGATGCTCATCTGCTCGATGATTTCGCGCATGAAGTAGGGCACGGCCACCGGAAATTCGCCATCGAGATCCAGCCCGGCCTCCTGCTCCATGATCTGGATACCCAGCTCGCGCTCGCGGGGATAATGCGTGTGAATGACCGAGCCGATGCGATCCTTGAGCTGCGGAATCACCTTGCCGCTGCGGTTGTACGTGGCCGGGTTAGCCGAGAACAGGATCAGCACGTCGATATCGAAGTTGATCGGATAACCACGAATCTGCACGTCCCGCTCTTCCAAAATGTTGAACAGGCCGACCTGCACCAGCTCGTCCAACTCGGGCAGTTCGTTGACGGCGAAGATGCCGCGGTGCATTCGCGGGATCAGCCCAAAGTGCAGGGCCTCTTCGGCCGACATGCTGGTGCCAGCGGCCAGCTTGCTGGGGTCGATCTCGCCGATGATGTCGGCGAATTTGGTGCCGGGAGCCAATCGCTCGGCATAACGCTCGCTGCGCTGCCACCAGGCAATCGGCACGTCGTCCTCGGCCGTGGTGGCGAGCACTTGCTTGCCGGCCCGCGTGATGGGCTTATACGGATCGTCGTGTACGCTGGCCCCGGGAATATCGAGATAGGGAATCTCGTCGTCGAGAAAGCGCACCAGCGCCCGCATCAGGCGGCTCTTGGCCTGCCCCTTTTCGCCCAGGAACAGCATGTCGTGCTGGGCGATCAGCGCCAGGTTGATTTCGGGAATGACCGTGTCGTCATAGCCGACGATGCCGGGAAACAGCTCGTCGCCGCGGCTCAACATGCTGATGAAGTTGTCGTAGATTTCGCGTTTGACGGTTTTCGATACCCAGCCGCTGGCCTTGAGTTCAGCCAGCGTGGCCGGTTTGGTGGTTGTGGTCATCAGGGGGGTCGCACCTGTGAGTCTGCGAAAGAGCAAGGATGGCCCGGCGTCGCCGCCGGTCGATGGTGAGCCATCGGATTATAGCGCACGGGGGAACCGTGCCAACCCAAGCAGGAGAAAGCCGGGCTAAATTGCCGGCCGAGGGCGCCCCTCAGCGCTTGACGAACGGATGGGCCTTGCGGAAGCCGTAGGCGTCGGCTTCGGCGGCTGGCCACTCGCCGTTTTGGGCCTTTTTGACGATGGCCGCGAGCCCTTGGAATTCCTCGTCGGTCAGATGGCCGTCATGAAAACGGTTTTCGGCCCGCGCGAAGCTTTCAGCGAGCAAGCGCTGGTTGCTGAGCGTGATGGCCGTGAGAATCTCCTCGAGCACGCGACGATTGTCGCGATCGACAGCCGCCGGCCGACCGCATCCTGTCAGGAGCACGCTGGCAAGCAACAGGGCGATTCCTCCACGCGTAAACTTCACCGTGGTTCGACTCCCTGGCGCTCGGTCGACCGTCCCGTCTCGCCGGCCGGCAGCTTCTGCTCCATCACCGCCACCTCCCACAGCAATGTGTTGTTGGCTCGAAAGGGCGTGTCACCCCAGCTGGCCCAACGCACCTGCCCCTCGCGGCTCAGAACGAAAGTGCCGTGTTGCAACACTTCGGCCCGCGAATCTTGCGCGGGCTGAAACACACCATATCGCTCGGCCACGGCGTGTTCGGGATCCGACAGGACCGTGAAGCCGAACTTGCCATAATTCTCGAATTGCGCACGGGTCGTCTCGGACGAATCGGCGCTGATGGCCACTACCTGGGCGCCCAGCGAGCCGAACTTCTCCAGGTCAGCGTTCAGCTCGAACAGGTCGTGTACACAGGCGTTGCAGAAGTATCCGAGGTAAAAGACCAACACGACGGGACCTTGGCTGAGTTGGTCGTGCAGGCGCCAGGGTTTTCCATCCTGATCAACCAAGGTGAAATCGGGCGAGGGCTGGCCCAACAGCGCGTGCGACTGAGTCGCCACGCGAGGGTTGGCCTGGGGATCGGCCAACAGTTCGAGCCACTGGTCGCCGGCGGCGCGGCGATCATCGGCCAAGAGTTTCGCCAACAGGTCAAAGTGAACCGTGTCGGCGACATGCTTGCGGGCCGTCTCGGATGGAACGGAGAGCGCCCGGGCGGCTAGCGACGGAGCGGCGGCTGGCGGCGGCTGACGGCGTGCCAGGACTTCGGCCGTTGCCCCGATCGCCAGGACGGAGAGCAGCAGACCGGCGCCCATGAACAGCAGACGACGACCTGAAATGGAAAGTCTAGAACTCGTCATCGATGGTCTCTCCCCCGTTGCGGCTGATCAGCGCGGCCCAAAGAGATAGCCGCGTGTCGTCCTGATAGAAGCGCACCGAGCCGTCACCCATCAGCACGTTGGTGCCGCCTGGGTGCATCGATTCCATCTGGTCGCTGTGGCCGTAAGGGCTATTGGGTGGGTGGATGACCACGGGATTCTCGTAGGGACATGGCCCGCCGTGCGAACCGACATAAGCTCCAGGTCCGTCGTAATTCGTGTTCAGCCCACCGGTGCCGATGCTGGCGAACGGCGGATAGGACCAGTGACCCGACAGCGGCAGGATGCCCGGCCAAACCGAGTCGGCCAGGTCCGAAGAACGCTCGCCGGCAAAGACCGTGTGGCTCAGTCCGTCGAGCACGTGCTTGGCCCGCGTGTGGCTGTCGCGATAAATCGCGCCGTTGGGATAGGTGGTCACCGGCCAACTGCACCACAATGTGCTGCTGCCGACGCTCGACACGTAGTTGGCTCGGCCATAGAACACGCCCATCGGTTGATTGTTGTGATCGGTGATATTGACCACTTTGCCCGGGTTCGGGTTCTCGCCCTGGGCGTCCGACGGGCACAGGTAGCTGGCGACCGAAAGCTTGACGGCGGCCGCATTGGCTTGATCCCAGCATGTCAGCTTCATGTTCAAGACGCCGTGCAGGCCGTTCTCCTCGATGTACGGCAAGATCAGCGCCAGCCAACCCCAGCCCGGGCCGGCGTCGTTAAAGGCCACGTCGATCGGTCCCATCGTCGAGTCGCTCAGATTCGTGATGTAACTCGACGGGAACGCGCCGGTGCTCGATTCGAAGTTGTGCAGCGAGACGCCAATCTGGCGAAGATTGTTCGTGCATTGCGTGCGCCGCGCGCCCTCGCGCGCCGACTGCACCGCCGGCAGCAGCAAGCCGGTGAGCAAGCCGATGATGGCGATCACGACCAGCAGTTCGACGAGTGTAAATGCGCCGCGAACTCGGTGGCGCGGCTTCCCGTGTCGGATTTCGGCAGTAATCCGCTGTTCCATATCGATTCCAGTCCGGAGCCAGAGACTGACTCCCGCAGGCAAACGTTCCACCCATTCAAGGTATGGCGGGAATTCTAACGTGTATTTTTGATTACAAAAGATCCGTTTTTCTATATTACAAAATATACAGGTTTACGCAGTTTGACACACTCCGAATCTGAAGTGCCCTAATGAGCGAGCGATGGCTGGGGCAGCGAACGTCAGCCTGATTTAGGGCCTTTGGTGGGCTGGGCCTTTTTGGCTTTGGCCCTCTCGACTTCTTCAGCGGAGGGTTGCTGGGCTTTCTCGAGCCGAATCACATCGTCTTCGGCCGAGGCCCAGTCGCCGGCGCGAGCCTGGCCGACGATGGACTCGAACTGGGCGAATTGCTCGTCGCTCAGGCTGCCCACGGCATGTCGCTTGTCGGCCTCCTTGGCGGCCGCTTCGAGCCAGTCGAGGCGGTGGGTCGAGATCGCGGTGCGCAGGCCCGCCACGAGCCGATAGTTCTCTGGGCCCATTTGGGGCGGCCTGCCACATCCAGCCGACAGGGTTAGGACGGCCGCCAGGAGCACTGCGCGGGGCATCGCGGGGCATCTCATTGTGGATGCTCCACGACTTCGCCCCCCGCGCGGGTCGCCATCGCCCACCACAGCTGCTGGTTGATCCGTTCGTCGATGAACTGCACACTGCCGTCGCCGAACAACACGTTCGCTCCGCCCTGATGCTCGCTATACATTTCGTCGACGAAGCCATAGGCGCTATTGGGCGGGTGGATGACGGGTGGAATTTCGTCCGGCGAGCCGGGGCCGCTGTGCACGTTGATCTGCGGGGCCGCCTCGTCGCAGGGCACGCCGGCAAAGTTCAGGCTGGGGCACGTCGAGGCGCCGGCCACGATGCCGACCCAGGTCGAGTCGTTATGAAACGGCGTTTGTTCTCCGGCAAACACCGTGTTGCTGGTGCCGTCGGTAATGTCCTTGATGCGGATGCGGCTGTTGCGAAAGAAAACGCCATTGGCAATTGGTCGCAAGTCCGTGGTCGGGTCACTCCAGACGTCGAATTGTCCGGCGCTAACCACGTAATGGCTACGCGAGAATTCAGCCAGCGGTTTGCCGGTCGAATCGAGCACGGTGTAGTGCTGCGTGGTGTCGCTGACCGTGGGGCACAGAAAACTCGAAACCACCTGTAACGCCGCCGTTGCGTTGGCCGGCGCCCAACAGGGGCTCTTCAGATCAAACGCGTCGCGGGTGTTGTTACTCTCCATGTAGGGCAGAATCTGCATCAAGCAGGTCCAGCCTGGCCCGGAGTCGCCGTCTTGATTGGGCGTGCCCATGGCTCCGCCCGGCTGCGCGATGTAAGACGATGGAAAGTAGCCCCGCGAGTCGTGAAACGACAGAAAACCGAGCCCCACCTGACGCAGATTGTTGGCGCATTGCCCACGGCGTGCCGATTCGCGGGCCGCTTGCACGGCCGGCAGCAACAGCGCCGCCAGCAGCCCAATAATCGCAATCACGACTAATAATTCGACCAGAGTAAAAGCCTTGCGACGCGAAAACATCGCCCCGATCCTCCCCTACTGAAGAAAGCCGCGCTGGCGCGCAGCCGCGAAAGCCCAAGACGCATCGGAAGCTGGCGGGACTTGCTCGCGGGCTGAACGCTCAGCCGCTCAAGGCACATCCCTGTGCAGAAACAGATCCCGCCGGCAGACTACGCCGAGAGCGTGGGCGGGGCGCGGGAATGCAGCGTTCGCGCCAGAGGAACCAACGGTTGGCTGACGCGCAGCGCCGGGAGTTCGACGTGGAAATCGCAAAGCCGCTGGGGAGAGGCCACGGCGACCGACATGACCCGCTGACCGACAAAACGGCAGATCGTACAGTCATCGTCGTGCAACGGTTGCTCGGCCGCATCGTGATCGAGCGCCGCCAGATGCTCATCATGCGAACAGCCGTGCTCGGCGTCCGCGTGGTGATCTCCATCGTGATCGGCCACATGGTGGCAGAGCGACGAGGCGCCGTGACCCGCGCACGAACCGTGGCTATCGCAGCCATGGTCGTGGAACAGACTGCTGAGCGTGCTGACGGCCACGTAGGCTGCCAGCAGCAAGCAAGTCAGCAGACGATTTTGGCTGGGTTGGATCATGCGCGCGGCAATCGGAGAGAGAAAGACCTTAGCCGTCACTCTACAGCCCCTGCGGGGGGCGAGTCAACGCGGCAATCACCATCCAAAGACGGAAAAATCGTCCTTTTGAACCACTCCGATCGCTCTGGGACGGCTATGCCTGGCTGGCTCGATACGAGTTGAGCGTGGCGTGGGCTTGTCCGTCGTGGTGGGCTTCGTGCCAACTAATGATGTGCAGCACGTCGTGAAAGGTAAGTTTCCGCTGAGCCAGCGGCGGCGGAATTTCGCCCAGCCGCGCGTCCGTATACGTCGACAGCGTGGCCAGCAGCCGCTCGCGCGATTCGTTCAGGATTTGGCGAATCGTGGCCGGCGTGGGAATGTCGTCGTCGGCCTTGCTGCCATTGCGGAAGCGCGGCCAAAGCTCCGTCCATTTGGCCGGCTTCTCGGGTGCCAGCCGCTCGGTGGCAAAAATCTCCTCGGTGATGGCAATGTGCATCAGTTGCCAGGCGGGATGCGCCCGGCCGGGACCGAGCCGAAAGGCCAACGCCCCCCGTGGGTCGGGCAGCTTTTCCACGTCGTCCAGCATTCCCAGCGTTCGCGCCCGGTTGAACTGAAAACTCTTGATCAGGATGTCGATCGTGCTCATGGTGTCGCCGAGGTTGAGAGAAAGGCAGGAAGGACGCGCCCGTATTCTAAAAACCGCGCCGGCAGATTGCCAGCGGCCTCGGTTGGCAACTGTGGCCGACGTCGGCGCGCAGAGCGACCTGTGAAATCGCGCGGCGGCGATGGAGAGAAGTTAACAATTTGGCGCCACTGCCACCGGTTTGGGCC
>PLYM01000183.1:20456-29090 GCA_003153375.1 Planctomycetaceae bacterium
CGTTAACGACCCGGCCATTCAGGCGCCAACTCTGGCCCACCGACTAAGGGGCATTATCGCGAACGCGCTGGCCTGATTTCTAGTCGAGTTTGTAGGCCACTTTCAAAAAAGGCGGGAGGCGGGAGGACGAGGTCAGCATGCCCACGCGAGCGTGGGCATGGTACCGGAAAGAATGCCAGCGGGTTTTGGGAGCGTCGATTGACCGGCTGAGCTGGCGCGAGTACAAGCGAGGGCATGATTGTGTTATGTCCCCATTGCGGTGTGAAGGTGCAAAACACCGCGGCGCTGGCCGAGCAGATGGTGGTTTGTCACAGCTGTCGGGGGCAGTTTCGATTGCCGGCCTTCATTGCCAGCGAGCAGCCGCCGGTGCCGGTTTTTGAGCCGGAGGTGTTCGAGGTCGAGTCGGTGGAGCAGGCGATGCGGCTCATCACCTCGCCGGAGCCCGATGCCACCACCGAAGAACGCTGGGAGAAAGAAACGCCGTGGCTGGTTGACGACATCGGCCGCTGCTTGGCGATCGACGCGAATTGCCACCTGCTCGACTACGGCTGCGGCATCGGCCGGATTGCCAAACCGCTGATCGAACGGTTTGGCTGCCGCGTCACGGGCGTCGACAGCAGCCGCTCGATGCGAGCGATGGCGGCGGATTACGTGCGCTCCGATCGCTTTGCGGCACGTTCGACCGAAGAATTGGACACGCTGAT
Source organism: Planctomycetaceae bacterium (assembly GCA_003153375.1). Taxonomy (GTDB): domain Bacteria; phylum Planctomycetota; class Planctomycetia; order Pirellulales; family PALSA-1355; genus PALSA-1355. The sequence continues at coordinate 21,161 of PLYM01000183.1, forward strand.
CGGCCAGGGCTTCCAGGCCGATTGCTCGATCTCGCTGTGGGTTATCCAGCACGTCTATGATCCGGCGGCCGTCATCGGGCGGATCGAGCGGGCCATGCACGCGGGCGGCCGGTTGTATGCGATGAACGAGCGGCAACGGATCGTGCCCACGAACCTGGGCTGGTGCGACGATCGCCTTGACGTGCCGGCCGCGCTGCGCGCCGCGTTTGCCGAGGAAGCGAACCATGGACTGCCCGTGGAAGTGACGACGCCGCGGCTGGCCAGCGCGACCACGATTCAAATTCTGCGAAAGCGGACCCCTAGCGAGAAAACGCCATGAGTTTGTTCGATCGCGAAGAAATCCTGACTCGCTTGCGGGCCAAGGTGGCCGCGGGGCGCCCCATCGTTGGCGGCGGCGCGGGCACGGGATTGAGCGCTAAAATGTCCGAGGCCGGTGGCATCGACCTGTTGGTGATTTACAACTCAGGTCGATTTCGCATGGGCGGCCGCGGCTCGCTGTCGGGCATGATGCCCTACGGCGACGCCAACGCGATCGTGATGGACATGGCCCGCGAGGTGATTCCAGTCGTCCAGCGAACGCCGGTGCTGGCTGGCGTGTGCGGCACCGATCCGTTTCGCGTCATGAAGCTGTTTCTGCGCGAGGTGGCGGCGGCCGGTTTTTCGGGCGTGCAGAACTTTCCCACGGTGGGACTGATCGACGGCACATTTCGCCAGGGGCTCGAGGAAACCGGCATGGGCTTTGGCCTGGAAGTCGACATGATTCGCCAGGCGCGGGCGATGAACCTGCTGACCACGCCCTACGCGTTCAACGTCGAGGAAGCCGAAGCGATGGCGCGGGCCGGCGCGGACATCCTGATTCCGCACATGGGGCTGACCACCAAGGGAACGATTGGGGCCTCGACGGCGCTGTCGCTCGACGAATCAGCCCGGCGCATTCAAGCCATGCACGACGCGGCGAAACGAATTCGCGGCGACATTCTCGTGCTCTGCCACGGCGGGCCGATCGCCGAACCGACTGACGCGCAATACATCCTGGACCACACCGAGGGCATCGTCGGCTTTTACGGAGCCAGCTCGATGGAGCGCCTGCCCGTCGAGCCGGCCATCACCAATCGAGTGCGCGAGTTCACTGAACTCAGGCTGTAAAGGACCCGACGCGGTCGGCCTTGGTGCATCAAGTGCCCGTGCTCGTTTTCGCGGCCTCGGTCGAACCCGTGCCAGCCGGACCTTCCAGCCGAGCCGCGATCCACTCGGGCGACACGAAACGGCGCAACAGCGAACGGAGACTTTCGGCCACCGCCTCGGGCACTTCTGCGACGGGTTGGTCGGTCTCACGGTCGCGAAAACCGCGCCAGTCGAGTCGCACCGGCCAGGAGTACAGCGTGGCCGAGGCATTCATGCGTTCGGCAATTCGCAACGCCCAGACGACGCCATACAGATCGCGAAAATCGCGCCACACGCGGTCGAGAGGATTCGACGCCCGCCGCGCCGGGGGAAATTCGAGCGCTACGAGCCCCCAGGCCAAGACCATCGCCGCAAGACCCAGCGAACCGGTGACTTCGGCAGGCAGCGGGACTTGTCCGGAGGTCAGGAATGGGGCGAGCAGCGCGAGTTGCCCACCGGCGAACAACAGGCCCGACGGCCAGTAGCGCGTCGTGAGGCCGTTAGTCGCACCGATCAGCGTGAGCACGACCAGAAACCAAAACCGAGCGGGATGAATCTCCGCGACGCCGCCGAACAACAGCCACTCGAAGCTGGGCAGGCCCAGGACGATCCACAACGAGAACACGATGAACTGCCAGGCGCGGTCCTGGGGACGTTTGGCCCCCAGCAGCGCCATCAAGGGACAGAACGTGGTCATCGCGGCGGCGAAGCGCAGCGGCATGGCCCACTCGGCGCGGGGTGCATCAGCCGCGATGGCAATCGCCATCTCACTGCCGCCAAGCGCCGCCAGCGCGGCGAGCGACCAATACCACGGAGCCAAGAGCGTGGTGCCAGTTAAGCGGTTTTTGCGTCCGAACAACGCGCACAAACCGACCACCCAGAGGCCGCCGATCACCAGCGGACCGGGAGCGGTGAACGTGAAGACCGCGATCATCGCTGCAAACAGATTCGCCCAAATCACTGCCAGAAGCCCCACGACCCGCTTCCGCGTTGTGCGCTGTGGTGAAAATCCGCAACATCTCGGCGGTGGCCCATTCTAGGCGGCAAAACCAAGTGCCGCCAGACGATAGGGTAGCAGGGTAATGGCGCGGAGCGTGGAAAGACTCATCAATTTAAACGGTTGCGTTTGCTTTGCGGGCTGGCGTGGCGAATCCTTGATTGCGCCCGGCCAGTACCCGCCGCGGAAAATAACCCGCGAGCAACGTGGATCAGGTTTCCACCCGACGAGGGTTCCAACTGGCCCCGCGCCCTTTGAATCATGACAAGCCTTTACATGATGCGGAGGTGCTCATGACGAGCAGGATTTGTTTGTTCGCGCTGGTGGTGTTGGTCTGCGGTTTGGTGAGTCCGAGTCAGGCGGTGGACCCGCAACGATTCTTGTTCCAGCCCGCCCCCGATCAACTCGCGGCACCGCCCACGCCGGGCCTGCGGTTCACCGGCACCGAACTGCAACAGGTGCGCACCAGCGGTATCGAGGGCGGATACTACGACGTCTACGGCGGCAGCTACCATTATCGCGGCGGATATGGAGCCGGCTGCGGTTGCGGCAACGGCGGCTATTGCGCCGACTTTACGTTGCTGCCCTGGGTCGGTTCCTGGGACGACCACTACGGACACGGCGGCGGCCGCTGCGGGCAAAGGGCCTGCAACACCTGCCGATAATTTGGCGCTCACGATACTTGGCGCTCAATTGAGGAGCGCACAACCATCGGACGAGTCCGAGCAGCCCGAACGTCTGGGGAGAGGTGACGGCGGCTTCGCGACTCTACAACCGGGCGGTTCCCAGGACGGGACCGCCCAGTTTGTTTTCTGCCCCGCATGGTGCGCCCGCTCTGGCAAAGGCTGCCGATTGGGGCCTTTCGGCCCCCCCGAAAAGCGCCTGCAAAACTGATTCAAGAGCTTCGCACGGCACCGCCGATAAAGATCTTACGTGCCCTTCGGGCGGGCGAGATCTCCCCAAAAGGAGTCTCGCTTCAGGATAGAGGTCATGGCAAGACGACGGATCGAATTGCCATGACCTTTTTCATGCGCCCGCGTAGCGGCGACCGCCAGCGATTGCGCCAAGCCTACTTGGTGACGTCTTCCTTGCTGGACTGGGCAGCCTCTTCCTTGACCTTCTCGGTGGTCTTGGCGGTTTCGGTTTTTCCGAGGCGGGCCTTTTCGATCTTGGCAAGCTGCGCGTACAACGCCTGCGCCTGCTTGCGATAGGCGAACGGTGTGTTAGGTGCCAGCGAGTCCTTCAGCATCTTCATGGCTTCCGTAATGTTGCCGCGATCCTTCGCAAAATTGGCCAGATAGTAGAGAATGTCGGAATTGACGTTCATGGTGCCGCCGCGCGCCGAGCTGAACACGAGGCCGAACGATCGCTCTGCTTCAATGCGCCGATTGAGCCGGAAGGCAACCCAACCGTGCGTGGCCACGAACTCGATACTATTGGGATTGAGCTGGGCGTTTTGCTGCGCAAATTGCATGGCCCGCTGGTGCTGCTCGTCGTCGGGCAGTTCGAGCAGGGTGAGGGCCAGGGCGTTGGTCACCACGGCGTTGTTGGGGGCCATCAGATGCGCCTTGGACAGGTGCGTTTCCGCCAGTTTGAAATCGCCCGTCAGGCGCGCTGTCAAGCCCAGCACCATGTTGGCTTCCATGTTGTCGGGGGCCAATTTGACGGCCTCTTGGGCCTGGGCCTTGGTCTCGTCGAGCTGATTCTCCTTCAGGAAATAGCGCGCGGCACCGATATGCGTGCGCGGATCCTGGGGACTCTTCGAGAGAGCGGCCTTCACCCACTTCTCGGCGTTGACCGGATCCTTGAAGAGCATGGCCATGGCAATTTCCGCGCCGGGCATGTCCTTGTCGTTGTCGGCCGCCAGTCGAAACGCGCCGTAGGCGGCCTTGGGATCCTCCAAGGCGAACAGCACCCGGCCCAGCCGCTCCTGGCCGGCGGCGTTGCGGGGGTCGAGCTGTAGCCAGGCCTCGAGCTTGGCGCGGGCTTCCTTGAGATTGCCGCGGCCCTCTTCCAAATTGGCCCAGGCGGCCAGGCTGCGCTGTTGCAGATTCTGCTTTCGCTTCGGATTTTCGCCGAAGGCCGCGACGAGCTTGGTGGCCTTGTCGAGCAAAATCTCGGCCTCGACAAAGCGGCCCTCGGAGACGGCACGCTCAGCCAAAATAACGTAGGCCTCGGGATCCTCCGGTGCCGTGCTGACCGCCTTTTCCAACATGGCGATGCCGCCGGGTGCTTCTTTGGCGTCAAAAAAGAGCTGCGCCATCATGACTTCGGGGGGCGGCAGCCGTGGGACGGTTTTCTTGGCGTGCTCCAGTTGCGCCAGGGCCGATTTGTAATCGCGATTGCCAAAGCTGCGGATGGCGTCGTAGACGTCCTGGTAGTAAGGACCGACGCCCGTGATGGCGTTGCCGACCAGCGCCTCGACCGTGAGGTCGGCCCGCAACGGCGCCACGAGGCCTAGGATCAGCGCCCCGGCCAACGTCAAACGCCGACCCAGTTGCACGCCGACAACCCAATGATAAAGCATGTCCTGTCACCTTGAATCGACTGCACCGTGGCGCGAAGGCGCGAAGAAAAGTCCGCCTTTCGTAGTGTAGTCGTCGGCCGCGAGGGAGGAAAGCGCCCGAGATGGGGCTTGTCGGCCGTGGGGGGCGGGGCCCTTACTGGCGCTGGTGGCGCGAGCGGATGACGTCGGTGGCCAGGCCCAGGGATTCCAGCAGGCGGATCACCAGATAGATGACGTCGACCTCCCACCAGCGGTTCCGGTTCGAGGCGCTGGCCGGATCGCCATGATGGTTGTTGTGCCATCCCTCGCCATTGCTCAACAGCGCGACCAGCCAGTTGTTGCGGCTGTTTTCGGCGGTCTCGAAGTTGCGATAGCCAAACATGTGCGTTAGCGAATTGACCGACCAACTGATGTGCCAAACCAGCACGGTTCGCAACACCACGCCCCAGGCGACCACGCTGAGGGCAAACTGCGCGGCCTCGGAGGCCGTGCCTCCAGCTGCGCAGACACCGCCAAACGCCAACGCGGCGTAGACCGCGCCGTGAGCCAGATAGATCCAGACGGGCACCAGGCCCCGCTGCAACCACAAATAAAATGGGTCGCGCAACACGTCGCGCGCATAGCGGTCATAAGTCGTCAGCGATTGCACGGCGCGATTCTCCCACAGCAGCCAGCCGACGTGGCTCCAGAAAAAACTCACCAAGGGGCTGTGCGGATCGGGATTCGTATCGGAATCGTTGTGGTGCAAGCGATGGGTCGCCACCCAACTGCCGGGAGCGTCTTCCAGGCAGCAGAGCGCCACGACCACCAGCGTCCGCTCCAGCCAGCGCGGGCATTTGAAGCTGCGGTGGCAGAGCAGCCGGTGATAGCCCATATTGATTCCCAGGCCGCCGAAGATGTACGTGCCGAACAAGCAGAGGAGGAACCCGGTCCAGCTGAACAGCCAGGGCACGCAAACGCTCAAAGCCATCAGGTGCAACCCGGCGATCGGAACGGCATAACGCCAGACCACGCGCGAAGTCACCGCCGCGGGCCGCTCGAGTCGCTCGGGCACATAGGGCGCAAGGGCCGGGCGGCTCGGCGTCGAGCGATCGTCCCACTGCGGCGCGAGCATTTGGTTCGGGGCCATGGTCATCCTTGACGGTCCCGATCTCGCAAAAGACTGGCCGACATCCAGGTCGACTCACGATCGAGCGGTCGATCCACGAAATGGGGAGCGGGATATTACACCAGTTGCCCGTTGGAGGGGATGTCAATATCAAATAGGGTTTCAGGTGGTCAGGGCGGGACACTGGGGCGTTGGGGCAATGCCACGGTAGCTTGAGATGGTGCGGGAGTTCGCGGGCTTCGACGCCCGTCCGCCCGGGCACTATAATGCACCAGGCGCCCTATCTGCCGCGGCGCGGTTTGCCAGCATTTCTATTGTCGGAAGGATAGCCAGTTGTTCATCGGACCCGTCTTCACGCGCGAGATTGTGACGGTTCCGCGTCGCACCCGGCTCTATATCTCGCGGGCCGCCTATGTATCAGCCCTGCTGGTGCTGATGTGTACGGCTTGGCTGTTGCTGGCGGGCACGCAAATCGTCCGCAATCCCAGCGACATGGCCCGGTTCGGCTCGTTGTTGTTCCAGATCCTGGTGCCGCTGCAATTGGCGCTGGCCATTTTTTTTTCGGCCCTGCTGGCGGCCAGCGGCGTGGCCCAGGAAAAGGACCGGCACACGCTGGTGCTGTTGCTGCTAACGAACCTGACCAACAGCGAGCTGGTGCTGGGCAAGCTGTTGGCCAGCGTGCTCAACGTGCTGGTGCTGCTGGCGGCCTCGCTGCCGCTGTTCATGCTCACGGCCCTGTTTGGCGGCGTCTCGTTCGAGCAGATCGCCCGCGTGTTTGCCGTGACGCTTTCGACCGCCGTGGCGGCTGGCAGCCTGGGCTCAATTTTGGCGCTGTGGCGCGAAAAGACATTTCAGGCCCTGGCGCTGACCGTGCTGGCGCTCGTGTTTTGGCTGGCGGCCGGTGAAGCCGTGGCCGCCGGCGCGCTGGGTGCGAGTTGGGGTGGCATTTCGACGGAAACCTGGGCAACGGGATTCAGCCCCTGGCAAGCGATTCTGGCGGCGGCCCGACCCCTGATCGCGGAGCAGAACCCCCTGCCCTATGTCGGCAACGCCGTGAATTTGTTCTTGCTGTTTGCCGTGGCGATGACGGTCAAACTCAATACGATCGCGATTCTGCGGGTGCGCATCTGGAATCCCTCGCGCGAGGCGCGGCCCAGCACCGCGCAGACCGAAGAGCCGGAGAGCATCTGGGGGCTCACCGAAGAGGCCGCGGCCGCCGCTCGTCAGGCCGTGGCTCGCAGCGCGCATGCGGCGCCCGGCAAGACGCGACAGGTTTGGGACAACCCGATCCTGTGGCGCGAGATCGCCACCTGGGCCTACGGCCGGCGCGTGCTGGTGATTCGACTGGCCTATCTGCTGCTGGTCGCTCTGGCTTTCGTGGTGTTGTGGAACCAGATTCACGGTCCGCTGGGGTTTCGCGCCGCGACGGCGGCCCTGGTGCTGGTGCCGCTGTTCGTGCTCGGCCTGGTGCTGGTCAACGCCCAGGCGGTGACTTCGATAACGACCGAGCGCGACGTGCGGGCGTTGGACCTGTTGTTGGTCACCGATCTGACGCCCAAGGAATTCGTGTTCGGCAAGCTGGGCGGCGTGTTCTACAACACCAAGGCCATGGTGCTGCTGCCGCTGGCTTTGTGCATCTATCTGTGGTTCGAGCGCGCCATCAGCAGCGAGAATCTGCTCTACCTGGCCGGCGGGCTGGTGGTGATGAACTTGTTCGTGGGGATGCTGGGCGTTCATGCCGGCATGAGCTATGGCAACTCGCGCACCGCGATTGGCGTCAGCCTGGGCACGGTGTTCTTCCTGTTCATCGGCATCGCCACGTGCATGCGCATCATGATCGCCTTCAGCGGCTCCTTTCACTTGCAGATCCAGCCTTTCTTGGCCTTCATGCTCGGTGGCGGCGTGGGGCTGTATGCCGCGTTGGGATCGCGCAATCCCTCGTTGGCCATTGGCGTGGCCTCGATTCTGGCGCCGATCGCCACGTTCTGGGCGATCACCAGCTTCTTGCTGCAATACACCCTGGGCGTGTTTCTGGTCACCGTGGTGACGTATGGCTTTGCCACGATCGCGATGCTCATCCCCGCGATCTTCGAGTTCGACGTGGCCACCGGCCGCACGATGCCGGGCGAAGACTAATACCAATCCCAACATTTAA
>PLYM01000003.1 GCA_003153375.1 Planctomycetaceae bacterium
CCGTCAAATTGCCCGAGATGACGTTCTGGTCGGCAAGCGAGGTGCCACCGATGGTGCCGCTGCCGCCGAATACGGCAATGCCATACTGGTTGCCTTCCGCCACCGAACCCGTGACGTCCGTTCCCAGATAGTTTCCGGCGATATCAAAGTTGTACGCCGCATAGTTGGTGCCCTGGAACAGCGCGATGCCACTTCCCGCGAAGCGGTTGATGACCAGTCCGCGGATCTCCGTGTTAGCAGCCAGCACAATCAGTCCGGTGGCCGACGAGTCTTCGCCGTCTATCTCGATGATCGGCTTGCCGGCATAGCCGGGCTGCGTGGTGCCGTCGATGGTCACAGGGTCCGAGATATCCGGCAACTGGGAAAGCGGAACGATCGTCTGCACGCCGCCTCCGCCAATGTTGAAGTCGATCAGATCCGCGCCCGGACTATTGTTGGCGTCGAGCATCTCCTGTCGCAACGAGCCGGGGCCACTGTCGTTGGTGTTGGTGACGGTGAACGTGGAGACCGTGTCGTCGTCGTCGATGTCCAGCGTGGTTGAGCTGTCCGGTTTGAGCTCGCCCCCGCCGGTGGGATTGCTGAGGATCAGGTGAATCGATTCGGTGTTCTCGGCATAGTTGTCTTCGTTGATGGGGATGGCGAATGTCTTGATGTATTCGCCGGGGGCGAACGTGAGCGTACCAGAAACAGGAGTGTAATCCGACCCGGCGGTCGCCGTGCCGTCGGCGGTGGAATAGTCGACGGTCACGGTCCCCTGCGTGCCGCCGCCGCGGATGACGGTGATCACCGCCTGGCCGGCACTCTCGGAGACGTGGGAGTCCGACTTCTCGAACTCCAGCACGCCGGGCCCGTCGCCGTGCGAATTGAGTGTGACCCACTGGTCCAACGTCAGCTCGTCGTTGTCGACCGGCTCCGCTGCGCCGTCGGCGGCGCCTTGGCTATCGCCGAAGTAGTATTGCAGGTGCGACCAGTCGTCGAAGCCAGTGAGCGTGCTCCCCTGCCCATCAAAATTGATGTCTTCCTGAACGACGTCATCGTACGCATTGCCATCGCCGTCGGCGTCACTTTGACTCCAATCCACTGGACCCGACTCGGGGATGAGCGGGCCGTCGTACCTTTGGTCCCCCCCGAGGGCGAACCATCGTCCCGGGGTGCCGCCGATGCCTTTGCTCTCAACAAGGTTGTACTCGTTCAACGAGGGGAGAGCGGTACTGGAATAGTTCAGCGACCAGGTGCTGTCTCCGAAATTGCCGTTGCCATTGATATCGAACTCGGTGAACGGTTCGCCGGGATCTTGAACGCCATTGTGATTGAGGTCGTCGAAATCGCGGACCCCGTTTTGGTTGGTGTCCTCGTACATCCAATCCTGGGGCACCTGCCACTCATAGTTCATCACGCTGTCATAATTGGGCTTGAATTGCAAATTGTCGGACCCGCCGTGGCGCAGGCCCAGAGTGTGGCCCAGTTCGTGCATGAAGGTGCCCGCCACGGTGTCGTCGGATACTTTTCCCCAATCGCCCAGGGTGACCATGAAGTCATTGCCGCCAATCTCAGAGATGCCGGACGTGCCGAGAGAGTACCCGCCGTTGTTGTCCGTGGGAGTGACAAACGCGTCGGCGAACAGTGCGTAGCGGTAGGTGAGACGTTTGGCGGCCAGCGCGGCCGGGTCCGCGCGCTCGGCGGCCGTGCCGAATCCGCCGATGCCGTCGACGCCCTGCTGCTTGATGATGTTGAACCAGTTCCAGGGATCCTGGTCGTACGGATCACCGTCCAAGGCGTCAATTCCGTTGTTGTTTAGGTCGCCCGTCCAAAGTTGATTGGGAATCACCTCGTCAACCGCCGCGTGCAGCGTAATGCCGGTTGATCCGTCAGGATTGGCGACCGGAGCATTGGCAAAGGCGTTGATGACCAATTGGAGCGCATTATTCGACGGCACAAAGCTCTTCATGGCGTCGATCTCGACGTAGATATCCTTGCGGAGCGGATTGGCGCCAGGAAGCGTCAGGTCGACTGTGCCGTCTTCGTTAAAATCGATGCCGCGCGTTTCCCAGGCGTCGGCGAGTCCGTCGGCGTCGGAGTCGACCATCGAGAATTCGGAGGTGTTACCCGCAGGGCTCGTGGCGGTGGCCGAAATGAACGTCTCGCCCGGATGGAAGACTACGTTGAAGACGGCGTTGCCGTTGGCGTCCGTGATGAAGACGCCGTTGGTCACGAACTTTTGGCCGTCGCCGAAGCCCGAGGGACTTGGCTCCGTGTTGGAAAAGAAGTCCACGTTGAACGCGGTTTTCGGCGTGCTGTTAAGCGTAAAAACGATGACCGTGTTGGCCGGATTGTTTGGGTCGGGATACACGCCCGTAACCACCGGGGCGTCCTGCACGGGGTCGTCAGGGTGGGTCGCGTCCTGAAAGTCGTTGATCGTGAACGTGTCGGGACTGGCGAGGTTGACTAGATCGATGCCGCGGCCGAAATTGTTGAAGATGGAGTTGGCGCGGATGGCGTTCCCCGCGCCGGCCGGGACCTCGACGCCGTACCCCTTGGCGCCGAGCGACGCGCCGTTGTACGCGATGGTGTTGCCCGAGAGGACCGCGAGACCGCCGATCGGGTTGTTATGGGCGCCGTCGCGCACCTCGATGCCATACCCCAGATTGCCCTCCTGGATGGTCGCGGTGCGGTCCGTTCCGATAAGGTTTTGCTGGAGCTGGTTGTTCTGCGCGGCGCTGCCGGAGATATCGACGCCGTCGCCAGTGTTGCCAGAAATCACATTTCCCTCGTCGACCACAGTACCGCCGACGATGTTCCCCGATGAGTCGATGATGGCGAGGCCGTCTGCGGCGTTGGCCAGCGGAGCCTTGCCGGTGACGTCCGTCCCGATGAAATTGCGTAAGATCGAGTTTTTATCGGAGTCCGACGAAATCTCGATGCCGTTTTTGCGATTGCCAGAGATGAGGTTGCCCGTCCCCGCCGCGGCGTCGCCAATGAAGTCCTGATTGGCGCCTCCCGTGCCCACCGTAGGGTCGTTCAGCGCGGTGATGAGCACGCCATCGCCGCCGTTGGCACAGGCCAGCAGGCCGGTAATGTCGGTGCCGATGTAATTGCCATCGACGGTGTCGAAGTTGGCGTTGCTGCCCGCGATGACGACTCCGTTCTTCTGGTTGCCGGAAATCAGGTTTCCCGCTCCGGCGGTGCCTCCGCCGACGAAGTCGAAGGACCCATTGAAGATGTCGACGCCATCGAGGCCATTGGGGACGGCAACCAAACCCGCCACGTCGGTACCAATGAAGTTGCCGAGGATATAATTGATTGTGGTAGCCGAGCCGCTGATTTCGACCCCGTTTCTGAGGTTGCCCGAAATCACGTTTCTCGCCGCGGCGGTGTCGCCACCGATGTCGTTATTGGAAGCTCCCTTGACGATCAAGACGCCGTCATCCCCGTTAGGCAGCGCGAGAATGCCAGATAGGTTGACGCCGATGAAGTCGCCTGCGACGGTGTTTCCCGTGGCGCCTGTCGAGATTTCCACTCCGTACTGGCCATTGCCCGAGATCACGTTGCGGGTTCCAGCCGCGGTGCCGCCGATCACATTGTTTGCGGCGCCGCCCGTACCCACCGTCGGGTCGGTCAGCGCGGCCAGAACCACGCCGACGCCGACGTTGCGACAAGCCAGCAGTCCGGTCACGTCGGTGCCGACGTAGTTGCCTTCGACGATGTTTCCCGTCGCGTTGCTCCCTGCAATGCCGATGCCGTTGACCGTATTGCCCGAGATGACGTTCCGCGCGGCGGCGGTCGTGCCGCCAATGACGTTCAGGGGCGAATCGAAAATGTCGAGGCCATCGAGGCCGTTGGGACAGGCCAGCACGCCGGTGATGTCGGTGCCGATGAAGTTGCCGAGGACTTGATTGCTGGAGGAGGTCGAGCCACGGATTTCGACCCCGTTTCTTCCGTTGCCCGAGATGATATTTCGCGATCCGGCCACGGTGCCCCCGATGATATTTCCGACAGCGCCGCCCGTGCCCGCCGTGGGATCCGTCAGCGTGGTCAGGAACACGCCGTCGGAGGCGTTGTGCAGGGCGACCAAACCGGTGCTGTCCGTACCGACGAAGTTGCCTTCGACGATGTTTCCCGTGGCAGCAATTCCGGCGATGACCAGGCCGTTGCCTGCGTTGCCCGAAATAACATTCCGCGCGGCGGCGGTGGTGCCACCGATGACATTGAGCGGAGCGTTAAAGATATCGACACCATCGAAGCTATTGGCGCAAGCGGTCAGGCCGGTGGCGTCAGTGCCGATCAAATTGCCAACGACCTGGTTGGCGGTGGAGGTCGAGCCCGTTATTTCCACGCCATTGCGCATATTTCCGGAGATGACATTTTGTGATCCGGCCACAGTGCCACCGATGACATTCCCCACGCCGCCGCCGCTGCCCACTGTGGGATCATTCAGCGTGGCCATGAACACGCCGTCGGCGCCATTGGCGCAGGGCGCCACTCCGGTGCTGTCGGTGCCGATGTAGTTGCCTGCGACCGTGTTCCCCGTGGCGTTGCTGCCCGCGATGACCAGACCGTTGCCCGTGTTGCCCGAAATAACGTTCCGCGCGGCGGCGGTGGTGCCGCCGATAACATTCAGGGGAGCGTCAAAGATGTCGACACCATCGAGGCCATTCGCACGGGCAGCCAGGCCGGTGACATCCGTGCCGATGTAGTTGCCCAAGACTTGATTGCCGATGGCGGCGGAACCCCTGATTTCGACACCGTTTCTGGCATTGCCCGAAATCAAGTTTCGCACCGCGGCGGTGCCGCCGATGGTATTGTCCGACCCGCCGTTGATGAAGACGCCGCGATCCTTGTTGGGAATTGCCACCTTGCCAGATAGATCAAGGCCGATGATGTTGCGCTCGACGAGATTCTCAGAGGCGTCATCGCTGATTTGAATGCCACTGCCCGCATTGCCAGAGATCAGGTTTCCGGTGCCGGCCGCGGTTCCGCCGATGGTGCTGTCCGTCGCTCCGTCAATGAAAATGCCATCCATGCCGAATCGGGTCAGCGCCGGATTGTTAATCGTGCCATTGCCCAGTGGCGTTTTCCCGTCCTTGCCAACGCCGATGTAGTTCCCCTGTACGGTGTTTCCGGTGCCGCCTTCGATCCAGACGCCGCTCTGCCCATTTCCGGAAATGACGTTGGTTTGGACATCCGCGGGGCCGCCGACAAAGTTACCCGAGGCAAAGCCGTCCCCCGGTGCGGGTGATGGCGGTGCGCTCAGGTCGACGCCGTTCAACACGTTGCCCAATGGCTTCAGGCCGGTGACGTCGGTGCCGATCAAATTGCCCACGATATGCGTGTCCGTTGAAAACTGATCGGCGACGAAGATGCCATCGACGCGATTGCCGGAGATCAGGTTGCCGTCGATCAGGTCGTGCGGCGAATGGACCAGATGAACGCCGTCGAAGCCGTTTCCTTCCGCCACCTTTCCCGTGGGATCGGTGCCCAGGTAGTTGTCGAATACCGTGTTGCCGCCGACCGCCGTGGCGCCGTTTGGCTCGGCAAAGACGATCCCATCGTAGGTAAAGCTGTGGATGTCGAGCCCCTCGACAGAATTGCCGCCCGTGTGAAATTCCAGCCCATTGGCATTTCCGGCCAGACTCCCATCCAACTCGATAAGGGGCTGGCCTGTGTAACCAGGCTGTGACTCGCCATCAATTTCTACCGGGTCGGTGACTGGGGGAAGGAAGAAAGCGGGGCTGATGGTTTGCACGCCGGCCCTGGGGATGTCGAAGGCGATTCGATCGAGCCCCGGGTTAGCGTTCGCCAGCGTGATGGCGTCGCGCAAGGAGCCGTCGCCGCTGTTGTTGACGTTGGTCACGGTGAACACCGTGAGCAAACGCCGCTCCTCAAGGGGCTCTGCCCTCAACCTGGTCCATGATTGCCGTGGGCGCATTTGCCGCGGACGATGCCGATTGCTTCGAAACTTCTTCATGCTTTCCTCTCGGGCACGGCGGCCAAGCCGTCGGCGACGTTCATGTATCCATGTCGTGGCGGGCCCTGGCTAGCGCGCAGGGAGCCAGCGGGAACGGTCGGGCGACCCTGATTAGCAATGCGACCTGGGCCGACCAAAACCGCCAAAAATCTAGAAAGATTTTTCTTGCCGCAGAGAGGCAGGGCGATTTAGCCCTAAAAAGGCCTATTCGGCCTCGGACTTGGGGAGTGCATGCAGCGACTCGCCGAGTCGGTTCGATTCACGCCGGGCCAAGTCGAGAGCAAGCCCCAGCAACCAGCGAGGACTCTCTTCGTCATATTCCGGCAAGGCCTTTTCGTACCGCGCGACCAACCCGCGCAGCGAATCGAGCTGGGCTGAGAACGCCTGCTGATTGTCGGATTGAGAATAGGCGCGCGCCAGAATCATCGCCGACATGACGTGAACTGCCCGGATCTGTTCGCGGGCAGGCGGAAACCCTTTTTCGGCCGTGGCACACAGCGGCAGCGCTCGTTCGAGAGTTTCCGAGCCCAGCTGAATTTGACCCGCGCGCCAGGTCGCCGCACCAAGCAGTGCGCGATTGACTGGATTACCCGGGTCGGACGTTGCCATCCGCTGGGACATTGCCAAAACCGTGGACATATCGCTGCTGGCTGCATTGCCGGCCACGCAAGCGACGATGATACCCCTCGTGTCACGGTCAGGGACGCCACTGCCGAAGCGGGAGACTAACTCAGCGCAGCTCGTTTGGTAGCCTGACTCGTCGTCTGCGGCCAATTGCAAGAGCGCCAGTTCAACTAAGGAATCACAGGAACGGCCGCTCGCGTCGACGACCTTGATGCCGGCGGCCGCTGCGCTGGCCCATTTGCCTTGCATTGCCAAAGCCGCCGCCAAGCCGGCCAGTGCGCTAATCGGTGGGTTCGCTTGGCGAACGGCTGCCTCCAAATCCGCCGCGGCAGTGATCCAGCTTTTTTCCGCAGCCGCCTTTTCCCCCAGCTCGGCCTGCAATATCCCAATGCGGAAATTGGCGCGGCCGACGCCAGTGCGCCCCGTATAGTCAGGAGGGGTCTGATTAGCTAGCTCCTGGAACGCAACCCGGGCCGCGAGAAACGCCGACATCGCTTCCGTGTTGCGGCCGAGCAGGTGACATGCGTCGCCGAGACTGACATGTGACTGGGCCAACGCTCGACCGTAGTCCGTCCGGTAGCCGAAATCGACGACCAATTGCTCGTACATCTGCCCGGCGCGTCGAAACGACTCAACAGCTTCGCTCGGCCGATTGATCGCGCGCTGCAGGTTTCCGAAATGAAGATGGGCTCTGGCCAGCTCCCCCCGGTAAGTGTCGTTTCCAGGTTCCTCGCGATGGAGTGTCTCGCAAAGTGAGAAAACCCGCCGAATGGACGTCTCCGCTTCGGCCCATCGGCACTTGTTGTAGAGCGCGAGAAAACGGTGAAATTCCGCGTTGGCGAGGCCGGCGGCGTAGTCCATTTCGCCGGGATGGTCTTGATAAAGCTTCTCGAAAATCGCATGCGCTCTCTCCGATGACTGCGCGCTTTCCACCGGACGCCCAGTATCGCGCTGCAAGGCAGCTAAACCATTGAGCGCCCAGGCGAGCATGGACTGGTAGCGTTGGTCGCCCGCATGCGTCTGACACAGCGATTGGTAGACTTCGACCGCCTTTTCGAACGATTGGCAAGCTTGCTCTTTCAAGCCGATTTCGCCCGTGATCTCACCAATGCGGACATAGGTCAATCCTAAATCCGGCTGCAATGCGGGGTCGTCCTGATATTGCTCCACGAATTGGCGATAGTAGGCCAATGTCGACTCGATCAGCTCCTTGCGCAGCGGCTGATAGTTCGCTTCGCTTAGGAGTTTGCTGTCGCGGACTGATACGACGTAGTTGTCGACGGCCTGTCGCGCCTTTTGGAAGTTCGCCTCCGCGCGTCGCCGTTGCGATTCCGATTCGTTGCGCTCGGCCTCCGCAGCCGCTTCAGCCTGGCGTGCGCGAACCGCTTGCCAGGTGCTGGCGATCGTCCCGGCTATCAGTGCCGCCAGCACGAGCGTGCTGGTGACGATTGCCACGCGGTTGCGCCTCGCGAATTTTCGAAATCGATACACGGCCGAGGGGGGCCGCGCCTCGACCGGTTCGTCGCGCAGGTGCCGCTCGATATCGCGTGCCAGCTCGTTGGCGGTGGGATACCGGCGGCCACGCTCTTTTTCCAGAGCCTTGATGACGATCCAGTCCAAATCTCCGCGCTGCAGGCGAGTGAAACTTCCCGGATCGACTTTGCGCCGGGCCGCCGAGGTGGTCGTCGCCGGGCCGAGGGAGTTGACGAAAGCGCTGGGGGCCAGCGGCTCTTCTTCGCGAATAATCCGCCGCATTTCGTCGTAGCTCGCTTCGCGCAAACGTGTCTTGTCGAACGGAGTCGCGCCTGTGAGCAGCTCGTAAAGCAGCACGCCCAGCGAATAAATGTCGCTGCGCGTGTCGACGTCGAGGCCCGACATTTCCGCCTGCTCGGGGCTCATGTACGACGGCGTGCCGATCATCTGGCTGAAATTGGTGAACAGCGTCTTGTCGGTCAATTGCCCATTGATGGCCTTGGCCACGCCAAAGTCGATCACCTTCGGCACACCGCGTCCGTCGTGCATGGTGACCAGCACGTTTGATGGTTTGATGTCGCGATGGATAATTCCGTTTTGATGCGCGTGCTGCACGGCATGGCAGACGTCCACGAACAGCTGCAATCGGGCGGGGATGCTCAGGCCGTTTTCATCCGCATAGTCCGTAATCGGGATGCCGCGCACCAACTCCATCACGAAATAAGGCCGACCCGACTCGGTGATGCCGGCGTCGAGGGCACGCGCAATGTTGGGGTGGTCCATCAGCGCCAGGGCCTGACGTTCAGCCTCGAAGCGGGCAATCACCTGGCGGGTGTCCATGCCGGGCTTGATGATCTTTAGCGCCACGCGCCGCCACACCGGGTCCTGCTGGTCGGCCATGAACACGACGCCCATGCCACCGTCGCCAATCTGTTCCAAAAGTCGATATCGTCCGATAACCGTTCCCGGCCGGTCCGTGGAATCATCCGGCAAAAGCCCACCGATGATGGCCACTCCCACCGATTGATTGAGAAAATCACCGACACCTCCCCACACGGAAATCAACTCCTCGATTTCCTGCCGTAAC
>PLYM01000244.1 GCA_003153375.1 Planctomycetaceae bacterium
AGCGGCGTTTAGGGGCGGTCATGGTTTGCGCGCTAAGACATTGACCAAGACGACTGCGATCGCCATCAAGATGGCTGCGGCTGCGAGCGCGGTCCAGTGGACGTAGACCAGATAGCCGCTCCAGAGAATGGCCACATTCCCAGAATCAAAATAGAGGATCGGCTGGCTCATGGACGCCATTGTACCAGGGGGCTGTAATGGGCGAATTGCGCTAGGTTGGCGGGGCATTCGGTGCCTGGCCGCGCGGGCGACAAAGAAATTTGAACTCTGTGCCGTACCTTCCGCCAGCTAATGCATCCAATGTGTTATGAGCCACATCCTCTTCGAGACCCACCTTACTCGACCAAGTGCCGTCGGTCTCCTGGCGCGCTGCATGCTCGACGATGCCATTGGTTAAATAGAGCGCAACCTTTTCAATCCCATCTTCAAGTTCGCTAGTCAGGCAGGGCGAGAATCCGACGGTGGCGAATGCGCACACGACGGAGTCCAGTTTCATGTTTGGCGGGCAGTCGGGCCAGAATGCATCTGGCTCTGGCGACATGAGCACCTTGTCGGCAAATGCAGCCCATCCGAGGCAGTTATAGCCAAGATCGAATTCGCTGGTTTGCCAACAATTCTCGTCAGTGCGATTTGGAAAGTCGTTGCGTAACCTTACGCGATATATACCCATGCTCTTCGCCCCATGCGATCCAGCAGGCAACCATTTCCGAAAATCGCCCGCGCGAGTGTTCTGGTACGGGATTCTCTCCCGTAATGGCGCGCAGTGCCCAAAACCAGTGGTCTGGTGTACGGCGCAGCTCATCGAGAATCAACGGGATAGCGGCCGTCCCAAGTGCAATGATTCTCTGATACGCGAAGCACATTGCCAAGTCTCGCGGAGATGCTGAAAGCGTATCTCGTTCCGCATGCCATTCGGCCACTAGTTGTCTAAAACGCGCTTCTAAGTCCTTGCGCTCTTCGAGAATGAGCGCCGCGACCGCAAACAAACTTCGCGATTTTTCTTCGGGTCCCGGTGATTCCGCTGGTGCTAGATTTCCCGGCTTATCACTGCTGCGCACCGGGCTTGTGATGTCACGCGGGCCGTCCTTTATGGCATTGGAAAACGCTTCGACGACCCATGATTGAGCGCTGACCATGTTTAGTCCTTACAATAAGCCATGAACGAATTAGCCATTTCGGTTGTTGATTGTACGATTTGAGGCAACATGTCGATCGTCTCGCGCAAGCCCATGCCGGCCCGCGTGGAATCGAGTGCCAAAAACACAAAAACAGGCGGCACGGATTGCTTGTGACGATCCATCTCTTCGCCGGTCAGGTGGCTTATACGCACGGTAAGCGAGTTTTTGCTTAGCCATTCGGTGCGCGTCATCGGGCCAGCGGTGATCTTTCGAGTCCAGCCCGTGTGCCCATCATCTTTCAGTTCTATTGTGTAGGACGTGTCGAGCAGCGTGAAACCATTGAACGCTGGAATCGACCCTTGCGGAACATGGAACTTCGCGTCCATCGCGTGAACCAATTGGTCAAACTCAGTATCGATTCCGGAGACAAAATGAATTCCGACACTTGCGGTTAAGTTGCGATTGCAATCGAATCGCTTAAGTGCCGCTTCGAGACAATGGATTCCTAATCTTACGTCATCGTTCAAAACTGGCGGGTCGTCACAAAGGAATAACGATTCTTTGTGGAGCATCTTGAATGTGTGCCGTCGATCCCAGTTCCGCAGTTCGATCGCGACCGCACCGCGCTCCCAATCTGGAAAATAGGACGCCAGTTTAATCGCCACGTCGTCCATGCGTGAGTAGACTCGCAAAGTCGGCGGATATTCGACCTTCAGCGCGAGCTTTTTGATCCGGTAGTCGTGGGCCATTAATTTTTAGTTCGGGGCCTTGCCCTGCATCATCCCAGCGCTAAGATTGCCGTTTCCACAAAATGAATATAACCGAGGACTGCGGCCCGCGTCTTGGTGACGCAGCGGCCTTATAAGCCGTGTTAGGGACCGGCATTGCCGGATGGGTTCGATTCCCCCACTTTCCGTTAGTTCTGCTTGGATTCGCGCTTGGCGGCTTTTGCAGCCCTGTCTCTGAGCCATTCAGAGATCGTCAGGCCAGCACGCTTCGCGGCCCGAGCGAATTCATCTTTTTCGGTGTCGGTTAAAAGTACCGGAAAGATTTTCGCCGCACCGGCCTTTGGGTCGCGTGGTGGTCTGCCTGCTTTTGCCATGCCTCAAATATATATAGGAAATTCCCTTTTGCAAGGCTTGACGCCCGCTAGTTTCATATATATGATATGCATAGTTGGGAGCAATGAACCCACGAAAAAACCCCAAAGCCTGCTGAAACAGACCTTGGGGCGAAGAACACAAGCCAGCTTTCGCCGGATGCATCCCTAACAAGCGCATTCTAGCGAGGGCGAAGCCAAAGGCCAACTCTCGTGACCGCCCGAAAAGACTTCCGCATCGTCCGTGACAAATTCGCCCGAGACAACGGCCTGCCGTTCGGGCGCCTGCTCAGCCGTGAATACGTGTTGAGCGTGCTGAAGGCCGAAGGCCATGCCTACCGCAGTCGGGATTTCTGCCCGCTAGTTGTGCTTTGGGGATGGCTCTCGCAATGCCTGAGCCAGGATAAGAGCCTCAATGAAGCCGTGTCCCGCATTCTGGCTCATCGCGTTGTAACTGGTTTGCCAGCCTGCTCCGCATCATCAGCCAGCTACAGCAACTCGCGGCAACGCTTTCCCGAAAGCGTAATGACCCGCATGGGCCGTGAGATTGGCCAGCGTGTTCACGACTCCGCTCCGCAAAGCGCTCTCTGGCACGGTCGCGAAGTGTTCCTTGTCGATGGCACGGGCCTCTCAATGCCCGACACCGCTGCAAATGACGCCGAATATCCGCGACCGATGAAGGAACGGAACGTAGTGGGCTTTCCGCTACTTCGCGCGGCCGCGCTAATCTCGCTGGCAACCGGCGCTGTGGTCGATTTGGCCATCACCCAGTACATGGGCAAAGGCACCAGCGAATTCGCCTTGCTGCGATCCATGATGCCCACGCTCAAGCCGGGCAGCGTTCTGGTGGGCGATAAGCCCTACGGCGCTTACATCGTGCTGGCTGATTTGGTCGCTCGCGGCATTGATGCCGTGGTGCCGATTCAAGATGGCCGCAAGAAGTCCGGCTCTACAGTCGTTTGGCACAAGCCCGAATATCAAGCAAACCGGGCAGCGTTGTACGATGGCATGCCCGACTCGCTCACGTTGCGGCAAGTCACGATTGAAATCGAAGATCGCGACGGATCAACCAAATCCCTCACGCTTGTCTCGACGATCACTGACCCCGCCATTACCGATGCGGACATTGCGGACCTGTACCGCCAGCGCTGGAATTGCGAATTGGATTTTCGCAGCATCAAGTGCGCCATGCAGCTTGATATTCTACGGACCAAAACCCCCGAGATGGGCCGCAAAGAAATCTGGGCTCACCTGCTGACTTACAACCTGCTGCGGGGCGTCATGCTGGAATCGGCAACCAAGGCCAACGTCACCCCGCGCCACCTAAGCGTCAAAGGGGCGTTGCAAATGGTCGAATCCTTCACCCCCGCCATGATGCACAGCGACGGCCAGCAATCGCTCTACGATGCGTTCCTGGGGGCTCTGGCAGGCCATCGGGTTGGAAACCGGCCGAACCGCAAGGAACCCCGCATGGTCAAGCGTCGCCCGAAGAACCACGCCCGAATGACGCTCCCGCGGGGTTATTACCACCGCCGATTTGCCAGCGACGGAAAAAATCCCTTAAGCTAGTGCCATTCGCATGCGGACGTGTACGTATGATCAGTATTAGCGGCCACGTGGACTTGCAGGCAGCTTGTGATTTCGCGGCTTCCAATTCCTAATCGTGCGTCAACAAAAGGTGCGGTCGTCTAAACCCAGCATTGGCGATCCATGGCTTATCGCGCCGGAAAAGAAAAATGCTTGTATTTTCTGAAATCCCGGCATAGTCTGGGCGCATTCCTAGCCCCGATTGCTGAGCGGTGGGGAGGCCGTTGCCTGTCCCGAGTTTGTCGGCGGACGCTTGCGGCTGCGTCCCAATGGGCCACTGGGGGGGACGCAACATGGGGTCTTGGTTTAATCGATGGGGACGCGAGGCGCCGCAAGGCCGCGCTTCGCACCGCAGGCGTTTTCTTCGCTTATCGATTCCAGGTCGACGAGCCAGTACGCTCGGCATCGAAACGCTCGAAGACCGCCACCTCCTATCGGGCGTCGTGGGGACCCCGGCATTCAGCCCGGTCGACTACACCCAGCCCGGACCATTTCAGGTCGGCTCGACGCAAGTGACCGTGACGCGTACGGCCGGTGGCAGCGGTACGTTCAGCGCTGAGATTTTCTATCCCGCGACGGCGAGCGGCAGCAACACGCCCGTTGACAGCAGCGACGGTCCTTATCCGGTGGTAAGCTTCGGCCACGGCTATTACACCGACGCGCTGGCCGAGTATTCGCTGAGCATGACGCAAATTGCCAGTTACGGCTACATCGTGATCGCGCCTCTCTCGTACGAGTCAATTCTGGATGTGCTGAACACGGCAGCGCTGGGCCATGACCTGACGTCGTCGTTCAACTACCTGGTGAGCCAGGACAGTACTGCAGCCTCTCCCTTCTACCAAACCGTTGTCACATCGGGCTATGCTGCGATGGGGCACTCGATGGGGGGCGCGGCGAGCATCTCGGAGGCCACGTCTTCCTCGTCGGTCAAGACCGTGGTCACTTGGGCCGCACAGAACATGTCAACGCCCAATGCGTACACGCAAATGCCCAACGTTCATGTGCCAATGGAAATGATTGCGGGCACGCAGGACGGCATCGTAGCCGCTTCCACGACGTCAACTATTTATGCCGACGGCAATACGCCGATCACCTTGAACGACCTCGTGGGCGGATATCATTTTGGTTTTGAAGACTACGGCACTGGGATCGGTGCCGACAGCGGTTCGATGCCCCGAGCCACAGAGTTGGGCTACGCGCGCGCTTTCTCCGTCGAGTGGCT
This sequence comes from Planctomycetaceae bacterium, assembly GCA_003153375.1. GTDB lineage: Bacteria > Planctomycetota > Planctomycetia > Pirellulales > PALSA-1355 > PALSA-1355. The sequence goes on from PLYM01000244.1 coordinate 5,027, forward strand.
GAATCTGTACATGAAAGGTGATCAGTCGGCATGGCGCCAGTTGTGGGGGCCCGAAGCGAGCCAAGATCCGCAAGTTCAGTACTCGGTCAAGTCGGGAATTGCGGTCACGTCAACTACGGCCCAATTGAGTGGCAACGGTGGAACCCAGCTCGATTACTCGATCACCGTTAAAAACAACGGCACCTATGCCACAAGTTATTCGTTATTTGCGGAGGATAATTCCTGGAATTCCTCGTTCTCGACGCTGCAGACACCGGTGCTGAACGTCGGCAGTTCCGCGACCTTGCACGTCTTTGTTACGGTGCCGCCAGGCTCACAGGCGGGAGCGACCGACAACGTGCTCATCAGCGCCCGCAATGATACGGATGACGGCACGCGCGGTTACGTCCAATTGCAATCTATCGCGCTCGGCGGCAGCCCGCCGGCAGTGGATCTGAATGGCCCCGCGGAGGGCGCCGACTACACCTCCAACTGGAGCGGCGCTGGGCCGGTGGCCGTTGCCGACCCCGCCAATGCTCTCGTCAGTGATCCGGATGGCGGCAATCTGGCCTCTTTAACCGTCACGCTCACCAGCCCGCGTATCGGCGACGTGCTGGCCGCCAACACCACGGGCACCACAATTGCTCAGAGCTACAGTAACGGCACCCTTAGCTTGACCGGCAGCGACACGCTGGCCGATTATCAAGCGGTGTTGCGTACGATCACATATAACAACAGCGGCGGCGGTCCGAGCATTGCCAGTGAGACGGCACTCGTTGTGGCTAACGACGGCTCGCTCAACAGTACTCCAGTCACGGCGACCATCACTATCAACACGGCTCCGACCGTGGACTTGAATGGCGCGGGCGCGGGCACGGGCTTTGCGTCGAATTGGAATGGTGTCTCGCCGGTCGTGATCACCGATGCGGCCAATGCGACGGTAGTGGACGACGGCAACCTGGCGTCGATGACGGTCACGCTTGCCAGCCCGGCGACGGGCGACGTGTTGGCCGCCAACACGACGGGCACCAGCATCACGGCGGTTTACTCCGCGGGCGTGCTGACCCTCACCGGCGTCGACACGCCAGCCGACTACCAGCAGGTGTTGCGTACGGTCACGTACAACAACACGGCCGGCGGTCCGGGCGTCTCGACCGAATCGGCGAGCGTCGTTGTCACCGACAACGGTCCTGATGGGCCGCTCAACAGTTTCCCAGTCACCGCGACGATCAACATCAACACCGCGCCGACCGTGGATCTCAACGGCGCGGCGGCGGGCACGGGCCTTACGTCAACGTGGAACGGCGTCTCGCCGGTCGTGATCACCGATGCAGCCAATGCCACGGTGACCGACAACGGTAGCACGTTGGCGTCGATGACCGTCACGCTCGCCAGCCCGGCGACGGGTGACGTGTTGGCTGCCAACACGACCGGCACCAGCATCACACAGGGTTACGCGGGTGGCGTGCTCACCTTGAGCGGCGTCGATACCTTGGCGGATTACCAGACGGTGTTGCGTACGATCACGTACAACCACACCGCCGGCGGCCCTGGCGTCGCCAGCGAGACGGCTACCGTCGTGGCCAACGACGGCTTCCTCCTCAGCTCGGCTGTCACCGCGACGATCAACATCAACACCGCGCCGACGGTCGACTTGAACGGCGCCGCGGCGGGCACGAGCTTCACGGCGTCGTGGAGCGGTAGCTCGGCGGTGGCGATCGCCGATGCGGCCAACGTCACGGTGACCGACAATGGTACGACGCTGGCTTCGACGACCGTCACGCTCACTAGCCCGCACACGGGCGATGTGTTGGCCGCCAACGCCACCGGCACCAGCATTACGCAGAGCTTCGCCGGTGGCGTGCTCACCTTGAGCGGCGTCGATACCTTGGCCGATTATCAGCAAGTGTTGCGGACGGTGACGTACAACAACACTTCGGGCGGTCCGGGCGTGGCCGTGGAAACGGCCACGGTGGTCGCTAATGACGGCTCGCTTAACAGCACGGCCGTCACCTCGACGATCAACATGCCGGCTCCTTCGCTGTCGTTGACGGCCGGTGCCGGTTCGGGCGCGCCGAACTACACCACGACTTGGTACAACCAGGGCACGATCCCGACCCAGAATAACGTGCTGGCCACGGTCACGGCCCTCTCGGGTATGACCACGCTCAGTTCGTTGAAGGTCACGCTGGCCACGTTCCACACCGGCGACGTGCTCGCCTTGGCACCGCTAGGCGGCGTGAGCTTGTCGCTGACCAGCAGCTACTCGGCCGGCACGCTCACCCTGAGCGGCACCGACACCGTGGGTCACTACCAGCAGGCTCTGCGGTTCATCAATTACAACAACACGGTGGGCGGCCCCGGCGCCACGCCGATCGTCGCCACGTTCGTGGCCAACGACGGCACGCACGCCAGCAACCCGGTCACGTCCACGATCAACGTCAGCGTGGGCAGCGGCCAGGTGTTGGGCAACCGGTTGTTCTACAACAACTCGAAGTACGACGGTAACAACGGCAACATCGCCGCTACGGACGATGCGGCCATCGCTTCGGACAAGACCGGCTACA
>PLYM01000175.1 GCA_003153375.1 Planctomycetaceae bacterium
TGCCTTTCGACCCGAAAAAGGACGTTCCGCCGCTGGGGATCAAGGGCAACCCGTAATTCCTGGCTGCCCTGGCGGACGGTTCGGTGCGGACGATCCAGAAAACGATCAGCAAGGAGACGCTCAAGGCGGCCATCACGCGCAATGACGGCGAAGTGCTGGGCGACGACTGGTAACGATTCGGTTTAGCGACGTTTCGCAGAAGCGTTCTGCGAAGCGTCGCCAAACGCGACTACTTCAAATTAGGTACTGTCCTGGGGCCCCCGGTTCCGTTTGCACCCCGAACCTCTGCCGCGAAAACGCTCCTCGTCTCGGCCAGCCATCGCCAATCGGGTTAACTTAGCAGAGCGTGGCCCGCTCGGGCAGCGTGCCAAGTTCCCAGGAATTGCCTTGCACTGTTCCCAACCCGGTTGGCCCGGCACCAGCTCGGCCACACGTGGCAGGCCCAGGCCATGCTCGCCCGGCTGCGTGGGGTGATGTGAAGCACGCGGTTCGGAGTCGGCTTTGGGACGGGCGTTTTCTAACTCCACGTCGATCAAGGGGCACGGGGATGGGCCAGTCTTCGAGTTCCTCGTACTCGACGTTGAAGAAGCGAAGCGTCAGCCGNNGCCGACGGCTGCATGGTCCAGGAAGAAGAACCGGATTATTCAAACACCAGCTTCTTGCGCGCTTCGGTCGGATACACCTGCGTAAGTTCGCGGCGGGATGTTCGGCGCGGAGGTCACATCGACCGCTCCATGCAAGTCAATTTGCGCAACCGGCTCCGGTCGGACACACCTCCGCGCGCATCACGATAGCGCCAATCTGCTCCGGTTTCATCTACCGCGGGGCGTCGGCTCGGAGCGAGCTGACCAGCATGCCTGCGACCAGCGGCCGCATTTCATTAAAGGTTGGAAGCCGTCGCTTGATCTTTCCTGACTCGACGTCGATGACACAATCGCCGGCACGATTTGGAAGACGTCTATTTCTATTATTTCATCATTTCATTTATCTGCTTTGTAGCGATGCCCAAGGGGCGGTCGAGCGGAACATTCATGCAAGCGAGCAACGTGCTAAGCAAATCGCCCTGATTGCCTGTTGTGTCCGCCAGGAATCGGCCTGTCTTAATCGAGCCGCCGCCTTTTCCGGCGATGATGAATGGCAGGTTCTCACGACTGTGTTTGTTGCCGTCCTCGAGACCTGAGCCCCACATCATGATGCAGTTGTCCAGCAGTGTGCCATCGCCCTCGCGTAGGCTTGACATCTTTTTCACCATGTAGGCGAACTGCGCGATGTTGAAGGCAGCGATGGCGGCGACTTTGCGGACCTGTTCGGCTTCGTGATTGTGGTGCGTCACTGAGTGATGTTCGTTCCGGAAGCCCAGTTCGGGATAGGAAACGCCGTTCGGAGTGGAGCCGATGTAGGTGCTGACGCGAGTCGTGTCGGTCTGGAACGCGAGTACATTCAAGTCACACATGACCTGCATGTATTCGCTGCGCTTGTCTCCTTCTGGAATTCGGATTTCGATCGGTCGGGAATCCTTCGCGTCGCGTTTGGAGGGCCCAACGCCCACTTTGGCCAAGGCGGCTTCCTTCTGACGATGTTCGATGGCGGCGATGCGACGTTCGACAAAACGAACGCTGTCGAGATATTCGTCGAGTTTATCCTGATCGAGTTTCGGCAGCCGCCTTCTCAAGTCTCGAGCGCCGTCAAGTACTAGGTCCAGCATTTCCCGGTCGAGTGGAGCGGCCTGCGTGGTCTGGTTGGGCCCGTTGGGCTTGCCGAAGAGACGATTCAACACCGCGCGAGGATTGATCTCCGCGGGAAGGGCCTTCGTCGGGGAACTGAAACTGCAATGAGAGTAGTACCCTTCGTTAAGCCCTTCCTGATTTTCCTTGTGGGTCTGCGGCATCGTGGCGAGTTCGAGCGAGGGCAGGGCCGTAAAGCCACCGACATGGTTTGCCACGATCTGGTCGGCAGAAATACCGATGTCGATCCGGTTGCGATGGCTCGCATTGGGGAGCTTTGCAGTCAGCCACGTGGAAAGTTCGAGTGCGTGCGGAGCGCCGTTGAACGGGGCGATTGGCACCCCAGAGATGCCTTTGACCATCAGGCAGTAATTAATAACGGGACGCAGTGATTCGAGTGCGGGCGGCGGTGCGGTGAGAAAGCTCTCGGGCGACTTGGGCCAGAACTGGTCCATGATTACGCCATGCGGCATGTACATGAAGCCGAGACGCACCGGCGGCTTTGAGACACTGGCGCCGGGTTCCGCCCAGCTCATGGAATCGAAGAGCGGCAGGGCCAGCGTGGCTCCGAGGCCTTTGAGACACGTGCGGCGATTGAGGAGGTGTTTACTTGGCATTGGTGTTGGGTGGGGTTTGAACCTGCCGATTGAGGAAGGGATAGCTGGCGACAATTTCGGTGATGAGTGACTGCATATGGTAGTCGTCGCGCGCGATCGTTTCGACTAGACGGTCGACCACGATCTCATCGTAGCCCTCGAGTTGACGGCACAAAGCATAGGCCAGCATCTTCTCCGTGAGGTTTCGCGCGAGTTCAGCCTTGCGCCCCGCAATGATGCTTTTCAGTTCCTTCGGCGAAGTAAAACGCTTTCCATCAGGTAATTCGCCTGCGGCGTCGATTGGTCCACCCGAGTCGTCCCGTTCGCGCCAACGGCCGATGGCGTCGAAGTTTTCAAGGCCGAAGCCGATGGGGTCGAGAATCTTGTGACAGTTCGCGCAGACAGGGTTCTTGCGGTGCATTTCGGTACGTTGGCGCAAGGTCAGGTTCGCGACCTTTCGCTGATCTTGTTTTTCCAGGGACGGGACATTCGGCAGTGCCGGCGGTACGTGCTGACCAAGCACTTGTTCGAGCACCCAGACACCGCGTTTCACGGCGCTCGTGCGTTCCGGCAGCGATGTCCCAGCGAGGATGCCGGGCATGGTCAGGATGCCGCCGCGATTGGCGTCCGCAAGCTTCACCTGTCGCATCTCCGGGCCGGTGATGGTTTTCTCAAGGCCGTAGAGGGGAGCGAGCGTCCCGTTCAGGAATGTGTAATTGCTGTCCACGAAGCGGACCACGCTGTGGTTCTCGCGCACGATGCTTTCGAAGAACAACCGTGCCTCGTCATACATCGCCGCCCGCATCGCGCCGGTCATCAGTGGAAACTTCGTGGTGTCGAACGTTTTACTCCGTAGGCTCCCCAATCCGAGCCACTGCGCGCCGAAGCCATCGAACAAGGCCCGTGCGCGGCGGTCGCCCAACATGCGTTTCACCTGCGCACGTAGGACGTCAGGTTCGTGCAATTTGCCGCTGTCCGCGATGGCCGCCAGTTCCGCATCCGGCATCGTGGCCCAGAGGAAATACGAGAGGCGTGACGCCAGTTGATAGTCGTCCAGGGGAACGATGGTTTTGTCTGCTTCCGTGTCTTTCGCAGGCGTGATGTAAAGAAACTGGGGCGACATCAAAATCGCCTTGAGCATGAGTCGAAGCGATGCCATGTAGGTGAGTTTGTTGGCCCGTGCCAGGTCGAAGACTTTGAGCAGCGTTTCGATTTCCTTATCGTTCGCCGGCCGACGATAGGCGTTGCGGGCCAGTGATCGAGCGACTTTCCTGGCGGCTTCGCGAACATCGCCATTCGGCGGCGGCGGTTCGCCAAACAACTTCTTCTGCATCGCCGTGGGCGGCCCCTCTTTCTGGCCCAGCACACGATCCAGAACGGTATTTGCGATTGCGAGATACTGTTCCGTCTGCAACGGCGAGAGCGTATTCAGATAACCCTCGCCGGACACGTCATCCGGCAGTTCCGCTGCAACTGACGGATCCACTCCGAAAAGGTCGTGCAGCGTGTTGCCATACTCCACCTTCGTCAGTCGACGAATCACGAACGGCCCAGGATCTTCAGGACTGAGGAACTTAATCCTCTCAATGAAGCCCACAAATTTCCGACGTTCCGTCTCGGTCGGTTGCTTGTCTGCGTCCTGCGGCGGCATCTCATGCTCCCGCACATTGGCGAGCGCGAGGCGCCACACGCGGCGGTGTTCTACGGATTGGGGACGCTGGAGCATCTTCGTGAAGTCCACCCCTCCCTTACGCTTCTTTGTACCGTGACATTCCACGCAATACGTCTTGAGAAATGGAATAACCTCATTGCGATAGGTCGTCACCAATTCCTTGCGTTGCGCCTCAGATTCAGCTTCAGCCGCCGAAGCCGTGGCAGAAAACCCCGACACGAATGACGCGAAGATCGCGATGATCAGGCTCATCACGCAGCGTCCCAAGACGGCAGGAGCGATCAGTCGGTTTTCAGATTGCGGCGACATTATCATGGAAT
>PLYM01000211.1:0-4460 GCA_003153375.1 Planctomycetaceae bacterium
CCGACAGCACCGGCGCGGGAACAACGGTTTTCTCGACCAACCCCACGGGAACAGAGCAATCGTTCACAACGGTGCCGACCAATGTGACCGCCACCACGGCCGTCAGCGTGGGTTCGCTTGGCGGCACTCTTGCGAGTGCAACGAATACTCAAGGCGGCGGGTGCGGGTCTGTGCAGCAAACCGCCCTGGCTGCGACGCTAACTGACCCCAATGGTACGGGCACGGGAACGGCGACGTACAAAACGAGCACGCTGGAAACCGAATTGAAGATCAGCGTTACGGGGGCGACAGCTAGTAGCACGCTCAACGTTTTGGTCGGTACTACCGTCGTTGGCACACTGACGACCGACAGCACCGGCGCAGGAACAACGGTCTTCTCGACCAACCCAAGGGGAACAGAGCAATCGTTTACAACGGTGCCGACCAATGTGACCGCCACCACAACCGTTAGCGTGGGTACGCTCAGCGGTACCTTCGCGACGAGTAGCAGCCTCGGGCACCACATGTTCTGGCATTTCCGCCACCGATGATTTGGCCTGCAATACAGTTTCATGATGGAGAGAGTCTTAAGACTAGGGGGAGTTGCCTTGGGCTGCGGCTTTCCTGCCCCATGTCGGTCTGGCAGGCAGTTCCTTTGGTAGCTCCCAAAGAATCAGCATAACTGGCCTCTGGTGGCGGTTGTTTCCTTGTGGCGAACGAGTATCAACTTGATCCACGACTTGGCGTAATTAGAATTAAGGAACTGCCTCGGCATCGTTGCCAACCCCCCTTTCACATCATCTGTTTATGCAGTCGGGGCTGTCGTTCGTCGCTGAATTTGCCCCTGTAAATCCAGCAGTCGCTGGACAACCGGACAAAAGGAGGCAACGCCTCCAGCGTCGGGACTACATCGCCGAGCTTGTGTCATGAGCGACCAAGCTAGCAGGGCCCACCTGCGAAAAAGTCCGATGGATCGCACGACAAGCGGCAGCGAACATCGAATCAGATACCACTTGGGTTGTCATGACACGTGCATCCAGAAGTGTTTTCTTGGCGCTGGGAATTATCAGCGTCCTTTTCGGCACATTGTGCCGCGAAGCCTCCGCGCATCCGTCCTATGCAATGGACTGCTCGGGATGTCATGGTTACGCGCCGAAGGTGAGTACCACTCCCGCGAGCGGAAGCACGCTTCTGTTTGGCAAGATGTTGGTGGGCAGCACCAAATCAGCAAGCCTGACCATCTCCGATACCACGACTGTCAGTACGGGCGGCGGCGGATTCTCGGGGACGTTTCCCACGGCCTCGGGCTCCTTTGCGCTCAGTGGCAGTTCCGCATTAACCACGAGCAACGGCGGCTACCTTGTACCACCGGGTGTGGCGGCGCGCGGCGAGGGCGTTAGTAGCGCCACGAGCGCATACAATTTCACGCCGACAGCTCGTGGAACGAGTACGCAAAATATTTCGTTCACGCCTACCAGCGGCTTCGCCTATTCCGGTGTCACCGCGCCAACTTCAACGATCACGCTATCCGGCCAGGGGGTCGCGCCGGTAATCAGCGTCGATAGCTCAGCGGTTGCGGCCGGGAACGTGCGCATCGGAACGGCCAGTACCGCAAGCCTCACCATCAAGAACGTCGGCGATGGCAATCAGGCCGGAGCGGGATTGGGCAATCTCACAGGCGCTGTGGCGAGTGGATCGGGCGGTTTTTCAGGTGCGGGAGGTAGTTTCAATCTGGCCGACAGCGCTAGTCAGACTTTCAACTTTTCATTCGCTCCCACCACCCACGGTGCGGTGTCGGCGCCGCTCGCCATCAACGCTACCGATGGCAGCACGGATGGCAAAAACACTGCCCAAAGCTTGCCTGCTGCGTTGACCGGCACGGGCGTAGGCCCAACATTGACCAGCAGCATCAGCGCTGGGGGCACGATCACATTTGGAGCGGCGTCCCATTCACAAGCCTGGAGCATTTCGAATACGACGACTGATTCGGTTCTAGGCGCGCTGACGAACCTCGATCTGATTTCCGCAACCGTCACTGGACCGAACTCCCAGATGTTTTCGCTCTCCGGCTTTACACCCGGGACGATTCTGACCATGGCACAAGTTGATAATCTGCAGGTCATGTTCAATCCGACCGCGGCTGCGTCGGGCACCGAAACAGCCAAGCTGACGCTCGTGACCGACGAGGGAGCAGCCAACGGCGCGGCCGGCAAGACCATTAGCTTCTCGCTGTCAGGTCTGACCGCAGACCAAGCCTATTGGAAGGGTGCCTATGGCGGCAGTTGGAACTCGACAGCACCGGGCTACAACTGGACCACTGGCACGGGATCTACCACCCAGGTCAGCGCCCTTCCAACGGCCACCACCGACATTTTCTTCGCCGCCAATGGTCAAGCGACTTCGAACACAACACTGGGGCAAGATTTCTCGGTCAAGAGCGTAACGTTTAGTGGCAATGCGCCTTCAACCACGATCGGTGGCTCCAACACGCTTACCATCGGCACCGGCCTCAGCGTCGGAGCTGGCACGGCTAGTCATGCGATCAACGCCAACGTGCAGCTTGGCGCGACGCAAGACTGGAATATCGGCAGCGGAAGCACACTAGCGGTGGGCGGAAGCGTCAGCGGCAGCGCGGCCCTCTCGAAGGATGGCGCAGGCACGCTTGTTGTTTCCGGAACGAATACCTACAACGGTGGGACCTCGGTCACCAGCGGCACTTTGCAGGTGGCCAACGCCCTTTCTCTACCCGTCGGCCATGACCTTACGATAACAGGAGCGGGCAGCGTCGTCGCGCTCAGTAGCGGCTTGACCTCCGCGGTCAAGATCGGCGGCTTGAGCATCGATGCCGGCAGTGCGACTCCGTTAGCCAGTCTGGATCTAGCCAACAATGAACTGATCGTTAGTTCGGCCCTGGAGTCATTGACCGTGATTCGCGGTCAGATCCTTTCAGCATATTCCGGCGGCTTGTGGACCGGGGCGGGTATCACCAGCTCGACGGCCGCAGCTAGTGGTCATGGCAATACGGCGATCGGCTTTGCCTCCAACGCCGACTCGGGGATGGGGTTGACCAGTTTTGGCGGTGTTGCCGTAGACCCAAGCTCACTGCTGCTGCGTTACACGGTGCTGGGCGACGCCAATCTGGACGGCAAAGTCGATATCGCTGACTTCCTATTGTTGCGCCATAACTTCGGTTTGACGAGCAATGCCTCGTGGGATCAAGGGGACTTCGACTACGACGGCAAAATTGACATTACCGATTTCATGATCTTGAGGGCGCACTTCGGTGCTTCGCTCGCAGCCACACCCGCCGCCGCTGCACAGTGGATGGCCGTACCGGCAATCGCCGAATTTCAGGCAGTTCCTGAACCCGAACCCATCGAATTGATGATCGTTGCCGGACTTACTCTCGGCGCCGGCAGGATGGCAAGAAGATTTTGGCGTCGAACGTATGTGACCGCAGCAATGGCATGACGGTGTGCCGCGGTAAGAACCGGCCCTATTTACGACCACGTGGACAAATCACGAGACCTTATGAAGCTGCACCCACGATCTCGATTCTGCAACCGATTCGCACGATTGCGACTTGAACCCCTGGAAGATCGATGCCTGCTGACGGCCGCCACCGATATTCAGTTGCAAGTTGACACCGTCAGCGGCGACGCGAAGTTGATCTTCAACGGCAGTCAGCAGGTCTCGAGTTATGAAATTGATTCCACCGCAGGTCAATTGATTCCGGCAAATTGGAACAGCCTCGGTTCGCAGGGAAATTCCGGATGGAACGTCCTGTCGAACACGGCGAATAATATTTCGGAAGGGAACTTCTCTAACACGTTGACCAGCAGCACGCCGATTGATTTGGGGCACATCTTCACGCCCCACGGTACGGAGGACCTCGTTTTTCGCTGGGGAGGCACAGGGACGAGTACCTTCGAACCCACCGTGGTATACGTGACCCAAGCGCCCGACCTGACGATCAGCAAGAGCCACACCGGTAATTTTCGGCAAGGAGACTCGTCCGACACCTATTCGATCACCGCCAATAACGCCGGTACGTCTCCGACCTCCGGCCTGGTGACAGTGAGCGACACGCTGCCAGCTGGGCTCACGCCGACGGTGGCCAGTGGAACCGGCTGGAACACAACGATCGTAGGTTCTACCGTTACGGCCACCCGTAGCGACGCACTCGCTGCTGGCGCCAGTTACCCAGCGTTGACGATTACGGTGAGCGTGGCCGCCAATGCCCCAGCCAGCGTGACCAATACGGCCACGGTTTCCGGTGGCGGCGAGCTGAACACCACCAACGATTCAGCCAGTGATCCAACCACGATCACGCCGGTAGCCGATCTGACGATCAGCAAGAGCCATTCGACCGCGTTTCAACAGGGTGATCTGGCAGATCATTATACAGTCGCGGTTCAAAATGCCGGATTAGGAGCGACGGCCGGGACAGTAACCGTCACCGACACGTTGCCGACGGGCCT
>PLYM01000211.1:4490-10178 GCA_003153375.1 Planctomycetaceae bacterium
TGACCAACACGGCCACGGTTTCCGGCGGCGGCGAGCTGAACACCGCCAACGATTCAGCTAGCGATCCAACAATTATTACCGCCCCGGCGCCCGATTTGGCGATCAGCAAGAACCATACGGGCACTTTCACGCAGGGCGACTTGACCGACACTTACGCGATCACGGCAAACAACATCGGGTCGCTCGCGACGACCGGAACAGTAACCGTCACCGACACGTTGCCGACGGGCCTCACGCCCACGGTGGCTAGTGGAACCGGCTGGAACACAACGATCGTAGGTTCTACCGTTACGGCCACCCGTAGCGACGCGCTGGCTGCTGGCGCCAGTTACCCAGCGTTGACGATTACAGTGAGCGTGGCCGCCAATGCCCCGGNNCGGCCACGGTTTCCGGCGGCGGCGAACTGAACACCGCCAACGATTCAGCCAGTGATCCAACCACGATCGACGCCAGCTCGGCCCAGCTTTCCGGCTATGTCTATCTAGACACTCACAACGATGGTCTGCGAATTACACCTCAAGGCCAAACGCAACCACCCCTACCTGGCGTGACTGTGAAATTATTGAGCCAGAATAGTCAGGGCAACTGGGTGGACGTGGCTGGGCAATCACCGGTTCAGACGGCTGCGGATGGATCTTTTCATTTCACCAACCTTCTCGCGGCGACATATCGTATTCAAGTCGTACCACCGTCCAATTTTCTCGATGGTAAGGATACGGCCGGAACGGTTGGCGGCACGACGAGAGGTTCCGTCAGCCAGGACCAAATCGAGGTTCAGCTCGCCTCTGGTGAGACTGGAACGAACTATAACTTTAGCATGTCGGGACTGCAGCCACGTCTGATCTCGTTGCGGCTGTTCCTGGCGTCCACCCCACCCTTAGACCAGCTTCTTCAAACGTATCTTCCCCAAGTCACAACTGCGGCTGTGCCAGCGACTTCGTTGGCGGTCGCGCAGCCGGGGACAAGTGCCATTCCCGCGGCTGTGCCAGCGACATCGTTACTCGTAGCGCATCCCAGCGTGAGCGCAAGCCCGGTCGCCGCCCCGAGCGTCGTCGGTGGCACGCCGAAGGCGGGTTCGACGGTCGTCAATGCCGCGCCGGCGCCTGCCAACGGCGGCGTGGCTTCTGCCATGACGGTCTCAATCGCTGATATGCTAGCAAGCTCACTTGCGATGCAAAGCTCGACTAAGTCCTCACTATCGCCTGCTGCCGTTGACAGCTTTTTTGGGCGGAGCTAGCAGACGGGCGCGAACGGCAAGTCAACGAAGCTCGGTAGCTGGCGCTGGCATTTTGAGCGATTGCTTTCAATCGCTGGCTCGCTGGCCAGCCCGCAATTTTCTCCCAACCGGAAATCTCAGCACAAAGCTCCTAGATTTACTTATCGGCAATGTCCATGCGACCGATAAATATTGCCAACGTGTTTCCCGGTGGCGGATGCGAGCGGCGCCGCCCGTTCATTTGCGTTGGTACGCAGTATGGCGAGATCATCCCTACGCACCCTGGGGTGTGCACTAGCCTTGGTAGCGAGTTCATTGCAGGCATCTGGGCAAGACCGGATTGCCTCATCTGAATCCTCGCCCTCTTTCGACCCGGTGCGCACGCCACAAAGCACGGCGAAAACGTCCCGCCCGAATAACACCACTACGTTGCGCCGCGGGCTGGACCAGCGGTTATTAGCCCCGATTGGCGCAAGTAACTCTTCGCGGGAGCAAGCCGCCACGTCCCAACTTCTTGTTGCCCCGGCAAGCAACGCCGACGCCGAGAATATTTCGGGGACGAGTCAGAACTCCGACCAGCCGGCGCCGGAAAAGCCCGCAATTCAGAGCGACATTAATTTGGCGCTGGTTCAGCAGGGTGGAGCAGCGTTTAACGAATATTGCATTAGCTGCCACGACGCGCAGAAATCGTTTAGCGCCACGAAAAATCTCGCCGCCTGGCGTGAAACAGTGCGGAAAATGGCGGCGATGGAGGACTCGGACATCCCGGAGCGTGTTCACGAATCCATCGTTCAATTCCTCGCCGCCCACAACGCCGCCGACAGCGGCGCGAAAAACGGAACGAAGCGCGAGGACGCAGGAGGCGAAAAGCCGGCTGCCACGACCTCCAAGGAAAAGTTCGACCCGGCACTCGTGCAACGTGGGACCACGGCCTTTAGTAACTACTGCGTTAGCTGCCACGACGCACAAAAATCAACATCGCAGACCAAGACCGTCGCTGGTTGGCGGGCCACAGTGCGGCGAATGGTCGAAAAAGACGGCGCGCAGGTTCCGGAAAGCGTACATGAGGCGATTTCCGTTTACCTTGCTTCGCTCGGCACTAGCGGCACCGCATCGGGAACCGGGGCCTCGGAAACGACGCCCGCCTTTTCGATGACGGGTACCCTGTCGGCGATGTATCGCGCGACAGGGGACGGAAACCTAGAAGACCCCGGCCACTTCGGCGATGCCTGGCTCGGATTTGCCTGGCAAAAACAGGGTCCCGTGAGCGGTCGCGTGACGACGTGTATCAGTTGCCACAGTCAGGGACTGCAGCTTGGCAATATCGAACTGGTCGAGGCCTGTGCTCGCTTGGATCTCAATAAGCTCCTCGGCGCTGGCGAGGAGGACAAGTCGCCGATCAAGGCCAACATCGAGGCTGGCCGATTCATCGTGCCGTTTGGCGCTTACTATCAACAAGTGAATCCGGGCGTGAATCGCGCCGTGACCAGCCCGCTGATCTATAACATGGGAACCAGGGTTTACCCCAACGACCTTGGCGACCCAGTCCTGCCCATGCCATATTCGGACAGCGGCGCGTCGCTTAACATAACAGCGCCGTTCAACGATTCTACCAATATCACCATGAATGGATACGTGGTCAACGGATTGAATGGTGGCCCAGGCGGCATCGATTTCTACCAGAGTCGAAGCTATGTCGACAACAACCGATGGCCGTCGGCCGGTGGACGTGTCACTGTCGGTGGAGCAAACCTGAGATTGGGTGTTTCAGCGACCGGTGGCCGGTTCAATATCGACGCGGGAACGGGACCGTTGAACCAGGGCATGCACTATGTCATTTATGGTGCCGACGCGGTCTTCCGCTGGAAGGATCTGATTCGCGTCCAATTTGAGTACGCCGAGCGTGATTCCGACCGACTGCAAATGAATCCCACGACCTCGATCTTTCGAGACCGCATCGGGGGCTACTACTTCGAAGGAGAAGCCCTCGTATTGCGAGACTGGCGTATTAGCCTCTTCTCTCGCTTCGACAATCAGCTGACTCACAGCCCGTCGCCGCCACTCGGCAGCCAACTGACAACCGGTAACTTCAGCGTTAGCAGAATTACCTACGGTGTGAATTGGTCGCTACCCGGGGGCAGCTTGTTGATGGTCAATCTCGAGCAATGGCTGCTGCCGAGCGGTTTCAACAACATAAATGTGCTAGGAGTTCGCTGGGCAACGACATTTTAAATTATGGTGCTGGTGGAGAAGCATCTACGCCATCAGATTGCCGAGTCCGTTCGCCATCATTACACCGAGCGTTCCCGTCGAGGCATCGGTAGAGTACAGCCTTTTCGTCGCAGACTCCTCACTCAGTTCGGACGGGGCCCGTCTCAACGCAAAAAGGATAGACGAGCATGTCGGGTTGCCATCAAATTAGAAAGCAGCTCATTGCCGCTATCTTCGCGGTGATTTACTTAGTCGGTGTGGCCATTGCGCACGCCCAGTCCTCGCCCAATGCATCATTTTATGGGGGGCGCACCGCCAACGGAAGCTCGAATTCCGGTTGGTCGGCGCGCCTCGCAAGCGCGCGAGAATATGTCCCTGCTGGAACGCAAACGCGGCCGGTCGACGATCAGCCGGCAATCAGAACTTCCGAACCCGCTGACGGCCAACCTGCCGATGCGACGGGTGCGAACAACCGCGAAGACACGGGGGGCCCATGGCAAAACGACATGCCCGATTCTTTCAGCGACGGTAGCTGGACAACACGGAATGACTTCGCCCCCGGCTACGCAGTCGGCAACAGGGCATGCTGTCCGGACAGTCGCGTTTGGTTTCGCAGTGAATACCTGATGTGGTGGAACAAGTCGGCAGAAGTGCCAGCCCTGGCCACCACTAGTCCCGACGGTACCCCCCAAGCCCAGGCGGGCGTCCTGGGGCAAACGGGAACCGAGGTATTGTTCAGCAATGGGGGCGTCAATCCCGGGTCGCGCTCGGGCGGGCGCTTCAACCTTGGATATTGGTTCTGTCCGTCCTGCCAGGAGGATGGAATCGAAGCATCCTACCTGTTCCTCGCTTATCGCGCCGTGGGCCTTGACGAGGCCAGTCAGGGCAGCCCGATTCTCGCGCAGCCCTTCTTCAACACGCAGACCGGCCTACAGGACTCATTGGTCGTCGCATACCCTGGCGTGAACACCGGATCGCTCAACATCGCCGTCGCTAGCACGCTTCATTCGTCCGACTTGGTCTGGCGCCACTCGATGGTTCGCGAGGAATGCTACCGGCTTGACTTCCTGGCCGGCTACCGCAACGCAGGGTTCAATGAAAGCGTCACGAGTGCGACGTCGACAATAATCTACGGCGACACGCAAGGGTTGGTGCCGACCGGGACCATGATCAATGCGACGGACCGGTTCAGCGCGCGTAACGACTTCAACGGCGGCGAGCTTGGCGTTTCCACGCAGACTAACTCGGGCCCCTGGACGCTCAACCTGCTGGCTAAGGTGGCCCTCGGCAACACCCGATCGCGTGTAAACGTAGACGGCACTACCGTCACCGCCGTGCCGCAGCAAGCGGTCGTGACGAACACTGGCGGCCTCTACGCGCTGCCAACGAACATTGGGAACTACACGCAGAATCACATTTCGGTCCTCCCTGAGCTGGGTGCGACACTCGACTATCGGCTGACGGGCCGCTTAAAAGTTTCGTTCGGCTACACGTTTTTGTACTGGAGTCGGGTGGCGCGGCCGGGCAACCTGATCGACCCAAACATTAATCCCACTCAGATTCCGCCGGGACAACTCACTGGCATGCCGGCGCCGCAGTTCAAATTCTTGCCCACCGACTTCTGGGCGCAGGGTCTCAACGTCGGCCTCGAATACCGATTCTGACCTCGGGCGAGTGGCCTGCTTGGGGAAGTTTTCCCGCCATCGCCAGGGTGATCCCGTTATCGTGGATGAATCAAAACTGGTCTTCGAAAGCGCCTTTGTCGTCGCTGCTGAACCCAACGATAAAATCGGCGTGGATGTCGAGTCCTGCGGCTTGAATCCGCGTGCGCATCGCGCTCAGCGAGCCGCCGCGGACGTTTTCTTTATTTCGTTCAGGGAGTGCAGCGGGGATCCGTGTTGTCCCGTCCACGGGATCAGCTTCGCGAGCGGTGAAATGCCTATGCACGACCCTCTGCCGCATCCAGCCACAGTTCATCTTCGCACGAGACGGGGATGTCCGTTAAAGTCGAGGGCGAGTGGCGCATGAAAGTGCGAGTGATGATACCAGCGCAATCGTCCCTTAAACGCGGCTTCGAGGTCACAAGGCAGGGCTGTCGCAATGGCCTCGATCGACGTCGCAAATGCAAGAATGTAACAAACAACGTCCCCGACGACGGCTTGGCATGGTGCTTGGTAGCTGCGTCAGGGCGTCTCCCGTTCGTTCACAGAAGGCGGAAGCAGCATTTTTGCCAAGGGAACTAGTGCCTCTTCAAACCCGAA
>PLYM01000262.1 GCA_003153375.1 Planctomycetaceae bacterium
CCGTCGGTTTCGGTGGTGTGCATGTGCAGGTCGGCACAAAGATCGGTGACCTCGATCAACTCGGGCAGCTTATTTTCGGCGGCCCATTGAAACTCGCGGCGGGCCTCGCGCAGCTCGGGCGGAATCCAGGGCAAATCGAGCGTGGCGTAGATTTCCTGCTCCGTGGCGCCGACTACGAACGTTTCGGTTTCGCCCTGGACGCGAAACACGCCGTACTCGTTGATCTTCAGGCCGCGGTCCTTGGCCAGCCCGCGCAGCACGATGTTGTGATCCTTCGAGCCGGTGAAGTAGACCAGGGCCGCGCCAAAACTCTGGGGTGGGACAACCCGCATGTCGATTTGTAGCCCGTTGGCCAGTCGCAGCGAGATCTTGGTGGGCCCGCGACCGATGACGCCACCCGAGTCAGGCAGAGAGGCAAAATGGTCCATCACCTTGGCCGGGTCGGACGATACGGCCAGGAAATCCAAGTCGCCGATCGTGTCCTTGCCGCGACGGTAGCTGCCGGCGGCTTCCAACTTTTCGATCCCGGGGCAGGACTGGAGATACGTCTTGATTGCCTGCACATAGCTGTCGGCATCGGCCCACAGGATGCGCTGGCCGGCGGTCTGGGCCATGGCGATGCCGGCCAGGATGGCTTCTTCGGTCTTGGCGGCGAAGCCCTTGAGCTTGCGGACTTGCTGGGATTCGCAAGCGGCTTGCAACTGTTCGAGCGTCGAAACGTTTAGCTCCTTGAACAGCGCGGCGGCCTTTTTGGGCCCCAGGCCCGGCACGCGCAGCAGCGTGAGCACGCTGTTGGGCACCTGAGCTTGCAGCTCCTCGAGCAGCGGCAGCGAGCCGGTGGCCGTCAAGGTCACGATCTTGTCGGCCAGGTCCTTGCCCAGGCCGGCGATGTCGGTGAGCTTGCGGTCGCTTTGCGCGAGGATGTCCTGCATTTGCTCAGGATAGTCGCGCACCGTGCGGGCACCGTTGCGATAGGCGCGGACGCGAAACGGATTGGCTCCTTGAAACTCGAGCAGATCGGCGACCAGGTCGAAGACTTCGCTGATGTGGAGATTGTTCATGGACTCCAATATACGCAATTGGCGGCTCGTGGCGGAGAGTGCGCGGTTGCACTTGCGAACCTGGAATGCAGCGCAATAAAAAACCCGTCTCTTCGCCTCGAAAAGCGAAGAAACGGGTAGCGTGGATCTCCGGTCGAAGCGGACCGGACGGCGAAGTCGAACTAGCGAGCGGCCCGCCAGCCGCCGTTGTCTTGTTGGGGCGCGGCCGGGGCGATCGGGGTGATCGCCGAAGCGTTGCGAATCGCCCAGGGTTGCCGCAAGGGCAGGGCCGTTGTGCGATCTTCGGGATCGAGGGCCCGCGGGGCGCCGCTGGTCGAATCGCTTCGCGGCGGCAACACCATGCGCGACTGCGGTTCGGCAGCCGGCGGAGGCGAGGCCTCGTAGATCGAATTCGGCTGGGCCGCGGCCGGTGGGGCGGCAGGCAACGACGGCGGAGCCTGGAGCGTCGGAGCGGCAGCCTGCGGAGCAGCAACGGCCGGGGTGGTCGGCGCCAAGCTCGGCACGGGAGCTCCCGGAGCACCCAGCGGCATAGCCGCGGGCATGACCGGAGCCGGAGCGGCACGATAGGCCGCGCCGCAGCAGGCCGGAGCAGGAGCCGGGGCGGCAACCGGAGCGTAGTAGGCGGCAGTCACCGGAGCCGAAACCGGCATGGCGGCGACCACGGGGCGATACATCGTATAGGGCACCACGCGAGCTTGCGTGACGTAGGTCGTGATCGGACGCATGACGGTCGTTTGACCGCACGGACCGCAAGCGGCCGTCGGCGCATACGACACGACCGGCGCGCTGTAGTACACCGTGCGATAGGCGGTCTGCGGAACGTAGTTCACGGTTTGGCAGGCATTGCAAGCCGGGGCATAGTTGGCCACGACCGGCTGACAGCCGCAGGCCGGAGCATAGTTGGCCACAACCGGCACCGGAGCGTAGTTGACGGCATAAGGCGCGTAACCCGCGGTGGTAGCCCCGCAGCAGCCTTTACCAAACCAACCGCAGCAAGCCCGCGCGGGCGCTGCCGACAGGGACACCAGACCCAGCACGAGCAATGCACTGGCGATTTTTCTTGGGCCGAACATGGTTAACTCCCGCAGTAAAAAATTGGGTCCCTACGTTGTTGTTACCCGTCGGGCGGTCATGCTGTCAACGGTTTTGCACGTCTCGCAAACATTTGGTCGCACTTTACGTCTGCGCAAACTTCGCTGCGCAATCCGCTCGTGCGACCTGCGTAATCCTTAACGGGCTCGGCAAGCACCTCGCCGCTGCTAGCGGTGAGCGCGCTCCCTCGACGACTTGCTCGCGGCGTGAAACGCCAGGAGAAAATCGTTTTCCAAGCTTAGACCATCAACGCGCGCGGAGCGGTAAAAAAAGGCGAAACTCTCGGATTGCCGGCGAAATGACTTCAGCGAAATGCATTCGCCCGCGACACTCAGCGCAATCGTTGCTATCGCGCTGCCGCTGGACACTTGGACGCTGCCGATTGCAACGCGCAGGGCAGGAGAACGCCCGGGGCGTTAACTCGAACCGTGCCGGGTGCGCTGTTCGTAACGGTCGTAGAGCGCGAACAGCATGTCGCGCACGCTTCCGCGGGCGGCGGCGAAACTGTCGGCGATCGTCGTTTCGTCGATGTTCTTGTCGCTCGGCGCCAGCAGATGGGCGACGATCGAACGGGCCGTGGCCAGGTCGGTCGCGGTGCGAAACAGCGTCGGCAGCCCGACATCCTGGTGGGCCGTAACCAGCAATTGCCAGCCGCGAATTCGACAGCGGAATTTGAGCATCCAGCGGCTCCAGGCGCCCAGTTGTTCATAGCCATCGACGATCACCAACCGCGCGGCCATTTGCTGGGCGGCCTTGGCCCAACCCGCCGGCATGCGGCGCTCGCCGTCGTGCAGGCTGACGAGATACGACGGCAGACCCCGTTGGGCGAGCTGGTCCATCAACTGCCGAACGAGCGTCGACTTGCCCGAACCGTGGGGGCCAACGATCTGGGAGCGGCTACCGAGCGAAGAGAGCCTGTCGGCAAGCGCGTCGAGGTCTTGCTTAGCCCCTGCTTGTTCCGGGGGAAACAGAAATGGTACGGCGCCGGGGCGAATGAACCGCGTGGAGAAGGGATTCGAGGCCTCGTGGTGTTCGGCCGGCGGTTTCACGATGCTGCCTGCTCGGGTTGAGGCACCTTGCCCAGCCGGAACGGCACTTCGACGGACAACTCCTTGCCGCGGGCCAGAAACACCCGCACGCGGACGCACCAGCAGATCTTGACGATGAAGCCGGCATAGCTGAGCGGGCTGTTGGGCAGCGTGGTGCTGAACAGGTGCGGCAGGAGCGGGTTGAATTCCTGGCCGTTTTGCGGATCAAGGCGCTCGAAGAAATGGACGGACATGTCCTCTTCGCCCTTGCCCTCGGTGTGCCACAGCACCGACAGCTCAACGGAGCGCAGATCCTCGGGCGCGATGCCTTCGAGAACGAACTGACCGGCCAGCAGGTCGCCCGGATTGAAGGAGCGCGTGGGCGCGTCGAGCACGATTTTGACGCGAGCGTGGATCATGCGTGGGTTTGGCCGTTGACGGCCGGGTTGACGACGATTTGAAACTCGCGCTGGTAGTCGGGCCAGCCGACGACCGCGCCGCGGACGATCAGCTTCCAACAAACTTCGTTGTGGTTGGCGTGGAACGAGTGCATGGCCCCCTCGGGCACGCGCACCTGACAGCGGCTTTCGAACGGCAAGCCTTGGTGAATCTGAAACCCCTCGCGCACGAAACAACGCTCGCCGAAGACCCGGCGGGTTTCGGTGCGGGTGTCGGTGCCCTGCCGATAGGTGGCTTTCTCTTCGCAGACGAGCCACACCTCGAGTGAATTCATCGCCAACCGGCCCGCCTGCGAGAGGAACAGTTCGTAGGGGCTGCCGGGCGAAAGCGGGTGCGCCGAGATTTCCAATCGCGTCGGGCCGACCCCGGTGGTTTTGAGCAGTTGGCGGATCAAGTAGACGATCAGCCAGACGCCCGCGGCGGCGAAGGGAATCACCAGGCCAGTGAGCGTCCAATCGGGAGTCCCCAGCGCGAAACTGCGAATGGCCATGATGGCAAACCAGATCACGATTCCGTTCCACAGCACGGCGGCCGCCGAGGCGCCAAACAGCGTCCAGCCGGTGGTGGCGGCAATCGGCAGGCGATAGGCCAAGGTCGTGCCGGGGCTGTTCGTCAGGTTGGCGTCGGCCGGCACGCTGGGAAAGTTGCGATCCTGCTTGTCGTAGTCGAACAGGTCGATCTGGGCCGCGCGCTGCGTCATCAGCGAACGCCGCTCGGCCGAGGCATTCCAGTCGAGCAGCGCATAGACCAACCGGCCCCCGCCGATGATGAGGAACGACAACGGGATGAGCAGCGTCAGGTACAGCCAGCCGCTGTATCCGCGGGCCAATACGGCACGTTTGGGGTTGATCGGGTCGTACCAGCAGGGATATTCCTGTCCGACCTCGAACTGGGCCAGAATGGCGGTCGCGCTCTCTTGATCGGGCAGGTAGATCTGCGTCACGTCATAGACTTCGTCGACGTCGTACGGTTCGCCTTCGACCTGGTAGCGGATGTGAAACTCGGGGCGATACATGGCCGGCTCGTTGGCCGTGGCCGCCTTGACTCCCAGATGCTTGGCGACGACAACACAGGTCGTGGGAGCAAATTGCCGATTGGCACGCCACTCGGGCCAGACCAGCACGGCGAACATGTAGACGAAGGCGATGCACCCCAGCGCGAAGAAAATGCCGAAAAACAGCGCTTCGCCAAAATTGCCGAAGGCCTGCGACCCGGTGCGCCGGTCGCCTCGTTTCTTTTCGTAGAACCTGAACAGACGCGCCAAGCGACGAAACTCCCCCAGGCAACGCGCCGGCGATTTTTGTGCGACCGGCCGCCGTCGTGCGATTTTGATACGATACGGACGCTATTCTGAGCTTTGGCTAACAAAAGGACAACGGTATGAACCGGCAGGGCCACGGCACGGGCCGCTCGGGCGGCAGATGGCGTTGGGTTTGTCCGGCCGCGATGGTAGCCGCGACATTCATCCTTTCGGCCAGGGCCACCGCGGGCGACTGGCCGCAGATCTTGGGGCCGCACCGCGACGGCAAAGCCGAAGGCGAGCAATTGACTGCCTGGCCGGCCGCGGGTCCCGAGGTGGTTTGGGAGCGGCCCGTGGGGCGGGGCTTCGCCGGAGTGGCCGTGGCTCAAGGCCGGCTGGTGCTGTTTCATCGCCTCGGTGAAAACCTGGTGGCCGAAGGCCTGGACGCCGCGACGGGCAAACCGCGTTGGAAGGCGACGTTTCCCACGACTTATCGAAGTTCAATTTCATCCGACGACGGTCCGCGCTGCGTGCCGGTCATTCACGAGAACTCGGTCTATCTGATGGGACCGGGCGGCGAATTGGCGTGCGTGGCCTTCGACAGCGGAAAAACGATTTGGTCGCGAGAGGTCTACCAGGAGTTCAAAGCGCCCGACGGATACTTTGGCGCGGGCAGCAGCCCGCTGGTTGAGGACGGCAAGCTACTGCTGAATGTCGGCGGCAGCGGGGCCGGGCTGGTTGCATTCTCGTTGACCGACGGCAAGACGATTTGGAAAGGGACCGACGAGTTGGCCAGTTACTCTTCGCCGGTGGCGGCGACCGTGGGCGACGTGCGGCATGTGATCTTTGTCACGCGGTTGAACGTCGTGTCGATCGACGCGGGCAGCGGCGCCGTGCGGTTTCGCACTCCATTCGGAGCGCGGGGGCCGACCGTCAACGCGGCCAATCCGCTGGTGCTGGGCGATCACCTGTTCGTTTCGGCCAGTTATGGCGTCGGCGCCCGCTGGTTGAAGATCGAGCCGCGGCAGGCCGTGCAGGATTGGGAAAGCGACGAGGTGATGTCGAGCCAGTACACGACGTGCGTCGAGAAGGACAAGTATCTGTACGGCCTCGACGGACGGCAGGATGTCGGCGTGGCCCGCATGCGGTGCTTCGACCCGCGCAGCGGCAAGGTGCAGTGGACCGAGGAGGGCGTGGGCACCGGCAACTTGATCCTTGCCGGCGACAAGCTGCTGGTGATCAAGACGGAGGGCGAAGTGCTGCTGGTCGAGCCGTCGCCGCGCGGATTCAAGCAACTGGCGCGGGCGCGCGCGCTCGACAACACCAGCCAGGCCCTGGCCGCGCTGTCGGCAGGGCTGCTCTATGTGCGCGATACGAAGACGCTGAAGTGTCTGGCCGTCGGCAAACGCGCAGGCGGAAAGTAAGACCGCGTCAGCGCGGCGACGCAAGCACTTCGTCGCTGCGGCCCCAACGTGGCCCGAGCGAACGAGCTGGCTTCCAATTCAGCTTCCGGCGGTGGCCTTCGCCGCGCACTGTGGCTTCGAGGCCGACGGGGTCTTAGACCCCGACCGGCTCGCGCTTGGTGCGGCGGTAGAAGCCGACTCCTTCCAATGACTTGTAGACTTCCTCGAGCGTCTTTTCACCAAAGTTCGAAATGCTCAGCAGGTCGTCACGAGTGCAGTGCAGCAGATCGTTGACCGTGAAGATGCCGCGTTCTTCGAGGCAATTGGTGGTGCGGACGGACAGGCCGATTTCCGCGGTGCTCATTTCCAGCCGGCTCGTCAAATCCTGGGCCTGGCTGTCGACGGTACGCAAAGGAATGCGCGTCATTGGGTTCCCTCCCGAATAGAAAGTTGTTTGGCGGGCAGTGTGCTGGATTCTCCTGCCTGACCGGCGGCCCTACGACTCCTGGTAGGCCGCGTGTTGGGCTCTAATATAGCAACATTTGCCGAAAATGATACCGCTTTGCGAAAAATCTTGCCGATTCGCGCGACGGGTTTGCTAGCACGGGCGACCACGGCGCGCCGCGCGGCCGGGCGCTCGCCTCGTGGCTCCGTATAATATAAAGTGCGGCCAACGTGGTTCGATCATCGCAAAGGAACGTGCGTCTTGTGGAGTGAATTGCTCGACTCTCTGACTCCTGCCCAGCGTGAGGCGGTGGAGTATCTGGAAGGGCCGCTGTTGATTCTGGCCGGGCCGGGCAGCGGCAAGACGCGTGTCATCACGCATCGCATTGCCAATCTGTTGCGGCACGGCGTGCCGGCGCGGCAGATCGCGGCGCTCACCTTTACGAACAAGGCGGCGGCCGAAATGCGCGCTCGTCTCGAGCGCATGGCTCCGGGCGAACCGGTGTGGATGAGCACGTTTCACCGCTTTTGCGCACGGTTGCTGCGGCAATATGCGGGGCTGGTCGGCTTGCAGGAAAACTTCACGATCTACGACACTTCGGACAGCTCGCAGGTGCTGCGGCGGACGCTTGAAGAATTGAAAATGACCGCCACGCACTACACGCCCGAGAGGATCGCCGCCGGCATCAGCTGGGCCAAGAACAATCTGATCACGGCCAAGGACTATCAGGCCCGGCCGGGAAATCCGTTGGGACGGATCGTGGCCGAGGTCTATCCGGCCTACCAGGCCCGGCTGCTGGCCTCAAGCGCCGTCGATTTCGACGACCTGTTGCTGCACGTGGCCACGATGCTGCGCGACAACCCAGAGACCCGTGCGACGCTCGACGTCCGCTATCGTTACATCATGGTCGACGAGTATCAGGACACGAATCTGGCGCAGTATACGATCGTGCGCGCGTTGTCGATCGACCATCCGAACCTGGCGGTCACGGGCGATCCCGACCAATCGATCTATGGCTGGCGGGGGGCCAATTTGAGCAACATCATCGACTTCGAGCACGACTATCCGGACGTGCGGGTGGTGAAGCTGGAGCGCAATTATCGCAGCACGAAGCGCATCTTGCGGGTGGCCGACATGCTGATCAACTACAATCAGCGGCGCAAGGCCAAGGATCTGTATACGGAGAACGACGAGGGGGAGAGCGTCAGCCTGGTGACTTATGCCACGGGCCAGGCCGAGGCCGAGAGCATCGCCCACTTCATTGCCAGCGAGGTGCACGCCGGCCGCCGGCGGCCGCGCGATTTCGCAATCTTCTATCGCGTGAACGCGCTCTCGCGGAACCTCGAGTTCGCGCTGCGCGGCGAAGGCGTGCCCTACCAGATGGTCAATGGGCTGGAGTTCTACCAGCGCCGCGAGATCAAGGACATCCTGGCCTACTTGCGATTGCTCAATAATCCGCGCGACGACAATGCGTTGTTGCGGGTGATCAACACGCCGCCGCGCGGCATTGGCAAGAGCACGCTCGAGCGCTTGACCGAACATGCGGTCGCGAAACGGCAGTCGCTGTTGGACGCCGCGCGGGAGAGTGGGCTGATCGAGTCGCTCAACAAGCGCGCGGCCGTGGCGGTGGCCAAGTTCGTTTCGATGTACGATCGGCTGTCGCTGGTGTCGATCGCCGGGGTCGAAGAGGTTTTGGGTCACGTGCTCAGCGAGTCGGGCTATCAACAGTTGCTGAGCGAATCGGATGACGAGTCGGACCAGGAGCGGCTGGCGAATATCGAAGAGCTGCTGACGGCCGCGCGGCAATTCGACGAACATCACCCGGGCGACGGCGCGCTGGAGGCGTTTCTCGAGGAGGCCTGCCTGGTCAACGACACCGATGCCTGGGAGGCCGACGACGACCGCGTGACGCTCATGACGCTGCACGCCTCGAAGGGGCTCGAATTTCCGGTCGTGTTCGTCATCGCGCTCGAAGAAGGTCTGTTGCCACACGAGCGGAGCCGCGAGAACGATAATCTTGTCGAAGAGGAGCGGCGACTGCTGTTCGTCGGCATCACGCGGGCTTGCGAGGAATTGAATTTGAGCCTGGCGGCGAATCGCGAGTTTCGCGGTCAGCGTCGCGGAGCCGTGCCCAGCCAGTTTCTGATGGAACTGCCGCGCGGCGAAATGCGCGTGGTCGTGCCGACGTCGCTCAGCGAGCCCGATTGGGAGATCGGCGAGCACGATGACAGCCTCGATTTTGCAGATCCCAACGAGCGCGAGCCCTGGGATCCGGCGCCCGAGGACCCCGAGGCGTTTGAAATCAGCTCTTCGACGACCGATAGTCCAGCCAGCTCGATCGTGGCTTCGTTGACCACGGCGGCGGAGCTTTATCAAGCGCCGCCGGTTGAGGTGCCACGCGTCTCGCCCGACGTGTTTCGATTGGGTATGGTGGTGCGGCACCCAGAGTATGGGCTGGGTAAGGTGATTGCCTTGAGCGGTAGCGGCGTGAAACGCTCGGCCACGGTGGCGTTCGTCTCGGACGCCGGCCAGAAGAAGTTCATGCTGGCTCAAAGCGCGCTGCGACCGACCGGGTCGACCTGATGCGCACGCTGTTGAGCATTCCGCGCGGAAGCGGCTGAGGGGCGATGAAGCTGAGGGATGATGAAATCGGAATATCCCAAAGTCGCGCAGTTCAAGTCGGTTGCCCAGTTGCGCGAGCGGCTGGCGGCGCTATCGATCGAGTTGCCGATCGATGAGCAGATTTTGACCGAGGCCGAGGGTTCGCCGCTGGCCGTGCCGCTGGCGATTGGCGATTTCACGGTGGGCAATCGCTGGTGCATCCATCCGATGGAGGGCTGGGATGCCAACGCCGATGGTTCCCCCTCGCCCCATACGTTGCGGCGTTGGACGAATTTCGGCCGCAGCGGGGCCAAGCTGATCTGGGGCGGCGAAGCGGCAGCGGTCGTGCCCGCGGGCAGGGCCAATCCGCATCAGACGCTGGGCACGCCCGCGAATCGGGCCGGGCTGGCGGCGCTGTTGGATGCGCTGAAGCACGCGCACGCCGAGCACGTCGGCGAGACCTCGGATTTGTGGGTCGGCTTGCAGTTGACGCACTCGGGTCGCTTTTGCCGTCCGAATGACGCGCGGCTGGAACCTCGGCTGGCTTATCATCACCCTTTGCTTGACGCCAAGTTCGGCATCGACCCGCACGATCCGGCGCTAGTGATGAGCGACAGCGAGCTGGAGCGGATCATCGACGCCTATGTCGTGGCGGCCCGCGTGGCTTGGGATGTCGGCTTTCAGTTTGTCGACATCAAGGCTTGCCACGGCTATTTGCTGCACGAGTTCTTGAGCGCTCGCACGCGGCCCGGGCGGTTTGGCGGCGACCTGGCGGGGCGCACGCGCGCCCTGACGACGATCATCGAACGGGTGCGCCAGGAAGTTCCCGGGTTGGCCGTCGGGGTGCGGCTGAGCGTGTTTGATACGGTGCCCTATCAGACCAGCCTGGAGGTGGGGCAGCCGCTGCCGTATTGCGACCAAATTCCTTACCGCTGGGGTTTTGGAGTGGATGAACAAAATCCGCTTGAGATCAATCTCGCGGAACCCATCGCCTTGATTCGGCGGTTGCGGGAACTAGGAGTGGTCGCGGTCAATATTTCGGCGGGCAGCCCTTACTACTGCCCCCACGTGCAGCGGCCGGCGATTTTTCCTCCCAGCGACGGCTACTTGCCGCCAGAGGATCCGCTGGTGGGCGTGTGGCGGCAGATCGACGCCGCCCGACGCTGCAAAGAAGCCGTGCCCAAGATGCCGATGGTGGGAACGGGCTATACGTATCTCCAAGAGTACCTGCCGCACGTCGCCCAAGCGGTCGTCCGCCGAGGTTGGATCGACTCGGTCGGCCTGGGACGGATGGTGCTGGCCGATCCGAGCCTGCCGGCCGACTCGCTTCGGCTTGGCAAGACGAATCGCAAACAATTGTGTCGGACCTTCAGCGACTGCACCACCGGACCCCGCAAGGGCTTCATCTCGGGCTGCTTCCCGCTCGATCCCTACTACAAGGCCCTGCCCGAGGCAGCGCAGATCAAGGCGAGCAAAGCCGACGGTTAAGCGTCTCAATGCCTTGCCTGGACACCGGGCTGCCTCGGTGGGGAGGTGTGGACCATCGGCTACACCGCCGCCAATTCCTGCCCACAGCACTCGAAGTGGACTTCGCTTTTGTCGGCGCAATGGCAATCCGTCGTGATCTCAAGTTCCATGCCGCAGACGTCGCAGCGATAAACGTCGCCCCGCTTGGGAGTTCCAGCCTGCTCGACGTGGTCGGTGGCGCGGGTCGTGGTCTCGGTGTCTTGGTTTCGTGGCCTGGCCATGGCAATCTCCAGTTCGGTTGGCAAATGTGGATTAGTTAGAGACTCGCGGCGTAACGCAAAAGCGAGCAAACCGAGTGCCAAGGGCGCGCCCGCGGCTCAGCAGCGATCTTCCCGCTCGGGGGGGTGGCCGCTAGAATTCCACCAACACATGAGCGGGGCGCAGACGGTTGGTACCGCGTCCGATCAGCTCTTCGATCTGGTTGGGCGTCTGGAAGCGCAGCGGGGCTTCGCCGAGGTAATCGCCAGCTTGCAAGCGGGGCATTCCTCCACGTTGGGCGGAGTCTGGGGGTCGAGCTGCGCGCTGGTGGCGGCCTCTCTGGTTCGCCATGCGCCAGGTCCGGTGGTGGTCGTGTGGCCTCACATGGACGATCTGGATGACTTTTGTTCGGACCTGTCGTTATTTTCCGCCGTGCGTCCCCATCGATTCGCGGCTTGGGAACGTGAAGAGCGCGAAGCGCTGGTCTATGACGAGACATACGGCGAGCGGCTGCGGCTGCTCAAAGCCCTGGCCGGTGGGCAGCCGCCCGGGCTGATCGTGACCAGCATTCAAAGCCTGCTCCAGCCGGTGCCCAGCCTGGAAAAGCTCGTCCGTCAGACCCGGCGAATTCGCCGTGGCGACACGATCCAGGTCGATGAGTTGACGGCCTGGCTGGCGGCGGGCGGTTTTCATAACACCAGCGCTATCGAGTTGCCGGCTGAGTTTTCGCCACGCGGCGGCATCCTGGATATCTTCGCGCCCGACTGGATGGACCCGGTGCGGATCGAGTTCTTCGGCGACGAAGTGGAGTCGATTCGCCGCTTTGAAGTGGCGACGCAGCGCAGCCTGGCAGCGCTGGAGGAAGTCGAAGTCACGATCCTCTCCAAAAGCACGCCGGAGGATCGCGATCGGGAGCACTTTGCCGACTTCCTGCCACCGAACGCCTGGTTTTATCTGATCGAACCGGCTGACCTCGAGGAAGAAGGCCGGCGCTACCTGGAACGACTGGAACGCCCGCAGGAAGTTCACGGCGTAGCGGCCACGATGCGACAGATCACTCGCTTTCCCTCGATTACGGCCGCCGGCGTGCCCGCGGGCTCGTTGGAAACGACGTGCCACCTGGGCATCGAATCGGTCGAACGGTTCAGCGGCGAGATTTCGAAAGTGCGCGAGGAGATCGATGCCTCGCTGGGCGCGGACGACGCGGCGGGCCACGCGGTGTTCATCATTTGCCAGACCTCGGCCGAGAGCGATCGGCTGCGCGAGATTTTTTCGTCGACGCGCCTGGCGGCGGCCGGCCGGCTGCACTATCCGATTGGACGGCTCAAGTCTGGATTTCGGCTGGTGGCCGACCGCGTGGCGCTGGTCAGCGGCAGCGAGTTGTTTCACCGGGCCGACCTGAACCGGCCCACGCGTCGCCGCTTAGGCCGCGTGATCGATAGTTTTTTGGAACTGCGCGAGGGGGACTACGTCGTGCACTTATCGCACGGCATTGGCCGCTATCGGGGGCTGGAACTGCTGGAAAAGACGCAGACGGCCGAAGAGCACCTGGTCATCGAGTTTCACGGCGACACGAAGATTTATGTGCCGGCCTCGAAAATCGAGTTGGTGCAGAAATATGTCGGTGGCAACAAGAAGAGCCGGCCGCAACTGGCGCACATTGGCGGGCGGATGTGGAGCCGCCAGAAGGAAGCGGCTCGCGCTGCGGTCACCGATCTGGCGGCCGACATGCTGACGCTCCAAGCCTCGCGTGCCTCGCGCCCCGGCATTCGCTTTACGGGCGACACGGCCTGGCAGCGGGAGTTCGACGCGTCGTTTCCGTATCTCGAAACGCCCGACCAGTTGACGTCGATCGCCGCGATCAAGAGCGACATGGAGCTGCCGCGGCCGATGGACCGGTTGTTGTGCGGCGACGTCGGCTTTGGCAAAACCGAGTTGGCCATGCGGGCCGCGTTCAAGGTGGTCGACAACGGCTATCAGGTCGCCGTGCTGGTGCCGACGACGATTTTGGCCGAACAGCACCAGCGCACCTTTCGCGCTCGGATGGCCGAGTTTCCGATCAGCGTGGCCGCGCTGTCGCGGTTTTGCACGCCCAAGGAGACGCGCGAAATCCTCGAGGGCCTGGACACCGGCGCCATCGACATCGTGGTGGGCACGCACCGCCTGGCGCAGTTCGACGTCAGTTTTCAGAATCTGGGCCTGGTCATCATCGACGAGGAGCAGCGGTTTGGCGTGGAAGTGAAGGAACGCCTGAAAGCATTGCGGCAAACGGTCGACGTGTTGACGATGACCGCCACGCCGATTCCGCGGACGTTGCACCTGTCGCTGTTGGGTGTGCGCGACATCTCGAATCTGGAAACCCCGCCCAACGACCGCTTGGCCATTGAAACCCGCGTGACGCGGTTCGAGCCCGAGTTGGTGCGGCACGCGATCATGCGCGAATTGAATCGCGGCGGGCAGATTTACTTCGTACACAACCGAGTGCAAGACATCGAGAAGGTTGCGCAGCGGTTATCTGAGATCGTGCCCGAGGCGCGGATCGCGATCGGACATGGACAAATGCCCGAGGGCCAACTCGAGCAGGTGATGCTGGGTTTTGTCGATCACCAGTTCGACGTGTTGCTGGCGACGACGATTGTTGAGAGCGGCTTGGATATTCCGAACGCCAACACGATTTTCATCGACGAGGCCGATCGCTACGGCCTGGCCGATCTGCACCAGTTGCGCGGCCGTGTGGGACGCTACAAGCATCGGGCCTATTGCTACCTGCTGATCGATCCCCAAAAGCATCTTTCGACCACGGCCGCGCGGCGGCTGCGGGCGATCGAGGAGTTCAGCCAGATGGGAGCGGGCTTTGCCATCGCGATGCGCGACCTGGAACTGCGCGGCGCCGGGAACATCCTGGGCACGCAGCAAAGCGGGCACATCGCCACGGTGGGCTATGAATTGTATTGCGAGTTGCTGGAGCAGGCCGTGCGCAAGCTCAAGCAACTGCCGCCCAAGGTTTCGCTCGACATCAGCGTCGACTTGCCGTGCGAAGCGTACATTCCGCGCACGTACGTACCGGACATGCGGCTCAAGATCGATCTCTATCGCCGCTTTGCCCGCGTCGCCAGCAACGAGGAGTGGGAAGATCTGGCGTCCGAATTGGTCGATCGCTTTGGCCCTCGGCCGGCGGAAGTCGAGCGGATGCTGTTGCTGGCGCGGCTGCGCATTTGGGCCCATCACTGGGCGGTGGCCTCGGTTCACTTGGAAGACGACTTTGCCGTGCTGCGCTACAACGACCGTCGGCGGATCGAACAGTTGGCGAAAAAGAGTGGATCGCGCCTGCGGATTGTGGACGATAGCAGTGCTTATCTGCCCCTGGGCAAGGGGGTTAACGAGCCGGCGTTGATCATCGAGGCCGTCCAATCTCTGTTGCAGCCGGATTGAACCCTTCCTATAATCCCGCCCCGCCGAGGAACCGATTTTTTCCCCGGTGGTCTGCTTTCACGTCGATTGATGGGTTTTCTCCCGGTGCATGTCATGCGGCAGCCAGGTCCTGCGGGCCGGCAAAAAGGTTAAGCGTGGCGCGAACGACTTATCGCCATCTGGTCGCGATCGCTCTGACGATCGGCATTCAAACCGTCCTGGGCGCGTTGCCGGGATCGTGGATGGCGGCCGCGCTTGCGCAGAATTTCCCCACCGATCCGATCACCGGCGCACCCCAGGGACTGTCCAATAACGGTCCGGGAATGACCGTGGGCGGCCCGACGGGCCAGGGGCCCTTCATTCCGAGCAACTATGGGCCGACCGGCCCCACCTTTCCGACTTCGGCCAGCCGTCCCCCGTCGTGGCCCGGTGGGCGCGACGATCCGAACGCCCCCTACCCGCCGGCTCGGCCCGGCCTGCCGCCGCGACCGGGCGCACCCCAGGGACCTCTCGGCATGGCGCCCGCGGGAGTGAATCCCGGCGCGCCGCCGGTTGCGCCGCCGATCAAGCGCAAGAAGTCGCCGGCCGAACCGCCTTGGGATCCGGCCGAGATCGTGGCTTATGTGGGCAACGAGTGCATTCAGGCCAACGAACTGCTGCCGTTCATCAATCAACGGATCGCGATGTTCTTGTCCAAGCCGCCGGAAGGTTTTGCCAACCTGACGCCGGCCGAGAAGGAGGAGCAGGTCAACATGGGCCGCAAGGCGCTCATGAAGCAGCAGATCGAGGAGGCCGTCAAGATCAAGCTGTTGTTGGGCGAGGTGCGCCGCAAGATTCCGGCTGATGCCTGGAACAAGCACGAAGAGCAGGTTCGCAAGTTCTTCAATTCCAACGAAATCAAGCCGCTGATGGCGCAGTATAAAGCCACGAGCACGATCGACCTCGACAAGAAGCTGCGCGAGGCGGGAAGTTCGCTCGAGTCGGTGCGAACCTCGTTCGGCGAGCGGCAGATGGCCCTCAGCTGGATGTCGCAGCAGGTCAAGGAAGAAGCACAAGAAGTGACTCACGCGCAGATGCTGACTTACTACAAGGAGCACCAAGCGGAATGGGAGACGCCTGCCCGCGCGCGGTGGGAACAACTGACGGTCAAATTGCAAAACTTTGATTCCAAGGCGGCCGCGCACGATGCCATCGCGCGGTGGGGCAACGAAGTATTTCGCGGAGCCCCCTTTGCCGATGTTGCCAGAGCGCACTCGCAGGATCCCGGGGCCGGCGACGGCGGTGCCCACGATTGGGTCGGCAAGGGCAGCCTGCGTTCGACGGTGTTGGACGAGGCCCTGTTTACGTTGCCGGTGGGCACGCTCAGCCAGATTATCGAGGACGACGACTGTTACTACATCATTCGGGTCGTCGAGCGCACCGACGCCAAGCGTGCCCCGTTCAATGAAGTTCAACCGGAAATCAAGAAAATTCTGCAGAACACGGACAAGGACCAGCATCGCAACGCCTACATCGCCAAGTTGCGCGAGCAGGTGCCGGTGCTGACCATTTTCGACGAAGACTTCGTGGCTCGCACCAGCCTGCCGGCCGACACGAAGCTCCGTTAATTCTTGCGCGTCCAAAACGCGAGCCCGGAGCCGCCGTGGCCCGCGTTTTTCCCTGACTCTCGCGCCGCGATCGTTCGCACCTCGCTCGGAATGGCCGCGGAGTTTCTTGGCCGCTTTGCCAGCCATTGCGCAGGGTCGTGTGCGCGGGGCAGTGTGCGGGAGAGGGGGACAATTGTGCGGCGGGCGCGCACCGGCTAAAATGATGCTTTCGCCGGTAGCATGGCGGTGGCTGCCGGAAGTTTCTGGCGTTTTTGCGCACCGCTGTTAGAAAGGAACGTCTGGAATGAGCGAGGTGGCCAAACTACGGATTGGTGATCAGCAAATTGATTTGCCAACCGTCGTCGGCAGCGAGAATGAGCGGGCTGTCGACATCTCGAAGCTGCGATCGCAAACCGGCTATATCACGCTCGACGAGGGATATCCGAACACGGGCTCGACGCTCAGTGCCATCACCTATCTCGATGGCGACGAGGGCGTGCTACGCTATCGCGGCTATCCGGTCGAGGTCGTCGCCGAGCGGTGCGACTTCATCGAAACCAGCTACCTGTTGATCTACGGCGAGCTGCCGAACGCCGAGCAACTGGCCCGGTTCCGCACCTCGTTGCGCCGCCACACGATGCTCCACGAGGACATGCGGTCGTTCTACAACGGGTTTCCCCGCGATGCCCATCCGATGGCCATTCTGGGCTCGGTGGTCGGTGCGCTCTCGACCTTCTATCAGGACTCGCTCAACCCGCGCGACCCGCGGCAGGTCGAGATCTCGGTACACCGCCTGATCGCCAAGCTGCCGACGATCGCGGCCTATGCCTATAAGAAATCGACGGGCCAACCGCTGGTCTACCCGCAAAACGATTTGAATTATTGCGAGAATTTCCTGCGAATGATGTTTGCGGTGCCCAGCGAACCGTACGCGATCGATCCCGACTTTGTCGAAGCGCTGAACCTGCTACTGATTGTCCATGCCGACCACGAGCAGAATTGCAGCACCTCGACGGTGCGGATGGTGGGCTCGAGCGATGCCAATCTGTTCGCCTCGATTTCGGCCGGCATTTGCGCCCTATGGGGACCTCTGCACGGTGGTGCCAATCAGGCCTGCGTCGAAATGATCGAGGCCATGCGGGCCGACGGCGGCAACGTCGCAAAGTACATCGACAAAGCCAAAGACAAGAATAGCGGTTTTCGCTTGATGGGCTTCGGCCACCGGGTCTATAAGAACTACGATCCCCGCGCCACGATCATCAAGCGGATGTGCGACAAGCTATTGGCCAAGCGGCACATCAACGATCCGATATTCGAGATCGCGCAAGAGCTGGAACGGGTGGCGCTGAGCGACCCTTATTTCATCGAGCGCAAGCTCTACCCGANNGCCGGCTGCCCGGCTGGATCGCCCATTGGATCGAGATGCACGAATCGCCAACCAAGAAGATTTGTCGCCCGCGGCAGATTTACACTGGTCCCGCCGAGCGCGAATTCGTGCCGATCGAAAAACGGCCGTAGCGGACCATCTCAAGTCAGGTCTCGATCACGGGCCAAATCGCCGCGTTCGCCTCTCCGAAGTCGCCCCGCTGAGACTCTCGTTGCCAAGCGAAAAAATGCGACAGTTGCCGGATGTCGGCAAACTACCAGCAATCCCCCCGGCCGGGCGCCTCAACGATTCCAAGGCGACGTAGCCGTTTGGCCATAAACGCGCCTTAGACGGCGGCAAAACCTTCCCTGCTTGCCTTGGCGGAAAAACCGGCCAGCGCACCCCGGGCATGCGCATTTCGGTCGATATCTGATATTGCGGCGTTGTCGTGCCATTGTGAGCAGCCAACCGATTCCAACCTACCATCTGCCTTCAACTCCCGCCGTCCTTCGCCAAAGCAATAAGGTGTGCAGCATGCGTCGAATCCCATTCGTGGTGACGGCTCTGGCCTGCCTCGTATCGATGAGTCGGTGCCTGGCAACGGAGAAGTTGCCAAACGCCCCGCCGGCGCAAGTGATTGAAATCGAGCGCGGTAAGCATCCCGGCGGAAGGCCGCCAGTGATCACGGCCGTGGCTATCCTGCCGGGCGGCAGCATGGTTGCCACGGCTGGCGACGATCATGTCGTCAGACTGTGGAGCACGAGCACTGGCCGGATCGTCCACAACCTGCAAGGCCATAACGATTGGGTACGAAGTCTGGCGTTCAGCCCCGATGGACAAACTCTGGCGTCTGGCGGCGACGACCGAAGGATCACGATTTGGAATATTTCCAGCGGCAAGCAGCTCACCCAATTCTCACCACATTTGCGCGCGATTTACTCGATTGCCTACAGCCCTGACGGCCGGCTGATCGCCGCCGTGGGGTTTGAACATGCCGTGCGCGTCTACAACGCGCAAACCGGAACGCTTGCGCACGAGTTGATAGGGCCCGGCACGGATTTGCGGAGCGTTGTGTTCTCGCCCGATGGCAAGCAGTTGGCCGCGGCGGGTCGCAACGGAGAGATTCGCGTCTGGGCGATGCCGTCGGGAATCATGCAACTCGAAATCTCGGCCGGCGTGGGCCGCATCCGCACGTTGGCTTATGTGCCGGATGGAGACAAACTGGTCTCTGCCGGCGAAGGCCGCACGATTTCGCTGTGGGACGCGCAGAGTGGCCACAATGTTTACAAGTTTGTCTGCCCGACGGGCAAAGTGTTGTCGATGGCCGTTTGCGGCGAGAGCCTGATTGCGACCGGTGGCAGCGACAACATGGTGCGGATCTGGAATTGGCAAACGCAGACCGAGGCCGACCGGCTGTTGGGACACACCGGCTCGGTGGCGACACTGGCCTATGACCAAAGTAGTGGCATGATCCTTTCGGGCAGCTTCGATACGACGGTGCGCGTTTGGCGCCTAAACCCCGATTCTGCCGCCAAGGACACGGCCAGTGCCGAGGACATAAAAGCTCGCGTTCGCTAAGCCACGACGAGTGGGGCTAGGAGTCGGTTCTTACAGGGAGGTAAGTTCGTGGGTCTATTAAGCAAAATCTCTCGGCTATCTCAACGCTTGCGCGGCAACCACCGTTTTGACGACCCACACACCTCGATCAATCGTCTGCGGATCTGTCGTTTCGAAGAAGTCGAATCGCGGCGAATGATGGCCGCCGATTTGCACGTAGGAGCCGTCTATTATGATCCGGCGTCGGGTCTCGACACCAAGTCCAATGTGATCCAGATTACGTTCGAGGGGGGCGTCGAAGGCACGCAGCTAACGCATCTGGTTATCGACGGAAGCAAAGACGGCGGGCCCCTGAAGTTCAATGATGCAATTTTCGATACCGCGGCTGGCGGTCTCGGCGCGTACGGCTTCAGCCCGCTGTCGATCGTTTCGCATACTGGCTTTCAAGTGACAAGCTCGCACGTCGAAGACGGCGGCACGGCGTTGTCGCTCGACTTCCAAGGGTTCAAGGCGGGTATGAAGCTCGTGCTGACGATCGACGTCGATCAGGTGCTGTTCATCGGCACGGGTCCCGCGAACGGCGACGTGGAAGTCGACTCGGTCGACGAAGGAGCGGAATTCCAGCGATCGCACTTCGTGACCACCTTCGTCGCTCCCCACTACCACGACGTAACGACCTCCACGCAGTTTTGGGACAAGTACGACGCCAATTTCGCGGCCGCCGACAAGAATTCGGGCACGAAGCTCGATTTGCCCTCGGATAGATATTCAGATCCCAGCACGGACCAATCGGTACTCACCGCTGGCGCTGTCGCCACGGCCGTCCAACAGCCGCTTCCCAATAGCCTCTCGGGCGTGGTCTTCGCGGATACCAATCTGAACAATCGTCGAGACCCGGGCGAGCAGGGGATCGGCGGCGTTCAACTGGCACTCTATCAATACGACGGCACGCAGTATGTGCCAACTTCACAAACCACCATGACCGACTCTCAGGGCCGTTACCACTTCGATCAACTGGCGATCGGCAAGTACCGAGTTATTGAAACGCAGCCCGGCGGCTACTTCAGCGTGGGTGCCGAACCCGGAACGGTGAACGGCCAGATTCGCGGCGTGGTGACGACGGTCGATATCCTCAGCGACCTCACGTTATTGGGGGGCGAAGATAGCATCGAAAACGACTTTGCCGAGGCGCTGCCCAACTCGATCAGCGGCCACGTCGGAAACGACGTGACCGGCGACTGCGAAACGAATCCCAACACGCCGCCGATCGTGGGCGTCGTGATGCATCTGCTCGATTCGTCGGGCAAGGTCGTGGCCACCACGAAGACGGACCAGAACGGCAACTATAGCTTCAGCAATCTTGCCGCGGGCACGTACACCGTTCACGAAGAGCAGCCGGCCGGCTACCTCGAGGACGACGCCCACGTGGGCTCCGTTGGCGGCGTGGTTACCGACCAGGACACGCTTTCGCAAATCAAACTGACCACGAACCTCAATGGTGTGCACTACGATTTTTGCGAAGTCCTGCCGGTCAGCA
>PLYM01000026.1 GCA_003153375.1 Planctomycetaceae bacterium
TCAAGCGTTAGAGGACACCGGATCCGCTGGTGAAGCCGAGGGGGAAGCGGTTGATGGTTTGGATGGTTTGGGAGCCGAGCAAGGTGAAACCCATGACGCGTTCGAAGGGGGCGATGATTTTGTTGAGCATGGAGTCGAGGGCGACCATCTTGTTTTCGGCGATGAAGATGCGGTCGCCGGGCAAGATTTGATAATTGGTGGCCGTGGCGGCGCCCTTGGTGATCTCTTTCCAGTCGACCGGCAGCATCTCGTCGCAGCCGGCTCCGCCGGGCGCGGGACGCGCGATCCAGATGTTCTTGCTCGACAACCGGCTGAGGCCGTTGATCTGCGCGATGGCGTCGATCACCGTCTCGTTGCCCGTGATCGGAAAACGGCCCACCAGGTCGCCCGAGCCGGCGCCTTCGGTGATCACGTAGTAGACTTTCGAGTTATAGGAAAACACCGACACCGAGACTTTGGGGTTGTCGAGCGATTTGGACAATTGCTCTTCGACGGCCGCGGTGGCTTCTTCCACGGTCATGCCGGCTACGTAAGCCAGGCCGTACATGCCCAGGTTCACCGTGCCGTCGGGCGAGACCAGGTGCTCGCCGCTGATCTGCTGTTGGCCGCTGGTTGAGAACAGTTGCACCGTGACCTGCGGGTCCTTGAACTCTTCCTTGACGGCGTCGCGAATGGCCAGCACGGCCTGATCTTCGGTCATGCCGCGCACCGGGATCTTGGGGAACCGCGGGCCGAGGCTGACGCGGCCTTCGCCGTCGACCAGATAGCGATTGTCGCGGGGCCGCCCCCCTTCTTCCTCAAACAGGTCCGGAAAATCGATCGACAGCACGTCGGTGGCTTGAATGTGATAGGGCGGCTTGGGCACCACCCGCAGCGCTTCGATGAACAGAATGTCGGGCGCTTCGATCGTATAGGGGGCCAGCGTGCTCTTGTCCTTCTCGGTGGGCACCGGCTCGCCAAACGGGGGCGGCGCTTGCGGACCGGCCAGGCGGGGCGCCGGCCGATCGACCAGCGAACGGCAGCCCATCACGGCCACCAGCAGCCACAACAGCGCCGCCTTGGCCGTGGCGCGCCGAGCGGCCCGCGAGCCCACCATGGCCCCAGCCAGGCAGTTCCTCGGTGGTGGAGCAATCCGCGACCCACGCAGCATGGCAATCACGTTCCTGAAAGTCCCACTTCGGCTAGCACCGGCTAGCACGCACCCGGCGCGCCCCTACCAATCTCCCGACCGGTTCAGCCCTACTAATCGGCAAACTCCACCAAACACTTTGCCCCTTATCGACCCACCGCCGGAAAATTCTCACGGAATTAACCATTTTGACATTTGCGACCTGTGGCTTCTCTCCAGACCTCCCGGAGTGTGCATGATGGTGCCGGGTCGCGCCGATGGTCCGCGTTGCAATAGATTTGTCGGCCGGGGGCGAAAAGTGAGTATTCTGCGAAGACCCTGGAAAGTGTTTGACAACCTAGGGAGGGGCGCTTATCGTGAATTTCTGGCTTCCCTTCGGTATTTCGCGCTCCTTTGTGTGAGTGCTTGCCGACGGTGGCCGTTCGAGGGCAACTCGGGAGTCGTTGCCCCTGGGGCGGTAGCGGCTAGGAAGGCCGCGCGATTCCGCCAGCTTTCGACGTGCCCGTTCGGGACTGATCGACCACGTCGAAGCGACCGTCAACTCAGAGGAGTAGTGACCGGGCTCGTTGGCATTTCTAACGTACGGGTTGGCCTTTTGCTGGAGCGGCCTTTCGTTCGAAGCAGCCGTTCAGACATCGCCGGATTCCAATTCGGGCGGCTGGCGGCACTCTCCAGCAACGGGTGCGGGGCGACTAGCTCGTTGGGCGAACCTGGCGACCTTTTTCCTGGGAACGATTGAGTCAAACAGACCGCGGGTATTGAGGAATTCCAAATGGCGGACGAAGCGATGACGAGCGGCGGATTTTCAGCCTGGCTCAAAAAGAATTCGGACCAGGTGATCCCGTGGGCGACCTTGGCCGTGTTGATGGCCGCGCTGATCTGGGTTTACGGCAACTCACTCGACAATCGCGGCGCCATGAAGTTTTGGGACAATCCCAAGTACTCGCACGGTTGGCTGGTGCCGATCTTCACGATGATCCTGCTTTGGATGCGGCACGAGCCCTGGGGTCCGGTCGCGCTGTCGGCCCGATGGGCTGGGGTGGGCCTGCTGACGCTTGGCGTGGGCATTCGCTTGTTTGCCACCTACTATCCGAATCACGTTCCAGAAATGGATTCGTTCGTGGTGTCCGTGGCCGGCATTTTTCTGATGATCGGCGGCTGGAATGCGATTCGAATCAACCCGTTCGTTGAGAAGCCCTTCGGCTGGGCCGGTCCGGCGATCGTGTTCCTGATCTTCATGTTTCCGTTGCCAGGCGTCTTGGATGCCAAGCTGCTCGTGCCAATGCAGAAACTGGCGACCAATTCAAGCACCTATTGCTTACAAACTCTGGGAATCCCCGCCTATAGCGAAGGCAACCGTATCGTGGTCGGCGAGTTGCAGTTGGGGGTCGTCGAAGCCTGCAATGGGCTGCGCATGTTGACGATCTTTGTCGCGTTGGCCTTCGCGATCACGCTGGTTACGGACCGCCCGATCTGGGAGCGCGTCGTGATCGTGCTGAGCGCCATTCCGATCGCCCTGGCGGCCAACATCGCCCGGATCACGGTGACCGCGATCTTGCACCTGACCATCGGCTCGGAGTGGGTTGAAAACGTATTCCACGACCTCGACGGCTGGCTGATGATGCCCCTGGCATTGGGTCTGCTCTACGTCGAGTTCCAAATCCTGTCGCATCTGGTAATCGAAGAGCGGCGGGCAGGTCCGTTGCAGATCGGAACCGCGGCAGGTCGCTAAAAAGTGGGCCCGGCGGCCCTCAAGGTAAGGAAATCTGGTAGAACGAACTGTGGCTTTTGGGAAACACGCGGTCGACCGAGCGGTTGAGAAAGTGCCTCATCGCACGTCGCCGGCCGGGGGTCGGCAGAAGGCCGCAACTTCGGTGTTAACAAGAGTTTGAGATAGTCTCCCGGGGCCCATCGCGCGGCATCGGCCCAGGGGTTGCGTCAGGAGGGCGACTGCCGCGCCGGTCTCGAATCGCCCGAGGCTGCCCCTTTCTGGCTTGAGTTCTCATCCGTTCGGAAACGAATAAAGGCACCCCGATCATGGCATCGCACGATCCTTCGAACGCGGACCCCTACCAGGATCTCCTTGGCGCCGAGGGCAAGGACCCCAGCAACGGAAGCGTGACCGGCGCCTTGGTGCCGATCGACACCCGCGTGACGTCGCTGCCTGCCGCGGGCTATTTCCCTGCGACGCCGCAGCGCCCGGAGATTTTGTCGGCCAAGCCGAACCCCGTGGAATTGATGCACGCCGTGCGGCGGCGTTGGACGCTGGCCATCGGCATGGGACTGACCGTGGGGAGCATCGCCGCTGCCTTGGCGTGGCTCCTGGTCCCGGTGCGTTACGAAGCGGCCGCCCAGTTGAAGGTTGCGAACCACGTGCCGGCCGTGCTGCTACGTAGCAATGCGAGCGTTGCCGATGAATTCGCGGTGTTCAAACGCACGCAGGTGCTGTTGATCCTCAGCCCTCAGGTATTGGGACGCACCGTGGGCGAGCCGGACATCAGCCGGTTGTCGATCATGCAAGAGCACAGCGATGAGCCGGTAGCGTGGCTGCAGAAGCATCTGCAAATTCAATATCCTGACGACGCCGAGGTGTTGCGCATCTCGCTGAAAACGCCTAAGAAGGAGGAAGCCAAGAAAATTGTCGACATGGTCATGAACAAATACCTGTCGGAAGTCGTACAACACGAGCGCGACTTGCGCAACGATCACTATCGCAAGTTGAATCAGACCTATGAAACCTATCTCGGCGAAGTGAAGACCCAGAACGATACGCTGCACAAGCTGCAGGCGCTGCACAAGACCAGCAGCACCGAGGCGGCCCAGGTCAAAAAGAAGGTTGAGCTTGAGAAACTCAGCGAGTTGCTGACTCAACGCAACCGCCTGGCGGGCCAGGCGATGGAAAACGCGATGGCGATCATGTTGATGGAAGCACGCCGCGACAATGCCGAACTCCTGCGGCCTTCCGACGCCATGATCGACGTGGAGTTGAACAAGGACCCCACGATCGCCAATTTGAGTCAGAAGGTGGCGTTCTTGAACGATGAGTTGATGGATGCGGTGGGCCGCACCAAGCATCCCGAAAGCTCGGCCAGGATCAAGAAGTTGAAGGACCAGGTCACGCGGACCGAAGAGGCGCTCGATGAGCGCAAGGCCAACATGATTCCCAAGCTGCGGGAGATTCAACTGGCCTCGGCCTCGAACAACGCGCAGCAGTTGAGCCTGCCGCTGTTGGAAAAGCAGCGCGAGCATCTCGACACGCAATTGAAGACGGCCGAGGAGAGCGTTCGCGAGCAGACCGAGGCGCTGTCCAAGTTGGACGATTTCAACGTCAACGTGCAATCGAAGCTCGAAGAGTTGAAGGCCTGGCAGTCGATCACGGCCGATCTGCGTTCCGAGTTGGACCGTATCAAGGTCGAACAGATGGCGCCCGAGCGAATCACCAAGATCGATGAGGCTTCGATCGTCAGCAACAGTGGCGACGCGCTGAACAAGTACGTGGCCGTCGGCTTCGCCGGCATTCTGGGTTTCAGCCTGGTCGTGCTGGGCGTGGCCTTCATGGAGTTTCAATCGCGGAAAGTCAACACGGTGCGCGAAGTTCACGACGGCCTGGGCATTCGCGTGCTGGGCGAGCTGCCCAACGTCTCGGGCCGCACCTGGCGGCGCATCCGGGGCGGCAAGGGGCCGGCCCTGCTGAAGAACCTGATGGCCGAGCGGATCGACGGCGCCCGGACGAACATGATCCATACCACGGTGATCGATCCTCCCCGCGTCGTGCTGATCACCAGCGCCGAGCCGCACGAAGGCAAAACCACCACGGCCACGCAACTGGCCGCCAGCCTGGCCCGCAGCGGACGGCGCACGCTGTTGGTCGATGCCGACATCCGCAACCCGGGCGCGCACCGGGTGTTCGAAATGGCCTCGGAGCCGGGCTTCTGCGAGTTGCTGCGGGGCGAAGCCGAGCGCGACGCCGTGATCCACCCCACGCGCACGGCCAATCTCTGGCTGCTGCCGGCCGGCCACTGCGACCTGCGTAGCGTGCAGGCCCTTTCGACCGCGGCCTTGGGCACCACCCTGGGCGGCTTGTGCTTGCAATTTGACTATGTGATTATCGACTCGGGTCCGGTGTTGAAGGTTGCTGATCCGCTGATGGTCGGGCAACACGTCGATGCGGCAATCATCTCGGTGCTCCGCGACGCCAGCAAAGTGCCCAACGTCTATGAAGCCTGCGAACGCCTGCGTTCGGTGGGCATCGTCGTGTTGGGAGCCTTGGTCAATGGCGTCAACGACGACGTCGCTCGGCACGGTGTCGAGTTGCTGATGGCTGAAAGTGCGACGGAGGCGGCTGCCGAAGCGACATAACCCGGCCGCCCCGCGACAAACACCCACAAAGGAGACCGGCCCATGCGTAACGTGGCAATCGTTCTCGGTGTGTTGAATCTGATTGGGGCCGGGCTGGCCTGGGTGCTCGTGCCGAATCCGCACGAGGCGGCTGCCCAACTGAAGATCAGCAGTCAGGTGCCCGCGGTGCTGGTGCGAGCCTCGGAGGGCAGCCCCGACGATTTTCAGACATTCAAACGAACGCAGGCCCAATTGGTTCGCAGCCCCCAGGTGCTGGGTCGCGCTTTGGGGCAAACTACGATTAGCCATCTGCCGCTGGTCGTTAGCCATGAGGACGACCCCGTCTCGTGGCTCGAAGAGCGGCTGATTGTCGATTATCCCGATAACGCCGAGGTGATGCGCGTGGCGATTGAGGGCAGCGAAGGCGATAGCAAACAACTGAAAAAAATCGTCGACGCGGTTGTTAATTGCTATCTGACCGAAGTCGTGCAGCACGATCGCGACTTGCGCAACGACCACTATCGCAAGTTGCAACAGACCTACGAAATCTACCTCGGCGAAGTGAAGACACAAAACGACACGCTGCACAAGTTGCAGGCATTGCACAAGACCAGCAGCACCGAGGCGGCCCAGGTGAAGAGGAAGATGGAGCTCGAGAAGCTGGCCGAATTGATGACCCAACGGGCCAAATTGCAAGAGCGGCTCGACGAGCAGGGCCTGCACATTGCCCTGCGGCAAGCCCGAGACGAATTGGCACAGACCGCGCCGGCTTCTGAGTCCAAAGTCGAGGAAAACGGGGTGGCGACCAGCCAGCTGTCGCTGCCGCTACTGCTCAAACAACAAGAGCATCTTGAAGCCCTCTTTAAGGAGGTCGGCGAAAGAATGAACGAGCAGGCTGACGTCGTGGCTCGACTGGACAATTTCAACGTCAATGTGCAATCGAAGCTCGATGAGCTAAAGGCCTGGCAAGCGATCACGGGCGACCTGCGTGCCGAGCTCGACCGCATCAAAGTCGAGCAGTTGGCACCCGAGAGGATCATCAAGATCGATGACGCCACCTGGCACGAGAGCCGTCGCACGCCGACCGAAAAGTACGCGGGCATGGCCACGGCCGCCGTGCTGGGCCTGGGGTTGATCGCGTTTGGCACCTTTGGCCGTCGCCGCAAAACTTGAGAGTGACCCGGCAAACTGTTACGATCAAATTCATGGGGCTGTTTGGCTAAGAGCCCGCTGTCCCGAACCAACCGACCACAACGTCCGACTCGAACGGAGCTAACGAATCATGCCTAAAGTTGACAAGAAAACCGTGCTCATCGCGCTGCCGTTCGTGGCGGCGCTGGTGATAATGTACGCCTCGGCCCATTTGCAAGGCGCCTGGTCGGAACGTTGGGGCACCTTTCCCGAATTGCAGTTGTACGCTCACCAACTCGAACGAATTCCCATGGACTTCGGCGAGTGGAAGGGCGAGGACTCGGAAAAATCGTCGGAGACCACCCTCAAGATCGCCGGAGCCGAAGGTGAGTTCGTGCGCGTGTATTCGAACGCTTCCGGCCAGCAAGTGCGGGTGTCGATCATCTGCGCCCGCCTGCGAGACGTATTCTATCACACGCCCGATCGCTGCTATCCGGCGGCCGGCTTCGAAATGCTGGGCGATCCGCAGCCCCAGGAGTTCGATATCAAGAAGGACGAGACGGCCCAGTTCTTGACGACCACGTTCTTGAAGTCGGAGCCCACGGGCACGCACTCGGAGCGTGGCTTGTGGAGTTGGAGCAGTGACGGCAAGTGGATCGCTCCCAAGAATCCCAAACTGCAATTTGCCGGCGAGAAGGCGCTCTACAAGATGTACGTCTTCGCCGCCGTGCCTCCGGGTAACAAGAAGGTCGGCGTCGAGGAATACTGCGTCGATTTCATTCGGGCCTTCGTGCCCGAGCTCGACAAGGCACTTGCTCCCGCCTTTTCGCACGACGCCGCCGCCTTG
This sequence comes from Planctomycetaceae bacterium, assembly GCA_003153375.1. Taxonomy (GTDB): domain Bacteria; phylum Planctomycetota; class Planctomycetia; order Pirellulales; family PALSA-1355; genus PALSA-1355. Next base: position 7,446 of record PLYM01000026.1, read on the forward strand.
AGCGCCATCACCCCCGGCGCCCCGCCGGCAGCCGCCCGGACGGAAGAGACGGCGACGCCGTAAGACGTTGGGTTGATTCAGTAGGACCAAAAGAAAAGCTGGCCTCTGCGAAGGGGGCCAGCTTTTTTTGTTAGTCTGTTCAAGCCGAGCGAACATCCATCACCCTGCTGGGGTGATGTTCGGCAACGCCCTTGTACTATGTCATCACTTGTCGAGGTCGGACGCCGTGATGGGGATCAACGTTCCCGTCGGGGTAAACCAAGGGGGCCCGATGGGCATGTTGGCACGGCAATCGCATCTAATTCTTC
>PLYM01000018.1 GCA_003153375.1 Planctomycetaceae bacterium
GATATGCCCACAGGCGCCAAGTGCAGCTCTTCGAGCTTGTCGCCCATCCACAAAAGGACGTGCTCGGTCCTGGCACGGTATCGGTCCAATGTGTACTTCGCCCGCTCGGCGTCGCGAAAGTTGGACTCAGCTCGCTGGGCTTCCCGGACCAGCCGCGCTTCGAGAATGGCGACTCTGTGATTGAGCAGATCGATCGTATGGCGCTTCTTGCGTTTCAATTTGGGCATCTTTGGCTCAAGCCGGTTTGAAGGGACAGTGCGAGGGCACGTTCTATCAAAAATTAATAGAGCGGAACATGAAGGGGCAGTCGCTCGTCATCGGTGGCTCCTTTGCCCTGAGACCGCCTGTTAATTTGGGCAATGTGCCGTTTTTGAAAACGCGAATGCGACCCCCGCGCCCCAAGCATCGATCACGACTGGTCTGTCGCGTCGAATAGGGAGCCGTCCATGATTTCGAAGCGAACGAGCTTACGCATGAACACGGTCGTCATGTATCGCGTTGCCGATGCCCGGACGCCCATGAGCACGGTGGACAACGTGCGGCGGACGCTGTAATGCGAGGCGCAGCTCGCGGTGCATGCCGTGGTGGGCCCCGCGACCTTGACACGTTTCTGATGGAGAACGACGGCGCGGTGAGGGGGTCGGGGGCGAACCCATGCCTTTGACGGGACCATCTAGGAGTCCCGGAAAGCCAACCGAATTCTCGGACTGCTGAGCGGCTGTGCGTTGCCGCAGATTTGGCCCGGTTGGGAGCCGCATCAAAGGAACGAAATGTGGCTCGTTTTCGTGGGCGTCGCATAAGCGGATACAATTATTCCAGGCTTCAGGCACTTGCCCATTGCCGTCGGTCTAGTAGGGCAGACCAACCATGACAAAGTGGCTACTGATAGCGGCCGGTGGGGCGTTCGGTTCGGTCCTACGTTACGCCGTGCAAGGATGGGTTCAACGGCTGTCCAACGGCAGCTTTCCGATTGGGACGCTCGTGGTCAACGTCGTCGGTTGTGCTTTGCTTGGCCTGCTCGCGGGAATGTTCGCCGCTCCGACTCTGATCCGCGAAGAATATCGCGTCGGCTTGACGGTTGGGATACTTGGAGGGTTCACCACTTTTTCGACGTTCGGTTTGGAGACATTCACTCTTGCCAACGATGGCCAATTGCGATGGGCATTGGCGAATGTGGTCCTCAGCTGTGGGCTTGGGTTTCTGGCGGTGTGGGGCGGGTACCGTCTTGCTGAACGATGGTTCGGAGTGTGACCTATGAAAATCCCGGAAGAAGGCTACTTGCTGCGTGTCTTTATCGGAGAGAGCGATCAGTGGCATGGCAAGCCGCTGTACGAGGCCATCGTGCTCAAGGCTAGGGAGTTGCACCTAGCCGGAGCGACCGTGCTACGTGGTCCGATGGGATTCGGGGCCAACAGTCGCTTGCACACGGCAAAGATCCTCCGGTTGTCCGAGGATTTACCGATGGTCATCGAGATTGTGGACGGCAAAGACAAGATCGACCAACTCATGCCGCACATTGACCAAATGGTCGAGGAAGGACTCGTTACGCTGGAGCGTGTGCAAGTCATCAGGTACCGTGCCAAAAGTGATACGACGAAACCTAGCTAAGACTCTATCGATCTTCGAGCGAGCGTTGAATGAACGGAGCGAACGGACACATGCGCCTCAAAGCAATTTCGGCCGCTGAGGTACTTGACTCTCGCGGCAATCCGACCGTTGAGGCCACCGTCACTCTGGGGGATGGAACTCAGGCATCAGCCATTGTTCCATCCGGAGCTTCGACCGGCGAGCGAGAGGCGATCGAGCTTCGTGATAACGATCTTCGCCGCTACGACGGCAAGGGCGTGCTGACGGCGGTGGCGAACGTCGAGACCAAAATTGCTCCCGCGATCATCGGCATGGATGCCAGCGACCAACGCGGCATCGACCGACGCATGATCGACCTTGATGGCACACCGAATAAGTCAACACTCGGTGCGAACGCCATCCTGGCCGTATCACTTTCCGTCGCCCACGCGGCAGCGAAGTCGGCCCGACTTCCACTCTATCGATACTTGGGCGGAGACAAAGCAACTCTGCTGCCAGTGCCGTGCATGAACGTCATTAACGGCGGCAGACATGCGGACAACAACGTCGATTTCCAGGAGTTTATGATCGCCCCGCACAATGCACCTTCTTTCGCAGAAGCGATTCGCATGGGGATGGAGACGTTTCATTCCTTGAAGTCGATTCTGCGGAAGAAGAACTACGCGACGGCGGTTGGCGATGAGGGCGGCTTCGCCCCCAACTTGAAGTCGAACGTGGAAGCTGTCGAGGTCATCCTGGAAGCGATCTCGCTAGCTGGATATCGACCCGTGGATGACATTTCGCTTTGCCTCGATCCGGCGACCAGCGAAATGTGGGACAATGACCAGTATCTCTTCTTCAAGTCCGACAAGATTAGGAAGTCGTCCGAGCAAATGGTCGAGCTATGGGCGTCATGGGTGCGACAATATCCCATCGTCTTGATCGAAGACGGTATGGCTGAAAATGACTGGACCGGCTGGAAACTGCTGACCGACCAGTTGGGATCAAAGCTGGAACTCGTGGGCGACGATCTGTTCTGCACCAACCCGAAGATTCTCGCCGACGGGATTGCGAAGGGAATCGCCAACGCGATTCTCATCAAGCTCAATCAGATTGGCACGTTGACCGAGACATTGGACACGATCGATCTGGCGGTGAAGAATAACTATCGCTGTTTTATCTCGCACCGCTCCGGCGAAACCGAGGACACGACGATTGCCGATTTGACAGTCGCCGTCGCTGCGGGACATCTAAAGACCGGTTCCGGTTGCCGCAGCGAACGAGTGGCCAAGTTCAATCGCCTCCTTCGCATCGAGCGGGAGCTTGGTGGAGCCGCTCGTTTTGCGGGCAGGGCCGCGTTCGGACATCACTAGCCGAGCGGTCGTTTTAATTCAGTACAATTGAGCGTCATGGTCTCAGCACTCGACGGAACACTCACGACCCTTCGGGGTATTGTCCAGCAGTTCCGACTGAGTTCTCTTGAGCCTACTGTCCGAGCGTGCGAAGCACTGTCGGAAAGCGATGCGATCGACCTGGCTGTACTGGGGCAGTTCAAGTCCGGAAAGTCGTCCCTACTGAATGCCATTCTTGGTGAGCCGATCTTGCCTGTCGGCGTCCTGCCGCTAACGGCCGTTGTCACCCGACTTGCTGTTGGACCGCAGCTAATCGTCGAGGTGACGCACCTCGACGGAAGAGTCGAGGAGGTGGATGTCACTCGACTCGGCGAGTTTGTTACGGAGAAGGGGAATCCAGGGAATCGGCGACAGATCGCAGTAGTCGATGTCCTCACTCCAGCTTTGCAGGGATTCCCGGGCCTGCGATTGGTGGATACCCCAGGGCTGGGCAGCACGCTGGCACACAACACTCAGGCGACCCAAGATTGGATGCCAAATGTCGCTGCCGCGATCATCGCGGTCAGCGTAGAGCGGCCGCTGTCGGAGCAAGATCTAGAATTGATAAGGGGGGCGAGGCAAGTGGCCCCTCGCGTGTGGGTTCTCCTCACAAAGATTGACCTACTAAGTGAGACTGAGCAGGGCGAGGTACTCGCCTTTCTTGAAAAGACGCTCCAGGACAAGTTTTCATCGGCCATTCGTGTTTTGCCGTTTTCGACTAGAAGTGACGTGCAGCGATGGACTCAGCAACTTGAAGAGAACGTTCTGCGGCCGGTTGCCGGCAACATATCGCAAGAACGTGAAAAGGCACTGGCCTGGAAACTCGGCTCCATCGCACTGGCCTGCCGTGGCTATATAGAGATTGGTCTGCGAGCGGCGGAACGTGCCGACACGGAGCGAGAGCGGCTCCGGGCGGCGGTGCTCGACGAAACGGTCAATGCGGAGATCATCCACGACGAACTCCGCCAGGCGGAGCGTGGCATACGCGACAGAACTCGTCCAGCCTTTGAGCGTTTTTTTGCTTCACAGCGTGCTTCGCTTGCAAGCCAAATGGGAGCAGCCCTCGCGACCGAGTTGCCGACGTGGCACGGAAGTCTCGCTCAACAAACGGGCCGTTATGAATCTTGGATCAAGGAACGTTTGGTGGCGGAGTTGACGTCGCGATCTGCTGCCGCTGCCGCTGAGGCAAATCGTCTCATTACTCAAGCCGAAGAGAGATTTCGTCGCATCGCGGAAGCGTTTCGCGACCGACTAGGTCGGAATATCCGTGAGGAAATGGGCGTCGCCATATCCGCGGTGGCATGGGAAGCAGTTCGGCCGGAATTGGCCAGAATTGACATCAACACAAGCCGGACATTCATGTTCGATTGGGAATTACTTTCATGGGTGCTGCCGATGAAATTGGTCGGCGGCCTTTTTCAACGCCACGTTCTCCGCAGGCTATCGTGGGAGGTTGAGAAGAATCTCACGCGGCTTGTCGGTCAATGGACCGATGCTACGACTGCGGTGGTGAACGATCTCCGCACACAAGCGGCCGTGTGGGTGGACGCCGAATTGGCGACGCTTGACCGACTGCTGGGGCAGAAACCTATCGAGTCGAGCCTTTTTCGGGAGGCACTCGAAACACTGAACGTGGTCGGTGGTCCGGAACTAACATGACGTTGCCATGCCGGCGAGGGTGCTGGTGGTGACACGCTTGGCATGGCTCCGTAGAGGACGATCAACCCTCCTCCTTGCCCCATTTCTCCTCGACCCAAGCCTCATGCCCCGGCGTTGCCTCGAAATCTACGTCCTGGCCTCGGGGGTGTTTTTCAGAGAACGGCGTCTTGAACGCCGAATGCCGGAAGATCAGGTCCTCCCCGGCGATTTTGCAGAAGCCAAGTTCCGCCAATTCTGATTCCGAGAAATCGCCCGTGTCCTTCCACAGGACCGCCAGCGACTCGTGACCGAACAGCGTAATCACCGACTCCAGAATGCCTTGACGGTACAGGGCCAAGTCGGGATGCAGCACGATCCGATACACGAAGATGACATGGTCGACAACCTCATAGGTCTTCAGGTCGGCCCGAATCTTGCCCTTCTTGGGAAAACCTGACCACGATCGTCATGGTGCTGCGCGTCACGCGCGGGGGCGGCCGTGAGTCAGGTCAGGTGAGCTATTATCTGTCGAGCCTGCCGCCCCAGGCGAAGCGGATGGCACAATTGATCCGCCAGCATTGGTCCATCGAGAGCCAACTTCACTGGGTACTCGATGTAACTTTTACAGAAGACGCCAGCCGCATTCGCCGGCGGCACGCTCCGCAGACGTCAGCCATGATGCGACGGTTGGCAGTGTCCATCTTGTCGGCGGACACTTCGTTGAAAGATAGTCTCCGCGGAAAACGCTACCGCGCTGCTACCGCGCCTGTCTTTCGACCGACACCTTGGAACGCATCCTCCTCAGCTTCGTCGAAAAATAAGATGCGATTGCCGTGGAATGTTAGGCCGGTAGATCGCGGTCGTACATGCGGTATGTTTTGTCGCGTTTCGCGC
>PLYM01000178.1 GCA_003153375.1 Planctomycetaceae bacterium
CCATGGCGTGCATCACGCTGCCGGCGCCCAGGAACAACAGGCCCTTGAAGAAGGCGTGGGTGAACAGGTGAAACATGCCGGCCGTGATGCCCGAAACCGTGGCCACGCCCAGGCCGAGAAACATGTAGCCCAACTGGCTGATTGTCGAGTAGGCCAATACCCGCTTCAGATCGGTTTGCGTGACCGCGATCACGGCGCCAATGCCCGCGGTGATCATGCCCACCAAGGCCACGACTTGCTGAGCGTCGGGCGACATGGCGAACAGCGGCGTGCAGCGCGTGACCATGTAGACGCCGGCCGTGACCATCGTGGCGGCGTGAATCAACGCGCTGACGGGCGTGGGGCCTTCCATCGCGTCGGGCAACCAGACATAGAGCGGGAACTGCGCGCTCTTGCCACAAGCGCCCAACAACAACAACAGGCAGATCGCCGTGGCTACCCCGCCGCCGACGTACAGATCGGGATGCGAGAGCCGCGTTTGGCCCAGAATGCCGGCGATTCCGTGGGCATCGTGAAAGTCGAGCGTGCCGTACGTGACCCAGAGCAGGAACAGGCCCAGGGCAAAGCCGAAGTCGCCGATGCGATTGACCAGGAAGGCCTTCTTGCCGGCCGCCGCCGCCGCGGGTTTCTCATACCAGAAGCCGACCAGCAGATAACTGCACAGGCCGACCGCTTCCCAAAACACATACAGCAGGACGAAATTGCTCGACGAGACGAGCATGGCCATCGAGAACACGAACAAGCCGATGTAACTGAAGAACCGCCAATAGCCACGGTCGTGGTGCATGTAGCCGATCGAATAGATGGCCACGAGCGAGGCGATGAACATCACCATCGAGAGCATGATCGCGGTCAAGCCGTCGGCCCGCAGGGTAACGTCGATCGTGAATGGAAGCGTAGCGGGCAAGATGTCGGCCGGCGCCGAGCCGTTGTCGTCGACCAGTGCCGCATGGGCCGCTGCGGGCGTGGCAATCGCGTCGTCGACGTGCACCCACTGCCATACGTTGAACGAGGTTTCCCAGCCCACGGGCAGCGTGCTGTCGTGCGATTGCTGAACCACCTGGGTCAACAGCGCCAAACTGGCCAGGAACGAACCGATGATCGCCACCACGACCGGCCAATGAGCCTGATCCTTGAGCTTACGGCCGAACACTGCCGTGACGATGGACGCCAACAGCGGCAGGGCCGGAATCAGGATCAGCAACTTGGCAATCGGGGGCAACATCATGGCTCGGGGCTATACGTGGGAACGATGGGCGATTTCTTCGAGGTCGGGTTCGGGCTCGATGCCAGAGGGAGCCAGCTTGGGCCACTGGTGCTCGGGTGCGAGCGGCTCCAGGACCTCGCGTTCGATGAACTCAGGCTGGTTGTCCTCGCGCAGGTGCTGCCAGATGGCGATGTCGAGCGAACCGCTCTGATGAAACAACGACAGCACGACGGCCAAGGCGATCGCGGCCTCGCAGGCAGCCACGGTCAGAATCAGGATCACCAGCATCTGACCGCCCCAGTCGTTGTGATAGCGACCCCAGGCGACCAGGCTCACCGAGACGCCTTGCAGCATCATCTCGGCCGAGAGGAACATCACGATCATGTTCCGCCGGCTGACGAAACCGACCAGGCCAATGCCAAACAACAGCGCGCCCACGATCAGGTAGTTTTGCAGCAGGGCCAGCTCATCCATGGGACTGGCCTCCGCGGTCCGGCTTCTTGATTCGCTCGGCAATCGCCACGGCGCCGACCAACGCCACCAGCAGTAGCGTGCCGGCCACCTCGACCGCGACCAGGTACTTGCTGAACAACTGCGCTCCAAGGTGCGCGACGTGCTGGTCGGCCAGGATTTCGGTCTTCAATTCCGGTAATTCGAACGGCGCCCGCGGACGACTGGCCACATCGGGATTCTGGAAGATGCCGAGGATGCTGAGCACGAGGATACCGACCACCACGGCGCCCGAGAGGGCCGCCAGCCCCGCACCCCAACTCAGCCGATCATAGGCCGACTCGCCCTTGGGCTGGGCCAGCATGAGCACGAACAGGAACGTGACCAGGATGGCGCCGGCATAGACCACGATCGTGGCCACGCCCAGGAACTGGGCCCCCTGAAATAAGAACAATCCCGCGGTGCCCAGCAGCGACAGGCCGAACCAGATTGCCGAGTAGCCCGGGTTGCTAAACGTGACCGTGCAGACAGCGGCAATCACGGTGACGCCCGCCAGCGTAAAGAAGACGGCATCGCCAAGCCAGGCTTCTTCGCTAGGATCCAAGTGGCTCGACAGCCAGGCAAAGATGCACAACGCGGCCAGCGTGGTCAGCGCGCCGACGCCGCGCCAGGTGGTGGTGCCACGCGGCAGCATCATCCACAGACCTAGCGCCAGCAACACCGTGGCCACGGCGACCGAGGGGAGCGCCTCGTTCATACGGTGCCCCCCATCGCGCGCGATTTCATCGGCTCGGCGGCGACCGTTTGATCGTAGACGCTCAACAACTTCTCCTTGTCAAAGATCATTTCCTCGCGGCTGCGGCCCGTCAGATCGCACAGGCTCGTGAGCTCGATCGCGTCGACCGGACAGGCTTCCTCGCACATGCCGCAAAAGATGCAGCGCAGCTCGTCGATGGTGAAGCTTTCGGGATACTTTTCGCGGTCGGGCCAGGGGCTTTCGATACCCACGATGTCGATGCAATGGGCCGGGCAGGCCGTGGCGCACAGGAAGCAGGCCACGCACTTGACACGCCCCTGCTCGTCCTTGTTCAACCGGTGTACGCCGCGATAAATCAGCGGGTTGCCAATTTGCGGACGGCTTTCCGGAAAGCTGACCGTCACTTTGGGACTGAACAAGTGCCGGGCCGTGGTGGTCAGCCCCTGCACGACCAGCGGCAAATACATCTTGCCCGCCAGGCCCAGTTGGGGCTCGTCGATCCACTTGATGTCGGGGTCGTTGCTATTCATGGTTCGTTTCTGACGGTCAGTTTCAGCGCAAGGCGGCTTCGCGCTGGCGAGCGAGCGCGGTTTCGGGTTCGAAATCGGGGGCCCGCAACACTTCGAGCCGGGGGCGGTTGTCGGTGTGCAGCGGCGCGTAGCGTCCGGCCAAGAACCAGGCCACCAGCGCCACGACCCAGCCGACGCCCACCGCTATCCAGGGGCTCGCCACGCCGCCTTCCAACTCGCGGACATGCGCGAACTCGACCACGCAGGCCACGGCGATCAGGTTCACGATGCCCAACGGCAGCATCACTTTCCAAGCCAGGTTCATCAGTTGGTCGAAGCGGAAGCGGGGCCAGCTCCAACGCACCAGCATGAAGAACACGATCACGGCCATCACCTTGGCTAATAGCACCGCGATGCGCACGATGGCCATCGGCCAGGTCACGGTCACATCCGGACCGACTTCCATGCCCCAAAAGTGCCAACCGCCGAAGAACAGGATCACGATCAAGAACGCAGCCACGACCATGTGCAGGAATTCGGCGATCAAGAATAGCAGCAGCTTCATGCCGGCATATTCGGTGTGATATCCGCCGATCAGCTCCTGCTCGCACTCGGGCAGATCGAACGGCAACCGGGCTGCCTCGGCAAACGAGGCGATCAGAAAGACCATCAGGCCCAAGGGCTGCGAGAAGGCGTTCCACTGTCCGCTGGCAGCCTGGCCATTGATGATCTCCTCGAGTCGCAACGACCCGGCGGCCAGCACGACACCGAGGATGCCAAGGCCCAGCGGGATTTCATAGGCGATCAACTGGGCGCTCGAACGCAATCCGCCCAGGAAGCTGTATTTATTGTTGCTGGCCCAGCCGCCGAGGATCACGCCATAGACCGCGATGCTGCTCATCGCAAAGACATAGATCATGCCGACATCGACGCCGGGAGCTTCGACCATCGCGATCGGCCCCTCGACGCCGGGCACTTCGATGGGCAGCACATCGCCAAATGGAATGACGGCGAAGATTGCCAGGGCCGCCGACAGGATGACAACCGGGGCCAGGATGTAGAGGGCCTTGTCGACGTGGGCCGGCGTGTATTCTTCCTTGAAGATGAACTTCAACCCGTCGGCCAAGGGCTGACCAAGGCCGAACATCTTGATCTTGGTGAGCGGAATGCCGACCCGATTGGGACCCAGCCGATCCTGCACCCAGGCTGCGATCCAGCGCTCCAGCAACACCAGGTAAGCGGCGGCCGTCATCAGCGCGAACAGCAGCACCGCGATCTTCACGACCGGCACGATCAAAGGGACCATCAAGGATTGCCAATCAATCGACATCTTCAACTCAGGTGGTGGTCGCGGTCTGGGGCACGGCGGCTTTCAAATCGACACCCAACGGATCGACTGGCTCGAGTGCCGCCGCGAAAAACGGGATCGTCTGCGCAACTTCCGTCAACACCTTGCGGGCGTTGGCCAGTCCGGGAATCGCGTGCAGCTCGTGATAGACGCTGCCTTCGACCCGCACGCCAGCGGGCGGGCGAATCGCCCACTCGACGCTCTGCAGGCGGTCGGCATGGTTCACATAAGAACCTTCGCGCTCGGCGAACGCCGCGCCCGGCAGCCGATACGTGGCCACGTCCAGCAAGGGCGAGGCAAACAAATCCTGCACGACCAGGCAGCCGACCGCGGCGAGCCGTTCGGCCGTGGCGGGCGTGATCCACTCGGAATGGTAGCCACCGCTGACCCACAGCGCGGCGACCTGGCCGGCATCGATCGCCGACAGCACGTCATCAACAGTGGGCACGCGCCGCATGAAATACTTGACGACTTCCTCGACGCCGCGGCGGTTCGGGCACTTTTCGGCGTGAATCGTAAAGCCGTTCTTGAACGTCTCGTCGGTGCCTTCGACCGGCACCGGCCCCAGCGCGATCAGACCGCGGGGATCGACCTGGCGAATGTACTTGGCCAGCAGATAGGCTTCCTCGACCGTGAGATGCGGCGAGAGCAGCGCGGCCACGCGGCCCAGGGCGCGAAACTGCTCGTCGATTTCGCGCACCACTTGCGACCACTCGAGCAGCGTCAGCGCATCACCCTTGCGGCGGCGCTCTACGTTGGTCAGCCGCTTGTCGCTATGGACATAGTGAAAGCCATAGCGGCCCTCGTCGCACATCCACCACTGGTTGACGTGCGGATTGGTGCGCGGCTTGAGACGGTAGACCGTGTCGAGGTTCTCCTCGACATTGATCGAGCAACCCGTCGAGCAGCCGGTGCAAACGCCCTCGTGCTGCTTCATGAACCAGACGCGCTGTTGATAGAGAAAGTCCTTGTCGCCCAATGCCCCGACCGGGCAAAGATCGACGACGTTGCCCGACATCTTGTTATCGAGCGGAAAGCCGGGAAACACGTCGATCTCTTCATGACTGCCGCGATTGATGACGAACAGTTCGCTTGAGCCGGTGATTTCGCGCGTGAAGCGAACGCAACGCGTACACATCACGCAGCGGTCGACGAACAGCGTCACGGTGTCGCCCATTTCGCGGCGACGGCTGGTGAACGGCCGCACGTCGGCGCGGCGGGCGTCTTGACCGTATTTGAAGTGGTAATCCTGCAGGTAGCACTCGCCGGCCTTGTCGCAGATCGGGCAGTCGATCGGGTGATCGATCAGCAGATCTTCTTCGACCATCGCCCGGCTGCGCTCGACCTTCTCGCTGTTGGTCACGAAAACCGTGTTGTCCGTGGCCGGAGTCTGACAGGCAGGCACGAGCTTGGGCAACATCGTGATCGCGCCGGTCTTGGGGTCGCGGGTGCCGGTTTCGACCAGGCACATGCGGCAGCTGGCCACGACCGACAGCCCGGGGTGCCAGCAATAGCGCGGAATGTCGATGCCGGTCCGCTCGGCGACCTGAATGCCGTTGAGGCGTTCGCCGGCGGCCAATTCGATTTCTTTTCCGTCGACCAGAACAGTTGGCATATCAGATTGCACTCGCTACGGGCGACCTCGGAAGGCCGCGAAACTTAATGGCCCGCCAACACCGGCAGGGCTCGAGCCGCCTCGGTCGACTGGTAGCCGTCGGGGTTGGTTCGCTTGATGTACTCTTCGAACTCGCCGCGAAACTTACGGATCGCATTCTTGATGGGCCACGCCGCACCGTCGGCCAGACCGCAAATCGTGGTGCCGGGCATGATGCCGATCGAATCGCCGATTTCGAGCAACAGATCCAGATCCACCAGCCGGCCCTTGCCCGCCTTGATGCGGTTGAGCATGGTCAGCGACCAGGCCGTGCCCTCGCGACAGGGCGTACACTGGCCGCAGCTCTCGTGAGCAAAGAACCGGCAGCTATTGTGCAGGAAGTCGACAATCGAAACCGTTTCGTCGAGCACGACCACGGCGGCCGTGCCCAAGCCCAAGCACCCGGCCTTGCCCGGCCCGGCGAAATCCAACGGCGTGTCGAACTCGGCCTCGGTCAGCAAGCCCATGCTGATACCGCCGGGAATGGCGGCCTTGCCCTTGCGACCTTTCCACACGCCGCCGCCATATTCCTCAATGAGCTGGCGGCAGGTGATGCCCAGCGGCGCTTCGTAGCAACCGGGATTGTTCACGTGACCACTGAGGCAGTACAGCTTCGGACCGTAGCTGCCCGGATCGCGCGGATTCTTGGGATCCGAGGGCACGCCAATGCTCTTGAACCACTCGACGCCACGAGCGGCGATCTGCGTGACGCAGGCCACGGTCTCGATGTTGTTGACCACGGTCGGCTTGTGAAACAAACCTTCCACGGCCGGAAACGGCGGCTTGATACGCGGCCAGGCGCGCTTGCCTTCGAGGCTTTCGATCAGCCCCGTCTCTTCGCCGCAGATGTAAGCCGCGGCACCGCGGTGCATGTACAGATCGACCGAAAACTCGCTGCCGCAGATGTTCTTGCCCAGGTAGCCGGCCGCATAGCACTCGTCGATAGCGGCCTGCAACCGCTGGTGCGAGGTGGGATACTCGCAGCGCAGGTAGAGATAGGCCGTTTGCGCCCGGGTGGCATAGCAACTCAGAATGATGCCTTCGATCACCTGGTGCGGATCGAACTCCATCAGGATGCGATTGTTGAACGTGCCTGGCTCGCTCTCGTCGGCGTTGATGCACATATAGATCGGGCCGGGATGGTCCTTGGGCAGAAAGGACCACTTCAAACCGGTGGGAAAGCCCGCGCCGCCACGGCCGCGCAAGTTGGTCGACTTGACCATCTCGATCAAGTCAACCGGCTTCATCTCGGCCAACACCCGCTTGAGCGCGCGGTAGCCACCGCCGGCCTCATACACTTTCAGCGTATGGCTGTCGGGCTTGCCAATGTTGGCCAGCAGGATGGGTTCGAACTTGGGCATGACTCGGGTGCGGATCTCGGGTTACTGGTGGCCGTTGCTGGGCGCGCCTTTGCGGATGTCGTTCAAAAATGCGTTGGCCGACTGCGGCGTGACGTTGCGCAACAGCGCGCTGCCGGCCAGCACGCAGGGGGCGAACTCGCAGGCGCCCAGGCATTCGGCAAATTCGATCGTCAGCTTGCCGTCGGGCGTGGTCTCACCCGGCGCGATGCCAGCTGCGTGGCATATATGGTCGAGCAGTTCGTCGCCGCCGCGCAGAGCGCAGCTGATCGAGCGGCAAACCCAGGCCCGCGTTTCGCCGTGCGGCTTGTCTTGCTTGAAGAAGCCGTAAAACGACAGCGTGTCCTGCACTTCGGCCGGCTTGAGGCCCAGCAGCGCGGCGATTTCGACCACGGCCTGCAAGGGCACATAGCGCAGCCGATCGTTGACCACGTGCAGAGCCGGCAAGGTCACGGCCTGGCGCGTGGGATAGCGAGGAAAGAAAGCCTTGATGGCTTCGATCATTTCGTCGGTCAAAATTCGCTCGGCTGTCGCCATCGGTCTAGCGGTCCAATTCGGCCGCGATAATGTTCAAACTTCCCAACACGGCCACGACGTCGCTCAGCGTGTGACCGCGAATCAAATGCGGGAACAGGGCAAAGTGAATGTAGGAGGGCGGCCGGCAGCGGGCCCGATAGGCCACGTCCGTGCCGTCGCCCGCCAGATAAAACCCAAGCTCGCCGTTGGGCGCCTCGATGGCGCCATAGCACTCATCGTGCGGCACAGTGAAGCCGCGATTGGCCATCACCAACTCGAAATGGGAGATCGTGCCCTCGATCGTCGAATAGACATCCTGCTTCGAGGGCAGCGTGGTGCGCTCGTCGACCAACACGTTCACCGGACCTGAGGGTAGGTTTTCGATCGCCTGGGCCACGATCCGCAGGCTCTCGCGCATCTCGGCCATCCGCACCAGATAGCGGGCAAAGCAATCGCCGACGGGCGAACAGCAAACCTGAAAATCGAAATCCTCGTAGGCCAGATACGGCTCGTCCTTGCGCAGATCGCGGGTCACGCCGCTAGCGCGGGCGATGGGGCCGGTGGCGCTGCGCGACAGGGCCTCGGCCTTGGTCAAGATGCCCACGCCCTTGGTGCGGTCGACGAAAATACGATTGCGATTGAGCAGCCGATCCATGTCGTCGAGCGTTTTGGGAAACGACTTGACGAAGGCACGAATCTTTTCGATCACCAGCGGCGTGGCGTCGTACATCACCCCGCCGACGCGCGTATAGCTGTTGGTGAACCGGGCGCCGCAGAGGGTCTCGAAAATGTCGTACAGCACTTCGCGCTGATAGAACGCGTAGAGAAAGTAGGTGAACGCGCCCGTGTCGAGCCCCACGGCGCCATTGCACAGCAGATGATCGCTGATGCGGGCCAGCTCGGCCAGAATCGTCCGCAGATATTTGCAGCGGGGCGTCAGCTCCAGCCCCAGCAGCTTCTCGACCGCGCCGTGCCAGGCAATGTTGTTGGCCAGCGGCGAGATGTAGTTCATGCGGTCCGTGACCGTCACGTACTGATTGTAGTTGAGGTGCTCGCCAATCTTCTCGAAGCCCGAGTGCAGGTAGCCGATGTCAGGAATCGCGTCGACCACGCGCTCGCCATCCAGCATCAGCACCAGGCGCAGCGTCGTGTGCGTGGCCGGATGCTGGGGGCCGAAATTCAGCGTCCACAGGTAATCGCGGGCCTCGGCCTGGGCGAGCTGTTCGATGGTCTTGGCGGCGGTTACGGGCATTTCATTTCTCGAAGGAAGCTCGGCCTTCTTCTCTCTCGTCAACCTTCTTCGCGCGTCAACACCGGGAAGTTATGCCGCTCGCCACGCCCTTGCAGCGGATAGTCCTTGCGCAGCGGAAACGCGGTGAACTCCTCGGGCATCAGGATGCGGCGCAAGTCGGGATGGCCCTCGAACTGAATGCCGAACATGTCCCAGACCTCGCGCTCCATCCAATCGGCGCCCTTCCACAGCGGCACCGCCGAAGGCACGACCAGGTCGGGCTCGTTCACGAACGTTCGCACGGTCAGCCGTTCATTGGTTTCCGTGGCGGCCAGCAAATAGACCAGGCCAAAGCGGTCCGTGGCGCCGCGATAGTTCAGGTAGTCGACGCAAGTAATGTCGACCAGCAAATCGAAATGGTGGCGATCGCGCAGAAACTCCAGCGTTTTATACAGCTCATCACGCGGCACGACCGCGCGCGTGCCGCCGCGAAACTCGCTCCAGACAAGCGCCGGAAAGGCCGCGGCCACGGCCGTTTGGGTTGGGGGTTGAATCATTGCGTTCCTTGCTGCCTGCCGATGGGTGCAGGCTCGTTGCGGCCTACTCGATTCGCACGCCTTGCGGCAAATGGCTCACGCCGCGCGGCAACGTAATGACCGGCAGTTCCACCAAGGCCCGCTTCGGCTGCTGCCGCTGCCGGGTCGCGAACTCGCGGCCGCTAATCGTTCCTTCACGCTGAATCGTGTCTTGCAGGTCGATGATCGCTTGGATCAGTTGCTCGGGCCGCGGCGGGCAACCGGGTACGTACATGTCGACTGGAATGAACCGGTCAATGCCTTGCACCACGCTATAAGTGTCGAACACCCCGCCGGTCGACGCACAGGCGCCCATCGAGATGCACCACTTGGGCTCGTGCATCTGCTGCCAGATGCGCTGCAAGACCGGCAGCATCTTCATCACCACGCGGCCGGCCACGATCATCAGGTCGCACTGCCGGGGACTGAAGCGAAACACTTCGGCGCCAAAGCGAGCCAGGTCGTGGCGGCTGGCGCCGGTAGCCATCAGCTCGATGCCGCAGCAAGCCGTGGCGAATGGCATGGGCCAGAGGCTGTTCTTGCGACACCAACTGGCCAGCGAGTCGAGTCGGCTGACTACGACATTTTCAGGCACCTCGATCGCCATCGAAAAACCTCAAATCCTGCCCCGGGGGCCTTATCGCCAGCGAAAGACACCCTTGCGCCAGGCGTAGATGAAACTGGCCGCCAGTAAGACGATGAACGTCAGCACTTCGATAAACACCAGGCCCCGCCCATCGGCCCAGCCGCCGCTCACCCAACCGTTGGCCACGGCCCGATCGATGCCCTCGCTGTTGCGACTGGCCACGGCCCAGGGATAGAGGAACAGCAATTCGACGTCGAACACCAAAAAAGCGATCGCCACCAGGTAAAACCGCACGTCAAAACGGCGGCGCGTATCGTGAATCGGGTTCATGCCGCTCTCATACGGCATCTCCTTGACCGGCCCATTCTTATGCGGGCCGACCAGGGCACTGACGGTCAGCATGACGACGGCGACGGCCGTGGCCAGGATGACAAACAGCAGGATCGGCAGGACAGCTTGTTCCATGGCGGCAACCGGCAGGCTCGTGAAAGCGCCAAAACCCCACACTTTGTGAATCTTGTCACAAAGTAGGTCCGAGGAAAAGACCCCACTGGGGGTCTGGCGGTAGCCGAAATCCTATCGCCCCCACTTCAGACGGTCAAGCGGGCAGCCGAGCCGCCGTGCTTGTCGTCGTTTGGCGGCCGCGCACGACCCATGCTGGATGCCGACGTTGCTGATTTCGAGCGCCGGCGCGATGCTGTATGATGACCGCTCGGATGCCCATCTGGGGCACCTATACGAGCCCCCGTGGGCCCTCTCGAATCCGTGCAACGGCCATGACGCTTGACCTGACGGCAACCTTGAGCGACCTGATCGCGCTGCCCAGCGTGAACCCGATGGGTCAGAACGTCACGGGACCGGAGTATTTCGAGTATCGGGTGACCGATTATCTCGAGGCGCTGTTCAGGCGACTGAACGTGCGCTTTCAGCGGCAGACGGTCGAGCCCAAGCGCGATAACATCATCGCCAGGCTGGACGGCGACGTGCCGCCTGGCGAGGGTGGATCGCTCGTATTACTCGAGGCCCATCAAGACACGGTGCCGGTCACGGGCATGACCATCGAGCCCTGGACGCCGACGGTGCGCGAGGGCCGCATTTATGGCCGCGGCTCCTGCGACATCAAGGGGGGCATGACGGCCATGCTGGGCACCTTCGCGCGGCTGGCGGCCGAACGGCCCCGGGGCATGCCCACGATTCTGATGGCTTGCACCGTGAACGAAGAACACGGCTACAGCGGCGCCACGGCGCTCACCAAACTCTGGTCGCAGCCGGGCTCGATCATTCCCCGCCAGCCCGACGTGGCCGTCGTGGCCGAGCCGACCCAGCTGCAAGTCGTGGTGGCCCACAAGGGCGTAGTCCGCTGGCGCTGCCACACCCATGGACGAGCGGTTCACAGTTCGCAACCGCAATTGGGCGTCAATGCGATCTACAAAATGAGTCGCGTGCTGGGCGCGCTCGAGCGTTATCAGAGCGACGTCACGCCGCGGCTGCGGCGCCATGCCCTGTGTGGTCAGCCAACCTTGAGTGTGGGCACGATCACCGGCGGGCTGAGCGTCAACACCGTGCCCGACCATTGCACGATCGAGATCGACCGGCGACTGATCCCCGACGAAAGGCCCGACGACGCCCGGCGCGAAGTGCTCGATTTTCTGGTGGCCGAATTAGGCGAAGACGCGGCGATCGAACATGATCGGCCGTTTCTGATCGGCCTGGGCCTGGCCGACAAGCTCAATGCCGCCTTGGCCGATCGCATGGCGACGGCGGCGCGCACGGCGGGCATCGCCTGTGAAAAAGTGGGCGTGCCCTATGGCACCGACGCCGCGGCAATTGCCGCCACGGGCGTGCCCTCGATCGTGTTCGGCCCCGGCTCGATCGACCAGGCCCATACGGCCGACGAGTGGCTGTCGCTCGCCGAGTTGACGCAAGCGAGCGAAGCGCTTTACCACTTCGCCCGCTTGGGTCTGTAACCGGCCGACTCTTCGGTCCTTGGCATACGCGAAAAGGGCGCGAGCCTAGAAGGTGTCGAGAATCATGTGATGGCCGCTGTGATACAGCGCGCCTTCGGGATAGAGGTTGTGCCACTTCTTGTTGTAGGCCGGAATCCGCATTTCTTGCGGATACCGGTGATACATGTCGTCCGAGCTCTTGTAGTACTCGCTCGACCAGAAGTTCTGCGGATAATAGACGTACGGATAGTGGTAGAGGCGGTTCCAGTCGCGGTTGCTGTTGGCGCCTCCCCACGTGCGGCCGAAGGCCTGCTGGGCCTGGGCCTTTTCAGGCGCTACGAGCACGCCCATGGCGGCCGCGCAGCACAGCGCAAGAAGTGTGCGGCGAATCATCGAGTTCCCCCCTAAGAGATGCGGCAGGACAAACAAGCGGCGCGGCCAATGCTGGGAGCCAACGCCCGCGGGTCGTTTTCGGGTCTACCTACTGCATCGGCAGACCCTACAGACGGTGTTGAGGGAATATCCCTCAGAACCGTTACAGTTTGAAACGCGGTGGGGACCGCGCGAAAAGCCGCCTGGCGCCAGGCTTTGCAGGGAATTGTCCCCCGCAAACGCCCGGACAAGGAGCCCGCTGCTAGCAAGGCTGCTACTGCGGCATTTTGCCGGCGGCCAGTTCCTTGTCCCACTCGTCCATCAGCGGCCAGTCGATGGCGCAGGTGCCGAAATCGGCCATGTGCAGATAGCCTTCCAGTCGCGTGATGGCTTTGTCGAGCAAGGCGTTGTTCTTTTTGAAGATCGGGCCGTGGCTCGGCAGCAGCCATTCGACGTCGCTGGCGCGAATGCGCTTGAGCGACTTGATGAAGGCGGGAATGTCGCTGCCATGATGAGCATCGATGGCGCCGACGCAACCGTCTCGATAGATATTGTCGCCGCTGAACAGCAGGTTGCCCAGGCGAAACGAAAGCTGGCTGTCGGTGTGACCCGGCGTGTGCCAGACTTCAAGCTTGAGCTTGCCAACGCGAATCGTGTCTCCCTCGTCGACCAGCGTGTCGAGCTTGACCGGGGGCATTTCGAGATGAATGTCCTGGGCGGCGATCTCGGCAAAGGTCTTGATCTTGTCGCCGGTGGCCAAGGGCTCGGCCGCCAGAGGGTGGCCCGTGATCTTGGTCTTGAACACCTGGTTCATCTTGGCCAGGCCTTGGATGTGATCGACGTCGGCATGGGTGGCGATCAGCGTCTTGCAGTGCGAGAGCGGAAAATCGAGCTGGCGAATCAACTCGACGATTTCGTCGACCGTCTCTTCGAAGCCGACGTCGACCAGCAACCAATCCGATCCGTCGAAGATTAGATAGACGTTGCAGCCGAGCCGCTGGCCGGCCTGCACGTTCATCTCGATCACGTGCGGGAAGACCGTCTTCCGCTGGAGCATGGTTCGATCCTTCCTGGGGCCGGGCGCTCGCTGGCTCGACCGTTGACGGCTCTGTTTGCGGTTCGACGCGTCGCGGGGCCGCGAAGAAGAGGCCACGACCCATCGAGCGAGAGCCGAGCGGCTCAAAGCACCGAATTCTAAAACCGGAGACAGCGACCGACAAGGACTGTTCGCCTGCCACCGGCGAACTCGGGGCGCGACACGCTGTTCATTTGTAACCGAGTCTCAATAGCCACCCGATTCCGAGGCCTCGGCTGCGACGATCGCCGCCAAACCCTCGCGAAAGGAAGGATGGGCAAGCGTGACCTGCAGCTCGGCGAGCAGGCGTGCATTCTTGACACGCTTGTCGGCCGCGGCGCGCGCGGCAGCCGGCGAATTGGCCGGCGGCACGGCAAACGTGGGGGGCGGCGCGTGCAACAGCCGAGCCAACTCTTCGTAATAGGCGCGCCGCTCGGTCGGGTGGCCGTCGGAAACCGTGTAGCACCGCGGCGGCACGCCCCGCAGCGCGGCGGCCACGACCACCGTGGCCGCATCGTCGACGTGAATCAGGTTCAACGCGCCGTGCTCCGGCGACGCGATCGGTCGCTCGGCACGAATGTCGGCGGTGTTCGGCAGTCGCCCCGGACCATAGATGCCGGCCATCCGCAGCACGATCGCCCGATTCCCCAGTGCGTGAGCCGCCAGCAATTGTTCGGCTTCGAGGCAAGCGCGGCCGCCGGGGCGCTGGGGGTCGCAGGGTGTATCTTCGTCAACCCACTGCCCGCCCGCCGAGCCGTAAACGCCCGTCGAACTGACATAGAGAAACTTGCCCGTGCTGGCGGGCAGTGCGTCCAAGACGGCCCGCAAGCCCTCCACATAGACATCGTGAATCGTGGCGCCGCTGGCGCGGTCATAGCCAACGGCGAACAGCACGTTGTCGACCGACGGCAAATTGGCAAGCGTGGCAGGGCGCAACACATCGGCCACGATAGCCTGATAGCCGGCAGCAGCCAGCTTGGCGGCACGCTGCGGACTGCGCGTGACGACCGTGACTTGTTCGCCGGACTCGAGCCAACGGCGCGCCACGCGAGAGCCCAGATAGCCACAGCCGAAAATCAGTTTAGGCATGGCTCAGTCATCCAAGCCGCGCGGCGCATCGGTGGGGCCCTCGCCGCCGGCGGCCAACGATTCGAGATACGCGGTGAGCATGATCTGCGCGGCGAGCTTATCGAGCCGGGCCTTGCGCTTTTTCTTGGTCAGATGCGCGGCCGAGAGATGTTGCAGGGCCTCGGAGCTCGTGAATCGCTCGTCGAAGTAAACAACCGGCACGCCGGTCACCTTGGCCAGCCATTCGCCGAACCGCCGCGCCTCGGTCGATTTCTGGCTTTCACGCCCATCGAGGTGCACCGGCAGTCCGACGACGAAACGCACAATGCGTTCGTCGGCGACCAGTTTTTGAAATCGTTTTCGCTCGGCTTCCTCGCCGTGCCGGTCGAAGTTTTCGTAGGGACTGGCAATCGTTTGCGCAAGATCGGCGGTGGCGATGCCGATGCGGACGGTGCCAAAGTCGATTCCGGCGATTCTTCCCGACTGCTGGTTCACCGCGTACACCGTTTGGCTAGCCGCTTGCCCGCAGCACGTCGCCGGAAGTCGTCTGGTTCCGCGTGACCTCGGGCCCCAGCGGATGGCGGCTGCCGTCGGCGTGAAAATATCCGCGCTCAAGAAACCGCAGCGTGAATTCTTGCACCTTGGCGTCGTCCATCATCACGGTGTGCCGCACGGGCAGCACCGCGAAATCGGCGGCGCCAGCCAGCTTCGTGGTCTCGACGCTGACGACCATGTCGTTGTCCTCGCCGTGCCAGGGATTGTAGCCCTTGGCCGTGCCCCGTCCGCCGGCCAGGATGCCGAAGGGGAACGCGGGCGTGACCAGCTCGCGCTCGAGCTGATTCCACTGCCGCGCCAGCTGGCTGGCCGATTGCCCGGCCACGAAGTTGAACAAACGATTCTCGGCAAACGCCTCGGCCAGGTCGGCGCCCTGATTGGGCGGACCGAGCATGACCATTCGGCCAATCCGCCGATCAGGCCAGATGCCCTCCTCGGGCCGCGTTTGATCGGCCAGATAGTGACGAATCACCAAATTGCCGAGACTGTGCGCCACGAAGTGGATTTGCTCGATGCCTTCGAGACTGCCCAGCACGCTCTCGAGTTGCCGCGCATGGTCGGCCAGCGAACCGCGCGTGGTTGGATAGTTAACATTGAAGACTTCATAGCCCCCCTGCTCTTTCAGACAACGGGCCATGTTGCCCATCGCGGCCGCGCTGCGAAACAGACCGTGCATCAAGACCACGCCTTGCCCGCGCATCGGGGGCAAACGGCGGCGCTGCTTGAACTCATGGAGCTTGGCCTGGCACTCGGCCAGCGTGCCCCAGCCGCGGCGAACATTCGAGCCGTCGAGCAACCGGTAGTGACCGGTAAACACGTTGCGCTGAATGTGCCAGTCGTGAAAGAACAATTCGTCGGCCCAGAACTGGCGTCCGCCGAGCGTGGGCGTGGGGGCATTGATGTGGCCGGTCGAGGGGCGTTCTTCTTGCATCGGGGCTGCCACGGCCCGCCAAGGACGAAGTGCCTGGCTGGCCGCGAAAAGACACGCTGCGGTAAAGTTGCGGCGATTCATGACGCCCCTTAAAGATATTCTTGCCAACCGCGTTCGGCCATCAATTTGACCAATTCGCGAATCGCTTCCTCGTCGTGCTTGTTGGCTACCAGGGTCGCATCGGGTGTGTGGACCACGATGCAATCGGTTACGCCCAGCGTGACGATTAAGTGGTCATCGGGGCCACGCACGATCGTGCCCGCCGTGCGCAATCCCAGGTGCCGTGCCGACACCGTGTTGCCTTCGGCGTCGGCGCCCTCGAGCCGCGCGATCGCCTGCCAACTGCCCACGTCATCCCACGCGAACGGCGCTTCGACGACCACCACGTCGCGGGCATGTTCCATGACGGCGTAGTCGATCGAAATGCCCTTGATCGCCACGAACTCGCGCGCGAACACGGCCGCGTAATTCGAACTGCCCCGCGCTGCGGCGATCGTTTTCAAATGCGCGATCATCTCCGGCTGCCGCTCTTCCAGAGCCGCGAGGATCGTGGACGCCTTCCAGACGAAGATGCCCGAGTTCCAATAGAACGTGCCGGCCTCCAGATATTGCCGCGCCACGTCGGCCTTGGGCTTCTCGCGAAACTGCCGGACGTGGTAGGCCGTGGTCGTGGCTGAAGTCAACTTGAGCGGCCCGCCGGGCAAGGCCTCGCCGCGCTCGATGTAGCCGAACGACTCGGCCGCATACGTGGGACGAATGCCGAAGGTCACGATGCGCTGGGGCGCTTGCTCAACCAGTTTGGCCGCGGCGGCGATGGCTTCGCGAAACGCTCCGGCTGGCTCGATCACGTGGTCCGAGGGCATCACGGCCATGATTCCCTGCGGATCGCGGGCGACGATTTCGAGCGCGGCCAGCCCAATGCACGGCGCGGTGTCGCGGCGACATGGTTCGCCAATCAGCGATTCGCTGGGCAGTTGCGGCAGTTGATTCCAGATTTCGTCGAGCAGCCCCGCGCCGGTGACGATTACCACGCGTTCCGGGGGCACCAAATCGGCCAGACGATCGACGGTCGACTGGATCATGCTGCGCTCGCCGACCAGCTTGAGCAATTGCTTGGGGCGCGTGCCGCGGCTCTCGGGCCAAAACCGCGTTCCCGATCCGCCGGCCATGATCACTGCGTGCAGCATCGACTCGTTCCGTTTCTCTGAGCACTCGCGACGGCTACCGAAGTAGCCGAGAACCGTTAAGGCTAACAGAAATAGCGTGGTTTCGTCACCACGAGTCCCGGCTGCACCTGCGCCGCCAGTTCCTGGGCGCTTTGGGCAAAGCCAGGGCTGATCTCCACGGCCACGCCGGGGTCGACTTCGCAGCCGGCCGCTTCAAGCCACTCGCGGTGCAGTGCTATCATCTGCTCTTGCACCGTGGCCAAGGTGTCACGCGCCTCGCCGGGGGCGTTTTTCAGCGGTGCGAAGGCCTTGGCTTCGTCCACTTCGACCACGATCGCCTGCCGCGCCTCGGGCAGCAAATCGAAGATGAATCGCTCGAACTTGTGGGCGTTCGGCCGCTCGGGTTCGATTTGCTGGCCCGAGGGGTCCAGATGGCCGACGGCTTTGTGCGCCACGTGAAACGGCAGCGCCGTGCCGCTGCGCACCATGCGTTCGAGAAACACCGTGTTGAAAATGTGGATCGCCGTGTTGCCAGCCCAAAATATTTCGGTGCCGTCGGCAGCGCGGCGCGTGACCACGTCATCGGCCAACGGGTTCAAATCACTGTATTCGATGATCCGCAGCCGGCCGTCGACCGAAATGACGTTGCCCACCTTGTCGCGCGGCGTCCGCTTGGCCACGACCTGCGTCGACAACTCGGAATGCGACAACAGGTGATAGCCCAGGAACAACGGATCGCAGACGTTGACCAATGCATTGTCGACCTGGCAATAGAACAGTTGGTGCAGCCCGCGGCGGCGGATGTCGGCCAGGCAACGACTCTCCGACAACGCCTGCAGCATGCCGCCATGACCGTCGGGACTGAGCGCCAACTGGTGCTTGTCGGCCAGCAACAACCGTCCCGACTGGGCGTCGACGGCCGGCATCGTGCCTTGGCAGAAGACTTTCAAGTCTTCTTCCGGAAGCCCGAAGTTCTCGTTGGCTCGCAGATAGTCGATCGTCGGCTGGTGCGTGGCCGGGCTGGTCATCAAATAGAGCGGGATGCGCATCCGCGCGACCCGCGCGCGGGCGAGGATTTTTTCGATGATGATCTGGAACAGCGAGGCGCCCGAGACAGGGCCGATGGCGAACATGCCCTTGGGAGCGTCGAAGCCGAGTCGCGTCCCCTGCCCCCCGGCCACGAGAATCACGCCCACCTGGCCGGCCGAGAGCGCCTGCTGGCCCCGATTGAAGGCATCTTGCGGCGCTATCGACGGAGCGATTTGATTGAGACGAATCGCCGGCGGCGCTAAGGCGCGACCGGCCAGCGCGGACCAGTCCTCGGGCACTTCGTGGCAGCGGTGTAATTGTTCGAGACGCTTCAAATCGAGGCGTTCGATCTGCTCGGCCAGGTGCTGGCGCTTGGCGTCGCTCAACTCCTCCCAAAACGCCAGCACGTGGTGTTGGTCGAAAGGGGTCAGGCGCTCGTGCAGTCGGTCTCTCAACGCATCCACTTTCCTGCCGCTCGCCAGCCTGCTGGCCTGTGACTGTAAGAGCGCTGCCAATCGTCAGCCGCGAACCCAGGCCCAGGCCAGATAACAGAGCAAGGGAAATATCCCAAAAATCGTCACGTACGTGACCACCGTCGTCCAAACGTGGCGCGGCCATCGGGCCATGGTATTCTCTGATTTCAGTCCGTCAAACTCAATCGTCGGCCGCCCCCGCTCCTCCGCGAAGCAAGACCGTAAGCCGTGCCGCCTCATATCCGTATTATTTCCGCCCCACGCCGCAATGCCTAGGGGGATCGCGGCGTGCACGGCGATTCGCGCGACTTTGCGTCGCGCGGTTGTTGCTGGCACCGTGAATTCTCACCAAATTAACCTGACGTCTCCTGGTGTCGCGGCGCGCACTCAACTAGCCTCGCCCCCCGACGCCGGCCTATATTGAGGGCTGGCAACGCGGCACCGGGCGGGGTGCGGAAGCGCGGTCATTTCCGCACGGCAGCATGGTGAGCGAAACATGGGATATCGCGAGCGAAATCGCACGGGCGCACCTCGGCCGGCAAGCGTCAACTCGCTGTTTGCCCGGTCGTTGATGGCCGTGGTCGGGGTCTGTTGCGGATGTCCGGCCGCCCGGGCCGACGACGTCACGCCGACCAAGAACACGCTGATCCGCTTCGCCGACGTTCACGAAGGCGCCAAGGCGATCACCAAGCACGACGACTACATTCGGCAGATGAGCCCATTCGATCGGCAGGTGCGGCTGCAAACCGACCAGCCGGTGAGCGACCAAGAGCTGCTGGCGTTCATCGCGCAAAACGTCATCCCTTGGACCGATGACGACGTGCAATTGCTGACGCCGGTGCTGACGGCGATGGCCAAGAAGCTGGAGCCCTGGACCTTGAACCTGCCCCCCGAGGTGCTGCTGGTGAAGACCACCGGCCGCGAGGAGGGACGAGCCGCTTATTGCCGGGGGGCCGCGATCGTCGTGCCCGAGAGCATGATCGGCAAGAACACCACGCTGCTCGAGCGCGTCCTGCCGCACGAGATCTTTCACGTCGCCAGCAGCCACAACCCGGCGCTGCGCGAAGCTCTGTACCAGGTCGTCGGTTTCAAACCGTGCAATGAGGTGGTGTTGCCCGAGGGGTTGCAAGCGCGGAAGTTAACGAATCCCGACGCGCCGGTGAACGACCATTACATCACGGTGGTGATCGACGGCCACGCCGTGGAATTGTTACCCGTGATCTTTTCGAAGGCCGAGCACTACGATGCCAAGCGCGGCGGCACGCTGTTCTCCTACTTGGAGTTCAAGCTGATGGTGCTGGAAAACGCCAACGGCCTGCGACGGCCGGCGCTCGTCGACGGCAAACCCACGCTGCTGAATCCCAAAAGCGTGCAGGGGTTCATGGATCAGGTCGGCAAGAACACCGCGTACCTGATTCATCCCGAGGAAGTTCTGGCCGATAACTTCGTTTTCGTGATCAACGAGCGCATGGATTTGCCGACGCAGCGCATTGTCGACCAGATGGCCAAAGTGTTGCGCGGCGGCTGGCGTTGATGTTCGCGACGATCGCACTGGCGAGACGCCAGTGATACCAAGCCATCCGCTGGAATCGCCCCTAACCATCGCTCGGCGGGGATTGCAGCGAGAACTCGATCCAAACGCTTTCGGGCTCGGGCGCCACCTGGTCGAGCTTGATCTCGAAGCGCACACCGTGAGCGAGCAGCTGGCCGATTTTGACGGTGGCCGAAGGGCCGTCCATCGGTTCGGCAAAACATTCGGGCTTGCGCTCCAGCGGCGGACAAATGGCGATGTGAGCCGTGGCGTGCCGGGCGCCCGGGGCCAGGTCGGCGCGGAGCCAGCCCTCGAGCGACTCGCTGCCATCGTCGTGCCGGTGCCGAGTCATCTGCTGGGTGACGGTTGCGTCGCGTTCATCGGAGGCGTCACTCGCAAAGCGATCATCCGCCGGCGCGATGTGCGGCACGACACCCAGCGGCGCGGTCACGGACGGCAAAGCACTCGGCAGCACAGGATCGAGAACGGCCATGGCAACGTGCGCCGCGGACCGAGCTGCCAGGGTCGACGGCCGGCCCCAACTCCAGCCTTCTTCGACCAGCACCAGGCCCCATAGCGCGACCAAACCGGCCGGTTGGCTGCCATCGAGCGACAAAGCGATCGCCCACAACACGAGCACGGCCGAGGGAATCGCCCACAGGGCGCGGGCGCGCCCGGGATCGAAGCCCGGGATCGACCTGGCGAAAATGCCGCGAAACACCAGCGCCGCCAGGGCCAGCAATAATCCGCAGGCCGCCAGCGCCGGCGCCGGCAGCGGCTGCGTCAGGGCGCCCCCCGCGCGGCGTAAGCAGAGCACGAGAGCCGCCAAGGCCAGCAGTGCCAACCACGAAACGGCCAACGTGCGAACCAGGGCCGCCAGGGCCGGCGACGTGACCGTCGGCCAATCGCCGCGCGCAATCGATCTGGGCGCCTCCATGCCACCTCCACCGCTGTTGGCCATCTCCCACGCTGTATTACGGGCCCGCTGGCGCGAGTTTTCAACCGCGCTTTCAGGCCTGGGCCGCCAGCGCGCCGCCGGCCGCCTTGGCCAGTTCTTTGGCGCGGTGGGTTTTTTCCCAGGTAAAATCGGGATCGTTGCGGCCAAAGTGTCCGCCGGCGGCCGTCTTGCGGAAGATCGGACGGCGCAGGTCGAGATACTTGATGATGCCGCCCGGAGTGAGCGGAAACAATTCCTTGGCGAGTTCGCAGATCCGCTCGTCGTCGATGCGGCCCGTGCCTTCGGTGTCGACGTAGACACTGACCGGCTCGGTAACGCCGATGGCATAGGCCAGTTGCACTTCGCAACGATCGGCCAGCCCGGCGGCCACGATGTTNNCGACCACGAAGCGGCCGGTGGGATTAATGTGATACTTGATGTCGCCGTTGATCAGATCGGCCGGCAGACATGGCTTGACGATCTGGTTCGTGACGTAGTTGTGGATTTCCTTGTTGCTGACGTCCGGATCGTGCTGCGTCGAAACCACCACCGTGTCGATCCGCACGGGGCGATGACCGTCGTATTCGATCGTGACCTGGCTCT
>PLYM01000004.1 GCA_003153375.1 Planctomycetaceae bacterium
CGGTCTTGGAGATCATGTTGCCGTCGGCGTCATATTTGTAGGTCGTGCCGTCGGAGGTGTTGGTGTACTGATTCAGGCTGTTGGTGGTGTAGTTCGTGGTGACGCCGTTGATGATCGTCTGGGTGCGATTTCCAGCCGCGTCATAGACATAGGTCAGGTCTTGACTGGGAATCGCGACATTCGTCGACGCGAACGTGGCGTGCGTCAATTGACCGGTCAAATCGTAGCTGTAAGTCCACACGCCATCAATCGTCGCCATGCTCGATTCTTCGCCCAAGGCGTTGTAAACGTAGTCAAACCGGCTGTCGACGGTGCCGCCAGGAGCAAAGTTGACCAGGTGCAACACATTGCCAGCGGCGTCATACTCGTAGGTCGTATACGTGCCGTTGCCTTTGTCCTCACGGGCGAGTTGGCCCAGGTTGTTGTAGGTGTAGCTGATGATGGAGGCGCCGCTGCCATCGGTCAGTTGCTTGAGCCTTCCGACCGCATAGTAGCTGTAATTGACGGCAAAGCCCGATTGATCGACCATCTGCGTCCGCTGGCCGAGTGAATTGTAGGTGTACTGGAGGAACTGACCGTTCGGATACGTGATCTTGGTGAGCCGGTCGCCAGAGTCATAGGTGAGCGCGGTCACGCCGGCGGCATCGGCTCCCGAGGTCAAGTTGCCGCGGCCATCATAAGCGAACATGGTCTGCGAGCCGTCGCTCAGAGTCTGACCCGTGACCTGTCCTGCGGCGTTGTAGATATATTGGACTAACTGGCCGTTCTGGTTCACGAGCGACAGTGGATCTCCCAGGGCGTCATATGTGGCATTCTCGACCGAGTGATCCGGATACTGCGTTGAGACCAGGTTGCCGTGCGAATCATACTGATAGTTAGTGCTGATTCCACGGGCGTCGGTGAGGCTGGTCAGGCGGTTGAACTGGCCCGTGTAGGCGAAGTGGTCCGTTTGACCTAAAGGATCGGTAGAGCTGGTCAGGTTGCCCGCCGAGTCGTAGCCAAAAACCTGCTTGAGACCGGTCGGCTCGGTGGTGCTGGTGAGATTGAAGTTCGTGTCGAAGGAAGTAAAGAAGGCGTCCCCGAGTGGATCGACGGTTTTGACCAACAGTCCCCGCTGATCGAAAAAGAAGTGACTGGCAGCGGCGGAGGCGTCGGTGACGATCACCTCGCCAA
The DNA here is from genome assembly GCA_003153375.1 of Planctomycetaceae bacterium. Classification (GTDB taxonomy): domain Bacteria; phylum Planctomycetota; class Planctomycetia; order Pirellulales; family PALSA-1355; genus PALSA-1355. Next base: position 1,174 of record PLYM01000004.1, read on the forward strand.
GGTTGTAGCTGTAGGTAACGGGATCGGCGCCGCCGTCCCGCGAAGCGCCCGCAAGTCGGCCGCTTGTATCGTAGCTGAAGTATTGGTGCGTGCCGTCACGAAACTGAACCGAGGTCAAGGCATTTTGAACGGCGAGGTTCGAGCCGGTGTCGTAGGCGTAAGTCGTCACGCGACTGTCGTAGCTTTGCACGGTGAGCAAATGCCCGTTGGCGTCATAGCCGTAACTGACCCCTCGGCCGTCGGAGCTAGTCACCGATTGGATCAAGCCCGCCACGTTGTAACCGATCGCCAGCGACTGGCCGGATGATTGGGTCAGGCTGGTGAGCCGACCAGCTGCGTAGCCGGCGGTGATCCGGTTGCCGTTTGTGTCTTGGATGTAGTCGAGCGTGCCGTCGGCTCTGAATCGCTCCACCTGGCCGTTGGTCTCGGTGAGAAAGAAAACGCCGCCGGTGTCGGCTCGTAGAGCGCCGTAATCGCCGGGTAGGGCGAAGTAGCTGCTGCCGCGGCTATCGGGCTGGAAGATTCGCTGGGCGCCCGAGGGCATCGTGATTGTCACCGTGCCATCGGCCGACGTCGCCAGAGAGTACTGCCAAGAATCGCGCCAGCCGAAGCCAAGCGAGCCGGATAAGTCGCGCGAGTCGAGCCGGTTGTGATAGGAACGGCTGAAGTCGAGCGGCAGCCCGGGGGTCGCCACCGCAAGATCGGTCGCGTCAGCCAATTCTGGCGTGGGCGAAAGCCCGTCGGCTTGCATGACGGCGAACGCCCAGAGCTGACGGACGTCGGTCGCCGGCTCACCCAACCGCCCTAGGTACGAGGCTTCATGATCCAACATCTGGACAAAGCCGCCCCAGGTATTGCACAATTGCGAAGTGAGACCGCTATAGATCGCAGCCCAAGCGTTCCCGGCAATTTCCGGCGGTTGGAGGCTGGCTTGTAAGCTGCTCCAATCCACTGGGTCTGCATTACCTGACGTAAAAACGCGCAGGTCAAATTTGAGTGTATGATCGAACGACCAAGGCTGCTGCATTCCAGCGTAGTAGACCGGCACTTTGACCGACTCACCCGGTTCGAGCACCCCCGGCACTTTGCCGCTGGCCAGGATTTGCACAGTATTCGAGTAGCCTTGGGGAATGGCCGAGGTCCAAAATCCGGAGACCCGCAGCGCGGGATCCAGCGTCAGCGCCGGCCTGTTTTCCGGTTGCGACGATTCGAGCAGCAACAGTGGAGCGGCCATCGCGACGCTGCCGGTGTTGGAATACTCGACATACAAAGTCGAGGCTCCGTGAAACCCCAAAGCGCTGGGCAAGATCAATTTGGTTTCCAGATGCGCTTGTCCAGGAGCCGTGATCGTGAATGCCGCGGGGATTTGGTCGGTGAGACCCCCCGCGCGCGTGACGCAGACCGAGTAGACTCCTTGCGGCATGCCGCTTAGGTTGAACGTGGCGGTAAGCTGCGTGAAGGAATCGAACGCGACGCTGTTGGCGGGGAAGACGGTACTGTCGGCCGCGACCAGCGACACCGACGTAGCATTGTCGAATCCGGCTCCACTGAGGGTCAGCGTGGCGGGACTTCCCGTGGCCGAGCGATCAGGGGTGACCCCAGTGAGCTTGATTTGAGCGCCGAGCGTTTGCAGCGTAAAGTTGCTGGCCGCCGGGACCGACTCGCCGTAAACCAAGATATACCAAGTGCCCGGGGTGGCCGAGGGAACCAAAACCTGCTGATTGGCTGAACTAGGAGCCGAGAAGCTGTAATCATAGCTACCCCGGGTGGGCGGCGCGCCGAGCTTGGCATAAAGCTCGTTGTGATCAACCGCCGTGCTGTCTTGCAATGTGAGGAACAGCGACTGCGCGGCGGGCACGCTCACGGCAAACAACTGTGCCTCTCCGCTTCCCGCCAGCGTCCCGTTGTATATGCTTCCCAAGGCCAAGGTGACCACCGAGGTCTGCGCGAGTTGGAAGGCATAACTACCCGCTTGCCCGCCGGTTCCGTGCGCGGTAAGGATGTAACCGCCGGTCGAAGGTAGGGTGACCAGTTCGGAATCGGACAAGATGTTCGAGAACGCGGTATAGCCGCCCGGTCCCACCAAATCAAAGGCCACGCCACCGCTCGAGCTGTTGATGACGTGCAGTCGGACCTGCTGACCGGCAGTCGCGGAGAAGGTCCACTGATCGACGCCGAATGGATTCGCGATGGAGCCCGTGTATAGTTGATTGACCGTCAGCGGCTGGACGTTGGGGGTGGCATCGTACGCGGAGACGACGTAGTTGCCCGTGCTGGACGTGTGGCCGGCGGGGGCCTGGACCCTAATCGTGTAGGTGCCATCGGCGGGCAATGCGACGCCGCTCAGCACCGCGACGGCGCCACTCGAACTACTGGTGGCCGAAGCCAAGGCGTTGTTGCTGGCGTCGAGCAGCGTTACCTGGCTCCAACCAAGCTGTGGCGGAAGGGCCGGCGTCGAACCGCCGCCGCCGGGGTTGAGTTGCACCGTGATGGAACGGCCCGCATGACCGAAAAACGTCCAGTTCGTTATCTGGCCAGCGGGATCGATGGCGGCCGGCGTGGGAGTGTTCAGTAGAAGTGGTCCGCCGGCAGGAAGCTGTATCACCGAGCCATTCAAAATCGTGCCGGCCACTTGGGCGCCACGCGCATAAAGATGCAATCCACCGAGATCCAGCGTCGTGCCGCTGGGGACGATCAATTCGTTGACGTACAGCGCCTCGGCGCCGACGCCGGTTGAGTTGTGAGACTGGTCGACAAGCTTGGAGTAGGTATTACTTGCCAGGCTGAGCGTTCCGTAGGCGAAGTTATTCTGAAACCCCGCCTGGGACGCTCCCACGTCGGCGGACATCGCCTCCAAAAGTTGCGGCGGCTGAGCCGCGCCGGCGCCACTGCTTAAGAGCGTTGTCCCTTGAAGATTCCAGTGGTCGAAGTTTTGGGTATTTCCCAGCAGGTTGCCCTTCACGACGATCGTGCCGGCGAGCGTGACGTGCAGCAAGCCTAGGCCGTTGACCTGGAGTATTCCCTGAACATTCATCGTAGCGCTGTCCGGCACGATCAAGCTACCTTGGTCTATCAGTGTGCCGGTCGTAATGGTCGTCGTCGCACTGCTGCCGCCACCATACGATTGATTGGAATGCAACGCGTACGTCGCGGTGGGATCGGTAGTAAGATTTACCGCAACTAGACTTTTCAAGCTGGGACTGAGCAGCGTGCCGCCCGCGGTGGCCTGAAGGGACGACGCATTGCCAAAGTTGCCGCTCTGCTTCTGGAAGCTCGTCAGGGCCGAGGCATCCAGCAGGCTACCGCTGCCGTCGCTCATCAAGAAGACCGGGCCACCGCTGATTTGGGTCAAGGCCGGCAGTGATACCGTCCCGCCGGAGAGAGCCCAGGCTTGGGTCACGGAATAGTCACTAGTGGTGTCTTCGGTGATCGTGGTCAGATGCGGCAGCGACAACA
>PLYM01000285.1 GCA_003153375.1 Planctomycetaceae bacterium
TTGCGCATGAGGCGCTCGGTGAGGAGGTGCTGGATGAGCATCTCGTCCACCTTGTCCTCGGAGAGTTCGGGATTGAGGGAGGCGCGGACGATGGCGACGAATTCGGCAAATGCTTCGCGGAAGTGTTTGTTCTTCTTGTGGGCGTCGGCGATGTGTTCACTGAGCGACTGAGAGAGGTCCGGGATGCGGCTCTTGAACTCGTCCATAGCGCGCAGGAATTCGCGCTCCCCTCTGTGCCAACATGACTGAGACACTGACCCCCCTGTTTATTACGTAGCGCAGCCATCGGCTTCGCCTTTCAATGTCGATCTTCGACCGCATAAGATACTTCACTGCGCCTAAAATCAAAACCTTCGGAGCATTGAAATGCGTTGCGATCGGTGCGGGCGCGAGATTCATTCGGGCGAGCATGGGTTGTTCACCACGCATGACGACGAAGGCGGACCGCTTGGAACCAGCGCGTATCCGGCGCGAAGAACGTATTCAAGTCCTCTAACACTTTGCGAAGAATGCGCTGGGCGGCGGGACACCACGCTAAAAACATTCTTGTGGGCGGTCGTATTGCTTGTCGGCGGCCTGATCGTGGTCGGTCTCATGATCCAGATTTTCGGATAGCTAACCGTTTGACTCCAAAGCATTCGCTCAGACATGCTCAAGCTTCCTGATGTCGTGTGTACCACGACTCAAGACTAGCACGCCGCACAAGATGTGCCGCCGGTGCCTGACGACGTTGGGTTTCGGAGGGCGCGCAGCGACAGTTGGTACCGCAAGATACGCGCCAAGTTCGCCCGCCGACCCAGCATGGTAACGCACAAAATACCAGTAGCCGGTCATCTCTGCGACTCAACCATTACCAAGATTGCCCGCCGAATCGCAGGCGAAACGCCGTTCCAAGCGCCGATCACCCGCTGCAAATCAGCATCAAGCGCCGCCAACTCAAGCCGGCCCGATTGCCCCGTCAGGAACCAGTCCGGCGCCGATGTGCCGCGCTTGATGCCGTCAAGGCAGTAGGCTTGCGGACTCTTCTTGAAGAAGCGGGATCCTTTGGTCTCCATTGCCGCTTGGGTGTACTGCGCCCAGCGGGCGACAATCTGATAGTCGTAGCGCGTGATGATGGCGCGGATGGCCGCGTCCTCGAAGCCGATTGCTTTGAGCGGATCATATAGGGGCGAGTCGAGCACGCCGGCCGGGGAGCGGTGCGCGATCTGGTCGACGGACGTCTGCTCGAAGTACGTTCCACGGTGGAAGCGGACGGAGAATTGTCCTTTGCCGCGCTTCTCGAATAGTCCGCCAACACCATCAACGCCCGGCGGCAGAACGATGAAGTTCGCGGCCAGTAGTTTCTCGGCACAGTGGATGATGTCCCGCTTGAGGAATTTCGTGAGGCGCTGTGGGGAGAATCCAAGGACGTGGACGCCAAGGTGCCGCAGCTCGTAGGCAGGGGACTGCTTGTGTCGCCAGAACAGCTTGTGCAGCAGGAGCGCCAATCGTCGCGACGCCGGATCGAGGTCGCGGAACGTCTGGCTGGTCAAATCGAAGAAGAGCTTTCCGCCGGTCGCCTGCACATACTCGAAGAAGAGGGGATCCCACACGAGCCGCCACGCGCGTGAGGAGTCATCGCGTTGCGGTAGGCTGTACTTGAGAAACCCGAACCCACAATCCTGAAATGTCTGCAGCCGCGGATCATAGAACGCATTGCATTGATAGAACACCCCGGCCAGTCGCTTGATCGTGGCTCGAAACTCGGCGTACTGTTTGCCGCCCTTGCCTTCAAAGTATCCGAGTTTTTTCAGGCAGTAGTGCGGCGTCGCCAGAAACTCAATCGACGGCTGGGATTGGTTGAACGTGAGAGCCAGCAGTCCGTGTGGCGGACCAGGCTCTTCGCATCGGCGTCCTGGGCGGGATCGAAGAGCGATTCGATACCTGGTTCACGGTCGGCCTCCTCGACGAACGAGCCGGTTAAGTTGGCTTGCATGTCGGCGTCCACGAGCAGTACGCGCTGGCGGCGCTCCTCACACACGGCCGCAAGCAGCCAGCTGGCATGGGTCTTGCCCACGCCGCCCTTCAGGTTGATGACGGTGATAACGCTTGCGCGACGCGCAGTAGACGGAGGCACGGTGGTATCGTACCAGCAGAGCGAGGCGGGCGTCGAGCGGTCCGTGCGAGGATCGGGGAATATCTACAAATGCTCTCGCGCGAGCTCCATTTTTCTATCCCAACAATCTTGAAAGCGTTCGGATGCATAGGGCGCTAGATTTGCCAGTAGGCAACAAATGACGACCTGCAAATAAAGTATCCGTTGTTGAATCGGCATCATTGTCGGGTGTGGTAGCGTAAAGGGGCCTTTGTTCCTCTTTCACGTTGAGCCGATCATGGCAAGAAGACCTGATCCCGATCGAGAGTCCTTTTGGCGAGCATTGGTTGCGCGACGAGAACCCTCGGGCCTGACCGTTGTCGAGTTATGTCAGCGGGCCGGCGTGTCGACCGCGTCATTCTTNNATTCTTCGTCTGGCAGAGACGCTTGCGCAAACAGCAGCCGATGCATCGCTCGTCGGGCGCGATCGAATCACCGTCGCGGCCATCGTTGGTGCCGGTGCGGATCGTCCCGGATAGCGTTGACGAGAGTCGGGTGCCGCCCGTGGTTGTCGAATTGCCCGGCCCGGTGCGTGTGCAGATTCCACCAGGCTGCGACGCTGCCACGATTCACGCGGTGTTACAGGCGGCATCCGCGCTACGTCTTGGAGGGCCATCGTCGTGTTGATGTCCCTTGCCGCACCGAGTGTGTTTGCCTACACGAAGCCCGCGGACATGCGAAAAAGTTTTTCGGGTTTGGTGGGCATCATCGAGCAGGAGTTGAAACAAACTGTCGAGAGTGGCCATTTGTTCCTGTTTTTCAATCGCCGCCGCAATTGCGTGAAGGTGCTGTACTTCGTGGGTGACGGGCTGGTGATTTTTTACAAACGGCTTGAACTCGGGACCTTTGAAATGCCCCAAGCGCTGCACGCGGCCGCCGGTATAGCGGGCATCGAGATGCGGCTCAGCGAATTGACGCTGATCCTCGAAGGCATCGAACTCTCTAGTGTGCGGCGTCGCAAGCGCTGGCGACGTGAAGTTCAGCCGGCCTGAAACTTTTTGCGACAATATTCTCGTCGCGCTGAAACTTGTCTGGCCCTTCCTGTGTATTACTCGGCATGGAACGCGGACGTTCTGCCGCCGACTTCGATGATCTCTCGCGACAAGTGCGCCAACTCACGGCGCTAATCGCTGAGCAACAGGCGACGATCGCCCAGCAACAGGCCACCATCGCGGCACAGCACGAAGCCCTGGTCCGGGCTAGCGAACAATTGACGCTGCTGAAAAAGGCGCTGTTCTCACCTCGGCGAGAGCGTTTCGTGCCTTCTCCCGACCAGAAACTGCTGTTTGCGGCCGGGGTGCTCGACGTGCCGCCAGCCGAGATATTGCCAGCCTCGTCCGTTCCGCGGCCCCCGTCGAAGCCCAAGCATCGCCGCCAGTTCGTGATCCCAGAATTCCTGCCGCAGCGACGCATCGAACACGCATTGGCGGAGAACGAACGTCCCTGCGGCTGCTGTGGGGCAGAACGCGTCATCATCAACGAGCATGTCACTCGCCAGATCGAGTTGACCCCGGCGCAAGCCCATGTCGAAGTCCACGTGCGCTACACTTACGCCTGTAAGCACTGCCGGAGCGGTGAACAAGTTGTCACGACCGCGAAGCCGCCGGCCCCGATCGAAAAGAGTCCATTCGGCGCCAGCCTGCTGGCCTGGATCATCTCGTCCAAGTTCGAGCGGCACCTTCCGACGTATCGGCACCAGGAGATGCTGTTGGCGCCGCTGGGACTATGGCTCTCGCGTCCCTTGCTGTGTCAGTTGCTCAAGGGCTCTGCGCGGGCCCTCAAACCATTGGCCGAGCGATTGCTGCTGGAAATTCTGCTCAGCTACGTGTTGCAGGCCGACGAAACGAAGGTTCGCTATCTGGGTGGCCAGCCGGG
>PLYM01000156.1 GCA_003153375.1 Planctomycetaceae bacterium
GTTAAATGTTGGGATTGGTATAAGATCGATCTCACGCCGGTCCGCTTTGCCAAAGTTCACTTGGAAGAAAAGTACCTGGACTGCGTCGACAAGAACTACGTCATCGTGGCGCTCGAGCAGCGACTACTGTTAAACGGCTCGACGCTGGCCGCCAAACCTGAGGACGCCGACGTGATTATGCACGTCACCAGCGGCGGAGTGGGAACCGACCGGCAGGAGAAGTTCGTGGGCATCTCGGAGATTCCGCTGCCGCCGCCGTCGCCGATCTCGATTCCCAAGATGGCGCTATTCTCGCGCAGCCGAGCCAACGGCACGGCCAAGCTGCGGATCGTGGCCTTCGACGCCAAGTCGCGGCAGCCGGTGCTGCAGTCGGGCGTCGCACTCGCCCGTAGCGACTTCAAGAGTTGGAAAGTCGTTGGCGCCGGGCCGGTCGAAAGCGGTAGCGTGCCCACCGAACTGGCCGCCGCGACTCGCAAGACGGATTTGCCGACGGCGTCACCGGCCACAGCGCCGACCGCCGTGGCCACTCGACCCACTGCCGCGCCGGTGAGGTAGCCATTGGGTCCGGCGCTTTCGACCGAGCCCGAGCCAGACTACGGTTGCGGCTCGTCGGGCGGATTGAAGATGATGGTTCGATCCAGACCAGGCGCGGTCGTTCGAACCGAATCCGCTTGTGCGGGGTCTGAAGCTGCGGAAGTGCTCGCAGGCGGTTTCGTGACGCTGCTTCCGCCAAAGGGTCCAGAGCCCGATGTCCCTCGACCGGCGGATTGCTGGCCGCGCTCGTGGCGACTCCACCAGGACTCGGCGTCATCGAGCGACCAGATCTGAGCCACGCGTTCGAGCATCGCGGCCAGATCGCGCGCCGTCTGCGGGCGTTTGGCGCGGTTCTTCTCGAGGCAAGCGAGAATGGCGTGCTCCAATTCCTCGGAAACGCTGCGCCCTAATCGCTGCGAGGGAGGATCGGGGATCGCAGTGACGTGTTGCTGGCACAACTCGCCCAACGTTCGAGCGTTGAATGCCGTCTGGCCGGTCAACAGAAAGTAACCGACCGCGCCGACGGCGTATAAGTCGCTGCGGGCGTCGACCAGGTCCGGTGTCTGGATCGCCTCGGGCGACATGTACAACGGCGTTCCCGACAGATCGTTGCCCGACTGCCGGCCTTCCTTCTCATCGTCGAGAGCCTTGACCAGGCCGAAGTCGAGCACTTTCACGACGTCCGGCTCGGCGCCGCGGCGATTCAGCATGATATTGGCGGGCTTGATGTCGCGATGCACTAGGCCCAAAGAATGCGCCTCGTACAACGACGCGCAGACCTGCCGCAGAATGCTGACCACGCGGCCTTCCGGCTGCGGGCCATACTGTTCGACAAGCGCCTGGAGGTCGATTCCGTCGAGGTACTCCATCGCGTAATAAAACACGCCTTCCGGCGTCCGGCCATAATCGTAGATCGCGACGGTGTGCGGGTTGTTCAGATTGCAGGTGATCTGCACCTCGCGTTCGAACCGTTGGATCGACGCTTCGTTGACACGATCGACATTGAGCATTTTGATCGCCGTGGGACGGCGGAGCATCGCGTGGTGCCCCTTATAGACGACGCCCATGGCGCCAGCGCCGATCTTCTCTTGCAGGCGGTACTGGCCGAGTTGCTTGGCTTCGATGACCGCCTTCTGGGCCTGCCGCTGAAGCCGGGCCACGATCACTGTGAAGACAAAAATCGCCGCGGCGCTGGCTCCGAGCAAGCCGAAGAGCGAATAGAACAGCCACTTGAGAATCGTCAGCGGTCGATAAGCTTCGGCCGTATCGATCTCGGCGATCATGCCCATTTGATAATCGGGAAGCCACGCGAAGGCCCCGACCGATGGCGAACCGCGATAGTCGCGGTAGGCTTCCATGTGGACGCCCGAGCCGCCACTCGTAACGGCCGTGGCAATTTGCGTCAGGGGCAGCTCCCGGCGGCGAACGCTGGGCCGGAAGCCTTCCACGATGTTGCCGCCCGGGTCGCGGGCTTGAATCGTCAAGATCGACGCCGCGCCATCCTGATCGGGCAGCAGCCCCAACAGGACCAGGCTCTCGTCAAACCGGCTGTTGGAAACCATCAGCCCCTGCTTGTTGACGGCATAGGTCTCGCCGGTGTCGCCGATCCTTCCCAATTGCAGAATGTCGGTGAATTCCTTTTCCGGTCGGATCCGCAAACCCAGTGCCGCGACGACCTGGAAGTTGTTGTCTCGCACCGGCACGCAAACGAACATCGTGGGGGTTCCGGTCCGCACTCGACCCATCTCGTCCTTCACCATGGCAACGCTCTTGAACGGCGGGCAGACGGTCGACTTGCCGTCCAATGCCCGCGTCAAGAAGCCCTCGTACTCCGGCACGACTTGCCCGATGAGCTCGGGATTGTTCGACGCCACGATCCGCTGCTGTTTGTTTGCCACGATGAAGCCGACGAAATCGTGTGGCGACAAGCCGGGCTCCAACTCCTTGGCGAGCCGCGCGTGCAGGTCGGCCGCGATCGGATCGCCTTGCGGTGCTGCTTGCGGGTCGGTCCCTTTCGTGGTGTCGGTAGCGGCAGTCAGAAGTTCGGTCACGGTCTGGCGAATTTGTTGATTATTGGCCAGCGTCAAGGCGCTGGATTCCTGCACCTTGAACCATTTTTCCAACATCGATCGTTCGACGGTTAACAGCGTCTGCAATTGCGACCGCAGCGTATCCTCCATCGTCCGATGGATCGACGCGCTCACGGTATAGCCGACGATCGCCATAAGCACGACGGCGACAATCGGCCAAATCCAGAGTTGCTTCTTCAGCAACAGACCGGTCCGCGAAACGGTGCGCCCAAACGACGTTTGGCCGAATGTCATGTGGGCATGTGCGGCATCGCGACCGTTGCCTGCCCTGCCGATCAGTCGAGCGAGCCACTTGGACATACAGCTGAATACCGGTGCGGAGAGAAGCGGTTCCCGCGAGACGCGGGCCAGATTGGCAGGTTCGATGCTAATATCGGTCGAGGTGCCAAGGCAAGTGCCGAGGGCCCGCCTCGCCTGCGATCAACGTGCGCCAAACCGCACAGCGCCGCACGGATCGTCGGATTCCGAGGCCGATTTCGCCGCCAGCGGTTGAATCGCTCCGCCCCGGTTCCGCATCTCACGAGCGATTTTTCCGGAATTCGAGGCGATTTGTCTCTGTGCGGCGGCCTGCCATGAGGAAAAGCCCGTTAGTCGAAGAGCGAGCCCTGCGTCTTCCCGGCGACGGCGGGCTCGAGGCATTGCGGGGTATCGTTGGCGGGGCTGCTGACCGCCCGATGGCTCGGATCGGCGATCATGCTCGCCACCGGCGCTATATTGAATCGCGTTCCGAATGACAGCTCGAGCTGCGCCAGTTCGAACAACTTGACCACATCCTTTAGCGGCGTCTGCAATGTGAACCGACCACACATCGCGATCGGCTTTCCTTTCGCGTCCTGGTCTTCAGCCCTTGATCGCTTCGAACCTGCGCACCTGTTCCTCAATGATCCCCAAGCTCGCGCGCCAAAAGTCAGGCCGCGTGATGTCGATGCCGAACCGCGCGGCCAGGGGCGCCGCGTAGTCCTGGCCGGTCGAACGGAGCAGTTCTTGATAGCGGGGGACGAAAGTCCGGCCTTCGCGGCGAAAGATGGCGAACAGGCCCAGGGCGAACAAGTGTCCGAAAGCGTAGGGAAAGTTGTAGAAGTTCGACTCGAAGGCGTAGTAGTGCGGCTTCCACAGCCACATGTAGCGATGATAGGTCGAGGGATCGACCGCGTCGGCATAGGTGTCGCCTTGTGCCTCGAGCATCAACTGACAGAAATCGTCGGCGCTCAGTTCGCTGTCGGCGCGGCGCTCGAGCACGGCCGACTCGAATTGGAACCGCGACGTGATGTCGAGGCATACCTGCGTGGCGCCACACAGCTGGGCCTCGAGAATCGCCAGTTGCTCGGCGGGCGAGGCAGTTTCGAGCGTCGATTCGGCGATCAGCGTCTCGCAAAAGATGCTGGCCGTTTCCGCCAAGGTCATCGGAGCGCCGCGCACCAAGGGGGCCAACCCCTTTTGGCAATGGTTGTGATAGCCGTGCCCCAGCTCGTGGGCCAACGTGCTCACCTGCTCGAAGCTGCCGTCGAAATTGGCGAGGATGCGGCTCTCTTCGTTGCCCAGGATTTCCATGCAAAACGCCCCGCCGCGCTTGCCATCGCGTGGCTGCGCATCGATCCAGCGCTGCTCAAACGCCGTGGCGGCAAAGCGGCCCAGATCGTCGTCAAAGGTGTTGAACTTTTCGACGATGAACGCCGTGGCCTCGCCCCAAGTGAAATTGCGATGCGAACTCGGTAGCGGTGCGAACAGGTCCCACCAACGCAGTCGCTCGATCCCCAGCTTGCCCGCTTTGGCTCCCAAATAGCGACGAAACATGGGCAATTCGTCGCGAATCGAGTCCAGCATGGCGTGCAGCGTCTGCTGGTCGATATGGTTATCGTCGAGAGCGGCGGACAGCACGCTGGAGCGGCCCCGGCGGCGGGCCAACGTGAGCGCGGTTCCCTTGACGCCGTTGAGGCAGGCCGCCACGGTCGTGCGAATCGAATCCCAGCCTTGGACTTCGGCGTGATAGGCCTGCTCGCGCACTAGCGGGTTGGGATCGAAGCACAGATTGCGGACCACCGTGATGGGCAACTCCTCGCGCTTGCCGTCACGCTCAAGCGGCACGCGGAGTTGGCTGGTGACATTGCCTTGCAGCTTACCCAAGGCCACCCCCGAATCGAGCACCAGTTCGGCGGCCAGGTTTTCCAGCTCCTCGCTCATCAAAAACTGGCTTTGTCGTGCCGTCTCGTACAGGTAGAAGGTGTGCGCCGACAGATCGGGTCGCGTGGCGAGCAGTTGCGGCAGTCGCGAGGCGAGACTGCCGATCCAACCTTGCAAGCGGACGCGCAGCTTGGCGGCCTGAGTGCCGGCGATTTCCAGTTTCGACAACTCGCGCGCGGCCTCGGTGTTGTAGCTGTCGGTGCTGACAAACGTGTAGGCAAACGAGTGCAGCGTGCTCCACCGTCGCACGAGTTCGTTGGCCCGCTCGATCACTTCGACGAGGGTGTCGGCCACGGCGGCGTCGGGCTCGCTATTCGTGGCCGTGCGGCGAATTCCATGGGCATCGACGAAGGATTCGAGTTCAGCAATCCGCGTGTGCAGCAGCTCGACCGCTGCGCGATAGTCATCGCCGGTCAGTGAGGAATAGATGGTCGTGGTGTCCCAACGCGGCAGCGTGTCGGTGAGCGAAGGTGTCATCGTGATCCTGAATCGGCGGCCGGCGGCCGGTTACCGCGGTTTGGAAAAGCGCCCGGTCGCGGGATCGCAGTTGCGCAGCGCCTCGCCCAACGCGGCGCGGGCGACGGAAATGAACGCGCTGACCGTGAAGCCGACGAACCCGCCGAGCACGGCCGCCGACACGACGCCAAGCACCAGCGCCGCGATGCCGGCCTCGGGATAAAGACGAGCCGACAACGTTCCTCCGAAGGCGCCGCCGACAATCGCCCCGCCGGCAGTCATGAGCAGCGTGACCCGATTGAGTCGTGAACTTTTGGTGAGCTGGCCCGGAACGGGGGCCTCGGGCCGGGCCAGTGCGATCGGATTGGCTAGCAGACGCTCGCGGCGCTCATCGGCCGCGTGGCGCGTGGCCTGATCGCGCAGCGTGGTGCCCAACGAATTGCCGGCCACGTGGGCAAAGATTAGACAGAGTATCATCAGCATGCCCATCGACCACATCGTGCCCAGCGCCGACATCACTCCAAACAGGCAGCCGGCCAGGGTCACGATCAACAACAACGTGCGAAGTGTGAATCGTGGTGGTCCGATTCCCACCGGTTGATCGTCGGGTTGTGGGCGGCGGATGATCATGAAATGTTGGCCGGCTTGTCGCGGGCCTGGCTAATTATTTCATTGGTTGCTCAATTCGACCAACCGGCGAAGCAATTCGCGGGCCGCGCCCGAGTCGATCGCCGTGGCGGCCATCCGCGCCGCGGCGGCCGGGGTGTCGGCCGCACCGGCGGTCCACAGGGCGGCGGCGGCGTTGAGAATCACGATATCGCGCGGCGGGCCGAACGCGCCGGCCAGCACCTGGCTGATCACCGCCGCACTCTCGTCGGGGCCGCCGACCGCTAGCAGTTCCAGAGTGCTGGTCGCCAACCCAAAGTCGGCCGGGATCCAAGTAAAATTTCGCAGGCCGCCGCTGGACACTTCCGTGACCCGCGTGGGACCGTTGAGCGTGACTTCGTCGAGGCCGTCCTCCCCCTGCACGACCAGCGAACGGGTTGTGCCCAGCAGCAAGAGCGCCTCGGCCAGCAGCGGCCTCAACTCAGCCGCTCCGGTGCCAACGACCTGAAACGGCGCGCCGGCCGGGTTGGAAAGCGGTCCCAGGAAATTGAAGATTGTGGGCACGCCTAGCTTTTTGCGAACTTCGCCCACGCGTTTCATCGACGGGTGCAGCAGGGGGGCGAAGCAGAAACAGATGCCCAGCTCGTCGAGACATTGTTCGACGCGCGCCACACTGGCCTGCACATTGACGCCCAAGGCGGCCAGGGCGTCGGCCGAGCCGGTCTTGCTCGTGATACCCCGATTGCCATGTTTGGCCACAGGCACGCCCGCGGCCGCAACCACCAGGGCGGCGGCCGTGCTGATGTTGAACGTGCCCGAACCGTCGCCGCCGGTGCCGCAGGTGTCGATCAGGCCGGTTCGGCCGCTGCGAATCGGGGTCATGTGATTGCGCAGAGCGCGGGCAGCGCCGGCCAATTCCTGGGCCGTTTCGCCCTTGGCACGGAGGGCCATGAGCAGGATGCCCACCTCGCCGTCGCTCAACTGTCCGGCCATCACCGCCTCGATGGCGGTCGCCATTTCTTCCATCGACAGGTCTTCGCCGGCCGCCAGCCGGCCCAACATCGGCTCGATCACGTCCATCGCTCCCGGTGGCTTGCAGTTTCGATCGATTGTAACTCACCGCCGCGAACGAGAATATGAGCTGGCAGCCAACGGTCGCGGCAGGGCTCGGCCGCCATCGGCCTGCGCGGCCCACCCTTGTTTCAGGCCGCCGGCGGCCCTACAATCGCCGCGCTTGGCGGCGCCGGTGGCCCCCACTCGCAAGAGCATGATTTATGATGAACGGCAAGAAGATTCTGCTCGACGTCGATCCGGGCATTGATGACGCGGTGGCGCTAATGATGGCGCTCTTCGACCCGCAACTGGAAGTTGTGGCGGTGACGGCCGTGGGCGGCAACGTGCCGCCGGATCAGGCCACGCGGAATGTGCAGGCGATCATCGAGCAGCTGGATCCGCCTCGTTGGCCGCGAATCGGCCGGGCCTCGATGCCCGAAATGGGGCTGCCCACCCGCAATGTCCAACTGCACGGACCCGACGGCTTGGGAAACGCCAATTTTCAGGTTTCCGAGTTGCAACACCGCCATGCCTCGGAAAAGGTGATCTGCGACGAGGTGCGTGCCGCGCCGGGCGAAGTGACGATCGTGGCCTTGGGCCCGTTGACCAACCTCGCCCGGGCGCTGGCCCGCGATCCGGGGCTGGTGAGCCTCGTGGGGCAGATCGTGATCATGGGCGGCACGCTTTCCGGATCGGGCAACATCACGCCGGCCGCGGAGTTCAACATCTATTGCGACCCCGAGTCGGCGCGGGCCGTGTTTCGCTGCGCCGCAACCAAGACCCTGGTGCCGATCGACATCACGAGCCAGGTGGCTTTCGGTTACGATCTGCTGGACAACTTGCCGAGTGAGACCAGCCGAGCCGGGCGATTTCTGCGGCGCGTGTTGCCGTTTCTTTTCCGCTCCTACCGCCAGGAGCTGGGCTATGAAGACATTCGCCTGAACGACGCCACGGCCCTGGTGGCCGCGCTGCACGCCGAGTTATTCGACGTCGAACTGGCGGCCGCGGACGTCGAACTTTCGGGCGAGCTGACAACCGGGGCGACCGTGTTCGACCGCCGGAGAATCCGCGAGTGGCGCACCAATGTGGCCGTGGCCACGAAAGTGGACGTTGCGGCCGTGCGTGACACGATCTTGCGCGGCATCGCCGCCGCCGGCGAGGCCTCGGAAGACGCCAAGTAGGGTTGGGCCCTTATTGCTTGGGCGCTGCTTTGGCGGGCGGCTGCTTCTTGGGCGCCGCGCGAATCGACGGGTAGCTGCCGACCGTGACATTGAGGTGAATCACCTGCTTGTCGCGCATCACGGTCAGCGGCACTTCGCGGCCGATGTCGGTCAGACCGACGAGGCTGATCAGGTGCGTGTCGCTATCGACAGTCACGGTTCCATACTTCAAGACGATATCGCCCGGCAGCAACTTGGCCGCCGCGGCCGGCGACCCGGGCGTGATTTCCTTGATCCGCGCCCCATGCGGTTTGGTCAAGCCGACATTGATCGCCGTCGCGGGGTCGAAACTACCATCGAGTGCCACGCCCAGGTAGGCCCGGGCGACGCTGTCGTGGTCGACCAACTGACGGGCGACGCTCATCACCATATTGATCGGAATCGAGAAACCGATCCCCTCGTTGGCGCCTGAACTGCTGGCGATCGCGGTGTTCATGCCCACCACCTCACCCCGCAGATTGATCAATGGACCGCCGCTGTTGCCGGGATTGATGGCCGCGTCGGTCTGGATGAAATCCTGAAACTTGACCCCCTCGCCCAGTTTCAGATCGTGCCGGCTGGTCGCACTGACGATGCCAAAAGTGATCGAATGGCTGAGGTTGAAGGGGCTGCCCACGGCCAGGACAAAGTCGCCGATTTCGAGCTCGTCGCTGTTGCCCAGTCGCGAGGCGATGAGGCCCGGCGCGGTGACGGCCATCACGGCCACGTCGGTTTCCTGGTCGCTCCAGACCCGGGTCGGATGAATCTGGCGACCGTCGTCGAAACGAATCTTGATGTCCTTGGGCTGCGAGGCCCGGATGACGTGGCCATTGGTCACGACAAAATCACGATTGCCCAATTTGACGACGTAGCCCGAGCCGGCTTCCTCGACTCGATCGCGCCGCGGGTAGTGCAGGGTGCTGACTTCGGTCTTTTCGGCTTCGATGTGCACGACTGTGGGCCGCACCAGCTTGACGACCATCTTCAGTACGTTTCCTTGCCGCTCGAGCGCCGCCACCTCGCGGGTTAGGGCCTCGTAGAGCTTATTGCGAGCCGCTTCGGCCACCCGCTCCGATTCGGACGGCTCGGGCTGCTGGGCTTTGACGGCGTCGAGTTGCGGACGCAGAGGCTCCTGCAGCGGGGCTAGCGGCTCGTCGTCCTCGGCCCGCAAAGGCCGCGACGAGGCCAGCAGCCCGGCGATGGCCAGCACGGCGGCGGCGAGAGCGAGACCGCTGACAGAAGTCCGACGGCAATTCATTCGATCGCTCCCCAGGGCTCGGGCGAAAAACAGCAGGTCACGCCCGTACGTTTACCATAAGGAGGCGTCTCGGGCTTGGCAACAGGTGTTCAGGTTTTGTCGGCTGGTGTGCGGTGAAAACGAAAACGCACCGGCGAGCCACGGTCGAGTTGCAATCTCCCAGGGGAGCTTGCCACCCATTTCGGGTCCACCAGTGCGTTTAGCGCTCTCTGTTATACGGTCCTTATTCCGGGGGGATTAGACGTCGATCTCGATGTCGTTGATCGAGACGTCGCCATCGCCGCTGGTGTCGAGCACGCGGCCCCAGTCGGCATCGCCACCTGCGCCCTTGCCGAAACGTTCACTCTCACGCTGGCACTCGATGCACAACGTGGCATAGGGCAAGGCATTCAGGCGGGCCATCGGGATCGAGCAACTGCAGCCTTCGCAGACGCCATACTGGCCGTCGCGCATCCGCTGCAGGGCGTTTTCAATGCTCGCCAATTCGCGACTTTCGACCTCGGCGAGTTGCGAGCTGATCTCGTCTTGGGCCGAATCGAGGGCGGCGTCAACGACGTCTCCGGCCGTTTGCGCCCGCAGTTCCTTCAATAGACTCAAGTCGCCCGCTAGCGCCGTTCGCAGCGCGTCACGCCGCATGATCAAGATCTGCCGCATGCTCAGGATTGCATCTTTGCGTGCCATGTTCCGTTCACCTTCTTTGGTCCGGTCGTGCCGCGGCCGAAAGGTTGAAGCCCCCCAGCGAGCCGCTGTCGAATTTCGGAAACTGTAATATTTTGAACGCCCAAAAAAACGCCAAGTCCGGCCAGTTTTCGTCCCTAATTCCGCCGGTTTTTCGCTTCCTCGCGCTGCGCAGCAAACAAACTATAGTACGCAGCAAGTTCACGTGGGGTCACAAATTTTCGCAGACTTTAGCCCATCTGGGACGGGTGACGCATTTTTTTCTAAATTGCTCCGCGGGAGAGCTTTCCGCGCAACGAACCACCTGCCAGGGTGCAAATTGCCTGCCGAAGCCGCGGCACTCTTCGCGATTTGACCACCTGCCGGAGTCGGCAATCGAAATCCCGCGCCGCCAGTCGAATTGCCAGGCGACTGGCGCGATTCGCTTTTGGTTATCGGATAATCGACAAAACCGGCAGAGTTGTGCAGCTTTTTCCCAAATTGAGGACCCCTGGCCTGGGATATCCGTCCGCTCCGGCCGGTCCGTTTGACGACCTTCGTCACGTAACCTAAATCACCTGTGGGTCTTCCGGCGCGCCCAAGGGGGTAGTCCGCCGGCCCGAGGCCCAAGGGAATGGTTCAGACAAATTGTCGAGGACGAACACGATGGTCGTTTTTGCTCGGAAGCACGCGGCTCCATGGGTCCAAGGCCGGGCCGCCGAAGACTTATGCCTGCGGGTTGTGAACACGGCACGTCGCGGCCAGGTCGTGCGACTGTCCAGCCCCAAGTGCACGATCGGCTCGGCCCGCGGTTGCACCCTGCGGTTGCAAGCAGTTGGTGTGCGGCCGCTGCACTGTCTCATTCTTCGCGGCGCCCGCGGCACCGTGGCCCGTTGCTGGTCCGGCGGCACGCGGCTTAATGGCGAGCGGTTTGTTGACGCCCGACTGTCGGCCGGCGATCGCCTGGCCGTTGGCCCGATCGAACTGGAAGTGATCACGGCCGCCGAAGCCGACGCATTGCGTCACGAGGCCTCCGACGATGCGGGCCCAGAAACGCGAGCGCCTGAACAGGGTCATACGGACGAACAAGGACTGCCAGCAGCTCGCCAGCGGGCGCGCCGATTGATTGCCACGATTCGCGACCTGCGGACGGAACTCGAACAGCTTCGCCGGCAGCCGCCCGCACCAGAAGCGGCCTCGGCTGAAGTGCCGACGCTTGAAGCGAACGTCGACAGCCGCCTGGAAGCCTTTCAACGCGGTTGTCGGCAATGGGAAGAATCGCGCAGCGCGCGCGAGGCGGAACTCGACGCCCGAGCCCGCGGCCTGGAGGCTGACTTGCGGGATCTCGAGGCGGCTCGCGGCGCGCTCTCGGCTGAACGAAAACGGTGGGAGCAAGACCATGAGCTGTCGCGGCGAATTCGCGAAGAGCGTGACGCCGCTAGCGCCGAGGCGCAGCGGCGGCTCACCGAGGCACGCCATGCCTTCGATCAACAACAGCGGGAACTGGACGCCCAGCGCGAGGAGCTGTCGCGATGCACCCACGAACTCGAACAACAGCGGGCCGAGTTGCCGGCGCGGTTTGCGGCTCAACTGGCCGAGCTCGAACGGGAGCAAACCGGTTGGAATGCCCAGCATGCCGAGTCGGTCTCAGAGTTGGCAGCCGCGCGGCAGAGCCTGGAACAAGAGCGGTCCGAATGGCGGCAGCGCGCCACGGAACAGGACGTAGTTTATCAGCAGCGTCTGCGGGAAATGGCCGAGCAAGGCGCACAACTAGCGGCAGAGCGCGAGGCGCTCGCCCAAAGGGAGGCACACGTGGCAACTTCAGAAGCTCAATACCTGTCCGAGCGCGAGGAGATTCAGCAATTGCGGGCCGAACTCGATCGTCGCCCGGGCGGAGAGCACCAGCAAATTGACAGCGAACGCCAGCAGCGACTCGAAGAGTTGGAGCGGCTCGGCAGTCAACTTGCCGAACAGCAGGCGCAGGCACAACAGCAGCAAGACGCCCTGGCCGCGGCCCAGGACCGGCTCGAGCGGGCGCTGGCCGATCTCGAGGTTCAGCGCGAAAAGCTCGACGCCGAGCGACTCGCGGCTGCCGATCGCCTGGCCCGCGAGTCCGCGGAATTGCAGCGGCAACGAGCCGAACTCGAGCAGCAGCAAGCCGCGCTCGAAGGCGAGCGTGCCGCGGGAACGGTCGAAGCGGTCGAGCCAGCCCGCGTGGAGGAAGACGACGAGGAAGAGAAAGTCAAAGAGCTGGTCAGTAGTCTGCGCAGCCGACTGGCCGCGGCGGCCGAAGAAGACGACGACGAAGAGGAAGAAGCGGACGACGAGCCGCGTGCCCGCCTTCAACCCGCCGACGAAGACGAGGATGAAGAGGACGAAGACGATGACGCCATGGGTCAGCACCAGTCGGCTGGTCGCGGCGGCGATACCAAGACTGCCGATGACGACATGTCGGTCGAAGAGTACATGAAGGGCTTGCTGTCGCGTGCGCGAGGCGGCCAGCCTGCCGTGGCTTCCTCACAGGCCCCACCCCCGCAGCGCCGCAACAAACGAAAATCCGACGCGCCAGCCAAGGCCGTGGAAGCCAAGCCGGAAGCGACGCCCGAACCGGTCAGCGTCGCGCAAGTGATCGACATGCCCGAGGCTCCGTTGCAATTGGTTCGCCGCGTCCCGGTGCAGCAGACCGCCGACTTTGGCGCGATGCGCGAACTGGCGAATACCCAGGCGCGGATTGCGATCGATCTGCACGGCAAGAAGCGGTTGCTGCGGATTGCTGTTGGCAGTATCACGGGGGCGGCTTTGGCCATGGCCGTGACGCTGACGGTGCTGTTCGTGGTTTCGGACGACGTGGCCTTGCGCACCGGTTCGATGGTGGGCATCGTGGCGGCCGTCTATTGGATGTATGGCGGCACCACGGCCTTGCAGAAGATGATGGGCTTGCAGCAGACGTCGCGCGCCGAGCTTTTGGCGCAGCTTGCCCAGGCCGAGGCGCGCAAGTCGTAACGCGCCCAAAGGCCTGCCGGCGCTAGAACCCGCGGCTGGCCCGCAGGTCCTCGAAGTCGCGCAGGTGATAGTCGATGTCGACGTAGTCGAGCACTTTGCAGAGGGCTCGCAGCGCAACGCCCATGCCGTCGGGGCCGCTGTAGCCGCCGTATTGGCCGCCGGCTTTGACGTGCGGCTCCAGATCGAGAAACACGCCGGGAATGCCGCGGCGCTCGAGCTTCTGGTTCAGCTTGGGCAACATCTCGCGCAGCTCGCGGAAGATCGCCTCGTGGCCGCTATCGCCCTGATCGGCGGGCACGAAATGCTTGAGGGTCTCTTCGTCAACGTGCGTTTGCCGCCGGCTGGGCTCCGGATGGCGGTAATCCTTGACGTGCATCCAGCCCAGGCCGTTCTTCATCACGCGAAACTGATCGAGCACCTCGCCGGCGCTGAAGCCCTGGCAAGTAAGATTGCCGGCGTCGAAGACCAACACGAGCGCCGGGTTGTTTACCTGGCGATGGATCTCGGCCAGGATGTCGCCGTTTTGGCCCACCAGGTTGGCTTCGAGCTCGACGCCATAGGTCAGATCGCTGCGCAGGCAAGTCTCGGCCACCTGGCCGAGTTGATCGACCGCTTGCGGGATGTGCTCTCTCGGGTCGGTGCCTTTGGGATGGTAGAAGGAAAAGCCGCGAATCAGCTTGGTCTCGAAAGCGTGGGCCATCTCGCAGGCTTTCTTGACGTCCTTCTCCAGATACTTCTTGAACGGCACGTAGCTGTTCTGGGTGCCGTCTTCGATGTCGAGCAACTTGACCTTGCCGATGGGCGAACCGATCGAGGCGACGTTCAGTCCATATTCGTCTTCCAGGTGGCGGATCGTCTGGATCTCGGTCTTGCCCAGCTTCATTACGTTCTTGATGCCTTCGCCGGCATCAATGAACCGCAGGCTATAATACTGCAAGCCTAGCGCGGCCATCGCGGCGAATTGCTGCACGGCCGTTTTCTGATTGGCGGCCTCGTCGGCAAAACCGCTCAGCGTGACTTGAGGCTTATCGAGGTTGTCGGACATGTCCACCACCGGCGGGAATGAGGAAGTACCAGGCGGCTCGCATTTCGACGGTGACCGACGAAGGCGAGGCAAGAGGGCCATTGTCGAAGAGCCCGCTGGATGTGGCAAGGGGGTGGCGGCCTCCGCGGCGCGATCTGCCGGCGCGGCGTCAATCGATCGGTGGGCGGCGGCCCGTCACCAGCGAGATCACCAGCAGCACCACGAAAATGATCAGCAGGATGCGAGCGATATACATCGCCGTGCCTTCGAGCCCGCCCAGTCCCAGAGCGCCCGCCAGCAGTGCGATGATCAGAAAAATGAGGGCCCAGCGCAACATCGTGACTTCCTTTGCGGAAAGGGATCGGGGACTTGGAACCGGGACGGGACGCGGCCACATTCTAGCATCGAACAGTTTGCGACTGCTCATGAAAAAGGTGCGGCAATAACGGTTTGGCGAGGCGACCACCGGGCGGATCTCGGGTGCTGCTTTGGGGCCGGTGGCAATGGGTAGGGGGCTCGGATATTCTGGTTTTCATGAACAAGGGGCCTACTTCAAGAGCTGCCACGGTCGAAATTCACCGCCTGCGGGCCGGCATGGTCGGCATGGGCATGATTTTCGACGAGACCTACCGCCCATTCTTCGAGGGCGTTTTTGCCCAGCCGCTGTTCGAGCCGGGTGTGGGCGTCTGCGAGGTCGCGCTGGCAGCCGTGGCCACCCGGACCGGCCAGCGCGCCGATGTCTACCGACAGTCGAGCGCCGGCCGCTTGGGGGCCTGGCAAAGTTTTCGCGAGCCGGGGGCGATCGAGAAACTCGTGGCCGGCGATGCCGACTTCGTTTGCGTCGCCTCGCCCGATGATCGGCACTTTGCCGCCGCCCGCGCGGCGTTGGCCGCCGGCAAGCACGTGCTGATTGAAAAGCCCTCGGTGCTATCGCTCGCGGAGCTCGACGAGCTGGATCGGCTGGCGCGAGCCCAGGGCGTGCTGGCCAAGGTGGTCTATCACAAATTGCTCGACCCGGATCACAAGAAGCTGCGCACGCTGGTGGCCGACGGCGAGTTGGCGCACATTAACAACGGCTATTGCACGCTGCTGGAGCCCAAGAGCATCGCCCTGGGCCAGTTTGCCCAGTGGATCGCAGGCCGTAATCCGGGCACCTACGTGGCCGTACACTACATCAAGCTGATCGATTTCACGTTCGGGCTGAGGCTCAAGAGCGTGCAGTGCACCGGGCAGCGAGGCATCGTGGGCGCGGCCGACGGGCCGACCTGGGACTCGACCCAACTGCGAATGATCTATGCGCACGAAGACGGCCGGGAGGCCAGCTTCGATATCCACACCTCGTGGGTCACGCCCGACAATTTTCCGGGCTATGTCGAGCAGGAGGTGCAGTTCCGTTTCGACAACGGTGTTTGGAACGGGCACAGCCGCAAACGGGGCGTTGAGTGTACAGTCGAGGGCCGCACGCCACTGGAGCGGAAGATCACGATCAACAACCACTACAACGGCACGTTCCTCGAACCCTGGAACGCACGGTCGCAGCGTGGCTACGGTATCGAAGTGCTCGAACGGTTCGTGCGCGAGGTGGCCCAGGTCGAATTTGGCGGACCGTCCGCGGAGCGCGACGCGCGGCTGACCAAGGCGCGATCGCTGACTTACAATGATCTGGCAGCCGATCGTCAGACCGTGGCCACGGTGCAAGCCATGGAAGCCATCCTGGCCCGGCACGCGGCCGGTCAGCCGAACTGCGTGGTTCAAGTGAACGACCAGCACGGCGGATTGGTGCTGTATGTGCCGGGAGTCGCCGAGCCGGAAGTTTTGTATGAGCTGCGGGTCTGAAGTGGACCAATGACTTCCCCTGTCACCACAGTTTCCGTGCCATCACAATCGACAAAGGCTTTCAGGAAAGCCATGGGGCCGATGACCGAGACCAGCACGCAATCCGCCATTCAACACCCGGGCGAAGATCGCTCGAACGATCTGCGCCGGCGGTCGGCCGCGGTCGAACCGGCGGCGTTGCGGACCTATACGCCCAGCCAGGCGGTGCTCGCTCGCAGCCAGGGTTGCTATCACTGGACGCCTGAGGGACGGAAGCTGGCCGACTTTACTTCGGGGGTGCTGGTGGCCAACTTGGGCCATAATCCTACGCGGTGGTGGCAGCGTGTGTTGAAGTATCTGGGGCTCGACGCGCTGCCGGCGGGGGGTGATTTCTTCTCGGCCTCGACGTTGACTGCCTACAACGCCTTGACGCCGTTGGAAGTCGAGGCGTCGGAGCGGCTGGTTGCCAGTTTGCAAAGTCAGCCGGGTGGCAAACGGTTGGAGCAAGTCATGTGGGCGGGCACGGGCAGCGAGGCCGTGCAAAAGGCGATCTGGGCGGCGCTCGAACAGCGGCCAGACGCCAACGTCATCCTGGCCACGCGCAACGGCTTTCATGGCAAGAAGGGCTTGGCCGGCGCGGTGACCGGCAGCGAGTTGGACCACGATCGCGACCCGCGGGTGCGATTTATCAGCTTTCCAACTGTGGAGTGCAAGAGCGTCGCTCGGCGTCGTGAGCCGTTGGATTTGACGCCCTATCGCAACGAGTTGGCTGGCCTGGTCGGCGAGTATGGCCGGCGGCTGTGTTGTCTGGTCACGGAGCCCTATCTGGGCGGCGGCGGGTCGTTTCACCCACAAAAGGAATATCTGCAACTGCTCGAGCGGTTCTGTCGCGAGCAGGATATGGTGTTCATCCTCGACGAGGTGCAGGCGAACTTTGGCCGCACCGGGTCCCTGTATGCCTTCAGCGAATACGGGGTTGAGCCCGACATCGTCGTGCTGGGCAAGGGCCTGGGCAACGGCGTGCCGGTTGACGCCGCTGTGGGTCGGGCCGATCTGTTCGCCAAGATGCACTATGGTCAAGGTTCCGACACCTGGAGTGGCTCGCCATTGGGTTGTGCCGCGGTGCTGGCCACTCTCGACGAATTCGAGACCACCGACGTCCTGGCTCACGCGCGGAAGCTCTCAGCCGTGATCGAAGGGGGGCTGTGCCGGTTGACCGAATTGCCGACCGTGGCCCAGGTGCGCGGCGAAGGCGTGGTGTGGGGCGTCGAATGCGCCGCCGCCGGGGGCCGCACGGCCGAGCAGATTGCCGTCGCCTGCGTCGAAGCCTGCTACCTGGGCGACACAAAAGGCCGCGCCATCCACCTGCTGGGTCCGCTGGCCGGCAAAGTGTTGCGAGTCAGCCCGCCGCTGGTGATGCCGCTGGACGAGGCGCGCGAATATCTCGACGTGATGTATCAGATTTTTGCGCGAGTTGCATCAGGCTGAAGACTGAAGGCCGAAGGCTGAAGGGGGGAGCCGAATTCTTTTCCTTCGGTCTTCGGCCTTCAGTCTTCAGCCTGCGTACTCACCGTCACTTCCGTCGTAATGCCGCCGCGAGCCGTAAAGGCCGCGTGCAGGATCAGCCGTCTTGGCTCGAGCACGGCCACCAGATCGTCGAAAATGCGGTTGGTGACGTGCTCGTAGAAGATGCCTTCGTTGCGGAACTGTTGCAGGTAGAGCTTCAAGCTCTTGAGCTCCACGCAGCGGGCGGCCGGGCTGTAGGTGAACGTCAGCACGCCGAAGTCGGGCTGGCCGGTTTTCGGGCAGACGCTGGTGAATTCGGGACAGCGGATCTCGATCCGGTAGTCCCGTTGGGGGAACTGGTTGGGAAATGTTTCCAGAATCTCGCGGAATTTGTCGCTCATCGTCGGTCCTTTCGCCACTCGGTCTGTTCTGGCATCATAGAATCAGACCGGCCAACTAGGATAGCCGAGCGGCGGAAACGCGGGAAAATCCACCCTGGCGGTTCCCTGCCCACGCCTCGTGGCGTGCGGATTCCACCGCGCCGGCAACTCGATTTCTTTTGCTCTCACTCGTTTGCAGCATGTCAAAACCGGCAGTCATTTTGCTATCCGGCGGCCTCGATTCGGCCACGACAGCGGCCATTGCGCGCTCGCAAGGCTTCGAGTTGCACGCCCTGTCGTTCGACTATGGCCAGCGCCATCGGGGCGAGCTCGACGCGGCGCAAGCCGTGGGGCATAGCCTGGGCGTGCGGCGACACGTGACGCTGGCGATCGATCTCAGGCAGTTTGGCGCCAGTGCGTTGACCGCGGCCATCGACGTGCCCAAGGGGCGCAGCGACGCGGAGATGTCGGAGGGGATTCCGATCACCTATGTGCCGGCGCGCAATACCGTGTTTCTGTCGCTGGCGCTGGGCTATGCCGAGGTGCTGGGCGCGGCCGATATCTTCATCGGCGTCAACGCGGTCGATTACAGCGGCTATCCCGATTGCCGGCCCGAATACATCGCGGCCTTCGAACGACTGGCCAACCTGGCCACCAAGGCGTCAGTCGAGGGGCGCTTGAAGTTCGAGATTCACACGCCGCTCATCTTGTGGAGCAAAGCCGAGATCATTCGCTGCGGCACGCGGCTGGGCGTCGACTATGGCTTGACGCGCAGTTGCTACGATCCCGATAGCTTGGGCGCTGCCTGCGGGGCCTGCGACTCGTGCTCGTTGCGGCTGAAGGGTTTTGCCGAGGCAGGCCTGACCGATCCGGCGCCGTACCGTGCGAAGGACGAAGGATGAAGGCGGAAGGATGAAGGTCGCCGAGATTTATCGCAGCGTGCAGGGCGAGGGTTTTTTGACGGGCGCCACCAGCACGTTCGTGCGCACCAGCGGCTGCAACCTGCGCTGCTGGTATTGCGACACGCCGCACACTTCCTGGATGCCCGAGGGCGAGGACCTGTCGGTTGACGAGATCCTGGCGCGCGTCGCCGAGTTGGATGCCGAGCACGTCGTCCTCACCGGCGGCGAGCCGATGCTGTTTGCCGAGCTGATCCCGTTATCGGCACGCTTGCGCAAGGCCGGCCGGCACGTCACGATCGAAACCGCGGGCACGCTGTACCTGCCGGTCACCTGCGACCTGATGTCGCTCAGCCCCAAGCTGGCCAACTCGACCCCCAGCGAGGATCGCGCGGGACCGTGGAGCGACAGGCACCAGCGCACGCGGCACGCGCCGGATGTCGTGCGCCGCCTGGTGAGCGAGTATGCCTATCAAGTGAAGTTCGTCGTTGGCAGCCCAGACGATTGTCGCGAAGTTGAAGAATATCTGCGAGCGATGCCCGAGATCGACCGCGAGCGGGCGATGCTGATGCCCGAGGGAATCGACTCGGAAGCGTTAGCTCGTCACGCCGAGTGGCTCGAAGTGTATTGTCATGAGCACGCTTTGCGTTTCTGCCCGCGCCGTCAGATCGAATGGTTCGGGTACGTGCGCGGGACTTGATGCTTCTGCTTCGTCCCCGGGAGTACGGCCTACTTGAGACAGTCGGGCGGGACAGCCTACTCCTCATCCGGAAAAAACAAATCGTCGTCGGCGATGTCGGGTACGCCGATCACCAGCACGCGCATGCGGCCGCGGGCGCCGTGGATGACGCCGGGGGGGATGTGGACGATCGTGCCTTTGCGAACCGGATGGGCCTGGCCGTCGAGCAGCACCAAGCCTTCGCCCTCGAGCACGTAATAAATCTCGGCCGAGCGGCGGTGGTAGTGTTCGCGAGCGCCGTCGATGTCGACCGCGTGGGCCCAGGCGGCGGTGTGGCCGTCGTCCTCGCGGCTGATCAACCGGTCGCGCCAGCCGCAAGTGCTTTGCTCACGGGGTGCTTCGCCTTCATGCCGAACCAAGGTGGCCCATTCGCTTGACACGTGTTGGCCCTCGCCATTTTGGGGGCCGGCCACGCGAGGGCAGCCGGCGGAAGGAACTGGATTCGCGCCGGATTATAGTCCCGCCAGCGGGGCCAGGACATCGCAATGCCAGCGGAGTTTGCCGCAGTCGGGCCGCTCTGGCTTTTGGCCCGCGGGGCTGTCAGAATGGAGAGTCTGCCGGTTTCCGCCCGCCTTTGAGTGCTGTCAACTTTCCGACCGTCGACGTGCCGCGATGAGCGAGACCTTTATTCTGATCCCCGGCCGCACCAGCAAACAGGGCTGTGGCATCAGCGAAGGCAAGTTCACCGAGGGCTACCAGTCCGAAATCAACCTGTTGCAAGTTTCGCCCCGCGACATGCAGCGGCTCGCTCTGGCCGAAGGTGAACGGGTGCGGCTGACCAGTGAGACCGGCGCGATTGAAGTGGCCGTGACGGCCGCCAAAGGTGATGAACTGCCCCCAGGCCTGCTCTTCATCGCTTACGGCGACCTCTCCAGCCGATTAATGGGTGGCGATACCCACGGCTCCGGCATGCCCACCAGCAAGGGGCTGGACGTGGTGTTGGAAAAGATCGGATGAAATTCGCGGAATGTGGGCGGAAGGTATCTGGGCTGCTAGGGGACAGAGCAACAGCTAAGCGAGTCAAACGACGATGAGCATTGCCACCAAGAAAAATACCGCCCCCGATCCGTCGCTCAAGATCGTGCAGGATGCGACGTGTACGTTCTGTGGATGCGTGTGCGATGATATCGATCTGTCGGTGAAGGACGATCACATCGTCGAGGCGAAGCGTGCGTGCGTGCTGGGCAAGTCCTGGTTCTTCAACCATCACACCGACACGCGGCCCAATTGCTTGATCTCGGGTCAGCCCGCCACGATCGCCGATGGCGTCGAGCGGGCGGCGCAGATCCTGGCCGGCGCCAAGTATCCGATCATCTACGGTCTGAGCGATACGACCTGCGAGGCGCAGCGCGTCGCGGTGGGCATCGGCGATTGGATCGGCGGCAACGTCGATACCACGACCAGCGTCTGCCACGGGCCCTCGGGCATGGCCTTTCAAGGCGTGGGCGAGGTCACCTGCTCGCTGGGAGAAATTGCCAACCGGGGCGATCTGATTATTTTCTGGGGCTCGAACCCGGCCGAAAGCCATCCGCGGCATTTCACCAAGTACAGCCTGATGCCCAAGGGCATGTTTCTGCCCAATGGCCGCAAGGATCGAACCTGCGTGCTGGTCGACGTGCGCAAAACCAAAAGCGCCAAGGCGGCCGACATTTTCTTGCAGATCAAGCCGCGCAAGGATTTCGAGGCCCTGTGGGTGCTGCGGGCGCTGGCCCAGGGGCTAGAACTCGATGCGGCATCAATCGAGGACGAAACCGGCGTGCCGCTGTCGGCCTGGCAGGATCTAATGGACCGGATGAAACGGGCCAAGTTCGGCGTGATCTTGTTCGGCATGGGCCTGACCATGACGCGCGGCAAGCATCTCAACAGCGAAGCCGTGCTGGCGCTGGTGCGCGACATGAACGCCTACACGCGGTTTGTGGCCAAGCCGATGCGGGGACACGGCAACGTGACCGGGGCAGATAACGTCGTGTCCTGGCAAACCGGCTACCCGTTCGGGGTCAACTTGTCGCGCGGCTATCCGCGGTTCAATCCGGGGGAATACACGACGGCCGACACGCTGGCCCGCGGCGAGGCCGACGCGGCGATGATCATTGCCAGCGATCCGATGGCCAATTTCAGCCAGGCTGCCCGCACCCGGCTGGCCGCGATTCCTTACATTGCGCTCGACCCCAAAGAGACCCCCACCACGCGTGCCGCGACCGTGGCCTTTACTACCGCGACCTACGGCATCAACACGCCGGGCACGGTGTATCGCATGGACGACGTGCCGATTCCGCTGCGGCCCGCCTTCGATTCGCCCCACCCCAGCGACTTCGAAGTCCTTTCGCAACTGGAGCGCCGCGTCAAGCAACTCAAGGCGGCCGTGCGGATCGGATGAGATCGCTCGCAACCTCTTCGTCTCCCGCGTTCATTTTGAGTGCCATGGGCGTTCCGCCCGTGCTGTTCCCCCTCGCAACCGTTCACGAGCGTGACGCCCGTGGCGCCCACGATCCAAACGTTTCATGACTAGCTCCCTTTTCAAAATCGCCGGCGGAACGGTCTACGACCCCACGAACGGCGTCGACGGGCAGGTGCGCGATCTGTGGATTGCCGACGGCAGGATCGTCGCCGCGCCGACGGATCCGACGGTGCGGCCCGAGCGCACGCTGGACGCTTCGGGCATGGTCGTGATGCCCGGTGGCATCGACATGCACTGCCACATCGCGGGTCCCAAGGTCAACGTGGCGCGCAAGATGCGTCCCGAGGAGAAGCGCGTGGCCGAGAAGGTCATGCGCACCGCCACCACGCACAGCGGCACGATGGGCAGCGTGCCCAGCACGTTTGCCACCGGCTATAAGTACGCCGGGATGGGCTATACCACGGCCTTCGACGCCGCGATTCCGCCGCTGGCAGCCCGCCACGTCCACGAGGAATTCGACGACACGCCGTGCATCGACAAGGGCTTTTATGTCCTGGTGGGCAACAACCACTACATCATGCGGGCCATCCAGGAGCAGGAGCCCGAGCGGCTGAAGGCTTTCTTGGGCTGGCTGCTGTCGGCGGCCAAGGGGTATGCGCCCAAGATCGTCAATCCGGGTGGAGTCGAAGTTTGGAAGCAGCACCAAGGTGGCAACGTCCATTCGCTCGATTCGGTGGTCGAGCACTTTGACGTCACCCCCCGCCAGATCATCCGCGGCATCGCCCTCGCTGCTGAAGAGCTGAAGCTGCCGCACCGGATGCACATCCATGCCAACAACCTGGGTCTGCCGGGCAACTGGACGACGACGCTGGAAACGATGAAGGCGCTGGAAGGCCATGGCGGGCACCTGACGCACATTCAGTTTCACAGTTACGGCGGCGGCGATGGCGACGAGGATACGTTCAACTCCAAGGCCCGCGAATTGGCCGAGTACGTGAACAGCCACCCGAACATCACGATCGACGTGGGTCAGGTGATGTTCGGCAAGACCACGAGCATGACCGGCGACGGGCCATTGGGTTACTACCTGAGCAACGTCTACAAATCGAAATGGTTCTCCTCCGACACCGAGATGGAGGCCGGCTGCGGCATCGCGCCAATCGAATATAAAAACAAAAGCCTGATTCACTCGCTGCAATGGGCCATTGGGCTCGAGTGGTATCTGATGGTCGAGGACCCCTGGCGCGTGGTGATGAGCACCGACCATCCGAACGGCGGCTCGTTCATGGCCTATCCGCAGATCGTGAGGCTGCTGATGGACCGCACCTGGCGCAATGACGTGCTCAAGACCGTCAATCCGCTGGTCCTTGAGCGATCCTCGCTGGGCGACCTGGACCGCGAGTATACGCTCAACGAGATTTGCATCATCACCCGAGCGGGCCCGGCCAAGATCCTGGGCCTCAAGCACAAGGGGCACCTGGGCGTTGGCGCCGACGCCGACATCACGATCTACACGCCCCACGACAACAAAGAGGTGATGTTCGAGCTGCCGCGCTATGTGATCAAGGCTGGCCAGATGATCGTCGAACTGGGCGAAATTCGCGACCCCGTGCGCGGCAAGACGCTGCACGTTTCGCCCGACTACGACCACGGCGTCGAGGCCGACATCGCCGACTGGTTCGAAAAGTACTATTCCATTCGCTTCCGCAACTATCCGGTCACCGAAGACTACATGCACGAGCACGAGACGATCGCGTGCGAAGAATAGGCAGGAGCTTAGGAAGTTGGCTTGGCGAACAGTTTGATGAAGTCTGGTGGAGGGGTGAACCCGGCTTGGGCCAGGGCAGCCAAATAGTCGGCCGGATGGTTCAGGTTTTTCAGCGTGTCGAGACGCGGATCGACGTCGACGAGTTCGCTTTCCTCGACGCGGCGGGTGGAGACGATATCAAACAGATAGGCGGGACGCAGGCGGTTCGTGGCCAGGAGCTCGTTGACCACGTCGACCACGCCGCGGCGATAGACGGCAGCCAGCGGATGGTGATAGCCCCCGCTCACCGGCACCGCCGCGCGATAATCGCCGAGCAGCTCGAATATCCGTCGCACGAAGGCCGGCACCATCAGCGGCACGTCGCAGCTTGTGGCATACGCGGCTTCAACGTCTTCTCCGAGCGCAGCCAGCCCAGCCGACAGTCCCTCCAGCGGGCCGCGCTCGGGATGCAGATCACGGGCGACGATCACGCCGGCGGGCAGGGCGGGCAGCTCCTGTCCGGCGGCGGCCACGACTACAATTGGCTGGCACGCTTCAGCCAGCAATCGCACAATCCGCTCGAGCATCAACTCGGGACCAAAGGGCAGCGCCAGCTTGGCCGTGCCCATCCGGCTGCTCCGCCCGCCGCACAAGATGATGCCGCCTGTTTGCATCGTTCGACACCTTGCCTATTCCATCACCTGGGGCTCGATTATACTCGACGCGCCGCGTGGAAAGCGCGGCCTTCGCATCTTCCGCCTCCTACGTTCCCACCCGCCATGCTCCGACTCGTCTATCAAGGTCAAACCAGCGTGCCCGTCGAGGTCGAAGGGTTCGTACCGCAGACGATCCGCGCGATGTCGCTGGCCGAGATCGAGCGCTTCGAGGTGTTTCACGGCAACAAGAAGCGGCCGCTGGCCGATTTCTTCGCCGTCAGCGGCAGCGCGGCCGATGAGCGGATCGAGTTCGAAGGCCAACTGGCTGGGGTACACTGGATCGGCGCGGGCATGTCCTCCGGCTCGATCCATGTCAGTGGCGATGCCGGCCGGCACCTGGGCAGCGAGATGAGCGGCGGCGAGATTCACGTCGCGGGCACTGCCGGTGATTGGGTCGGCGGCGAAATGAAGGGGGGGCTGATCCACGTGCGCGGCCGGGCGGGCCATCTGATCGGCTCGGCCTATCGCGGCAGCCGGCACGGCATGACCGGCGGCACGATTCTGATCGGCGGCGAAGTCGGCAACGAAATCGGCCACACCATGCGCCGCGGGCTGCTGGTCGTTGGTGGCGGCTGCGGCGATTTCGTGGGCCTCAATATGATCGCCGGCACGATCCTGGTCTTTGGCGAGTGCGGCATCCGTCCCGCCCCGGGCATGCGCCGCGGCACGATCGGCCTGTTTGGCAGCCCCGCGCCCAAGTTGCTGCCCACCTTCCGCGCCGGCAGTTGCGACAAGCCGCTGGTGTTGCAACTGTTGTTTCGCGAGCTGCGCCGTCTCGATTTTCACTTCGACGACGCGCTCGTCAACGCCAACTACCGCATGTACCACGGCGACATGGTGACTCTTGGACGCGGCGAGTTGCTGGTGCCGGAAGGAGTGGTTAGTGGTTAGTGGCTAGTGAAGAGGGAGCTTTGTTCGCTCTCGCGTCACGCTCCAGACGTCAGCCTGCGGGCTTGCCTTTTGTTTCCAGTTTCACGCGCACCAGGAAATTGTTGGCGGTGATGTAGAGGGTGTGGCCGTCGTCGCCCCAGGCGCAGTTGGCGGTGGGCTGATCGGTGTCGAACGTGCCCAGGTGGGTGCCGTCGGCGGCGAAGACGTGGACACCGCCGGGGCCGGTGGCAAACAGGTTGCCGGCCTGGTCGACTTTCATGCCGTCGGGCAGTCCCTTTCTGCCGGCCTTGGCCCAGGCCGTGGCGTCAAAGAACACGCGGCTCTTGCCCAGCGTGCCGTCGCTGTTGACTTCGAACGCCCGCCAAATGGCGGCTTCGGGATCGCTTTGCGCGACGTACAGCGTACGTTCGTCGGGCGAAAAGGCGATGCCGTTGGGTCGCGTCATCTCTTTGGTCAGCAGCGTCACCTGGCCGTCTTTGGCCAGCCGATAGACGCCGCAGAAGGCCAGCTCGCGGCGCGGGTCGTCAAAGTTCTTGGGCAGACCATAGGGGGGATCGGTGAAGTACATGTCGCCGTTCGACTTGAACGTCACGTCGTTGGGGCTGTTGAGCCGCTTGCCCTGGTAGTTGTCGAC
Organism: Planctomycetaceae bacterium; assembly: GCA_003153375.1. GTDB lineage: Bacteria > Planctomycetota > Planctomycetia > Pirellulales > PALSA-1355 > PALSA-1355. Next base: position 25,787 of record PLYM01000156.1, read on the forward strand.
CAGCGTTTTCTTGCCGCCTTCTTTTTCCAATCGTGACACGCGGCGATCGCCGTGCTCGCAGAACACGACGCGACCTTGCGGATCGAGCGTCAGTCCGTTGGAGCCCGGCTCGCGGCCATAGTCGACCACGCCGGTGTAGCCCGACGGTTTCATGAACAGCGTGATCCCCTCGCCGTCCTTCCACTTCATCACCGAGTTGCGGGGAATGTCGGAAAACAGCAAGTAGCCGCCATCCTTGATCCACACCGGGCCTTCGGACCACTCAAAACCCTCGGCCAGTTGCTCCATGTGGGCGTCCTTGGACACCAGCTTGTCGAACCGCGGATCCTTGCGCTCGATCTTGCCGAAGCTGGCATACTTTTCGGCGCCAGTCGCCAATAGATTTCCAAACAGCAGTGGGGACAGCAACGCTGCAGCTGCGACGAATGATGCACGACAAATGCGCGACATGGGAAGCCTCGGAATGCGAAAGGAACGCTTGGGCCACTGGGTGCGATTCATACGCTAGCCGGTGGGAACTGGCAGCGTCAAGTATTTTGGTCGTCAGTACGAAGCAGACGAAGATTGGGCCACCGAGGACACAGAGGGCACCGAGACAGGAGGAAGAGTCGGAGAAAGATGAAATGGTGGAGATCGGATGAGGCCATGAAAAACCGATCGTGCGCCCTCTGTCATTTCTCGGTGTCCTCTGTGTCCTCGGTGGCAAATCGTTTTCTGTGGAAAATCTGCTGCCTTCTCCCGCGGCCTATCGCAGCAGCCGGCGCAGCTCGGGCAGGTAGCCGATCGCGGCACCCATCGCCAGTCCGCCGCCATGCGCCCAATTGGCGACGGAGCCGATGACGTTGAACCAGCAGAGGAAAAAAAAGCCCATCATCCAAAAGACGACGTCGGGCCGCAGATAAAGACCCGATGTCGGATCGAGCCGGCCACGCACCCAGGCATAGCCGAACAGGCCGAAGACGACCCCCGACATACCGACGAAGTTGGGTCCCACGGCAATGAACTGGATCATGTTCGAGACGAAGGCGATAACCAACACCATCAGCAGATAGCGAAAGGTCTTCAGTCGCGGCTCGATCATTCCACCCAGATCGAACAGCCACCACATATTGAAGAGCAGGTGCAGGATACTCCCGTGCAGAAAGATCGGCGTGATCAAACGCCAGATCTGCCCCTCGAGAATCAGCGGCCAACTGAACATCAGGTCGGCATCCGCTCCCTCGAGCAGGCCGGACGTGGCCAGGGCGCTGGCGACGATCAGAGTCGTCGTCACCGGGCGGCGGCGCGCGGGGTTGTTCCAGACATCGCGCATCTCGACGTAGTTCTTCTGGAACTGCTTGCGCTTCTCGGCCTCTTCCTTGTGCACCAGCTTGGCCGTCTTCTCCGCCGCCAGATAGCGACCATCGTTGGGATCGCGCTCGAACTGTTCCAGCTCCTGCTTGCTGCGCGGAATCTGATTTTCGTCGTGAATCCAAATCGCCCAGGCGTCGCCGGCCGGATCGACTTTCGAGCTGATGCCGAGCGAGAGCAGATAGTTCGCGAACCGCTGCGCGTCGGTCTTCGAGGTCAGGGTGCCGGCTTGCCGCATGAAAAAGTGTCGCAGGTGGTGTTGGTTGAAGTCCGAGGTGGGAGCGGCGGGAAGGGCGACGACTCAGGGGGCAAGACGCACGTGCTGCACGTTATGGGCGATCAGCCATTCCAGCCACTTCTCTTGTTCCTCGGTAATCTCGGCCTCGGCCTTGTTTTCGCTGTCCAGGGGCGAAACGAGCGTTAGGATGCCCTCGTCGAGCCAATGCTGCGCGTCGGACAGCGTGATCCAATACTCGCCCGAGGGCAGCGCCGGAGCCCCGCGCTCGCCCGGCGGGGTCATGAAGTAGGCGATGTCGCGCTTGAATCGCGACGACATCTCCAACGGCGGCAACTCGGGATGATCGACGGCATACACTCGCATCAAGGTCTCGGCCCAAGTGGCAGGTGGTCTGCCCCCAAGGTTACCAAAACCGGCCTCGCGTCGCCACGGACCGCGACCGGCGAGAGATGCCGCGGCGTACAACGGAGTCTACTTCTCGGCCTTTACCTGCGCCTTTTCGTCGGCAAAGGTTTTGGCCAGCAGCCCGCGCATCTCGGCCACCACGGCGGCATATTGAGGATCGTGCGCCAGGTTCTTGAATTCGCGCGGGTCGTGGTCGTGATCATACAGCTCGGCCCCCTTACGGCCGTGATCCCACTCGGTATAGCGCCAGCGCTCGACGCGCACCGAGCGACCTGGGAAGCCCGCACGCTGCACCTGAGTGAACGCCGGGCGATTCCACGCCGCTTGGGGATCGTTGAGCAGTGGTCGAAGGCTGGCGCCTGCCAGATCCTTGGGCGGGGCGATCGCGCTCAAATCGGCCAGCGTGGGATAGATGTCGACGGTCTCCACGATGCGCTGGCAGAGCTGGTCGCGGGCCTTGGTCATGGGCGCGGCGATGATCAGCGGCACGCGGGCCGACTCCTCGAACAGGCTCTGCTTCATCCACTGGCCGTGTTCGCCGAGCAGATAGCCGTGGTCGCCCCACAGGACGACGATCGTCCGGTCCGCCAGCTTCAGCCGGTCGAGCGCGTCGAGCAGGCGGCCCACCTGGGCGTCCATGAACGAGATCGATGCGAAGTAGGCCCGCTTGCACTCGCGGCACTGCTCGTCGGTCAGACCATAGTTGAACGGCTGAATCTGCAAGGCCGGCTTGGGAATGTCGTCCTGGTCGTCAGCCGGATTGTCGGGCAGCTTGATCGTGTCGAGCGGGTACATGTCGAAGTAGCGGCGCGGCGCGACGTAGGGCGTGTGCGGCCGATAAAAGCCGACACCCAGGAAGAAGGGCTCGCCCTGATGGGCCTCGAGCAGGCGAATCGCTCCCGTGGCGCTCTTGCCATCGGTTTGCTCTTCGTCGGTGCCGTCGGCGATATAAAAGCACATCGCCGAGCCCAGGCCACGGTCGGGCGTGTAGTTGATGACTTTCGACTCTTCGTCCTTGTCGCGGCCACGTGGATTGACCACCTGGTTCCACGAGCGGGCGTCGTCCAGGCCGTTGGTGCCGATGTCGCCCGGCACGCCGTAGTGAAAGATCTTGCCGACGCGGGCCGTGAAGTAGCCGTTCTGCTTGAACGCCTGCGGCAGCGTGATCGCATCGGGGAGGATCGTGCGGAAGTCGGTCTTCAGCTCGAAGATACGCGTTCGATCGGGCCGCAAGCCGGTCAGCATCGACACCCGGCTGGGGCTGCAAAGCGGAAACTGGCAGTAGGCGTGATTGAATCGCACGCCCCGCGCCGCCAGGCGATCGATGTTGGGCGACTTCACCTGCGGATCGCCAAAGCAGCCCAGGCAATCATTCAAATCATCGACGGCGATGAACAACACGTTCGTCTTTTCGGCGGCCAGAGCCGAATGGGAGGCGGCGCACATTGCGACGAACAGGAACGAGAGGGTCGGCAGCCAGCGAGGGTGATTCATGGTGAGAGGAGCAATGGGTGGTTAGTGGTTGGTGGTTAGAACGAGCGAAGGATAACCTCTACAAGGTTGGATAAAGCGAGTATCCGCTGACGTTGGTCTGGAAGCTGAACAGGGTTTTGCCGGCGGTGACGTAGACGGTTTTGAAATCGGGGCCGCCGAAGGTGAGGTTGGTCAGCACGTCCTCGGGAATCGGCACGCGGCCCAGCAGCTTGCCGTCGGGTGAGATCACGTGGATGCCGGTTTGCACGTCGCCGGTTTCGTTCGCGTGGCGCGGCTTGAGCACGCCGGCCGCGACCCACAGGTTGCCTTGGCGGTCCAAACGCATGCCGTCGCCACCTCGGCCGCGACCAAAGTCGAATACCAGCCGTTGCTTGTGGAGCGATCCGTTGGCCTGCACGTCGAAGGCCCAAATCTTGCGATTGCCGCCGGGGCGCGAGTCGCTGTCGATCACATACAGCGTTTTGTCGTCGGGCGTGATCGCCAGACCGTTGGGCCGGCCGATGTCGGGCTGCGAAACCGCGCGACGCACGACGCCACGATCGATGCAGTACACGGCCTCGGCTCCCATCTCGAGGCTGGCATGATCGGTCCAATAGTACGGATCGGTGAACCAGATCCGCTCCTGATGATCGACGCAAACGTCGTTGGGAGCGTTGTAGCGCTTGCCCTCGAAACGATCGGTGAGCACTTCCACTTCGCCCGTCTCCACATTCGTGCGCACCATCCGCCGCCGGCCGCCGGGCCCGAACTCGGCCCCCTCGCAACTGATCAGCCGCCCCTGGGCGTCGAACGTGTTGCCGTTGGTGCGTCCGCTGTCGGCGCGAAACACCGACACGGCTCCGGCAGGTGACATCTTCAAAATACGGTTGCCCGTGATGTCGCTGAAATACAAGTCGCCGCTGGCGTGCCACGCCGGCCCTTCAAGAAAGCAAATCGTGGCCGCCGTTTTGGCCTTTGTTTCCTGGGCGACCAGACCGGGGGGTAGTTCGACGTTGACCATCGGATGAGACCTCGAAGTGATTTGCCGCAGTCCGCCGTTAATCTGGCAGGGGCGCGAGCGAAAATCAAGCAATCTTCCGACGTCGTTCCCCTTGCACAAGGCGCGGCGCGACCACGAAGATGAGTAATCCAACAGCCTTGATTAACACTCTACCGAGCTCCATTCCCATGCAGCCCCTCCAAGGCACACGCGTCGTTACCATCGCCTTCAACTTGCCGGGGCCGGCGGCGGTGTCGCGGTTGGACCGTTGGGGGGCGACCGTCATCAAGGTCGAACCGCCGGGCGGCGATCCGATGGCTCGGCATTGTCCTGATTTCTATCGCTACCTACTGGGCAACCAGACCGCCGTGCGGCTCGATCTGACGCAAGAGGCCGCGCGGCGCGAGCTCGACGCGCATCTGGGCGAGGCCGATCTGCTGGTCACCTCCTCGCTGCCCGATTCGCTCGAGCGATTGGGACTGGGGTGGGACCGACTTCATGAACGGTTTCCTCGGCTGTGTCAGGTAGCCATCGTCGGGCACGCGCCGCCCGAGGAGAACCGGCCCGGGCACGACCTCACTTACCAGGCCACGGTCGGGCTGGTTGCGCCACCGGCGATGCCGTTGACGTTGCTGGCGGACATGGCCGGAGCACAGACGGCGGTGACTCATGCGCTCGGCGCGCTGCTCGAACGCTCGCGCACCGGCATGGGCGTACTCAGTTATGTGCCGATTGCCGAGGCGGTCGACTTCTTCACGCTGCCCTTGCGCTATGAGTTGACCATTCCCGGCGGCCGGCTGGGCGGGGCGTTCCCCTATTACAATCTCTATCCCACGGCCGACGGTTGGCTGGCCGTGGCGGCCCTGGAGCCGCAGTTTTGGGCTCGGATGCAGGCGCTGTTGAACCTCAAGGAATCGACCTACGAAGAGCTCAAGGCGATCTTCTTGACCAAGCCGGCCGTGCACTGGCAAGCCTGGGCAGCGGAAAACCGCTTGCCCATGGCCGCCGTGCGCACCGTGCCCACGGCCTGATGGGCCGCGGCCACGCTCCGCGATCGTTCGATCCCTCGCGGGGTATTGCGGCCTTCCTTGCTGGACTACAATGACGCGCCGGACCTTTCGGACCGCACCGACCCGTTCCCAACCCTTCGCACCGCGCCCACCCCAGGACTGTTCGCCATGCGTGGCCTGATCATGGACTTCCAGTTGACGATTCCCGCGATGCTTCGCCGGGCGGAGCAGTTGCACCACGATCGCGAAATCGCCACGCGCCTGGCCGACAAGTCGATTCACCGCTACACGTATCGCGAGATGATCAGCAGGGCCAAACGCCTGGTCGTGGCACTGAAGAAGTTGGGCGTGGCCGACGGCGATCGCGTGGCCACGTTCTGCTGGAATCACTATCAGCACCTCGAGGCCTACGTGGCCATTCCCTGTGCCGGCGCGGTGCTGCACACGCTCAACCTGCGACTGCACCCCAACGATCTGTCATATATCGCCGGTCATGCCGGCGATCGCGTGGCGATCGTCGATGAGGTGCTGTGGGATTTGTTCAAGGAGTTTCGCGATCAGGTCCGTTTCGAACACGTGATCGTGGTGCGCTCGAGCGATCGACCGCTGCCCGAGGGCACGCTCGATTACGAAGCCCTGCTGGCCGCGGCCGACGAGTCGCAATTCGTCTATGCCGAAATTGAAGAGCACCAGGCGGCCGCGATGTGCTACACCTCGGGCACCACGGGCATGCCCAAGGGGGTGTTGGCCTCGCACCGGGCCATCGTGCTGCACTCGCTGGCCAGCGGCATGACCGACACGCTGGGCGTCGGCAGTTGCAGCACGGTGATGGCCGTGGTGCCGATGTTCCATGCCAATGCCTGGGGATTGCCGTACACGTGCCTGTTGGTCGGCGCCAAGCAGGTGTTTCCGGGCCAGCACCTCGATCCGCCGAGCTTGCTCGATCTGCTGGTGCGCGAACGGGTGACGATCACGGCCGGGGTGCCGACGATTTGGCTGGGGATGTTGGAGATACTGGACGCGAATCCAAAGAAGTACGATCTGTCGAAGCTGCGCACGATCGTGACCGGCGGCTCGGCAGCCCCTCCCAGCATGATTGCTGGCTACCAGGAGCGGCACGGCCTGCACATCTTGCACTCCTGGGGCATGACCGAGCTGTGTCCGGTGGGCACGATCGGCACGATGCCGCACCGAATTGCCGAGGCGCCGCGGGAAGAGCAGTACGCATTTCGAGCCAAGCAGGGACGTCCATGCCCGTTTGTCGAGGTCCGCGCCCGCAACGAAAATGGCCTGGTCCCCTGGGATGGGCAATCGATGGGCGAGTTGGAAGTGCGCGGACCATGGATTGCCAGCGGCTATTACGACCGTCCTGACGCGGCGACGTCCTTTACCGAAGACGGCTGGTTCCGCACGGGCGACATCGTGGCGATCGATCGCTTTGGCTGCTTGCAACTGCAAGACCGGGCCAAGGACGTGATCAAGAGCGGGGGCGAGTGGATCAGCTCCGTGGCGTTGGAGAACGCCTTGATGGGCCACCCGGCCGTGGCCGAGGCGGCGGTGATTCCGGCGAACCATCCGAAGTGGGCCGAGCGGCCGCTGGCGATCGTGGTGCTAAAAAAGGAACGCACGGCCACGCCGCTCGAGCTGATCGATTTCATCCGGCCGCAGTTCGCCAAGTGGTGGCTGCCCGACGCCATTGAATTTGCGGCCGAGATCCCGCGCACGTCGGCCGGCAAGTTTTTGAAGACCGCCCTGCGAGAAAAATACGGCGCTTACTATGAGCAGAAGGACAAGACGTAAACCTTCGCGTCTGTCGTCCTTCCGCCTTCAACCATCGATTTCAGGAGAAATGTCATGCCACAACCGGTTGTGATCGAAGCGGTGCGGACGCCGTTCGGACGCAAGGGAAGCGCGTTTCGCGAAATTCGGCCCGACTCGTTGCTGGCGGGCGCCTTGTCCGGCCTGATGCAGCGCGCCAAGGTGCCCTCGGCCAAGGTCGAGGACGTCGTCACCGGCTGCGTCAGCCAGGCCGGCGAGCAGGGCGCCAACATCGGTCGCCTGGCCGTGCTGCTGGCCGGCTTTCCGGTCGAAGTGCCGGCCGTGACGCTCAACCGCATGTGCGGATCGAGCCAGCAGGCGGTTCATTTCGCCTCGCAGGAAATCGCGGCGGGCGATGCCTATTACACGATTGGCTGCGGCGTCGAACACATGACGCGCGTGCCGATGTTCAGCGACGTGGGTTCGCTCGACAAATTCAATCCCGAGTTGGCCAGGTTCAACCTGATTCACCAGGGCCAGAGCGCCGAGCTGTTGGCCGAGAAATACAAGATCACGCGCAAGGACGTTGACGAGTACTCGATGGAGAGTCATCGTCGCGCCAGCGCCGCGGCGCGCGACAAGCGAAACAAGGAGATCCTGCCGACGCAGGGCATCGACGCCGCGGGCATCGTGGCCACGTTCGCCCGCGACGAAGGAATTCGCGATACCTTGGATCCGGCCAAAATCGGCTCGCTGCCGACCGTTTTCCGGCCCGACGGCAACGGCGTGGTGACGGCGGCCAACTCGAGCCAGATCTCCGACGGCGCCGCGGCCGTGCTGATTGCCGACCGCGAGGTGGCCCTGAGCGATGGACTCAAGCCGCGCGCCCGGTTTCTGGCCCGCGTGGCCGTGGGCGACGATCCGACGTTGCAACTGGCCGGCGTGATTCCGGCGACGCAGAAGGCGCTCAAGCGAGCCGGCCTGACGATCGACGACATCGATTGGATCGAGATCAACGAAGCTTTCGCCACGGTCGTTATCTCCTGGGCCCGCACGTTGAAAGCGAACATGGAAAAGGTCAACCCGTGGGGTGGAGCCATCGCCCACGGCCACCCGCTGGGTGGCACCGGCGCCGGTTTGTTCGCCAAAATGCTCGTGGGACTGGAATCGACCGGCGGCAAGTTGGGCTTGCAGACCATGTGCATCGGCCATGGCATGGCGACTTGCACGATCATCGAGCGGATTTAGGCGACGCGTTCAGTTGGCGCGGGGGCTGACGACGAACGGCAGGGAGATCGTCTCAGACTCGGTGCGCCGTGCCGTGGGATCGTCGAGATCCACGTCGAAGGCGCGACCAAGCGAGTTGCCGGCCAGGTCTTCGAGTTTGGTCTGGGCTACCAGGAGGTAGTCGCCCGCCGCCCAAGGCTTTGGTGGGGTGAATCGCCAGCGAGTTTCCTGGTCGGTGATCGCGATCGCGCCATCGACCAGGGCGCCGCTGACTTCGTGGACTGCCAGGCATGAGTTGAGCAACTCGTGGTCGAGCGGCTGCGGAAATCGCACGACCAGGGGCTCGCGTGTGCCAGCGCGCGGCAGTTCGATCTTCCAAGTGGCCGGATCGAGGGGCGTCACAATCGGCGGGCCGACCCGAAAGGTTTTTCGCACGCTCTCGGCCAGCGGCTGCCCCTCGGCATCGGGCCACGCGGAGTCGACGACAAGCGTATAGTGCCCGCCTGATTCGAGCACGCCGCCCAATTCCTCGCGCGGCTTCAGTCCGCGTTTCACTCGGCCCGGATCGCAGAGCAATGTAAAACGTAGTTGATCTCGATCCCACAGTTCTTCGTCGAGTTCGAGAAACGCGCCTTCGACTTCTTTTTCGTCCGCATCGAGCAGGTGAATGTGCCCGTAGGCCTGACCACGACCCATCGGCGCGGAGAACTGGAAGTAGAATTTGAGTTGATTTTCTGGCAGCTCGTCGCTGCTGGGATAAACCTGCGTGACGCGGGTCAACTCGCGCGCCGCGCGGGGCGGCATTTGCAGTTCGACCGCCACGTCATTGCTCGCCGGCTGTCGACTGCCGTCAGCCGTTAGTCGATGCAGCACGGCGCGGTAACGCAAGCCCGGCTCGAGCGGATAGCGAGGCGTGAAGCGCAACGTGTCGCCGTCAAGTGACGTCGTGCCGGCCAAGGGCAAGGGATGCGCCAACTCGCTCGCCACAAAAACGTCCAGCAGGGCGGCTCGTTGTTCTTCGTCTAGTCGGCCCAGCGACGCCAACTCTGGCTTGCCAAGCCCGCGAACCACGATGCTCGCGGGCGCGGCGTCCAAACCCTTGACTGCCTCGCGCCCCGCATCCAACTCGATGCACGGCCCCGACGCCGGCGCGCATCCACCCACGTGCAGTGCCATGAACAACACCGCATGCCGCCAGTCGGAAAGGATGCACGGCATGATTACGGCAGCGGAACGGCTTGCAAATTGAGCGTGGTCTTATCGGGCGCGATCAGCACCAGGGCATGATCCTTGTCCAGGCGGTCGAGTTGCTTGACGCCCTTGAGGCCTTCGATCGTTTCGTAGGGCAGACCGGCAACGCTTTTCACGTGCGCGGTGATGCCGTCGATCTTGTCGACACTCGACAGGTCCACCTTCATCAGGCCCCGCGCGCTGTTGGACATCAGCAGGCAATCCTTGCCATCTTTTTGATAGACGATCATGTCCAGGGGACGATTCATGTTGCCCAACTCGGCGACGGTCGTCCCCTTGACCTTCGAGCCCGGCTTCAACTCCGACACCGGGAATTTGACCAGCGGCGTGCAGGTGTAGGCAGCCAGCACGTTGGGCTCGCCGCCGATGTCGAACACCGCGAAAGTGCGGATCGGCGAGCGGGTTTCATATTTGCCGTGCGAGCCGTGATAGATCTCCACGCTGGCGCCGCGGCCGACTTCGGCAAACGGAAACGGGATGGTCCGCAGTTGCGAGGCGAACTCTTCGTTCGACAGGCCGGCCACCAACACCTGGCCGCCGGTGAATTGCAAGTCGGTGGTCACGTCCTGCCGACCCTTGTTGTCGGTGGGGGCGTTGGGAATCGGGGCCGAGGAGAAGAGCACGTCCTTGAGCGAGAACTCGCTGAGCTTGCCGTTCGAATCGACGCGCACGATCACCGGCTTGGCGTCGGGGCCGGTGCCGCGCGAGACGGTGAGAAACGCGCTCTGCGTGAGCGGATTGACCGCCAGATCGTTGATCAGAATCTGTTGCGGCGTGGTGCCCAGCAGCGCCGCGATCTGCTCGTCGATCTTTTCGACCTTGAGTGCCGTGGCCGGAGTGCCCGCGGCGGTGTCGGCCGTGGCGATGGCGAAGATCGTGGCGTTGGCGGTGTCGCCCACCAGCAGAATACCTTGTGGGGCGAAGGTCGCAGGTCCGGCGCTCTTCAACTCGGGCGTGCCTTTCTGCATGCCGGCGGTCAAGTCGGCGGCGCGGCTAGCCAATGGCAGCGAGGCGGCCAACAACGTGGCAATGAACAGCAGCGTTCGGCGGGACATGGCAAACTCCTTGAGCTGGTAGGCCGTAACTCACGTAACTCAGTGGTCCGAATCAATCGTTCGCGCGGGCTGTGGGGCTCGCTTACTTCTTCTCGCGCGTGGGCTTCCAATCGAAGCTGCGGGTTTCGCCGACCAGCTCGATTTCAATCTTGCCGTTGATCGCGTCGCCTTCGACCTTGCCTTTGTACTTGGAAACGAACTTCTGGCCGTTGCGCTCGCGCTCGACGTTGAAAGCGACTTCATCGTTCTTGAACGTGCCGTCGGTGATGTCGGTGCTCTGATCGTTGCGGCTGACCTTGCCAGTCAGCTTGTCGCCTTCCGCTTTCAGGGTCGCTGTGATCTGAATCTCTTGGCCGTTCTGCGTCGTGAACGTCCACTTCCAAGTGCCGTTCGGATCGGCCGCGGCCCGCGCGGCGCTAGTCGCTCAGACGATCATCAACAGGGCCAGCGCCGCAGTCTTGAGGACGAAGGTGGGGTGGGTCATGGTCGGACGACTCCTTGAAAAAGGCGTGAACGCTCAGGTGGGCCGAAAGCGGCTCGATGGTTACCAGAGCCATCGGCGGCGTTCGCGTATCTTGACACTCCGCGCAGGGGCCGTCAACAAAATCGCTATCGCGCTCGTGGCACATTAGGCCCGCAGTCCACCCGGCTCGTGAATTTCGATGCGGTTGCCGAAGGGGTCGTGGACGTAGAACCGTTTCCACGGCGCGGGCCGGCCCTCGTCGGTTGCGACGCTGGCGGCCGTCAATCGGCTCCGCAGGCCGTCCAGGTCGTCGCACTCCAAACCAAAGTGACGTTGAGCGTCTTTTTGCGTCCGTCCCTCTTCGACGGATAGATGCACGTCGTAGCCGCCGGCGTCAAACCAAACGCCGCCCGGACGCGCAGCGACTCCGGCTTGGGAATCTCGGGCAACCCTAACAGGCCGGTGTAGAACGCTCTCGCCAGGTCTTCACTTCCCGCCGGCATCGAAATGTTGACGTGGCTCAGCCGCATGCTTGACAGGTCACTTTTCGGGCTGGGGGTGGTCGGGCGGTTGGTGCGTGATCAAACGGGCCGAGCGATCGCGGGTGAAGTAGCAATAGGCCCACTGCACGAACACCAGCACCCGATTTTGGAACTGCACCAGGTACATCAAGTGCACGAACAGCCAGGTGAGCCAGGCCAGATAGCCGGAGAGGTGCAGCCAACCCAGGTCGGCGACGGCCGAGGCACGCCCGATCGTGGCCATGTTGCCCCGATCGTGGTAGTGAAAGGGACCGGGGGGCGGCTGTCCTTCGAGCCGGCGAAGGATCACGTCGGTCACGTATTGGCCTTGCTGCATCGCCACAGGCGCCACGCCTGGCAGGGGCTCGCCGGTTTGGTGACTGCAATTGGCCAGGTCGCCAATCACGAAGATCTCGGCATGTCCGGGCAGCGAAAGATCGGGCTCGACCATCAGGCGACCGGCGCGGTCCGTGGACAGACCGATGGCCTTCGCCAGGGCCGTGCCCAAGGGCGAACCGACCACGCCGGCCGTCCACAACACCGTGCGCGCGGCAATCGACTCCTGTCGTTCGCCGACCTTCATGGTCACGCCGTGCTCATCAATCTGAGTGACCAGCACCTGCACACGGACCGTAACGCCCAATCGCGCCAGCGATGCGGTCGCCTTCTGGCGCAAGTCGGGTGGAAACTGCCCGAGCACGCTGACTTGCCCCTCGCAGAGGATGATCTGGGCGTCTTGCGGTCGGATGCGGCGAAAATCGCGGGCCAGCGTGTGATGCGCCACCTCGGCCAAAGCACCGGCCAATTCCACGCCGGTTGGACCGCCGCCGACGATGACGAACGTCATCCAGGCCTGTTGCTTGCTCCGATCGGTTTCCAACTCTGCCTTCTCGAACGCCCCCAACACGCGGCGACGAATCGTCGTGGCATCGTCGATCGACTTAAGAGGCGGCGCGATCCGCTCCCACTCGGGGTGACCGAAGTAATTATATTGCGAGCCCGTGGCGACGATCAGCGTGTCGTAGTTGATCCGGGGGAAGTCCGCGTTGGCCAGCACCACATGCCGGGAACCAACGTTGATGTCGGTCACTTCGGCCATCACCACGTCGGCGTTCTGCTGTCGGCTCAACAAGCCGCGCAGCGGCGCGGCGATGTTGGCTGGCGACAGCCCGCCGGTGGCCACCTGATAGAGCAGCGGTTGAAACAGGTGATGATTGTGGCGGTCGATCAGCGTGACCCGCACCGCTGCGTGTCGCAGCGCGCGGGCTGCATAGAGCCCGCCAAAACCGCCGCCGACGATCACGACATGATGGAGAGCTGCTGGCATGGCGCTGGATGTCACTCGCCGTGGCTCTTGGCCCGGAGGTTCGTGGAAGAAATGTCGTCGCGAAAAACGCTCTCCGGCACTTCCCTGCAAATCGCCGCGAGCGTCTCGGGCAGGTTCAGGTCGGCCAGTTGTCGGAACTTGCCAGCCGTGACGCGCCCGAAGACCAGGAAGCGACAGCCGGCCGCCGCGATCGCGGCCAGGGCCTCGTTCATGGCTCCGGCTTCACCGCCGTAATAGCGCGGCTGCCCGACCCGCTCGATCGTGTCGGCGCCGACAATGAATGTGGCGCCGGGAAACAGCCGTGCTTTCTCGCTGAAGTGTGGGGCGCGCGACAGCCACACCTCGTCATGGGCGGCGAAGAGCCGCGTGCGCTGCTCGATGTCGATAAAGTCGAGCGGCGGCTTGTCGACATTCACGATCGAAATCTCATAAGCCACGGGGCAGCCGAGGATCTGCGCGGCCACGGCTGCCATTTTCTTGTGGCCTTCGTGCAACGGGTTGAACGCGCCGGGAAACAGCGCCCGCGGTTTGATCGGGTCGGCGGCCTGGTGGTGCGGAATGCAATCGGTGCGTCCAGCGAGCAGATCCTGATGCTCTTGAGGGGCGACAACGTGTCGCGATTCGAGCCGCTCGTTTTCGATCAGCGGCACGGCCACGCGGCTCGCGGCGCAGCAAGCCTCGGCGATCAGATTGAGCAGGGCCGCCGCCACCACGGCTTCTTCCTCTGCCCGCGTGCGGTGTCCCTTGGCCAGATTGATTTCCAACGTGGCGGTCGTGGTGGCGCTCTGCCAGGCGAAATGGGCCCGATGGTCTCCGCGCTTGGGTCGGTCACTGGCCAGGCTGGCGGTGCAGGCGACTCCGCAGGTGACCGCGCCGGCGGCATAATTTTGGGCTTTCAGATAAGCGGCCATCGCCATCGCGCGGGCCGTCGCGGCCGAACAATACTCCTCGGGTTCGGCTCCAATCCACTCCACGAGGGCCTCGGCGGCGTAGGGAACCGCGGCCGCCAGGATGGATCGCGACGCGCCGGGGGTGGTTAGCAGGGCCGAGATTGCCTGGCTTCCACCCCCCGTGACCGCGATCACCAGGCGCACGCCCCCAGCGTGAACTTCTTCGGCAAGTTGGACGGCAAGAACGCTTGGCACTGTAGATCTCGAAAACGGATGGGTGTTTGCTGGCGGTCCCGGCCGCTGGCCGCCAATGTAGCCGAAACCCGTGGGGCGGGAAGCACTTTCAGCGGGTGCGGGGCGATGGCTAACGCCTGTCACGAGCGCCGATTCAAACCAAAAAGGAAAAATCGTCCCAGACGGTCAAGATCCACCCGGCAGCGGCGAATTATCCCTGGAGCGGCGGTTCTCGGTTGGCCGTCGGGCAGTGTTTCGAGTGGCAACGTGTGGGAGGATTCGAGCCATGATCAAGAAGGCATTGGTGGGGGTAGGCGGCCTGGGCACGCTTGCCGTGTTGTTTTTCGGCTGGGATGCGGCCAGCTACATTCGTACCTCGTTCGGCCGGGTGAAGGACTCGGTCAAGTCGCAGGTGCCGATCGAGTTTGAAATTGAACGCGCTCGCAACATGGTCAAAAGCCTGGTGCCCGACATTCGCAAGAACATGCACGTCATCGCGCAGGAGGAAGTCGAGATCGAGCGGCTGGACAAGCAGATTGCGCAAACTTCGGCCACGATGGACAAGGACCGGGCCGAGATCATGAAGCTCAAGAGCGACCTGGTGACCGAACAGCCGGTCTATCACTACGCCGGCCGGGGCTACACCGTGCAGCAAGTCAAATTGGACCTGGCCCACCGCTTCGAGCGCTACAAGACGCACGACGCCACGCTGGCCAGCTTGCAGGAGATTCAGGCCGCGCGGCGCAAGGGTTTGGATGCGGCCCGGCAGAAGCTGGAAGGCATGATCGCCGCCAAACGCCAATTGGAAGTCGACGTCGAGAATCTGGAAGCCCGGTTCAAGATGGTGGAAGTCGCGCAGACGGCCGCGCCGTTTAACCTCGATGACAGCCAATTGGGTCGCGTCAAGGATTTGCTGGCCGAAGTGCGCACGCGGCTGAATGTGGCCGAACGGCTGGTCAACACGGAGACTGACTTCGACGGCGAGATTCCGCTGGCGGCTCCGCAGGCCGAGAACATCGTCGACCAGGTGACCGAGTACTTTGGCTCGGCCGGCACGGCCAAAGTCGCCGAAACACCCG
This sequence comes from Planctomycetaceae bacterium, assembly GCA_003153375.1. GTDB lineage: Bacteria > Planctomycetota > Planctomycetia > Pirellulales > PALSA-1355 > PALSA-1355. Next base: position 41,068 of record PLYM01000156.1, read on the forward strand.
CGGGAGCGGCCCACTAACAAGGCCGTTTGGCAAGAAGGATTTAGCCGTCCCCCTCGTGGTCGCTCGCCCGGGGGGGCCCCCGATTTCGAGCCTGGTTTCCTCGGTCCGAGGGCAGGAAAACTGCGTATGTTCGACTTCTTCCGGCCACTGTCAACGGACTCGGCAGCCTCGGTACAATGGATCGATAGTGCCGTGAAAAACTCAGCTTCCAGAAACCGTCTGTTGTTGTGGGTCGATGCGGTGGGCGGGTTTTTCGTCTGCCAGGGAAACGAGGTGCGATTGGGACAAGCCGTGCCGGGCAGTGAGGTCGAGGTTCCGCTGTTGGCCGACCTGTCTCGGCACCATGCCACGATTCGTCGCGACGAGGAAGGCTATACGATCGAGCCGATTCGTGACGTGTGGTTGAACCATCAGAAGATCGAACGCGTCTCTTGGATTAACGACGGCAACTTGATTCAACTGGGACCGGCTTTGCAGATGCGATTCACTCGCCCCCACCCGCTGAGCGCCACGGCGCGGCTCGATTTTGTCAGCAACCATCGCACGCAGCCCTCGGCTTCGGCGGTGCTGCTGATGGCCGACACGTGCATCCTGGGGCCGGGTTCGAGCAACCATGTCGTGTGTCGCGCGTGGCCGCACGACGTAGTGCTCTATCGGCAGCATGGAGGCTTATATTGCCGTGCCGGGGGAGCCTTGGAAATTGACGGCAAGCCGTGCGATGGCCAGGGGCCGTTGACCCCGCAATCGCGCGTCAGTGGTGACGAGTTTTCGTTCAGCCTGGAGGAAATCTAGGACAGTCGGACGGCCGGGGAGCAGAAGCCGCGCATGGATTTGCGACAAGCGGCTCTCCAAGCGACGACCGCGACACGTGTTGGAGCTGAGGACCAGAACAGAAGGTGGGCCATGCTCACGTGGATTGAAAACCCGCTCTTCAAGCCAGAACCAACTGACGAATCGATGGAACCTCACGCCACACAACTCGACCAGAATGCGCCGCGCGGCGGGCCGGTGAAGTTCACCTATGCCAACGGCGCGCGGCCCTTGGCCGGCTATACGATCAAGCGGGGCGTCGGCCGTGGCGGCTTTGGCGAGGTCTACTTCGCCGTCAGCGACGGCGGCAAGGAGGTCGCGCTCAAGTTGATTCGCCACAACCTCGACATCGAGCTGCGCGGCGTCACGCATTGCTTGAATCTCAAGCATCCCAACCTGATCGCGCTCTACGACGTCAAGCAAGACGAGCAGGACAATAGCTGGGTCGTGATGGAGTATGCGACCGGTGAGTCGCTGGAGGACGTGATTCGCCGCCATCCCCAGGGCATGCCCGCCGATCAGGTGGCCGATTGGATGCACGGCATCGCCGCGGGCGTCGCCTATTTACACGATCATGGCATTGTTCACCGCGATCTCAAGCCAGGCAATATCTTTCGCGATGACGGCCAGGTGAAGTTGGGCGACTATGGACTCTCGAAGTTCATCTCGTGCAGCCGCCGTAGCGGACAGACCGAGAGTATCGGCACCGTACACTACATGGCGCCGGAAATCTCGAATGGCCGCTATGGCAAGGAAATCGACATTTACGCGTTGGGCATCATTCTCTATGAGATGCTCACCGGCCGCGTGCCGTTCGAGGGCGAAAGCGTCGGCGAAGTGCTGATGAAGCATTTGACCGCCGAGCCGTCGCTGGCCGAAGTGGCGGCCGACTATCGTGACGTCATCTCCCGTGCCCTGGCCAAAGACCCGACGCGCCGTTTCGAGAGCATAGGCCAGCTAGTCAGCGCCCTGCCGGCTGTCGCGGGTGCCGCCTACCGTGCGCCGCTTGTCGAAACCCTCGCCGCGGATGCGCCTTTGGCTGCGAATGTCGAACGCTTGCCACCGCCGCAGGCCGTCTACACGCCGCAAGCTGCCAACGCGCCGCAGGGCCAACTGGCGCAGCAGGCGCCCCCGCCGTCTGGCGGGCTGTTTCCCGACGATGAGCCGATCTGGCGCGCCGTTCGCGATGGCTGGCGCTCGACGCGCGACTCCTGGGACAACTTGGGCACTCCGAGCAAGATCGGCGTAGTGGTGCTGGGGGTCATGCTGATCTCGAACAGCTATACCTGGGACTTTGCGATCAACGTCGTGCCGCCGTTGATCTCGCTCTACATCTGTTATCGCGTGGCCCGTTTCGTGCTGATGCAACAGGCTGGGCATTCGGCCGCGACCGTCTCGGCCCCGCCGAGACCCGAGCCGATTCCGCGACCGACGGCCGCCGGTCCCAGCGAGCCGGCCGCGACGATGTATCAGGCCACGTCTTCCGATGCCCGACGCCCCGAGTGGCGCCACGTGGGCAAGCGCGGCCGGCGAGGCTCGGGCCGGCATTGGCGCGAGCAAGCGGCTGCGGCGCTGGTGGTGAAGTCGCCCCGCGAGCGATTGGCCGATTTGGCCGGCTCGATGATCTTTGCCGCCGTAATTTGCGCCGTGATGTGCGTGGTGGCGATCTTGTTGCGCGGCGGCGAATCGATTGTGAAGGAACAGTATGCGTGGCTGGCCCTGGTCAGCCTGTTGGGGTCGTGGGCGATCTTGATCCCCTCGAAGCTTTGGGAAGGTACGCTGGGCGATCAAACGCTTCGCCGCGTGGCGCTGTTGATCGTCGGACTGGCCATGGGCGCCGTCGCCTACCTGGCTGCCGACATGTTGATGATCACCTTTCCTGATACGCCTAGCCTGCATGCGGTCAGCTCGAATCTGGGCGGCCGATTCTATGACGCCAAGGGGGCCCCGCTGTTGTACGCCTACCTGGCGTACTTCGGTGGTCTATTCGCCACGGTGCGCTGGTGGAAGCAGGCCGACCCGCTCAGGCACACGCGGCTGAGTTTGTGGAACACGGGCTGGTCGGTGTTCGCGGCCTGGGTGATCGATTGGATCTGGGCCTTTCCGCAGCCGTGGGGCTTGATGGTGGCGGCGATTATTTCGATTTCGGTGCAACTGGTCAGTCCGTTCGTGCCGCAGCATGATCGCGTGGCACGCACGGCGGGCATGGAGTAGTCCACGATGTCGGCGCTGGGAATCTTGACGTTCGTGTTCGTGGGTTGGCTGGTGTGCTCCATCGGCCACAAGCTGTTGTGCGTTAGCTGCCGGCTGGCGCCGCTGACGCTGCTGTTGCTCGTCCTCGTGGCCAGTTCGAGCATGTTCGGCCACGGCTGCGAAGGCCGCCGCGCGCGGGCGAAGCGCGCCGTCGCCGAAGCTCGTCGCGAAGCGGCCCAAAAGGCCCAGGCGGCGGTCGAAGAAGCGGGCGATGACGCGATCATTCCTCGGATGCCCAAGCGGGCCGGCGAAGTGCCTGTCGCGGTCGAACTGGCCAAGAACGAAACGCAGCCGCCGACGGCAGCCGTTCCGTCCATTCCCGAGACGCCCGCGGCTCCGATAGTCTCCACGCCACCCGTGGCTCCTCTGACGCCCGCGGCATCCGTGACGCCTGCGCCTCCCGTGGTTCCTCCGCTCCCTTCCGGGTCGAATGAGCGTCCGGCTTGGGTCGACGCGCCGGCGCGACTGGCCAACAGCACGTACTCGATCGCAGTCAAGTCAGGGCTCTACGCTTCGCTGCCCGAATGTCAGCGCGCGATCGACGTCGAAATCAAACGCGAAGCCGATCATTACATCAACGAATACCTGGGTGATCCAGGAGCCGCGCAGCGGGTTGATATTCCGATTGACTATCTGAAGACGAACGTGAAGAAGGCGGAATTTGGCGAGTCGGTAACATCGGAATCGGTCGGAACGATGTATCAGATTCACGCGTTGATGGAATTCGACGACAACGCGCGGGCCGATTTTCATCAGCGGCGGCACGATTCGCTGGTGACCGAGCGGCTGTGGGTTGCCGGATCGGGAGCAGCGGTGGTGCTGGCGCTGCTGGGCACGCTCTACGGCTACTTGAAACTCGACTTGCGCGGCGGCCAGGCGCGCGTGGGCCGCCTGCAGCTGGCCGCGACCCTGGTGGCGATGCTGCTGACGGTTGGCGCGCTCGTGGCCCGCTGGGCCGTGCCGTAGTCGACAGGGCTGTGCTAGAATGTCGAACGGCTTCGCACTGAGTCCTTCCACGGTTCGACCATGGCCCCCTCGGCACAATCCGATCAGTTGCTCGTGAGCCGCATTCGCGCGGGCGAGCCGGAAGCGTGGAACGAATTGATCGCGCGCTTCGAGGGCCGGCTGTTGGCTTTTGTCGAGAGCCGCCTGGGGCGCCGTTCGGCTGGCGAGGACGTCGTGCAGGAAACCTTTCTCGGCTTCCTGACCAGCTTGCCGAACTACGAAGACTTGCGTCCGCTGGAGAGTTATCTGTTTTCCATCGCCGCGCACAAGTTGACCGATCACTTGCGTCGCGAGGGGCGCCGGCCGGTGCTTCCGCTGGCCAGCGGCACCAGCGGCGACGACTGGGAGCCTCCGGCCCGGGGCCGCGCGGTGTCGAGCGTGCTGCGCAGCGGCGAGCGACGCGGCCTGGAAGAAGCCGCCATCGAACAGGCCCTGACCGAGCAGATCGACCGCATGCGCAGCCGCGCGGAATGGCAGAAGCTGGCCTGTCTCGAGCTGTTGCTGGTGCGCGGTTGGGCCAATCGCGACGTGGCGACACAGCTCAAGATGTCGGAGCAGACCGTGGCCAATTTCAAATTCGATTTCCTCGCCCGGCTTCGCACGCTGGTGCGCAAGCAGGGTTTGAACCAGGACGTGTTTCCCGAGTTGCACGAGGCCAGTTAGTTTTTTCGATCCGCTCGGCCAAATTGAATTCTCATGTCCAAGTCATTCACCGCCACCGATCTCGAAGCGTATTTGGACGAGGCCCTGCCGGCGGCCAGGATGGCTGAAGTCGAGCAGGCGTTGCGAGACGATCGTGAGCTGGCCGCGCAATTGACGACGATCAATGCGCGTCGCGACGCCGGTGTCCATTCGCTGGGCGAAATCTGGCGGCGGCATCGCTTGAGTTGTCCCTCGCGCGAGCGGCTTGGCAGCTACTTGCTGCGGGTGCTCGACCAGGACGAGGCCGGCTACATTCAATTTCATCTGGAAGTCACCGGCTGCCGTATCTGCCTGGCGAATTTCGAAGACCTGAAAAGCCGCCAGACCGACGAGCCCGCCACTGTCGACAGCCGTCGCAAGAAATACTTCCAGTCGAGCGCTGGCCACCTGCGGCGGCGTTGATGTCAGGGGGTGGCGCTCCGCTGCGTGCCCCATGTCTGCTTTGAAGTCCGCCCGATTCGCCCATTCGGCGGCTTGCCCGCGATGTTCTGGCTGGTCAAAATAGGGGTCTTCAACCCCCGCGCCGTCGCACCCCGGATCAGCCCGCCATGTATCGCGCCGCCATCTTGCTGAATGCCTTCTTGCTGCTCTCCCCCGTTTGCCTGGCCGCCGATCTCACCGGCGCCGTCGTGGTCACGCCCGAGGGGCTGTCGCGGCAGGAAGAGAAAGCCGTGGCGATGCTGGTTGACGAAGTGCAGAAGCGAACGCAAGTTCGCTGGCAGGTGAAGCACGCCTGGCCGGCGGGCGATCAACCGGTCGTGGCCGTGGGGCCGGCCGCGTCGCTGGCAAAGTTTGCGGGCAAATTTGCCGACTCGCTGGCGAAGGAGGCGGACCAGGCCGCGACCAAAGCGCCCGAAGGATTTCGTATTCGCGGTCAGGGATCGCAGGTAGTCATCGCGGGAAATGACGCGCGGGGCGTGCTGTTTGGCATCGGCTATCTGTTGCGGCACTTGCACTTGAATCCCGGCCGCATCACCGTCGCCGACGAATTGAACATCACGACGGCGCCCAAGTATCCGCTCCGCGGTCATCAGCTTGGCTACCGACCCAAGACCAACAGTTACGACGCCTGGGACTTGGCGCAGTGGGAGCAGTACTATCGTGACCTGGCGGTGTTTGGCTGCAATGCGGTGGAATTAATTCCCCCGCGCAGCGACGACGACGCCACGAGCCCGCATTTTCCGCTGCCGCCGCTGGAGATGATGGTTGGCATGTCGCGGGTGGCCGACGAGTATGGGCTCGACGTCTGGATCTGGTATCCGGCGATGGACAAGAACTACGGCGATCCCAAGGTCGTTGAGTTCGCGCTGCACGAGTGGGAGGAAGTCTATAAGAAGCTGCCACGGATCGACGTGATCTTCGTGCCCGGCGGCGATCCGGGCCACACGCAGCCCAAGCATTTGATGGCGCTACTGGAAAAGCAGACGGCGCTACTGCACAAGTATCACCCGAAGGCCCAGATGTGGGTCAGCCCGCAGAGCTTCAATAATGCCTGGCTGGCTGAGTTCTACGACATCGTCAAAGCCGAGCCCGAGTGGCTGGGTGGCATTGTCTTTGGCCCGCAGGTGCGCGTAAGCCTGCCGGAGTTGCGCAAGGCGATTCCAGCTCGCTACCCGATTCGCCACTATCCCGACATCACGCACAGCCGCCAGTGTCAGTATCCGGTGCCCGATTGGGACGTGGCCCACGCGATGACGTCGGCTCGCGAGTGCATCAATCCGCGCCCCTTGGGCGAGGCCTCGATCTTTCGCCTGTTGCAGCCCTACACGATTGGCTTTCTCACCTATTCCGAAGGCTGCAACGACGACGTGAACAAGGCGGTTTGGAGCGGCTTGGGCTGGAACCCCGATGTCCCGGTGGTCGACATCTTGCGCGAGTTCGGCCGCTACTACATCGGCGACTCGTTTGCCGACGATTTTGCCCAAGGGCTGCTGGCGCTGGAGCGCAATTGGCAGGGCTCGCTGCTGACGAACGAGGGCGTGTATTCGACGCTTGCCCAGTTTCAGGCGATGGAACGACGGGCCCCGCCCGAGACGCTGAAGAACTGGCGGTTTCAGCAGGCCGCGTATCGGGCCTACTACGACGCCTATGTGCGGGCCCGGCTGATCTACGAAACCAATCTGGAAGAGCGGGCGCTCGAACAATCGCGCGGGGCCGAAAAGACCGGCTCGCTGGCCGCGATGGAACAGGCGGAAAAGATTCTGGACTCGGCCGAAAACCGCGTGGCTACCGACTGGCGCGATCGCGTGTTTCAACTGGCCGACGACCTGTTCGCCAGCATCAAGATGCAAACCAGCGTGCCCCGCTATAAAGCGATCAGCGTCGATCGCGGCGCAACGCTCGACACGATCGACATCCCGCTCAACAATCGCATATGGCTCAAGGAACGATTCACTGGCTTGCGGAAATTGTCGGTCGAAGCCGAGCGGTTGGCGGGGCTCAGCGAGATCACCCATTGGACCGATCCCGGGCCGGGCGGTTATTACGATGACCTGGGCAAGCTGGCCAGTCAGCCGCATTTGATTGTCGGCCCCGGCTTCGAGAAGGACCCGGCGTTTCTGCAATCGTCGCACACCGGGTTCGCTGGTTTTGGTCCCACCCGCAACTCGTGGAAGGACCATGCCGAGTCCATGCTCGACAATCCGCTGCGGCTGCACTACGACAAGCTCGATCCGACGGCGCGCTACAAGATGCGTATCACGTATGGCGGCGACGCTCCGCAAAAGAAGATTCGCTGCATGGCCAACGATACGATCGAAGTGCACCCGCTGATCGCCAAAAAGGTGCCCACCGCGCCGGTCGAGTTTGACATTCCACCAGCCGCGACGGCCGGCGGCGAGTTGAATCTGAGTTGGTTCCGCGAACCGAACCTGGGCGACAACGGCCGTGGCTGCCAGGTCTCGGAAATCTGGCTGATCAAGAAGTGATTCGCTTGGCGCATCGGATCGGCCCCAGAGACGTATCATGACATCAGGAGCAAACACGATGAAAGTGTTGATGGTGTGCGCGGCGTTGTGCGCTTTGCCGGCGACGGTGTTGGCGGCGAGCGATTTGCGGGTCGGGGCAGCAGCCGTCAATCTCGTAGCCGACGATTCGATGGTCGTTGGCGGCGGCATCGGGCCAGGCAAGGCCACGGGCCAGGAGGGCGAGTTGCGAGCCGTGGCCGTGGTGCTCGAAAAGCCAGGCAGTCCGAAAGTTGCCATCGTGGCCTGCGACGTGCTCTTTCTGACACGCGATTTTGTCGACGCGGCCTTGGCGCAGATCGCAAAGTCGACCGGCATCCAGCCCGATCATGTGCTGGCCAATGCCACGCACACGCATCACGCGCCATCGACGGGCACGATCCATGGCTATCAGCGCGACGAAGCGTTTACGCACCGGGTACAAGATGCGATCGTCCAATCGGTCGAGCAGGCCAACAGCCGCCTGGAGGGGGGCGATTGCGAGTTTCTGTATAAGCTGGGCGAAGAGAACACCGTGGGCGCTAACAGCCGCGTGCTGTTGTCGGATAACACAATCTGGTGGACCGGCCCGCTCAACGATCCTCTCCGCCACACGGGTCCGTTCGATCCCCAATTGCCGGTACTGGCCTTCCGCACACCCGAGCAAAAGCTACGGGCCCTGATCTATAACCACTCGACCCACACGATCGGGGCCCGCAATCCGGGCGTGCGCTCGCCGAGCTTCTATGGCCTGGCCGCGCAGGAACTCGAATCGCAGTTGGGTTGCACGGTCGAGTTTCTGGAAGGCGCCTCGGGTTCGACACACAACATTACCGGCGTGACGCCCGACGAGGCGGTGCGGCGGATGAAGAAGGCGATCACCGAGGCCCTGGCCGAAGCCCAGCGGCACGAAGTCACGAAGTTAGTGTCAATCAAACGGACGTTCGAGTTCAAGGTCCGCACGTTCGACGAGTCGGTCGAAGACGAGAAGGTGTCGAGCTACTGCCGCAAGCGCATTCCCCAGGGAGCCGACGGCGTGATCGACGTCTTTCGCAACATGCGGCGCGTGCTCAAGGGCGAACAGGGCAAAACGCGCGAGACGTTCCTGCAGGCCATCTTGATCGGCGACGTGGCCGTCGTGGGCGTTCCGGCCGAATACTTCACGATCTTTGGGGTCGACATCAAGAAGCGTTCGCCGTTCCCCAACACGGTCGTGGCCGAGCTGGCCAATGATTGGATCGGCTATCTGCCCAACCGCGAAGGCCACCAGCTCGGCGGCTATCAAACCTGGATGGGGCTGCACAGTTATGCCGAAGTTGGCACCGGTGAGCGTGTGACCGATACGATCGTCGAGATGCTGAACGAACTGGCCGCCCAGAAATAGCCCGATGCGCTGCGACTTGCGACAATCCCTCGAAAGGTCATTGGCGACGCTGTTCGCCGCGGCGGCAATCGTGATCGTGGGCTTATCGCAAGACTCGCGGGCAGCAGAAACTCCCCGCGAAACGCCTCTCTCGCCGGCGGACGAACTGGCAACGTTTCAGTTGGCCGATCCACGACTGACCGTGGAACTGGTGGCCAGCGAGCCCGAGTTGGACAGCCCCGTGGCCGTGTCGTGGGATGCCGACGGAAAGCTGTACGTCGCCGAGATGATCGACTATCCGGTCGGTCCAACCTCCGGCCGGGTGCGGCTTTTGGAAGATCGCGACGGGGACGGCCGTTATGAGCACGCCAGCGTGTTTGCCGCTGGATTGAATTTTCCGAACGGTGTGCTGGCCGCGCGCGGCGGCGTGTTCGTCACGGCCGCGCCCGACATCTTGTTTCTCAAGGACAACGACGGCGACGGCCAAGCCGATGAGAAGCGAGTCGTCTTCACCGGATTCGGCGAGGGCAATCAACAGCTTCGAGCCAATGGGCTGACGTGGGGTTTGGACAATTGGATCTACGGCGCCAATGGCCGCAGCGACGGCAACGTGCGTCGACCAACCGATCCACCGGAAAAGGCCGTCTCGATTCGCACCCGCGACTTTCGTTTTCGTCCCGACGGCAGCCAGTTCGAGGCCACGAGCGGCCAGAGCCAGTTTGGCCAAGCCCACGACGATTGGGGCAACCGGTTCTTGTCGTGGAACACGATCCCGATTCGCCAGGCCCTGTTCGACCAGGCGTTTCTCGATCGCAATCCGCGGCTGAGCGGTTTCGGAGTTCGCGACCTGGCCGACGAGTTGGATACCGGGCAGGTGTTTCCGCTCAGCCCGCGTCCGCAGACGTTCAATCGCGAACGGACTGACTTTTATAACGCGCTCTGCGGACTGACGATTTTTCGCGGCGACGCCCTGGGGCCTGACTACGTCGGCAATGCCCTGGTGGGAGAGTCGCTGACCAACCTGGTGCATCGCCGCGTGCTCACGCCCGAAGGGCCGACCTTCATCTCACGGCGCGGCGAACACAATCGCGAGTTCCTGGCTGCCAAGGATTCCTGGTTTCATCCGGTGTACATGGCCACTGGGCCGGACGGCGCACTCTACATCGTCGACTTCTATCGCCGCTGGGTCGAACACCCGGCCTTCGTGGCCGAATCGCTCCGCCCGGGCGTCGACTTTCGCAAAGGGGCAGGGCACGGGCGACTGTGGAAGGTCAGCCGTCGCGAGAACACCTGGCCGCCGCGTCCCACACCGCGCATGAGCCGTGAGACAACGGTCGAACTGGTCAAACATCTCGAGTCGCCCAACGGATGGCGGCGCGACACCGCCCAGCGACTGCTGGTCGAGCGGCAGGATCCGGCCGCCGTGACGTTGCTGCGCGGGTTGCGCACCAGCCGCTCGACGCTCGCCCGGCTGCACGCGCTGTGTACCTTGGACGCTTTCGGCCAGGTGGATGAAGGCACGCTGCTGCGCGCTCTCGACGAAGGTGAGGTGCGGCTGCGCGCCTTCGCCTTGCGATCTGCCGGCGGACAATTGGCCGCCTCGCCCCGCTTGCGCGCTTCGGTGATGCGGGCCGCTGACTTTCCCTCGTCGCTGTTGCGATTCCAAGTGGCGCTGTCGCTGGGGGCCATGGACGGGCCTGAGAAAATCGCCATGCTGGCCAAGCTGGCCAACCTCGAAGTTCGCGATTCATTGATTCCACTGGCGATTGTCGGCGGCCTGGGGCGCGATGTCAGTGGATTTCTCAAGCAGTTGACCGCTGGTGCTCCCAACTGGCGGCACAAGCCCACGGCGGAGCAGATGCGGTTCTTGTCGCAGGTAGCCGAGGGCGCCGGAGGGGACAATCAGCAGATCGATGCGTGTCTGGCGCTCATCGCATCCACGAATGCACAGGTCGTCGGGCCCGGCGACCTGGCGATTCTGGCCGGGCTCGCTCAGGGACTCGCGGACATCGGGCAATCCCCCCGCGTTTTGCTCGATGCCAGCGGGCCGGCAAAGTCGCGCGTGGCGACTGTGCGCACGCTGCTGGCCGCGGCCCGCCGCATCGCGGTGACTGACGTACAACTGCTCGCGCATCGGCTGACGGCGATCGACGTCTTGGGCCAACTCGACGCGGGCAGTGGCCCGATCCTGCTTGCTCTGCTCGATGCCGGTAATGTTCAGGAATTGCAGTCGGCCGCCGCGACCGCGTTAGGGCATGCCGACGGGCAAACGGCCGCGGCCATGTTCAAGGCGTGGCCGCAACTCACGACGACGACGCGCCGCACGTTGGTTTCCTCCGCCTTGCGTTCGAGCGTCACGACGGCCGCCCTCGTCGACGCGATGGAAGCCGACGAGATTCTGCCCCGCGAACTCGAGACCAGCGCCCGCGACGGCCTGCTCGTCGTGCGCGATCCGGCTTTGCAGGCCCGCATCAAACCGCTTGTGCAGGCCGGCGCCGCAGCTGAGGATCGCCAGGCGATCGTCGACCGGTTCGCCCCGCTGGCCAAAGGCGACGGCGATCGGCAGCGTGGCGCCGCGGTGTTCGAAAAGCAGTGTTCGATTTGCCACAGCGTGCAGGGACGTGGCCAACGCGTGGGACCCGATCTATCGGGCATCGGCGCCCGGCCGAAGGAGACGCTGCTGGTCGACCTGTTCGATCCCAGCCGGCAGGTGCCTGGTGAATATGTTGCTTATACGCTCGTGACCCGCCAAGGCCAGGTCCTCACCGGGCTCGTCATTTCTGAAACAGCTGGCAGCGTCACCCTCAGACGGGCCGAGGGGGCACAGGACGTCGTCCTGCGCGATCAGGTCGAAGAATTGCGGCGGACCGGCAAATCGCTCATGCCCGAGGGATTGGAACAAAGCTTGAGCGAAGAGAACGTGGCCGACCTGTTGGCCTTTCTGGCCCTGCCCGACGCGCGGCTGTTTTCGCAGCCGAAATAGCGGCTCGGCGAGTCGTGACGGCGCGCCGCGCGCGATTGTAGCGATTGTAACGCCGATAGCGGGCTTTAATTTTGCGGAATTAGTCCAAAGCGACCGGCGGGGGTCTGGATTCATAACCTATCATTCGGTACACCTCGTGATGTGCTGCATTCGCAGACGGACAACTGGGAGATGACAACAATGTTGAGCCACTGGGCCGCGGTGTTCTTTGCGCTCGCCACGACGGCAGGCACGGGCGGCAAGGAAGTCACATCCTTAGCGAATGGCCAATTGGCCGCCGGGCGGAACTTCGAAATTCAGACCGCGGATCACATTTTCCGCGGCCAGATGATCGATCCGGCCAAGGGCGAGTGCCAGATGGCCGTCTCGACCGATGGCCACTCGTTCGGCTCGTCGCGGACCGTCTATCTTCTGGGCGCCACCGCCGGCCGCCAGGAAAACCAACTGTTCGTCGTGATGCGCGAGGTGCGCGTCGGCATGCGCATGGAGTTGGGCCTGGGCGACCTGGAACATCGTCATCGCCATATCACGGGCGAAGTTACTTCGATCGTTCTGGGCGATTGAACGGCTCACGCCCGGCGACGCGGTTGTGACGCCTAATGCGCCGCGCTGGAGCGACTCACACCAGCCAGACGGTTCGCCGCGCCTACGATCCGCTCGATGGCCTCGTCGACGTCTTCGACCGTGGTTGTAGCACCCAGGCTGAAGCGAAGCGAGCTGGCTAGTATGGCCTCGGAGCAGCCCATCGTCCTCAACACGCTGGAGGGCTCGCTCGAGCCGCTGGCACAGGCCGAGCCGGTTGAGCAGGCCACGCCGGCCAGATCCAGGGCCATCAGCAACGCTTGCCGGTCGATGCCCACAAAGGCCACGTTCGAGGTTTGCGGCAGGCGATCGGCCGCGCCGCCGTTGACGATCAGTTGCCCGGCGAAACCGGCCGCCAGTCCCGCTTCCAGCCGGTCGCGCAGCGCTCGCATGCGTGAGGTGCGTTCGGCGCCCTCGCGCTCCCAGGCGGCTAGCGCCGTATGGAATCCGACCGCCAGGGCGACCGATTCGGTGCCGGGCCGCAAGCCAGACTGCTGAAAGCCGCCAAAGAACAGCGGCGGCAGTTCGACGTCGTGGCGCAAGATCAGGGCACCCGTGCCCAGCGGTCCATGGAACTTGTGCGGGGCCACGGCGAGCGAGCTGGCGCCCAGCGCCGCGAAATCGACCGGCAGTTTGCCCGCCATTTGCACCGCGTCGGTGTGCAAGGGCACGCCCAGCGCGCGGCAGAGACGGGCGATCTCAGCGACGGGCTGCACGACGCCTGTTTCGTTATTGGCGAGCATCACGCTGACAAATCGGGTTCGCCCGCTGAGCCATGCGTCGAGTGGCGTCAGATCGACCACGCCGTCGGATGCTGCGCTCAGGCGATGGATCGTCCAGCCGCGGCGCTCCAGATACTCGACTGGCCCGGACACGCTGGGGTGCTCGATGCCGGAAACAATGGCCTCACCAGGCACCGCGGCCGGATCGAGAGCCGCGGCCAGACCCAGCAGCGCGAGACTGTTGGCTTCGGTGCCGCCGCTGGTGAAGACAACTCGGTGGGGCTGTCTCCCTGAAAGCCGTGCTCCGAGCAAGTGGCCAATCGCGTCGCGAGCGTGCTCGAGCGTTTGCCGCGCGCGGCGGCCGATCTGATGTTGGCTGGCCGGGTTGCCGAACTGACCGGTTTGGCATTCGGCCATGGCGCGCGCAACTTCAGGGAGCAGCGTCGTCGTCGCATTGTGGTCCAGATAGATGACACGCATGGCGGGATCATTCGGTGGCGGCGGGAAGCCTGGTCGTGCTGGAGCAATTTTACCAAGCCACGGCCTCGCACTGGGTCCCTTGGGACTAAATCGCCGGAAAATCGTGCCCCGCGGCGATCGCCGGCGGCCGCTCGGCTATTATGGAAGGCGAGCCCCAAGCTGGGAGTGGCCGAGATGGAATTTGACGCGGCGCCAAAAAAGAAAGGCCTCGCTTGTCCGCGCTGCGGCAACCGGCTGCGGGTGCGCCCCGAGCAGGTTGGCACGCAGGTGATGTGTCCGAAGTGCGAGTCGACGTTCACCGTCGGCCAATCGGCCGCGCCGCCCTCCGCGCCCAAGGCTGTGGCGCCTCCGACTGTTGGCTCATCCGCTCCGCTTCCCTTGGCCGCAGCGCCCTCGGTCCATGATGACGATGCCTACGAGCCGGAGATTCCGCTGACGCGACCATTGGCCGAGGCCGAACCGCAAATGGTCGACCTCAGCCCGTCGGCCAATCGGCAAGTTGGCTACGAAGTCGATTGGGACCAGGCCGACGACATTGAGGTCGAAGCCCCGCACGAGCGCCCCACGCGCGACGAAGGCGAGTATCTGGCGCTGGCCGAAGCCCGTGGCATGGTGCGCAGCCAGGTCTTCGAGAAGCCGCCCGAGTTCACCTTTTTCTCGGGCGTGTTCAGTTTTCCTTGGCGGGGACCGAACATCACCCGTTGGGTTGCGATTTCGTTCGGAATGACTTGCACGGGCGAGTTGATGGTCGCGACGGTCGATTTCTTGCGCGGCGGCGTCGGCTTGGGGACTCTGGCCGGGCCGATTCTGGCGCTGTTCGTGTCGATCATGGCCCTGCTCACCGGAGCCTTCACGGCACCGTGCTTTCTGGCCGCGGTGCAAGACACGGCCGACGGCTTTGACGAGGTGCAGGAGTCGACGCTGCCCGATTGGGACCAATGGTTCTTCTCGCTGCTGAGCGTGCTGTCGGTGTGGCTGCTTTCCGGCACGCTGGGCGTTCCGTTGACGCTCATCCCCGAGATTGGCCCTTCGGGCGTGTTGATCGGAAACCTGTTGTTCGTTCCGATTCTGATCCTCTCGGCGCTGGAGTGCGAATCGTTCTTGTTGCCCTATTCGCCCGCTGTGCTCTCCAGCCTGCGCCGCAATGCCGGAGCCTGGCTGGTGTTCTATCTCGTCTCTAGCGTGCTGGTCGCCTGTTGGTTCGGACTGAGCCTGCTGGCCACGCTGGCGCCGTACTTGTCGGTCGTGGTACTGGCGCCGACTTTTGCCGCGGTGGTGTTGATCTATGCGAGGCTGCTGGGACGACTGGCCTGGGTCATTACCGGCTCGCCGCTGTCGCGGGTCGAAGATCGCGGAGGCCCCGGCCGTTCGGCGGCAATGCGGCCGGCCAAGAAGAAGGGGCGGCGGCGGGGGCTGAAGATGCCCGAGGACCTGGATGCCGGAGCCGAGATGCTGGCCGAGCGACGCCCGCCAGTCGGGCCATCGAACACTGATCGTCGTCGGTGATTAGCCTTTCACGCCCAGCACGGCGAACACGCGGGCGGGGCCACCGCTGCCGGTTTCGATCTTCATCGGCGCGACGAATAGATAGAAGCCCGTGGCCGGCAGCTTGTCGAGTTGCGACAGGTTTTCCAGGCCATAGCATCCCGCCTTTCCCAGCGTGTGGTGTACCACAAAATCGCGCGACAATCCGTAGTCGACGCTCATCGTGTCGAGTCCTACCCCCCGCACACGACGTTCGTCGATCAGGAACTTAACGGCCTCGGACGAAAAGCCGGGGAAGTGCAAGCGACTCATCACGTCGCGATTTTGATAGCGAGGCGCGTTGTTCCAGAATTGACCCCAGCCGGTGTGAGCCAGTACAACCGCACCGGCCGGGATCGGACCATGCGCTTGTTCGAATTTTCGGATGTCATCGACGCTGACTCGATAATCGGGGTCGGCGTTGACAGCCCCCCGCACGTCGATCAGCACGCCGGGGGAGAACAGCTTCTCGCTCTCGATGCGATCGACCGAGGGGCGATCGCGCTCGAAGTGATTCGGCGCGTCCAAGTGGGTGCCCAAATGCTCGGGCGAACTGAAAGCCTTCGATAGCACGCCGTCCTTTTCCAGCGTTGCGATCGTGTGCAGCTCAAACGGCTTGTAGTTGTCGGCCGGCCAATACGCGCTTTGGGGGTTGAGGGGCCAGGCCAGGTCGACGATTTGGAGCTTGCCGGCAGCCAGGTCGGAAAGCGTGGGGCCGGTGCCGGCTGGCGAAGCATCACCGGCGCCAGCAGCCCGGACCGGCTGTGTGCTGAAAGCCCGCTCGATTGCGGAAAACACGTGGAATTCGATGGCCAAATTCATGAGCACGCCGCCCAGGAGTGCCAAGGCGGCCAGCAGCCAGCGTCGCATTTCTTGCCAAACCCTCGGTGGTTTATCTCGCCCAACCCGGGGAAAGTCTAGCTTTTGCCCGGCGGCGCTTTCGGGGGATGCCTGGGGAGATCATGACGATTGTGCCAATTGCGAGGCTTGCCTGACGGGGCACAGCCCAAGGCGCTCCAGTTGGGTCGCACGGAGCAGTGTGCTCGCGAACGGAGAGTCCCTCGGCCATTCCCCCGCCGGGCGGATGCGGTAGACTAGTTGACGGGCGCCGAGCCGGTCGTCAAAATTCCGTTATTCGTCGGCGTGCGGCGGCGTGGTGCGCCACCAGCGTAAAGGCGTCCCGGGTAACACAGTTTTTCGCAAAGGGGTTCAGGTATCGACCGCAATCAGAGGATCAACGAGCAGATCCGCATTTCACCCGTTCGGGTAATCACGGCTGACGGCGAACTGTTGGGCATCATCAACACGGACGAGGCACTGGCGAAGGCCCGTGAGGCGGATCTGGATCTCGTCGAGGTGGCCCCCAACGAGCGGCCGCCCGTCTGCCGCATCATGGACTATGGCAAGTTCAAGTACCAGCAGAAGAAGCGGCAGGGCAAAGGGCACACGCATCAGAGCAAAATCAAGGAAATTCGCGTTCGCCCTAAGACCGGAGAGCACGACATTGCCTTCAAATTGAACCAGGCCCGCACCTTCTTGCAGCACAAAGACAAGGTGGTCGTCTCGGTCATCTTTCGCGGCCGCGAAATGGCGCACGTGGAAGAAGGCCGCAAGGTGATCGACCACATCATCAAAGAGCTCGAGGACGAGGGCAAGCTCGAGTCGCCCCCCTCGCACCAGGGCAAGCGCATCGTCTGCATCCTGGCGCCGAAGTAAGTCGGCAGAGCGTCCAGCGTTTTTCGATATTCAAGGCGTCGGCCCGTGCGCCGGACGCGCGTGACTTTGCTTGCGCTTCCGGTCTGGATCAGCCCTTTGAGCGCATGATCGCCAAGGGGTGCGACGTGCTCTGCCCGGTGGACTGGGCCGGACCGGCCGGAAATCGGTCCATTTCCCGCGGATAAGTACTCTTTTGTTTTGGCCGAGCGGCCCTATAATGACGGGTTCTGTTTCGTGACCGGGAATCTCATGGGGGCCAGACGGCCCAGAGAATCGAAAATGCCAAAGCAAAAGACTCACAAGGGCGTCAAGAAGCGGTTTCGCACGACCGCCAAGGGTAAGGTCAAGCATCGCCAGGCCGGCACCAGCCATCTGGCGGCGCGCAAGACCCATAAACGGAAGCGCAATCTGCGCGGCACGACGACCCTGAGTGATCAATTCACGAATCAGATCGTGACGATGTTGGCTGGCAACAGCTACTGAATCAATTTACCGGCTGAATTATTTGACCGGAGTACCGGTACTGAGCCGAATGACAGGGAAACCTGTGACTGGCCGACGGTCCTTGGTTCTTTCTGGGACTGATTGGCCGATAGCGACCCACCGCGGTGGGTCGATCGACGCGCGCGGGCGGGACAACGCTTGCCCAGACTGTTGGGCGGGGGCCTTGACGTGCGGCAGATGGGAGTAAGTGAAGTACGATGAGAACTGTCAAAGGTGCCGCGCGCAATAAAGCCAAGCGCCGGCTGTTCAAGAAAGTTAAGGGCTATCGCGGTGGACGGAGCGGTCTTTACCGCACGGCCAAGGAAACGCTGGTTCGCGCCGGCGTGTTCGCATTTCGCGACCGTCGGGTGCGCAAGCGCGAGTTCCGCAAGCTGTGGATCATCCGCATCAATGCCGCGGTCCGCGAGCGAGGGCTGCGCTATAGCGAGTTCATTCACGGCCTCGATTTGGCCAAGCTGGGCTTGGACCGCAAGTCGCTGTCGGAAATGGCGATCCACGATCCCGCCGGTTTCGACGCCGTCGTGGCCCGGGTCAAAGACGCGCTGGCTGCCGCGGTCTAACGTCTCGCGTTCGACTCCCGGACGAACCGGCCATGGCCCTTGCCGAATTCCTGGCGGAACTCGAATCCCTGGAAGCCGCCGCTCGGCAATCGCTGGCCGCGGCTGCCGATGCCAGCGCGCTCGAAGCGGCCCGCGTTGAATTCCTGGGCGCCAAAAGCGGCCGGTTGAAGAGCGTGCAAAAGCAGTTGGGCACCATTCCCGGTCCCGACAAGCCGGCCGCCGGCAAGCGTTTCAATGAAGCCAAGCTGGCCATTGAGGCCGCGCTGACGATGGCGCAGGAGCGCCTCGAACGGTCGGCCACTCAGGCGGCCGCCGCGCCCTTCGATCCCACGCTGCCCGGACCGCGCCCGCGCTTGGGTCATTTGCACCCTTTGACGCAAACGATCGAAGAGCTCAAGGACATCATGGGCCGGTTGGGCTTTACCGTGGCCACGGGTCCCGAGATCGAAGACGAGCGGCACAACTTCGAGGCGCTCAACATTCCGGCCTCGCACCCGGCCCGCGACCCGCTGGAGAATTTCTATCTCTCGGTCGCCGGCGTGGCCACGGGCGAGCCCTTGTTGCTGCGTAGCCAGACCAGCACCGTGCAGATTCGCGTCATGGAGAGCACGCCGCCGCCGGTGCGCATCATTTCACTGGGCCGCGTTTATCGTCCCGACACGGCCGATGCCACGCACTATCCGATGTTCCATCAGATCGAGGGGCTGCTCATCGACCGCAAGGTGACGATGGCCGATCTGAAGAGCGTGCTGCGACTGTTCGCTAGCAGCTTTTTGGGCGGAGACGTCCACATCCGCTTCCGCCCCTCGTTCTTCCCCTTCACCGAGCCGAGTGTCGAAGTCGACATGAGCTGGCACGACACGCACGCCGGGGGCGCCATCCGTTGGATCGAGATGGGCGGGGCCGGCATGGTCGATCCGCACGTGCTGCGCGCGGTCGGCTACGACCCCGAAGAAGTGACCGGCTTTGCCTTTGGCCTGGGGGTCGAGCGCGTCTGCGCTCGGCGTCATGGCGTGAGTGACATTCGCGAGTTTTATCGCAACGACGTCCGGTTTCTGCATCAGTTCTGATTTTTCGCGCGAACGCCGATGATCGTTTCCTGGGATTGGCTGAAACAGTACGTGGCGCTCGACATGACGCCGGCCGAATTGGCCGAGCGGCTGATGATGGCCGGTCTGAACCACGAGGATACGCACCAGGTTGGTGACGATTGGGCCATCAATCTCGAAGTCACGAGCAATCGGCCCGACTGCCTGGGCCACATCGGCATCGCCCGCGAGGTGGCCGTGTTGTTCGAGCGTGAGCTGAAACTGCCCGCGGCGCTTCCGGCTTCGAGTGGCGAACGCGTCACGGAACTGACCGACGTGACGGTCGAAAACCCCAAGCAATGTCCGCGCTATACGGCCCGCGTGATTCGCGGCGTCAAAGTGGCTCCCAGCCCCCGCTGGCTGGTGAATCGGCTGGCCACCGTGGGCATTGGGGCCATCAACAACGTGGTCGACATCACGAATTACGTGCTGCTGGAGTGCGGCCAGCCGCTGCACGCCTTCGACCTGGCCCGACTGGCCGGCCGGCGGATCATTGTCCGCCAGGCTCGCGAGGGCGAAACTTTCCTGGCAATCAACCACAAGAGCTACGTGCTCGATCCGAGCATGTGCGTGATTGCCGACGCGCAGCGAGCCGTGGGCTTGGGGGGCGTGATGGGCGGAGCCGAATCCGAGGTCTCGCCGCAGACGAAGGAACTGTTGATCGAGGCGGCCGAGTTCGATCCCATGTCGATTCGCAACACCGCCCGCAAGTTGAGCCTGCACAGCGACTCGTCCTATCGCTTTGAGCGGGGCGTCGATCCCTCGGGCGTCGATTGGGCCAGCCGCCGCACCTGCGAACTGATTCTGGAACTGGCCGGCGGCGAACTGGCCGCAGGTGTGATCGACGTCGGCCAGCAACCGGCCGAGCGGCAGCCGATCACGTTGCGGTTCGATCAGTTGCCGCGCATCTTGGGCATCGAAATCGACGGTCGCGTGGCCCGCCGCATTCTGTCGGCGCTTGGCAACCAGGAGTTGCGAGCCGACGCCCGGCAGGTCGAGGTGATTCCACCTTCGTGGCGGCGCGATTTGTCGCGTGAGATTGACCTGGTCGAGGAAGTGGCCCGCATCTACGGCTATGACAAGATTCCCGAGGACGCCAGCGTGCCCATGGCCCCCTCGCATCGCACCGAGACCGATCGCGTGCTGGGCAAGGTGCGACAGGCGCTGACCGCGGCCGGCTTTGACGAAGCCATGACGCTGAGCGTCGTCGAGGAGCCCTGGTCCGAAGCCTTCAGCCCCTGGACCACCGCGGCGCCGTTGCGGTCGTCGACGCCCGTGCTGCGCCGCGCCGATCGCTTGCGGCGCAGCTTGGTGCCCAGTTTGCTCGGGGCCCGGCAGACGAACGAGTCGTTGGCCAATCCGGTGATCGAGCTGTTTGAAATCGCGAACGTCTATTTGCCGCGCGGCAGCCAGTTGCCAGAGGAAGAGTTGGTGGTCAGCCTGACGAGCGGCGGCGACTACTTTGCTGTCAAGGGTGTGATCGAAGGCGTCCTGGTGGCGCTGAATCCGGCGGCTGAACTTCTGGTGCGTCCGATATGGAATGATTTGCTAGAAAAGGAACGCAAGGCCCATCCGGATTCACAGGTGAGGGCAATCAGCGACCACGAGTTCTCTGCTCTTCGACGTGCCATTGAGATCGGGATTGCGGCCCTGGCGTCTCATGAACGTCACGACTTGTTTGAGAGATGGCGCAGAGCTGGTGACGCAGAAGACTTGTTTGTTGCTGAGTTCTTGTTTCAAGCTGGATTTTCAGTTCTGACTGCGCAAGATCGCCAAAGTTTATCTTTGATGCTGGGCGGTGCGAAGGACAACTACCTCGACTTTGAAGCGATCAGAGTGAGATTGGTCGCGCTCGGTCTAGCGGACCGCCGGGAATTACTCATGCCATTGGCCACGGGCGAGGAGTCGTTTGCTCTAACGGCCGAGAATTCGCCTTCTCCCTATGTTGCGACTTCGGCCCGCCGACACCAGTTGCTCGACGCGCAACAAGCCGCCGAGCTATGGGTTCGCGTCGCCGACGATGATGAGCTGCTACTCGGTTACTTGGGCCAGGTGAGTGCCGACGGGCTCCAGCAATTCGAACTTCGTGGCGGCACGACCGTGGCCGAATTGAATCTGTCGGCGCTAGCCGCGATTGCGAATCTGATTCCACAATACGTGCAGCCGCCGGTCTTCCCCTCGGTCGCTCGCGATCTGAACCTGGTCGTCGATGAAGGCGTGCTGTGGGCCGAGCTGGCTGGCACGGTGCGTCTGGCGGCGGCGCCCTTTGCCGAGTCGCTAACGTTTCAGGATGTCTACCGCAATCCCGAGCGATTGGGACCCGACAAGAAGAGCTTGCTGTTCACGCTCACGCTACGTTCGCCGGATGGCACGTTGACCGGCGAACAAGCCGACCTGGTGTGCTCGAGCGTGGTCAATGCCTGTCATGCCGCCCACGGCGCTCAGTTGCGGGCGTAAGCTACTCGAGCCACGCGAAGCGCTTGATGCGGTCCAAAAAGTTGGGCCGCAGCGGGCCGCGGGCCGCGGGACTGAGGAACGGGGGCAAGCCGCGATCGACGCGGGCGACGATGTCGGCGGCTTGCTCGAGTCGGAAGTGATCGAACGTCGAGCGTCGAATTACCTGAAAGCCGCGCTCGCCGCCGCGCGGAGCGGTCCAGGCCTTCAGCCGTTCGCTCCACCGCTCGTCAATCGACGAGAGCCAGTGGGCATGCGCGGCCAGGCGGCGTCCACAGTCGCGCATCTGCCACAGCATCCGCAAGTCGTCGGGAGCCAGCGAATAGGCGTCGCCGCTGAAGAGCACGAACTCCCCATCGGTGTTGTCCAAGCCGGTTTGAATGGTCTCGGCCAGGCCGAGTCGTACCGGATGCCGAATCACGCGGATCTGCGGAAAGCGATTGGCCAGCAAGCTGGTCGCCTCGCCCGTGTCGTCGGTCGAGCCGTCGTCGACGATGCAGAGTTCAAACTGGTCGCTGATTTCGGCCAGAACGTCGAGAATCTCGACGACGTCGTGCTCGAACTTGCGGTGGGCGTTGTGGACGGGCAGTAGCACGTGCAGCGTATTCAAGAACGTTCCTTCAACTCGATGCCGGGGCGCCATGCAGCGGGAAGACGGCTTCCGTTGCCATGGGCGTCAGTCCGGTAATGATCGGACCTGACGCGGGCTCAACTCCAGCGAGGCAAGCCGAAATACCGCCTGTGCCCCCTATAGCGGCCGAGCCCGAAAATGGCATTTTGCAAGTGTTTGCACGCTGGGAGGCGCGCCAGCAATTTCCTGAGGCGGTCGGGAATTTCAATGCCAGTGCCAAGAGGAGGGCGAGGCCGGGCTGTTGACCTGGTTGAGGGTCCGTTCGGCCGGCCAAACGGTCACGCAGGATTTATCGTGCCGGCTCGATAGAAACGGTATAGTCGCGCCCTTCCCAGCGGTTGTCACCCGGCCAAAAGAGCGTGAATCGCAGCGGCGATTGCTGGCCTGGGGTCGTGGACAGGTCGACAAAATGCAGGCCCAAAGGGCTGGCTTTGGATCGCGTGTCGTCGATCTGCTGCCAATTGTTGGCGGACCAGTGCACGACGAATTCGCGATCGGTCAGGATTCGGAGCGTGCCGCCGGCCGGCACGGATCGGGCATGCCGGTTGGGCTTCCAGATCTCGACGGCGGATCGTGGCCGGCCCGTAAGATACCGATCGGCCACGTGCGGTATCAGATCAAAGACCTTGCCGTCGGCGGCCGACCGCAACAGGGTCAGATACTCGGCGTGGGCCCATACCAGCGGCATGGCGGCGCCGGTCGGCTGGCCGCGCCACATGCGTTGATCGGGGCGGTCGGCCGAGTCCCACACCTGTTCGCTGAGCAGCCCCCGGTCGGCGAACCCTTCGAGTGCGCGGATGTAGGGCTGGATGTCGCGGCCTGCGGCCAGCTCGTAGTGGGCCCGTTCGCCGGTGAGCAGCGGCCACGCGCGCCCGCGTCCGCAGCCCATGTACGGCCCGCCATCGTCACGCTGACCGTAGCCGTCATGGTTATAGCGGCGCCAAACGGGTCCCGAAGGCGTTTCGACCCGCAGGCAGTGATCGATGACCCGCAACGAATCCTCGATCAGCGGATCGCCGGGCTTGCGGATGCCATAGCGCACCAGCTCGAGAAAGCCGGCGTCGACGATTTCCTTGGCCGGAAAAACGTATTGTGCTCCCGGTGCACGATTCTTGATTTCGAGCAGTGCCTGATTGGGATCTTCGTTGGCTTCGGGATTGCCCAGGTCAATCGGCAAAATGCGGATATAGTGGCGCGAGACGCCTGGCAGCAACGTGCCGGCCGTGGTGACGGTCCAGTGGTCCAGATGGCGCTCGAGAAAGTCGGCATAGTCCCAGAGGAATTGGGCCGTGGCGTTGTCGTTGCGGCTTTTGGCGAACATGGCCGCGCAACACAGCGCCGCGATATTGGCCGCCAGGGTCGAAGGTGAGTAGCCAGCGTTTTCTTCCCAACGCTCTTGAGCCGTGGCTGGCCCCTCGCGCATCAGGAAGGCAGCCGCCCGCATCACCATCGGATAAGGGTCGAGTTCGCGCAGAGCGCCGGCCTGATCGAGCCGCCAAGCGAGCAGAATGACGAATGACACCTGATCGAGCTGCACGCCGGTCCAATAGGGATCGCCGTCGATCCAGAAGCTTTGGGCAAAACCGCCGGTTTTTGCCTGGCTGCACGCCAGATAGATCAGCGAGCGGAGCGGCGTTTCGGTGTTTCCGGAAGCCAGCAAAGCCGTGGCCGAGTGCACCATGTCGCGCGGCCAGACCAGATGATAACCCCCCAGGTCCTCGTCGCTCTTGGCTTCGCCCCAGGGAATGCTCAGCGAGGCAATCAGCGCGCCTGGGAATTGCTTATCCTCGTGGGCCAGGAGCAGACTATGGCTGCGGCGATACAGCGCCCCGCCGTCGCCGGTCGCCTCGCAATGCGGCGTCACATGGCCACAGACGCGATGCCACTGTTCCAGAAATCGGGCCTTCTGCTCGGCGAACGGGGTGCCGAGCGACTGCACCAAGGTCGATTGCACCGCATGGGCGCTGTCGCCCAGCGCCATTGCCAATGTAAACTCCCGACCGCGACTGAGATCGATCTGGGCGGTTAGCGCGATATTGCCATGTTCGGCAACATCGAACTCCCAGTCCATCAAGTAATTCTGATTCAGGTCGGTCCACCCGTCGCTGGTGCCGATATATCCACAGGACCGGCGCAAAACAGGTACCGAGGCGCCCAAGGCCAGCCAGGTTTGATCCTTGTGAGCCATTAACACGCGATGTCCGGCCACCTCGGCCGTGCAGCCGTTGTTGTCGGCGCCGCCGACTTCCAGATGTGGCGCCAACAGGGCGTAAAGTTGCAACCGCTGGAGCAGGTCCTCATCGCCTTCGAGCCGCGTGTTGATCAGCAGGCACGCATAGTGCGGATCGGCGATGATCTCCTTGACGATCCGATAGGGCTGCTCGACGCACGTGCTGGTCATCCGATAGCCAAGCGCCGCCGGCGAGAGCTGTTCGAGCGTGCTGGTCATGTGCCGCCGCTCGTCGTGAAAAAACGTCTTGCCGTCGGTGATCAGGTATTGCAGGTCACGGATCTGGGGCCGATCGATCGTCGGATAGTAGACCTCGCTGATGATGCCCGCGGCCAACGTGAACCAGATGCGGCTCGACGCGGAATAGGCAGTGCCCACCGCCTGCTTGTCACTGCGGGTCCAGCGCGGCTCGATTCCGGGGGCGCCAAAGGCGGGGTTCGGCATGAAAGGTCACTCCAAAGTCTTTTCGGCTCGACAAGTCGCGCGACGCTTCGGAGGGCAGAGCCAATCGAGGCCGGTCGAACGGAACCGCGCGATTGTATCGCGCCGGGAGGCGAGATTTTCTGTAGGAAGTTTAGCTTGCCGAAGCCGCGCTGGAGAGGCAAAAAACGGCCTATTCTTGTGCCCCAGCCCGCCGGCTGATACACAGGAAAAGGGGGTCACCGGCCGCGCGCCGTCCGGCTCCGCCGGAACTCCGAAACGGGAGAAGCCGGCGTATAATGAGGGTTTCCCCCACGGGCCTTTTTCGCTGCGATTTCGCTCATGCCGCTCGATACCGAACTCGTCACCGCGGGCATGAACCTGCATCGGGCCGGGAATTTTCAGCAGGCTCAGGACATCTATCGCCGATTGCTGGCCGCCGAGCCGCAGAATGCGATGATCCATAACCTGTTGGGAGCCGTGGCGATCAACTTGCGGCAATGGCCCGAGGCGCAGGGTTGCCTGGAACAGGCGCTGCGGCTGAGCCCAACCTTCGCGGCCGCGCACGACAACCTGGGTGTGCTGCTGACCGCCCAAAATCGCTTCGCCGAGGCGATCGGCTTTTATCGCCGTGCCATCGAACTCGAACCGCGCAGTGTTGCCACCTGGCGGAACCTGATCGGCGCCTTGGTGCGCAACGGGCAGAAGCTCGACGCGGTCGAGCCCTATCGCCAGCTTCTGCAACTGGCGCCGGATGACGCGCAGGCGACCTCGGAACTGGCCAAATTGCTGTTCGAGTTTCGTCGGCTGGGCGAGTCGCTTCCCTATTTCCGCCAAGTGACGAAGCTCAAGCCCAACGATCCGCAGGGCCATTTCGAATTGGCCGACGCGCTGGCCCAGGCCGGCCAGCCCGACGAGTCGATCGCGTCGTATCTGGAGACCTTGCGGCTGAAGCCCGAGTCGGCCGAGGCCTGCGTCAACCTGGCTTATCTCTATATCCAGAAGAAATCCTATGAGGAGTCGGCGCGCTGGTCGCAGCGGGCCATTGAGTTGCGACCGAAATTTGCCGAGGCGTATTTGAATCTCGGTTGCGCGCTGACCAAGTTGGAGCGCTATCCCGAGGCCATCGCGGCGCTCGAACGGGCGGCCGAGCTCAAACCCCGCATGCAGGAATCGTTCAATAATCTGGGCATCGCTCTGGCCGAGGAGGGGCGCTATGCCGCGGCCGTCGATACCTATCGCCAGTCGTTGGCGATCCGTTCGGAGAATCCGGACGCGCTCTACAATCTGGGCATCGCCTTGTTGAAGCAAGGGGATGCGCGGGAGGCGCTCGAACACTTTGACCGCGCCATTGCCTTGCGCCCCGAATATGCCGAGGCTCGCCACAATCGATCGGCGACGCTGCTCTTGATGGGCGACTTCGAGCATGGGCTGCCCGACTATGAATGGCGGTTTCGTTCGCGCGATTTCGGACCCTATCGGCTGCCTTGGAAGAATTGGGAGGGTGACGCGCTCGAAGGGCGTTCGGTCGTGTTGTGTGCCGAGCAAGGCCTGGGCGACGTATTGCAATTCGTTCGCTATGCGCCCTTGGTGCGAGCGCGCGGCGCGGGGCGCGTGATCGTGCAATGTCGCGCGGCGCTCCATCCGATCCTGGCCCATACCGAACACGTCGACCAATGGATCAGCGACACGCAAACGGTTGAAGCCGACTGTGCCGTGCCGCTGATGAGCCTGCTCCACCGGTTGCAAACCCGTGAGGACACGATTCCCGCGGCGATTCCCTACGTTTTTGCCGATCCCGCG
Organism: Planctomycetaceae bacterium; assembly: GCA_003153375.1. Lineage (GTDB taxonomy): Bacteria > Planctomycetota > Planctomycetia > Pirellulales > PALSA-1355 > PALSA-1355. Next base: position 67,840 of record PLYM01000156.1, read on the forward strand.
TTGATCGAAAAGTGGAGGGATCGCCTGGCTAAGATCGATGGATTCAAAGTCGGCATCGTCTGGCAGGGCAATCCCCAATGTCCTGGCGACCGCAGCCGTTCGATTCCGTTGTCGCATTATGCTCCGTTGGCCAAACTGCCCGGCGTGCGGTTGGTCAACCTGCAAAAGGGTCCAGGTCTGGATCAGTTGCGCGAGGTCGCCGAGCCGTGGTCGGTGATCGATTTTGGGGAAGAGTTGGACGCCGCGTCGGGACCCTTCATGGACACGGCCGCCATCATGCGCAATCTCGATCTGGTGATCACGTCCGATACGGCCGCGGCGCACCTGGCCGGTTCGCTGGGGGTGCCGGTTTGGCTGGCATTGCAGTTGGTGCCCGACTGGCGCTGGTTGCTCGAGCGCGAAGACTGTCCCTGGTATCCGACGATGCGATTATTTCGTCAGACCCAGTTGGGCGACTGGCCCGACGTGTTCGCGCGAATCGCGGCCGAGGTCGAGCGACTCGCCGGCCCAAGGGCATCCACTTAAACGATCCGCTCGACGCTTGACGGCCCGGCCAGGTTAGTGAGACATCGCACGACAAGTCATCCATGCCCATTGATTCCAAACTGCTCACGGCCGGCACGCGTCACGTTCGCGCGGGCGAATTCGCCCAAGCGCACGACGTATTTCAGCAATTACTGGCTGCCGACCCTGGCGACGCGACCATTCACAATTGGCTCGGAGCAGCCTGCCTCGGGCTAGGAAAGGCCAACGAGGCCGCCGCGCATCTGGCCGAGGCGGTGCGACTCGACCCGGCACTGTCCTTGGCCCATGAGAACATCGGGCAGTTGCTGGTGACTCAGAATCGTTTCGCCGAAGCGGCTGCCAGTCTTCGCAGCGCCGCGGCGCTCGAGCCACGCAACGCCGCGCTGCGATTGAAATGGGCCCAGGCGCTCGTCGAAGCGGGCCAGGCCGATGAAGCACACGATGTGCTGCAGCAAGCCGTGCGGCTGGCGCCCGACAACGTGGCGGTGCGCACTGAGATGGCGCGAGTGCTCGCTCAGCGAGGCCGTTTGGAAGAAGCCTTGCCGCATTTTCGCCATGTGACGGTGCTGGTGCCCGACCAGGCGAGCGCACATGCGGAGTTGGGCTCGTGCCTGGCGAACTTGGGCCAAACCACGCAGGCAATTGCCGCGTATCAGGCTGCGATCAAGCTCAAGCCGAACGACGCCGAGGGCTGCGCCATACTGGCAAAGCTTTACCTGGACGAGAACCTGCTCGAGGAGTCGGTGCGATGGTCCGAGCGATCGATCCAATTGTGCGCGGACGTGGCCAAAACGTATGTCAACCTGGGGAGCGCCCTATCGAAGCTAAAGAAATACGACGCGGCCCGACAGGCTTTCGAGCAGGCTATCCGACTGAATCCCAAGATCAGCGAAGCGTATAGCAACTTGGGAGTTGTCTCGGCTGCCGAAGGGCAGTTCGAGGCGGCGATCGGTCAATATCAGCAGGCGTTGGCCGTGTGGCCGGCGAATTCCGCGGCGCTGTGCAACCTGGGCAACCTTTCGATGCGGCGCGGTGACATGGACGCGGCGTTGGCCTACTACGATCGCGCGTTGGACGTGAGCCCGGACTATGGCGAAGCCCATCACAATCGGGCCGTTGTCCACTTGCTTTTGGGCCAGTTCGAAAGGGGGCTGCCTGAATTCGAGTGGCGACTCAAGCTGCGCGAGTATGCCGGCGCGCCCACCCGATGGCCGCTTTGGAACGGCGAGCCTCTGGCCGGCCGGACCATCGTGTTGTGGCGCGAAGGGGGCCTGGGCGACATGTTGCAGTTCATCCGCTATGCGCGCGTGCTCAAGGCCCGCGGTGCCCGCGTAATCGCGACCTGCGATGCTGTCTTGCTGAAGATTCTGTCGCGCACCGTGGGTGTGGACGAATGGAAAACGTCGACCGCCGAGCACTTTGCGGCCGATTACTGCGTACCACTTTTGAGCGTGCCCCATCGAGTGGGCACGACCCTGACTACGATTCCGGCCCCGGTGCCCTATGTATTCGCCGACGAACGACTGGTCGAGCACTGGCGCGATTGGCTTGCGGCCTACCAGGGCCTTAAGATCGGCATCGTCTGGCAGGGTAACCCGCAATTCGTGTTCGATAGTTACCGCTCGATTCCGCTGGCGAGTTTTGCGCCGCTGGCAGAAGTGCCGGGCACGCGGTTCGTCAATTTACAGCAAGGCGTAGGCCGCGAACAATTGCGAGAGTTTACCGGGTCGTGGTCGGTAATCGAACCGGGCGACACCGTGGATCGCTCAGCCGGCGCGTTTATGGACACGGCGGCCATCATGCGAAACCTCGATCTGGTGATCACGTCGGATACGTCCGCAGCGCACCTGGCCGGCGCGCTGGGAGTCAAAGTGTGGCTGGCCGTGCACCGTGCGCCCGATTGGCGATGGCTGCTCGACCGTGAAGACTCCCCCTGGTATCCGACCATGCGCATTTTTCGTCAAACCGAACTGGGCGATTGGCCCGGCGTTTTTGCAAGGCTGGCCGCCGCACTCGATCAAGCGGTCAAGAATGGCGGAAAGTGACCGTCGAATTCGAACGCGGGTCGAGACAATCGGCAATGGTTCTGGGACAATGGGGGTTTGCGAACATCTTCTGGACAAAAGCCGCTCGTCGTCGATGGATTCCAACTTGTTAGCAACGGGCATTCAGCACCATCGCGCGGGCGAGTTGCAGCAAGCGCGCTCGATCTATCGCCAGTTGCTAGCCGACAATCCGCGCGAGGCCGCGATTCTCAATCTGTTGGGGGCCGTGTGCATTGACGCGGGGCAGTTGACCGAGGCCGACGAGTACCTGGCCGAAGCCCTGCGCGTGAATCCGAATCTGCCGGCGGCGCACGACAATCTGGGAGTCTTGCGGGCCCGGCAAAACCGCCCGGCCGACGCCGTGGCCAGCTATCGCCGCGCGGCGGCGCTCGATCCGACGAGCCTGGCCACGCAGTGGAATCTGGCCAATGCCTTGGCCCACAACGGGCAGCATGCCGAAGGGATCGTGGTTCTTGAGGCGATCGTGCGAGCCGCCCCGCGCGACGCCGGTGCGCGATTCGAGTTGGCCGCCGCGCTGGCTCGCGCCGGACGCAACGAGGAGGCAATGGCCGCCTATCGCGCCACCCTCGATATCGAGCCGCGCTCGGTGGCAGCCTGCGTTAACCTGGCGACGCTGTGCATTGATCGCAAACAATTTGACGAGGCGGCCCGCTGGTCGCGGCGTGCCATCGAGCTTCGCTCCGGAATCGCCGCGGCCCACCACGTGTTGGGATGCGCGCTGAGTGGTCTCGAGCGATACGAGGAGGCGATTGGCGAGTTTCACACGGCGCTCGACTTGAATCCGCAATGGGACGAGGCCCGCTACAATTTGGGCGTGACTCTCGTGGAAGCGGGCCGCTTTGCCGAGGCGATCGAGTTGTTCCGGCAGATCGTTGCACAACATCCCTCTGACCCAACTGCCTGGTATCACCTCGGAAGCGCTCAATTGAAAGCCGGCGACGTCGCCGCGGCTGCGGAGCAGTTCGATCGGGCGATCGAATTGCGAGAGGATTATGCCCCGGGTCGTCATAGCCGAGCCAACCTGTGGTTGCTCGCTGGCCGATTTTCCGAGGGGTTTGCCGAATATGAATGGCGGCTGCGGCTATCCAGCTACCCCACGCCGCCGTTGCCCTGGAAACCGTGGAACGGTGAGCCGCTCGCGGGACAGAGCATCGTACTCTGTGGCGAACAGGGCATCGGCGACACGATCCAAGGCATTCGTTATGCACGGTTGCTGAAAGAGCAGGGGGCGCGGGTCATCGTGGAGTGCGGCGCGGCACTCCATCCCTTACTCTCGCGCACGGCCGGCGTCGACGCGTTCATTGCATCCGGATTGCCCACCGAGGCCGACTATTGCGTGCGGATGATGAGTGTGCCGCATCGGTTGCACACGACGCGCGAGACGATGCCGACCGAGGTGCCCTATATCATCGCCGATCCCGCGCTGGTCGAGATTTGGCGCGCGCGGCTGGATACCATCGACGGCTTCAAAGTCGGCATCGCCTGGCAGGGCAATCCGAACTTTCCGGGAGATCGCCAGCGCTCGATCGCACTAAGGTACTTTGCCCCCTTGGCGCGCGTGCCCGGAGTGCGGTTGATCAACCTGCAGCGCGGGCCGGGGATTGAGCAGTTGTCCGGCGTGAGCGAGGCGTGGCGCATTGTCGCTTTTGGCGACCAGGTCGACACCACGGCCGGCGCGTTCATGGACACGGCCGCCATCATGCAGAGCCTCGACCTGGTGATCACATCCGACACCGCCACGCCCCACCTGGCCGGGGCACTGGGCGTGCCGGTTTGGGTGGCATTGCAAAAGCTGCCCGATTGGCGATTCCTGTTCGAGGGCGAGGTATGCCCCTGGTATCCAACCATGCGATTGTTCCGACAGTCGCTGGCAGGAGACTGGGTGGCGGTGTTTCAGCAAATTGCCGGTGAGCTTGAACATGCCTCTCGATCCTGAAATGTTGGCTGCCGGCATCGAGCGCCACCGCTCGGGTGATATCCAGCAAGCGCGGGCGATCTATCGCCAACTGCTGGCCACCAACCCTCAGAGCGCCGAGGTTTACAATTTGCTGGGCGCGGCCAGCATCGACGCCGGTCAGTTCGACCAGGCGGGTGAATACCTGGCCACGGCGTTGCGAATCAATCCGCAGTTGGCGGCCGCACACGACAATTTGGGTCTGTGCCTGTTGGCGCAGCAGAAGCCGGAAGACGCCGCGGCCAGCTTTGGCCGCGCTGTGGCGCTCGACCCTCGCAACGCCCAGACGCATTGCAATCTGGCCAATGCCTTATGGCACACCGGAGCATCGTCGGCGGCGATCGAAGCCTGGCGTCAAGCCACGAATATAGCGCCGGAGTTTGCCCGCGCGCATTTCGAGTTGGCTGGCGCGTTGGCTCATGCCGGACAAACCGCCGCGGCGATCGCCGCCTATCAGGAGGTGTTGCGATTGCGGCCCGACGTGCCCGAAGCGGCCATGAACCTAGCCCGGTTGTATGGTGAGTCGCAGGCGTTCGCGGAGGCGGTGCGCTGGTGGCAGCGCACGGTCGAGTTGCGGCCAACTTGGGCCGAAGCCCATCATCGGTTGGGCTGCGCTCTGCTGCGAAACGGACAACCGGCCGAAGCGGTCGCCTCGTTGCGCGCCGCCGTGACCCTCGAACCGCGCCTGGCTGACGCGCACAACAACTTGGGCGTAGCGCTTACGGAAGCCGGCCAGGTCGCCGCCGCGATCGAGCACTATCAACGCGCCGTCGCACTGTCAGCCACGAATCGCGAGGCGTTCTACAATCTGGCCAATGCGCATCTCAGCCAGGGCGACGTGCCGGCGGCGCTTGAGCACTATGACCGGGCGATCACGCTGTGGCCCGACTATGTCGAGGCTCGTCATAACCGGGCCGCGATCTGGCTACTCGAGGGCCGATTGACCGAGGGATTTCGCGACTATGAATTGCGGCTTCGCTCGCGCGACTATCCGGCGGCACGATGGCCGTGGCCGCTTTGGCAGGGCGAGCCACTGGCCGGTCGCACGCTCGTGCTCTGCCCTGAGCAGGGGATCGGCGACACGTTGCAATTCATTCGCTATGCCCCGCTGCTCAAACGACAAGGCGCTCGCGTCGTCGTCTTGTGCAGCGCGGCACAGCAGGCGATCCTCTCGCGCACGCCGGGAGTCGACGCCCTGGCGGCGGTCGAATCCCCCTTGCCAATGGCCGATTTCTACGTGCCGGTGATGAGCCTGCCCGAGCGATTAGGGACCACGTTGGAAACGATTCCTGCCGAGGTGCCTTACGTATTCGCCGACCCGGAGTACGTTGAGCTTTGGCGACAGCGTCTGAGCGAGTGGGACGGCTTCAAGGTCGGCATCGTCTGGCAAGGCAATCCGCGGCGCCCGGGCGATCGACTGCGTTCGATTCCGCTGACGCACTATCGACCGCTAGCCTCGGTTGGCGGTGTGCGGCTGGTGAGCCTTCAAAAGGGCCCCGGCGCCGAGCAACTGGTCGACGTCGCCAAATCGTGGCCGGTGGTGGATCTTGGCGAGGGGGTCGACGGGGCCGGCGCGTTTGTGGACACCGCCGCGATCATGCAGAATCTCGATCTGGTGATTACATCCGACACGGCCCCGGCGCATCTGGCCGGAGCCTTGGGCGTGGCCACCTGGACCGCCCTGCAACGCGTGCCTGATTGGCGGTTTTTGCTGGATCGCGAAGACAGTCCCTGGTATCCGACGATGCGACTGTTCAGGCAGAAGATCGCGGGCGATTGGGACGGAGTGTTCGAACAGATCGCCCACGAGTTGGAGCGGCTTGTCGCGCGAACCCATACAGGGTAGACCATCGATGCCTTTGGACCCAGAACTTTTGCGGGCCGGTCTCGATCGCCATCGGGCGGGCGATTTTGAGCACGCCGAGGCGATCTATCGACGGCTGCTGGCGTCCGAGCCCAACAGCGCGGAGGTGCTCAATTTGTTGGGCGCCGTAAGCCTGGATCAAGGCCGTGTTGACCAGGCCAGCAACTACTTGAGCGAGGCACTGCGACTGAATCCGGCGCTCGCACCGGTACACGACAACCTGGGACTCGTTTTGCGGGCGCAGGGCCGGCTGAGCAAGGCTGAAGCCAGCTTCCGGCGAGCCATTGCGCTCGATCCTCGCAACGCCGCCACCCATAGGAACCTGGCTCATTGCCTATTGGCAGCCGGTGAGACGGTCGAGGCTGTGGATATTTTCCGACAGCTCGCCTCGGCTGCTCCGGTCGACGTCCGTGCGCAGTTTGAGCTGGCCGCGGTGTTGACTCAGGCCGGCCGTCCTTTGGAGGCAATCGCCGCCTATCAAGGCGTGGTGCGGCAGCAACCGGCCGTGGTCGAGGCCTGGTTGAATCTAGCCAATCTGCTTTTTAGTCAAAACGATTTCGCCGAGGCCGAGCGTGCGGCGCGGCGAGCCTGTGAATTGCGTCCCGACATCGCCGAAGTACATCACGTTTTGGGTTGCGCACTGACGAAGCTGTCACGCCATGACGACGCCATTGGCGAGTTGCAGTTAACGATCCGTCTCAAGCCGCAATTGAGCCATGTCTGTGACGCCCTGGGAGTCGCGCTGATCGAAGGTGGGCGCTATGAGGAGGCCATCGAACACTTTCGTGCCGCGGCCGTCACGCGCGGGGGCGATCCGGACGCGTGGTACAACTTGGCGAGCGCCTATTTTCGCTGGGGCGACGTCACCGCCGCGTTCGAGAATTTCGAACGCGCGTTGACGCTACGTCCTGATCATTTCCAAGCAGCCCACAATCGGCTGGCGATTCGCTTGTTGCGAGGGGAATTGCTCGAGGCGTTTCCGGAATACGAGGCACGATTTCGCGCGGAGCATCCGGCGTTCGACCGCTGGCCGTGGCGGCTTTGGAAGGACGAACCCGTGGCGGGGCACACCGTCGTGCTTTGTCCCGATCCGGGTTTTGGGGATACGCTGCAATTCATTCGCTATGCACCGTTGATCAAGGAACAGGGAGCGCGCGTGGTGGTGGTCTGCAACGAGTCGCAAAAGGCAATTCTGCGTTCTGCTTCGGGAGTCGATCAGTTGATCACGCCCGATACGCCCCTCGAGGCCGACTATTTCGTGCCCATGATCAGCTTGCCCGAGCGATTGCACACGTCGCTGTCGACAATTCCCGCTCAGGTGCCGTATCTATTTGCTGAACAGCGGCTTGCCGCGGGTTGGCAGCGGCGGCTCGGCGAGTTCGACGGCTTCAAAGTGGGCATCGTTTGGCAAGGCAATCCAACGTTTCCCGGCGATCGTTACCGTTCGATACGCTTGCAACATTTTGAGCCTTTGTCGCGAGTGCCGGGCGTGCGGCTGGTCAACCTGCAAAAGGGGGCCGGCGCCGAGCAGTTGGCTGCCGTGGCCGGGTCCTGGTCGGTCATCGATTTTGGCGACGAAGTCGACGCTTCGGCCGGAGCCTTCATGGACACGGCTGCGATCATGAAGAATTTGGACCTGATCATCTCGTCGGACACCTCGGCAGCCCACCTGGCCGGCGCGCTGGGCGTGCGGGTGTGGGTGGCCTTGCAACGCGTGCCCGATTGGCGCTGGTTGCTCGACCGAGAAGATAGTCCCTGGTATCCCACGATGCGACTCTTCCGGCAAACACGGCCCGACGATTGGGACGAAGTATTCGAGCGCATCGCGGGCGAACTCGCGATCCTCATCGGCGAAAGACCCACGGGGTGAGCCGCGCGCGGCCATCGCTTGAGCGACTTCCCATGTCGATAGACCAGCAACTTCTGGAGCAAGGCGTCGAGCGGCACCGCGCCGGTGACTTCGCGCGGGCACGAGAGATCTATTTACACCTGCTGACCGCCAATCCCACGGCCGCTGCCGTGCACAACCTGCTCGGTGCGCTGGATATCGACTCGGGGAATCCCGAGCAGGCCGCCGCGCATTTGCTCACGGCGGTGCGTTTGGCCCCCGACCATGTGCCGGCGCTCGAGAACCTGGGCCTGCTGGCGGCGTCGCGGCAGCAATGGGATCAGGCGGCCGATTATTTTCGCCGTGCTTTGGCGAGCGAACCGCACAGTGTTCCGAGCCTGGCCAATTTGGCTCGCGTGTTGGCCCGGGCCGATCGCTGGTCTGAGGCGGCGGACGTCGCGCGGCGGGTCGCCGAACTGCTCCCTGCGGACTGGCGGGTTCGGTTCGAATTGGCCACGGCGCTCGTTCACGCCGGAAAGCGCCCCGACGCGATCGCTGCCTATGAGGCAACGCTTCGTCTCGACCCCAATCTGTCGGAAGCCTGCGTCAATCTGGCCAAGCTCAACTTCGAGGAGCAGCATTTTGCAGAGGCCGAGCGCTGGTCGCGACGCGCGATTGAATTGCGGCCCGACTTTGCCGAAGCACACCACAATCTGGGTTGTGCGCTCATCAGCCTGGGCCGATACGACGAGGCGATCGAGTCGTTGCGAACGGCGCTGCGATTGAAACCCGAATTGCCCCAGGCGACCAACAATCTTGGCGCGGCGCTGATCCATGCCGGAAAGTTCGCCGAGGCCATTGAAGTCCATCGCCACACACTCTCGCAGCGCCCTGACGATGCGGAACCGCTATACCAATTGGGCCTCGTACACATGGCGCTCGGTGAATTCAATCGCGCCATCGAACACTTCGATCGTGCCATCGCGGTCGATTCCGACCATGGGAAGTCACACTATCAACGGGCGAGTTGCCTGCTGTTGCAGGGAAGATTTCTTGAAGGTTACGCGGCCTATGAATGGCGGTATCGGTCGCCCGGCCAGGCGCCGGCCGTCTGGCCTTGGAAACTTTGGCAGGGCGAACGCCTGGCCGGACAGACCCTTGTGCTTTGTTGCGAAGGCGGCCGCGGCGACCTGTTTCAGTTCATTCGCTATGCCGCGTTGCTCAAAGCGCAGGGCGCCCGCGTGTGGGTGATTTATCCGGCTGTGTGTCACACCATCATGGCTCGCACGCCCTGCGTCGACCGCTGGTATGCGGCGGGCGAGGAATTGCCCGATGCGCCAGACTACTACTTGCCGCTGATGAGCCTGCCGCATCGACTGCGCACGACCTTGGAAACGGTGCCGGTGGAAGTTCCCTACGTATTCGCCGATCCCACGCTGATCGAGACGTGGCGGCAGGCGTTGGCCGGTATGGACGGACTCAAGGTGGGTATCGTTTGGCAGGGCAGCCCGCAGTATGCGGCCGACCGATGGCGTTCGATTCCACTCGTACATTACGCGCCGCTGGCCGGCGTGAGCGGAGTGCGGCTGATTAGCTTGCAGCAGGGACCAGGCCAGGAGCAAATGACGGCGGTCGCGGCGTCGTGGCCGCTGGTGGATCTCGGCCACGAGGTCGACACGTCCGCCGGTGCGTTCATGGACACGGCCGCGATCATGAAGAATTTGGACCTCGTCATCACGTCCGACACGTCGGCGGCTCATCTGGCTGGCGCGCTGGGCGTTCGTGTCTGGGTTGCGTTGCCCAAGTTGCCCGAAAGCCGTTGGCTGCTGGATCGCGAAGACAGTCCTTGGTATCCGACGATGCGGCTCTTTCGCCAAGGGATCGCCGGTGACTGGCTGGCCGTGTTCGCGCGGATGGCCGGGGAGCTCGAGCGGCTGACGAAGAATAGTTAGATCGCGGGGGCGTCTGCGGCGTCCTGCTGCCTGGTACTTCAGGTCGAGCTTTTCTTGCCAGCCGGGTCGCGAGCGGCTAAGGTAATGAGACCCGCAGGTGGCACGTTCCCTCCCAATTTCGGCGACCGGTGCTATGTCGCACTCCCACCAGCCGATGACGCCCCAGCATGTGCGATTCTCGCGACGCACGGCCGTTCAGGCCGGCGCGATCGGGCTGTTGCAACTGGGCATGAATCATGTCGCTGGGCTGCGGGCCCTGGCCGCGCCGACCGAAGCTGCCCGGGCCGCCGCGCCGAGGGCCAAGAGCGTCATCTACATCTTTCTTTCGGGCGGCTTGGGGCAGCACGACAGCTTTGACCTGAAGCCCGACGCCCCCGACACAATTCGTGGTGAGTTCAAGCCGGTCGCCACGCGGACCCCAGGCATCCAGATCTGCGAGCATTTGCCGATGTTGGCGGCCCGCAGCCATCTGTGGGCCCTGGTCCGCTCGTTGGCGCACCCGCATCCTGACCATTCGGGCGGTCATTTGTTGATGCTCTCGGGCCGGTCGCAGTTGCCGATTGGTTTTGATCCGCTCAAACCCAAGCCGACCGATTGGCCGTCCATGCCGGCCGTGGCCAATGCGGTCTGTCCGCCGCGCAACAACGTGCCGCCGGCGGTCGTCTTGCCCGAGATTCTGATTCACCGTGAGGGCCGCGTTATCCCCGGCCAGTTTGGCGGCGAGATGGGCGCGCACCGCAACCCGATGTTTGTCACCTACTCGCGCTTCAACGCCCTGTCGTATGGCGCGTGGCCCGAATACGGCTTTCACCATGCCCGAGGCGGCGAGAACCCGCGAGATTTCGCCTTCCAGGCACCGAACCTCTCGCTGCCGAGCGGTTTGGACGCGGGGCGGTTTCACGAGCGGCTCGATCTGCTCAAGTCGATTGGCGAACAGCGGCAGTCACTCGACCGCGTGGCCGAGAACGAGGCTTTTGACCGCTATCGCCAGAAAGCGATTTCGCTGTTGGCCGACTCGGCGACGCAAAAGGCCTTCAACGTCAACGACGCCGATCCCAAAGTGCTCGACCGCTACGGCCGCAATACGTTTGGCTGGTCGCTATTGATTGCCCGGCAACTGGTCGAGGCGGGCGTCAGCATGGTGCAGGTCAACCTGGGCAACAACGAAACCTGGGACACGCACGGCAACGCGTTTCCGCACCTCAAGAACTATCTCTTCCCGCCTACCGATCGCGCCCTGTCAGCATTGTTGGACGATCTCGACGAGCGGGGTCTGCTCGATTCGACCTTGATCGTGATGGCCGGCGAAATGGGACGCACGCCCAAGATTTCGACGCTGCCGCAGCACTATGCTTTGCCCGGCCGCGACCACTGGGGCACGCAGACGGTGTTTTTCGCCGGCGGCGGAGTGCACGGGGGCAACGTGATTGGCGCGACCGACAAGATCGGCGCTTTCCCGACCGCCAACCCGCAAAAGCCCGAAAACATGGGCGCCACGATCTATCAGGCGCTGGGCATCCCGCGCGAGTTGGCCTGGTACGATTCGGCCAATCGTCCGCACTTTGTCTATCACGCCGACCCCATCGCGGGATTGACGTAGCGCACGCGGCTGCCGACTACAGCACCGCTTCGTAGCAAGTGCGACCACTGTCACAGGCGCGACGCTCGACGATCTGGTCGTCGGGCCCCAGCACTTGTTGCGTCCAATTGCACCAACAGTGGCCACTGCCGGTGCGGGTCAGTTCGGCTGGCGGCTCCATCTGGCCGGATACGAAAATCGCCTTCGACCGCAGATGGCGGCAGACCGGCTGCAGCGGGTCGCTGGGTTCGTCAAACGATCGTTCATAGGGCATGGCTAAAATCCTCCCGTTTCCAGGCCGGCTGCCAACAGCAGCGCTCGCTTGACCGCCACGCGAACCAATTGCACCTTATACTCGTTGTGCGACAGTGGCGTCGCAACCGACACCGCGGCGTCGCCCGCGGCCCCGGCCGTCTCTTCGTTGACGGGCAAGCTGATGATGCTGGCGGCGGCCTCGGCCGAAATCCAGGGCGTGGGAGCCACCTGGCCGAGCACGATGCGGGCTTCGCTCACCACCCCGCCAATCGCGACAATGGTTGCCGCGGCGGCCACCAGCGGATACTCGGGTCCGGCGCCGTGTCGCACTTCATAGCTGGCGTTGCCGCGCTCGCCGACCGGGGGCAGCAGTATCTGGGCCACGATCTGATCGGGCGCCAGGCTGTGCTCGCGTTGTTGATCGTGCTTGGGCGTGCGGAACAAATGCTCCAGCGGCATCACGGTTTCGTCCTCGGCATTGGGACCGATCACGCGCACCCGCGCGCCCAGCGCGATGAGGGCCGGCGCCAGCCGCGAGGGGCAGACAAACTTCGCGGGTCCCGAGTTGCCGAAGATGGCGTGGTAGCGGTTGTCCCCCTCGGCGATGGCCGTGCCGCTCTCGGCGAGCAAGCCATGACCGTCGCGGAAGTACCAGCAGCGGGGGCGTTGGCAGAGCTCGCCTCCCAGTGTGCCCTGCGATTGCAGTTGCTGGCTGCTGATCGAACGGATGGCCTGTTGCACGGCCGGATATTGGGCCGAGGCCGGATGGTCGAGCAGTTCTTCGAGCGTGACCATTGCGCCCACGCGCAGACCCTGCGAGTCGGCGTCGATCGTGTGCAGCGAGCCGACCTGGCGCAGGCTGACCACGCGATCGGGCGTGACAATCAGCTTCTTCATCAGGCCGAGCAAGTCGGTGCCGCCGGCCAACACCTCGGTGCGGCCGCGATCGGCAGAGAGGAACTCGAGCGCTTCTTGCTCGCTGCGGGGAGCTGCATATTCAAAAGCTTTCATCAGGCTTTCCTCGCTTTCAAGGTGTCCAGAACCTGCTTCGGCGTGAGCGGCAACACTCCCACCCGCACGCCCAGGGCATTGCAGACCGCATTGGAAATCGCCGCGCCGGGACTGATCACCGGCGGCTCGCCCAAGCCGATCACGCCGCGAGCTCGCTCCGAGTCGGGCTCATAGATTTCCACAACCAGCTCGCCGATGTCACCCAATCGCGGCAGTCGATAGTCGGCAATCTCGGCATTCAGAAAGGCCCCCGTCTTGGGATCCAGAATGCGTTCTTCGAACAGGGCTCCGGCAATGCCCATGATCATGGCGCCATAAATCTGGCTCTCGGCCGTTTTGCGATTCACGACCAGGCCCATGTCTTGCACGGCCACGAACTTTTTCATCTTCACGACGCCGGTTTCGCGATCGACGGCCACTTCGGCCATCTGCACGCCGGCCACGCCCGAGCTCGACAGCTTGCTCTTGGGGCTCGGAGCACCGCGACCCTTGACCTCCAGGGCGTTCATGCCCAGCAGGCTGCACGCTTCTTTCCAGCTCAGCCCCTTGCTGGGGTCGCTCTTGTCGCGGATGCGGCCGTCTTTGGCCACCAGCGAATCGGCTTCGACCTTGAGCTTTTCCGCGACCAGCTTCTTCATCTGAGCCAGCGCGTCGAGCCCGCCGTGGCGGTGCGATTCGGAAACCGAGGCCACCGTGATACTTCCGCCCGAGGGCGAACTGGCCGGCAGCTTCGAGCTGCCGATATTGACCTTGATGGCCGAAACCGGCAGGCCGAACGTTTCGGCCAGCACGATCGCGATCACGGTGCGGGTGCCGGTTCCCAAGTCCTGGCTGGCGGCAAACGATTCGACGCCGCCATCGGGATGAATTTTGATCAGACAGCCCGAGGGCACACCGCCGCCGCCCCAGGTGTGAATGGCCATGCCCAGTCCCGTGACGATCGAGCCTTGTGCTGGGCCCTTGCCGTGCGGGTGCCACTTGGCCTTCCAATCAATCAGCTTGGCAGCGATTTTCATTTCCTCGGCATAGACGTCGCCGCGGTCCTTGACGTTGACCAGGTTGCGCAGGAAGACGTCGTAGCTATCGAGCCCCAACTTGGCGGCGACGTCGTCAATTGCCGTTTGCGACATCGCCGAGCCTTGCGGATGGTTGGGAGCTCGCCAGGCCCGGGCAGCCGCGGTGTTGGTTTTGACGTTGGTGACGCGGCGACGAAAGTTCGGCGGCACGATCACATAGGGCATCACATCCTGAGGCACCGAGCCGCCGCCGAAGCCGCCGGTCGACCAATGGTGCGAGTCCCAGATCGTGATCACTCCCTGGTCGTCGGCCCCGATCTTCACGTTGGCAAATCCGCTCGGTCGGTTACCGGCGTTCTTCAACTCCAGATCGCGGTCGAGCATGAGCTTGACCGGCCGATTGAGCTCTTTCGACAACTCGGCGCACTTGGTGCCCCAACTGTCGGCCGAAAACTTGCTGCCAAATCCGCCGCCGATGTAATCGCAATGAACCGTGATGTCGTCGGTCGTGATCTTGAGCGGACCGGCGAACTGGCCGGCCGTGCCCGAGACGTTTTGCGTCGACAGGTGGGCCGTCAGCTTGCCGTCGCGCCAGTCGCAGGTCGAGCCGTGGGGCTCGAGGCACATGTGCGTGATGGCTCGAATGCCGTAGTAGCCCTCGACGACCACGGCGGCTTCCTTGAACAGTCGTTCGATTTCCTGGTTCTCGAAATCCTTGTTCTCGTCTTCGGGCTCGTTTTGCAGTTGCACCTTGCCGCCCGATTTGTCGGCCCGCTTGGCCGCTTCGGCGGCTTTCAAGTCCTCTTCATTGACAAACACTTCGAGCAATTCGTAGTCGCCCTTGATGGCCGCCAGGCCTTCGGCCACGGCGCCCTCGGTCTCGCCGACCACCACGGCCACCAGGTCGCCTTGCCAGCGGATCTCGTCGCCGGGCTTTTTAAGGGCTCGCGCCAGGTGCACGCCCTTGACCTTGCTGGCGGCGCTGGTGTCGATCGACTTGATTTTGCAGTGCGCGTGCGGGCAACCCAGCGCGCGGGCCAGCAGCATTTGGTCGGGATTGATGTCGTAGCTGTATTTGGCCGCGCCGGTGCATTTGGCCGTGCCGTCGACTTTGTTGTGACTGCCGCCGAGGACCGAAGTCTGATCGCGCGGGGGCCAGGTATATTCAACTGCCATTGCGAGCTCCTTTCACCACGTCAACAACCGCCGGGATGACATTCGCATAGGTTCCGCAACGGCACAGGTTGCCATTCAACCCTTCGCGGATCTGGGCTTCGGTCGCTTTGGGATTCTTGGCCAAGAACGCCTTCACCGCCATGACAAAGCCGGGCGTGCAAAAACCGCACTGTGAGGCATCGTGATTGACGAACGCCCGGCAAACCGGATCGATGGCTCCAACGGCTATTTCGCCAGAAATGGCAGTTGAGTTGCCACCGAGGCCCTCGACCGTGACGATCGGCTTGCCGATGCATTCGAGCGCCAGGATCGAGTTGGCGCTGACGGGCTTTCCGCCCAACAGCACGGTGCTGCCACCGCTCGAGCCGTCGACGCTGATCGGCTTGGCGCCGGTCAGGTTCAGGCCGAGCCGCAGTGCTTCGAGCAAGGTGGTGCGCGGCTCGACGTCGACTTTCTGTTGCTTGCCATTGACGTCGAGCGTGATGGTGTTTAAGCCCACGCTAACGACGTTCGGTTTGGTTTCCTCGGCGACGAGCCCAGGTCCATGGACCAGGGCCGTGGCGGCCGCCGCGGCGCCGGAGCCTTTGAGGAACGCGCGGCGGCTGACGCCTGACTTGCCGTGCGCTGATAGTTCGGTCGGATTCATGCGAAGCCCCTTACCTATCGTGGAGAGGGAAGCGAAATCTGCAGGGCGACGTGGCTGATGGGTCGAAAAAGCCAGCCGTGTTATAAGCGGCCCCCCGAGGCTTCGCAAGCGCCGGGAAAGGGAAGGGGACAGAGCACGCGCCGAAGGCCGGTTACGCGCTCGGAACGGGTCGCGGCCCGGTCTTACTTTTCGACCGGCGTTTCGCGCAACCGTGTGGGGCCCTGACAGCATTCGCAGGCTTTGAGAATGAACATCGAAATGGCGCAAGTGTCGCACCAATAATCGATTTCGTAGAGTCCCTCGGGCTTGACCCGATAGAGTCGAATCACTTGCAGGAGCGGCACGCCCTGATAGCGGCGGACCAGCATTTCGAGGTCGATATTTCGGAGCCGCTGGTCGACCGCAAAGGCCCGCCCGCGCGTGTCGGGCACCAGCGGTAGCAGTTGCCCATCGGGCGTCTCGAGCGCGACGATCGTTTCGGCCGCGTCGCCTTCCGTCGTGACGTTGTAGAGCCGCTTGAGCGCTTCGTCGAGCCACACGACCTTGCCGCGCACGGTCTCGGTCTGATAAGGGTGCGTGGCAGCCGGCAGGCTCGCTTCGGCTGCCGGTTTGGCTCCCTCGGTGGCGATCGAGCCGGTGGGTGCCACGCCGGAAATGCTGGCGGCCAAAAGCGCTAGCGCCAAGAGCACCAACAGCAAGGAGACCGTACCGCGCAACACGAGAGGACCGGATGTCATTGCTCAATTCCTCCGGCCGTTGCGCCGGCTCACGCTTAGCGCCCGATCAGTCGGCCTTGCCGGCGAAGATCATCTCCAAGGGCAGCTTGCCGCTCCTGGCGTTGCCCACGAATCGCACGGCCCACCACTCGTGGCCGTCGAGCTGGTGTACGGCCGGAGACTCGCCGTCTTCGGCTTTGACCAGCGGCAGGATCGCCGGGTGGCTCGACTCGGCCGACTGCGCGCTCTCCTTGAACAAGTCGGCCTCGGTGATCGGCTTGGGCGACTGATCGGTGCGGGCCGGCACCAGCAACAGGAAGTCGCGCGTTTCGAACGTGCCGACATGGTTGCCGTCGACCGGTTGGTTGCCGTAGCGCAGTGTGTAGACTCCGGCGGGAATCTCCTGGCCGCGGAAATCGGCTCCCTTGCGCGGATAGCGCAGCACGCCAACCAACTCGCCGATCTCGAGCGGATAGATCACGCCCTCGGCCAATTTGGCGTCGGCCTTGGTCGACCATTTCTTGGCGGGCCAGATTTCGCAGATCGTCTTTTTCGCGCCTTGCATGACCTTGAAGCCGGTGGGCGCGATCTGGGCCGCGACGTCAGCAGCCAGATCGGCGGCCGGGGCCGGAGTGGCAAGGGGTTCAATGCGATATTCTTGAGCCACAAGAACCGAGCTACCCATCGACAGCACGACCGCCAATGCCAAAAACCATTTCGTCATGGTGTACCTTTTCACTACAGATTGAACGGGGGAAGTATCTGGGCAGGCGTGCAACGAATGATGGCTCGCCGGCCACGAAACGCGGCATAAAAACGGCCCCGCCCGCGGCTTCACGATTATAGTCCGGCCCGGTGCCCTCTGGCAAAAACGGCCCGGACGCGGCGCACCGCGATCCAGAAAGTTACCGAGACGCAAGTGGGCCGAATGCTGGCTAGTACGAAAAACTGGCCAAAAACGCGCTGCGGGTATTGGTATTCGACCAGTGCGTGCCCAGGCCGGGGCCCGAGAAGCTGCCTTGCACGGTGAAGGCCGCCGTGGCGTTTTTCACGTCGCAGAGCGGCGGATAGAACGTCTTTTCGTTGGAACAGACGCAGTCGCCCGTGCCCAGCTTGCGGGTCAGGATTTCGGCATACGAGCCAGCCGATAACCGGCCCACCGACTCAAAGTGATCGGCCGTCATGTCGATCGGCGCGGTGACAATTTTCACGATGTCCCCAGCGTGGCTGGCGTACTGCATGGCGAAATGGGCCAGTGCCTCGCGCTGGCGCGAGTTGGCCGCCTGGTCGACGATGACGATCGAGCGGATCGAGTCGGCATTGAAGTTCAACGTGCCGCCGAAGCCCAGCGTGTCGGAAGCCGTGGTGACGACGACCACCTTCAGACCGGCCAGCGACACGCCCTCATAGCTGCCGCGGTCGATGCTCCACGCCATGATGGCGTCTTTGCCCGTCAGCCCGACCTGGCCATTGGCGAAGCAGGGACCGGTGTAGACGTCGCAAGTGCGGGTTTCGAGATAGTCACCCTTCAAATCTCCGGCCGAGGCCGAAGTCGTCGCCACTAAGGCGGCTAACGCACAGAACGTGCTGAGCAAACGAAACATGACTAGGACTCCTATCAGCAGGGTATGGCAAATGGCAGGGCGTGTGGGTATCCGTCATTTTAGTGGGCCCATGCAGCAGGGTCCAGCGAAATGTAACCTCTAGGGGCGGCATGTAACACTAAAACGCTGGCAATCCAAGCCGCGGTAAACATTTCTACGGGCCGTTCTCCATCGGCTAGACTGATCAACCGATGGCAGGGGGGAAAGATCGCGGGATTGTCTCTCGAAAGGATCGGTGGCAGCGTGAAGCGTCAGCGGGCTTGGGGCTTGTGCCTCGTCCTTTTGGGGGTGCCCATGTGTGCGGGCGACGCGCGCGCCGAGAAGCCCGATCCGCGCGATGCGAAGTACGAGAATGGCGAATTGGTGCGGCTTGAGGTCGCGGGCCGTCACGGCTATCTGATTCGGCCCACGAAAAAGGTGGACCCGCAAAAGAGCTGGGTCTGGGAGGCGCCGTTCTGGCTGGCCATCAACGACGACCAGGGACGTGTGCAGCATCGGATGTATGTCGAGCGCATGCTGGCCGCCGGCCTGCACGTGGCGGGTATCGACGTGGGTACATCCTGTGGCAGCCCAAGCGGGGCCGCGGTGTGTCAGAAGTTCTTTGAACACGTGACGAGCGAGCACGGGCTGCACGACAAGGCGCGGCTGCTGGTGCAGAGCAACGGGGGCCTCATCGGCCATGCCTGGGCGTTTCGGCATCCGCAGCACGTCGACCGCATTGGCGGCATCTATCCGGCCATAGACTTTCGCTCCTGGCCGGGGCTCGATAAGGTCGTCATGTTTCCTGAGCCGACGTTGGGTTTCGGGCTGAACCTCGACGAATTGACGCGGCGTGCGGCCGAGTTCAACCCGATCGACAATCTTGCGCCGCTGGCCAAGGCCGGCGTGCGAATTTTTCATATTCATGGCGACGCCGATACGCTGGTGCCGCTGGACGCCAACTCGGCGCGGGCCGTGACGATCTACACGGCGCTAGGCGGCGACGCGCGGGACGAAATTCTCAAGGGACTGGGACACGGCGGCGCCGAGTTTTACGCCTCCGAAAACCTGGTCAAGTTTCTGATCGATTGATGGCCACGCGTCGATTTCATCCTTCGAGCTCAAAAACTCAGGTGCAGCGAGCATGAACATGAAGACAGGGCGACCGATGGGGAGAACGATCATGGGCATCATCGCGGCGGCGAGCACGAGCAGCCTGCTGGCCGCCGATGCGAGCAAGTCCGGCCAGCGCGTCTATCCGTCGGGCCCACGCGCCGACGTGGTCGAGGACTATCACGGCACAAAGGTGGCCGATCCGTTCCGCCCGCTGGAGGATCCCGATGGGAAGGAAACGCGGGCCTGGGTCGAGGCCGAAAACAAGATCACCTTCGACTTTCTCAAAGCCATTCCCGCGCGCGAGGTAATCAAACAGCGGCTGACGAAGCTCTGGGATTTCGAGAAGTTCTCGGCTCCGTTCAAGGAGGGCAAGCAGTATTTCTATAGCCGCAACAGCGGATTGCAAAATCAGAACGTGCTCTACACCACGAGCTCGCTCGAAGGCATGCCGCGCGTGCTGTTGGATCCCAACACGCTTTCGGCCAATGGCACCGTGGCGATCTCCTCGCTGGCCGTGAGCGACGACGGCAAGCTGCTGGCTTACGCTCTGGCCGATGCCGGCTCGGATTGGATCACCTGGAAGGTGCGCGACGTCGAGACGGGCCGTGATCGGGACGACGTGATCAAGTGGAGCAAGTTTTCGACCGCCTCGTGGACCAAGGACGGCGAGGGTTTTTTCTATGGCCGCTATCCGGAGCCCAAGGACGGCGAGGACCTGCGAGCTTCGAACTACTTTCAAAAGCTCTATTATCATCGCCTGGGCACGCCGCAAGCCGACGACGCCCTGGTCTATGAGCGGCCCGACGAAAAGGAGTGGAAGTTCGGTAGCGCCGTGACCGACGACGGGCGATACCTGGTGATCGAGGTCTCGAAGAGCACCGACGATCGCAACCGGCTGCTCTACAAGGAACTGTTCGCCCCCGATGCGCCGATCGTGGAGCTGATCGCCAATTTCGACGCCGGCTATGAGTTGATCGACAACGATGGGCCGGTGCTCTATCTGAAGACGAACAAGGACGCGCCGCGGGGCCGCGTGATCGCGGTCGACACGCGTCATCCGGAAGAGGCGAATTGGCGCGAGATCATTCCGCAGGCCGACGAGACCTTGCGGGCCGTCTATCTGATCGGCAACCGATTTTTCGTCAATTACCTCAAGGACGCGCACTCGCAGCTCAAGGTGTTCGACATCGACGGCAAGTTCCAGCGCGAAGTGAAGCTGCCCGGCTTGGGAAGCATCACCGAGTTCGGCGCGCGCCGCAGGGCCAAGGAGTTTTTCTACGGCTTCGCCTCGTTCACGTCTCCAGCCACGATTTATCGCTACGACATCTCGAAGGGCGAGAGCAGCGTGTTCCGCGCGCCGAAAGTGGGCTTCCGTCCCGATGACTACACGACCGAACAGGTGTTTTATGCCAGCAAGGACGGCACGAAGATTCCGATGTTCATCAGCTACAAGAAAGGGCTGAAGAAGACCGGCCGCACGCCGACCTATCTGTTTGGCTATGGCGGATTCAACATTCCGCTGGTGCCGGCCTTCAGCGTGTCGAACCTGGTGTGGATGGAAATGGGCAATGTGTTTGCCGTGCCGAATCTGCGGGGCGGGGGCGAATATGGCGAGGTGTGGCACAAGGCCGGCACCAAGGAGCAGAAGCAGAACGTCTTCGATGATTTTATCGCGGCGGCCGAGTGGCTGATCGCCAATGGCTATACGCAAACGCCCAAGCTGGCAATCGGCGGCGGTTCGAACGGCGGGCTGCTGGTCGGCGCCTGCCTGACGCAACGGCCCGATTTGTATGGCGCGGCCTTGCCGGCCGTGGGCGTGCTCGACATGTTGCGGTTCCACAAGTTCACGATCGGCCACGCCTGGGTCGACGATTACGGCTCGAGCGACGATCCACGCGAGTTCGCGGCACTCTACAAATACTCACCGCTGCACGCGATTCGCCCCGGCACTTGCTATCCGCCGACCCTGATCACCACGGCCGACCACGACGATCGGGTGGTGCCGGCACACAGCTTCAAGTTCGCCGCCACGCTGCAGGCGGCCCAATCGTGCGACAAGCCGGTTCTGATCCGCATCGAAACCCAGGCCGGTCACGGCGCCGGCAAGCCCACGGCCAAGATCATCGAGGAGGTCGCCGACCGCTGGGCGTTCTTGGTGCAAGTGTTGGGCGTCGACGTGTCGCCGGCTCCGTAAGGGCACGGCAAGATGCTAGCATCTCCGCATACTAGCCCGCAGCGCGAGCAAGGGTCTTGGGTTATTCCGCCCCTTGCTTGCGCTGCGGGCTAGTGTTCGTTCCGTTGCCTCGCCGTTCGGGTGAGGATTTTCCAGATACTGTACACCTGGCCACTTCCTGCGTAAAATGGAGGTGAAAGGGAAGGCGTGCGACCGTGGTGCGAAAGCTTGTGAGCATTGTCGAGGTGTCGAATTCCGATGTCGCCGGGATGTTGGAAGAGATGGCGCGCCTGTTGCAATTGCAAGGCGCGAGCCCGTTCCGCCTGGCTGCCTATCGCCGGGCCGCGGCCACGATTCGCCGCACTGAGGAACCGTTGGCGAGGCTCTTCGAACGCGAAGGAGTTGCTGGGCTGCTGCGATTGCCGGCCGTGGGCACCTCGCTGGCGAAAAAGATCGCCGAAGTCTTTCGTCAGGGGCGATCGCGCCCGCTCGAGCGGCTGCGGCGCCGCCAGGCGACCGGCGATCTGTTGACGACCTTGCCAGCGGTCGGTCCGCGCTTGGCGGAGCGAATTCGCCAGCGGGGAATCCATTCGCTGGAAGAAGTTTGGGCTGCCGCGCGCGATGGCCGCTTGCGGCGGATCGAAGGTTTTGGACGCAAACGCGTGCAGGCCGTGCAAAGCAGCCTGGCCGCGCGGCTGGGGGCCGAGGCCGCCGAACACTTGCCGGTCGTGACGGCGAAAAGCGAACTGCCGAGTGTCGCGGACTTGCTGGACATCGACGAGGAATATCGCCTGGCGGCCCGCGGCGGCAAGTTGCCGCGCGTGGCTCCCAAGCGATTCAATCCGACCGAGGCGGCCTGGCTGCCGATCCTGCGCACCGAACGTGGCGGCCGGCACTTTTTGGCGCACTTCGACAACTCGGCCCGCAGTCACGAACGGGGCCACCTGGCCGATTGGGTGGTGATTTACTGCACGGATAAGGCGGCGTTCGGCCGCTCGTTGGTCATCACTGCACCCAGCGGGCCTTTGCGCGGACGGCGCGTGGTCAAAAGCCGCGAGCGGGAATGCCAGGAGCACGGGCTCGAGACTGGGTGGGTGCAATTGCCGCTTCTCGGCACGTAGCCGCTTCTCGGAGGGCGTAGCGTCCCGGCGCGCAGCCCCTGTCTTGGCTCCGCCGGATTACTTCCTTGTCAGCTTGCCGGAATTTGCTGGACGAAGCCGCGCCGGTCAGCATCCAATGCAGGTGTGCGACAACCTGTCCTTGGGCGAGGGCACGACCGTGAACACGACTCTCCGTCTTTGTGTGTTGAGCCTGGCGACGACCATCGCCGTGCAACTGACGACGACCGCCGCGGCCCAGGTCCTCAAGCCGGGCGACATCCTCGATCCGGCCGTGCTCAAGCAGGCTCTGAATCCGCTGCCGGGTCTTAACCCGGCCAACGTTTTCAATCAGGCCCAAATTGCGGGACCGGGCCAGGCCGGAAATCTGGCCGCTGGCCATCTTGTGCACGGTCACGTGGGCAGCGTGCGTGTGGGCAACGGGCAAGCGATGCTGCTCGTCAGGTTCTCTGGCCGTCAGCAGCAAGCGGCGGCCAACCTGGGCATGGGCATGGCCAAGGCTCGCAGCGGTCAGACCTACCAGCTCACGCCGCAGACGCGGATTATCTTGCACGGCGGATCGCAGAGCGTTCCAGCCAGCGTCGCCGCGCTGCGGCCCGGCGCGCGCATTTCCGTGCAAGTCGTCGGCCAGCAAGCCATGGTCGTGCAAGTCTATCCGCGCACCCACGGCACCAGCCGCCGCGTCGGCTATCGCACCGGTCGCACGCGGTTCCCCAAGTCTGGCGCCGGAGTGCCAACCATCGCTGGCGTGCCCAACGTCAACGGCATCGCCAACGGCGCGGCCGCTCCGACCGCCGCGGCCAAAGCCGCCCAACGCGCCGCCCGCCAGGCCGTCAATCAATTGCGGGCCAAGCAGGTTACCGCCCGCGTGAAGGCCAATCGGAAGTAGGCGCTTCGAATTCGCGGTATCATGCTCGTGAGGTCCTTGGAGGGCAGCGATGTTCGTCAACCGCGCTTACCGAGGCCTCGCGGCGTTCACTCTTGTCGTCACGGTCTTCGGTAGTGCCGCGGCGCGTGCGGCCGATCCGCCCGACGTGCGGGGACTGCTTGCCACACCGGTCTCATTTCGGCCGGACTCCGCCGAAAAGTTGGCATCCTCCGGTGTCGACCTGCTGGCCGCTTGCACGTTTTCACACGCGGCGAGTGAAGCGGAATGGCACGCGATTCGAGGATGTCATTTGCACTTCAAGTTCGACCCGCCGCACGAGGTTACGTTCGTCACGATGACGCGGCCTGCGAAAATCGAAGTTGCGGAGATGGTCATCACCTTTCCGCTGAGCGCCGGAAGAGTTTGGGTGCGATCAGGCGACGACTATCTTTGGTTCGCCAAGTGGCCCTGCCAACAAGGCCGCCTCGAAAACTCGATTCAGTTGCTATTGAAAGAGGCCATTCCAGACAGGTGACGTGGATGATCGTCTGTCAGGGTTGCGTAGGCGTAAGATTGCCTCGCCCCGCGGCCCGGCCTATACTGGCGCGCTCCAATTCAAGGTCCTTTTTTTCAGCTGGGAGTCCGCGCAATGGCCAGGTTTGCAGGCAGGGTGGCGATTCTGGGAACGTTGTTGGTCACTTTGTTCTTGTGTGGAGATTTCGCAACCGTGCATGCTGACAACGCACCAGGCAAGTCGGAAGGCGCCAAGATGCTGAGGCACGTGGTGCTGTTCAAGTTCAAGGATGGCACGACGGCGGCGCAGATCGATGAGGTCGTGGACGCCTTCCGCGCGCTGAAGGGCAAGATCGACGTGATCCAGGACTTTGAGTACGGCACCGACGTCAGCCTCGAGAACAAGGCCCAGGGATTCACGCACTGCTTTTTTGCCACCTTTCGTGACGAGAAGGGGCGCGATACCTACCTGCCGCATCCGGCGCACAAGGCATTCGGAGAACTCGTGCGGCCGCGACTCGACAAGGTTCTGGTCGTTGACTACTGGGTGAAGAAGTAGCGCGGGCGTGTCAGCCGACAAAGTCTACTTAGGCGCCAGGTAGCGGTCGAACCACGTCCAGACGGCCGGATAATCGTTCATGATGCCGGGCCAATAGGTGTGGCCGCCGCCGTTGTGTACGATCAACTCGACCGGCAGGCTCAGCTCCTGATACTTGTCTTTCAAGATTTGCGACTGCTGCAACGGCACGGTCAGATCCTTGTCGCCGTGGATCAATAGCAGCGGCGGATCGTCGGAACTGGTCTGGTAGATCGGCGAAATGGATTTCAATTGCGTTTCGACGTCCGTCACCTTGCTGAACAAGCTTTGCAAGAAGCCGGGCCGCAGCTTGTCGATCATCTTATAACCCTCGGGCCGGCCCCAGTTGATCAGATCGGTCGGCGGGAACCAGGCCACCACCGCCTGCACGCGGCTGCTGGAGCGCTCCACCGGATCGCGCGAGTCGGGCTTGCCGTCGTCCCCGGTCATGGCCACCATCAACGACAAGTGTCCGCCCGATGAACCGCTCGTAATGCCCAAGTGATTGGGATCGACGTGAAACCGCTCGGCGTTGGTGCGCACGAAGCGGACGCTGCGGCGAATGTCTTCGACCATCTCGGGGACGAAGTAGCGCGGCGCGCTGCCATGACGGGCGACAAACAACGTATAGCCACCCTTGAGCAAACCCTGCACCCAGTGTTCGGTGGCGCGACCCTTTTCGTCGTGGCCGGGGATGTCCGACTTCGAGGATCGCCAACCGCCACTCGAAACCAAGATGATGCCGATGTGCTTGGCGCCGGTTTTTGGCGTCAAGACATCCATCGTCAGCGCCAGCCCATCCTTATTGCCGTAAACGACGTCCTCGACGATGTCGTAGGAGGTGCTCTCCGTCGGTTCATCGGCCCGGGCCGAGGCAGTCAGAGCGAGGAGGATGAGTGCCGGGACGACGAACAAGCGGGGGTGCAATTTCATGGTGGAACCGCCAAGGGGGTTGATCAGGCCGTGAGTTCGGAAATCGGCGAGCCGTCGTTCAGCAAAGGAATTGGACGGCCGGAGTAGTTGGGCAGGGCAATGTTGGCGGCGTCGATGCGCAGATGATGATAGACCGTGGCCAGGAAATCGCCGACCCCCACGCGCCGCTCGACCACCTGTTCGCCTCGGGCGTCGGTGGCGCCAATCACGTTGCCGGTGCGAATGCCGCCGCCGGCAAACAGCATGGAGTTGGCCGCCGGCCAATGGTCGCGGCCCGGTTGCACGCGACCGCTGCCGCTGTCGGCCGCCGTACTGATGCGCGGGGTGCGGCCGAACTCGCCAGTGACGATGACCATCACCTTCTTGTCGAGTCCGCGCTGATAGATGTCTTCGATCAACGTGGCCACGGCCTGGTCGAAAGCCGGGGCGCGATACTGAATGGCTTCGAAGACGTGGTGGTTGACCGCGTGGTCGTCCCAGTTCGACACGCGTCCGCACAGCGGGCCGTCAAACACCGTGGTCACCAGCTCCACGCCCGCCTCCACCAGCCGCCGCGCCATCAAGCATTGTTGCCCCCAGGCGTTGCGTCCGTAGCGGTCGCGATTTTTTTCTGGCTCTTGGGTCAAATCGAATGCCCGCCGCGCGGCTGCGCTGGTTAGCAGCGTCGCGGCCTGCGACTCAAAGGCATCGAGGGCCTGCATCGCGCCCCATTGATCGACCCCGCGGGCCAGGCGGTCGAGGCTCTTGCGCAACTCGATCCGTTCGCCGAGCCGCTCGGCCTCGCGCGGATTGTCGAGGCCGATGTTCGGAATCGAGAACCGGGGGCTGCTCGGATCGCCATGCACGCGAAATGGCTCGTAGGCCGCGCCCAAGTAAGCGGAACCGGCGATCTGAAAGCCGTCGTAGCCCTGAATGCCGTTGACGCCCACGTAGTTGGGAATCGTGCGACCGGGCTCGGCCCGCAGATAGTTTGCCACCGTGAACAAATCGGGAAAGTCAGGCTTGGGCTTGTCCTGCACGGCCGTGTCACCGGTCAGCAACTGCAACGAACCCGAGGGATGGCCGCCGCCGGTGTGGGCCATCGAGCGCAGGATCGTGAACTTATCGGCGATCTGCGCCTGACGCGGCAGCAATTCGCAAAGCTGCAAGCCCGGCACACGCGTCGAGATCGGCTGGTAGGGCCCGCGATACTCGCTCGGCGCCGCCGGTTTGGGGTCGTAGGTTTCCAGGTGGCTCGCGCCGCCGCGCAGCCAGACCACGATCAGCGCCGTGCGCTCCGTCGCCACAGGTCCAGCCGCCGCCTGCAAGCGAAACAAATCGCTCAGGCTCAAGCTGCCAAATCCCGCCAATCCCAGGCGCGAAAACTCACGCCGGGTGGGCGAGATCGAGGAACTTGAGCCGGGGCGGGGCATGCGGGTCGATTCCGGGTAGGCGGGCGGGACCAGCAATCAGAATAGATGCTCGGGCGACTGACTACAACTCGCGGATGACTTCACCGCCGTCGAGCACCGGAAACGGCCGGCCCTGTGCCGAGGCGTATTCGACGGTGGGATCGAGCCCCAAAAACGAATAGATCGTGGCGGCCAGGTCCTTGGGCGTTAGGGGCCGATCCGTCGGTTCTCCGCCGACGCGATCGGATGAGCCAATCACCTGTCCGCGCGGAATGCCGGCGCCCGCTAGCACGATCGAGAACACGCGCGGCCAGTGATCGCGGCCCGCGCTCTTGTTGACCAGCGGCGTGCGGCCGAACTCGGTCAACAGCAGGACCAAAGTGCTGTCGAGCAATCCGCGCGTTTCGAGATCGTCGAGCAGGGTCGTGAACGCACGGTCGAGCACGGGCAATTGGCGTTCGAGCGCCGGAAAAATTTGGCCATGGTGGTCCCAGCCGTCGTCATCGACGGTCACAAAGGGCACGCCGGCCTCGACGAGCCGCCGAGCGAGCAGGCAGCTTTGGCCCAGTCGGTTGCGGCCATAGGCGTCGCGCATCACCGGTGTTTCTCGGCCGAGGTCGAGCGCATCGCGGGCAGCACCCGACAACAGCAACTCGCAGGCCTGTTGATAGTGTGTCGCGATGCCCTCGCCGGCGGGCGCCGTTTCGAATTCGCGGCGCCGCGTGTCGAGCGCTTGCAGCAAGTCGAGCCGTCGCTCGAGCAGCGCGGGGTCGATTTGCCACAGTGGCATCAGCGAGCCCGCCGCGTCGGCCACTTCGTTGGGATCGGAGCGGAGCAGCAGCGGATCATAGCCGCGACCCATCCACCCGGCCGTGTAGTAATTGACCTTCGCCAGATACGACAGGCCCGGCACGACCATGTAGGGCGGCAGGGCCCGGCGACCCGGCAGCAGTCGTGCCACTTGCGAACCAATGTTGGGGTGTGCCCGCCACTGGTTCTCGGGACGATCGAATGTCGGATCGGGCTGTGTCTGGCCGCGCAGCACGTAGTAGGAGCCGACGCCATGGTCGGTTTCGCGGTGCCACATCGAGCGGATCAGCGTGACGCGATCGGCCCGTTCGGCCAGCAGCGGAATCTTGTCGCTGAATCGCAGACCGGCCACGCGCGTGGCGACCGTGGCAAACGGCCCCCGCACTTCCGCCGGCGCGTGCGGTTTGGGATCGAACGAATCGTGATGGCTGATGCCCCCTTGAGCAAACACCAGCAGCACCGCCCGCGCCCGCGCCGGCCGCGCGTTGGCCGCCGCCCGTGCCTTCAGCAAGTCAGGCAGCGTCAGCCCCAAAGCGCCGAGCGCCCCCGCCTTCAACAAGACTCGCCGGCCGGCGCCGCGCCGCCGCCAATCGCCCGTGCGCCCACCAGATTGTTCGCGATCGTCTTGCATGGCCCCAGCGGTCCTCGCCATGAACGCAGTGAAAATGGCCGGTCCCCATTGTCATCGTTCAACTCCCTGCCGTACAGAGTCCGCCGAGCCAATCCCCATGCCCAGTTGGCCCTTGACGCCATCCCCCTTTCCCGTCAAATTTGGAGGTTCAAGACTGCGTCACCGCGGGCGATTAGCTCAGTTGGTTAGAGCACTAGCTCGACAAGCTAGGGGTCACAAGTTCGAGTCTTGTATCGCCCATTGAACCCAAGTCCTGCCGAAATCTCACGTTAGATTACCTGCCGACGGTCGGCAGTGCGGCCCTTCTACCGAACTACAAATCGGGTACATACCCGGTTTGCACTCGCCATAGGGGATCGCACAATGCCACGTTCGAATAGACAACCGCCTTCGTATCGTCATCACAAGGCTTCGGGCCAAGCCCGCGTCACGCTCAACGGAACCGATTTTTACCTGGGTCCGTACGGCTCGCGTGCCAGCAAAGACGAATATGATCGAGTGGTCGGAGAGTATCTCGCAGCCGGCCGACGTCTCCCGGATGTGTCAGGAGTCGGCAGCACAACGATCGTTGAGATGCTGGCGGCCTATTGGGTCTTCGCCCAGCAGCACTACCAGGCCAACGACGAGAAGGCGTCCAAGGAACTCGACAATCTCAAATACGCCGTCCGGCCGCTCAAACGGCTATACGGTTCGACGCTTGTCACTGAGTTTTCCCCGCTGGCCCTCAAGGCACTGCAACAGCGAATGATCGAGGAGGGTCTTTCGCGACCTGTCATCAATTCCCGAATCGGCAAAATCAAGCGTGTGTTTCGCTGGGCCGTGTCGGAAGTGCTCTGCCCGCCATCGGTTATGCAGGGACTCCAGGCGGTCATGGGGTTACAGCGAGGCCGAACCGAGGCACCGGAGCCGCCACCAGTCGAAGCTGTCAGCGCTGAGGCTGTAAATGCCACGCTCCCCCATTTGCCATCCGTTTTGGCGGACATGGTTCGGCTGCAACGACTCGTGGGTTGCCGACCTGGCGAAATCTGTCGTTTGCGGCCGTGCGACACCGATCGCAGCGATGCGGTTTGGGTGTACCGTCCATTCCAACACAAGACAAAGCACCGCGGCCACAATCGGCTGATCTTCATCGGCCCGCAGGCCCAGGAGATTCTCGGGCCATACATGCTGCGAGACCCTGACGCCTACTGTTTCGCCCCGGCCGAAAGCGAACGCAACCGGTTGAAACAGAAACACGCCGCGAGAAAGACGCCCCTGTCATGCGGTAACCGCCCTGGCTCGAATCGCGTGCGGAAGCGCATTCGGCCTGTCGGCCAGCGGTACTCTGCCAGCGCCTACGCTCGTGCGGTTCTTCGCGCTTGCGACCTGGCAGACCGTGCCGCCCACAAGGCGGCCCCATCGATAGCGGTGGAGGATCGGGTTGTCGATCGCTGGTCGCCGAATCAGCTACGGCATGCGGCGGCTACGGAGATTAGGCGACGTTTCGGACTGGAGGCGGCACAGGTTGTGTTAGGCCACAGCCGAGCAGACGTCACGCAGGTTTACGCCGAGCGGGATAATGGGTTAGCCGCGAAGATCATGAGCGAGGTGGGGTGACGGACCGCACAAAGCCGGTTCGCCAGGATCGCTCGTGCTGAGCTTAAGCGGCAGTCAGCGAGTTCCAGGGCGTTGGCCATTGGCGTGCGTCTGTGAGCCGCTCTCGCGTTCGGTCGAATCCTTGCACTTTGGTAATGTTGGCGCGTCTGCCGCGATGCAGTGCATAATGTAGGTAGTGTAGACCCCGCATGAAAGTGCGAGGCCTGCTGTAGCTAAGGGGGCCTGCCTCTTCGAACCAGGAGAGCAGGCCTTTTTTCTTCGCCCATCACCGCTGCGACACTGTCCATGCCCCTAAACCTTGCGGACCTGCTCTTTCAAGTCGGCCATTGCACTGAACAGTCGTTGCCATTGGGGGGCGAGGACACTGTGCGTACTGCATTGCGCCGCTAGCGATTGCAGCTCGGCCGCAATAGCTTGAATGCGTTCTTCAATCGCTTGGCGTTCGCGCGAATTCATCTTGTGTGGTCGGTCGGCCATGATTCATAACGATCAAGCGGCGGGTGGTCGTGTGGTCGAGTGGAATGCTGGGCGCATATTGGCCCTTGCTGTATAGATCAACAACCGAGTCTGGATCCCGCCAACCGCTCGGCACATTTCCGCAAGCGTTTCAGCAACCACACGGAATCGCCGCGATACGTGTCGCCGGGCTACTTCGACCAACGCCGGCGAGCTTCGCGGCGAGGCAGATTCGGCGTTGCATCATCCACCGGGAACGCTAGGCGTTCCGCCCCCGCTTCAGGCGCGCGGCCTCGAATTGCTGGTCCTCGCTCTCTCGAATCAATGCGACCACTTCTCGGCCCGTCAGCTTTTGCTTTTTGAGCAAAGCCTTGGCGACATGCCTAATGTCGTGCCACGTGCGCGGTGAATCAACGAAGTTCTTAGCAACGGCGTGGACGTATCCCAGGAATGGGGATAACACCTGCTCATCCCAATAGAGCCGAGATGCCAAATCCACCGCGGCTCGCCTGTCGCCGCTCGCACCGCGCCAGTTGTTTCTTCCGGTCAGTTTCTTCTCTGCGAGGTTCCCAGCAAATAAGCAGATGATTTCCGACTCGATCTTCAGGCGGATTCGTGGTGTCATTTGGATGTCCGGCCGAAACCATTTCGGGGTCTGAGTGTGGCACCGGCCAAGCGTGCCCACTTCGGCGATGATCGATAGGCCGGTGACACGCGTATCGTGCCGGAACGCGGCCACAGCGTGCGCGGCCTCGTGGTACGCGGTCGCTCGCAATTTCTGGCGTTCAGTCGCCATCGCTGCCCTTTCATATTGATGGTTCGAATGCCTCCATCCGCCCGGCTTGAGTCCGGTAACCGGCAGAACGAAGCAAGAGATTCTATTCGATCCTCGGGC
The DNA here is from genome assembly GCA_003153375.1 of Planctomycetaceae bacterium. Taxonomy (GTDB): domain Bacteria; phylum Planctomycetota; class Planctomycetia; order Pirellulales; family PALSA-1355; genus PALSA-1355. Next base: position 99,088 of record PLYM01000156.1, read on the forward strand.
CCCCCATTCAACCAAACGGCCGAAACCAAACAGGGTTTGGGTGTCTCGCAGGCTTCACAGGCTTCGCCAGCCGCTCTGGCGCCCTCAACAGCCACTCTTCGCCGTGGCAATCAAATAACTCAACTGTGCCCACCAGCACGCCCCGTGGCAGGCCGTCGATGTCGTCGAGCCCGAACTCTTCAGCCCACTCGGCTTCGTCTGCCGCCGGCCAGCGACCAAGGCTCGAGTATATGAAGACTCGGCCGCGAACACGCGTCGGCCGCGATCGATACTCGACAGTCTTGACGCCCTGCATAATCAGCTCTGCGAACGGTTGTCGAATCGACAGGGCCAGTTTTGGCTTTGCCATGTGCACCGCCATCAATCGATAAGGTTGAACTCGCCAGCGATCAGGGCAGTGAACATCGCCGCCCCACCTGCTGGCTCTTGCGGTACACAACTACTCGGGTCTTCGCACCCTGAACTGTGCCAGTTCGTCAGCCGTCGGCCGCACGACGCACACCGGGTGGGTGCATCGCATCTCGGCGAACCCCATGCCACCCTGACCAACCTCAATTAAGCCGAACGGCATAGGCAGTGGCTGACCAAGTTCGACAAGAAGGTGCCAACAAAGACTTTGGCGAGAAGGCAAGCGATTTAGTCGGGCGACTTCGGCCAGCCCCTCGGGGCGATCGAATGACTCTGTGTCGTCGAACCACATCTCTCTATAAGCCGAGATGTCGGTCGGCAACCCGATCAGACTATCACCGACCGAATCATCGTGGCGAGCTTCGGCGATGTAGAACCGCTTCGGGCTCGCAAGCGGCTTGAATCGTCGCTTAGCGATACTTGTACCGTTTTTCCTCCTGGAATCGCGGGCTTCCTCTTCGCTGACAAAGATGCGTGTTGGAAAACGCTGACCGTCTGTCGAACGCCCAAGATCGGCGTAGTAATAGGCCGGCGGTTCTTGCGAGTCGATATTGACCAGCGGGTGGGTGTCGCTCATTGTCAGAGCCCTTCGAACTGTGTTAAGCCGCTGGTCTAGCCTGAACCACCCAGGCAACCCAGCAGCGGGTTCGGTCACAATTGTGTTCAGGCGGTAAACCGCAAAGCAATCGGTCTGGGCCGACGGGGGCGAGCCGAGAAGTTCGGCCCCTGCCCCCGCCGGCGACTTCTCGCGTTATCGTTCGCTCGGCAGCATCAGCGTCATACACGGCACGGCTCTGCCCGCCGCGTTGTACGTGCTGCCGCGATCGACGGTTAACTTGATGGCCGATAATGGAAAATCGGTGAATTCGATTTCTTGCGTTATGGCGTACGGCTCGTTTGTGTCTGCCTTACAGGTCAGGGCGGCCGACTTGTCGGCGTTGACCTTCAGCTGCCAGATTTGGTAGTCGCGCAGCATCTCGTTGCCTGTTAAACGCCGGTCTCGCTGATAGCTCGCGATGGCGTCAATCAGCCAGTAGGCTTGGCCAGCTTCGGCAACGTGCTTGACCCCGTCTGTGTAGATCATGCCTGATAGCTGGTGGCGGTGAAAATTCTCGCTGCCGTGAAAATGGGCCAGCGATTCGGCGGTGAGCGCCGGGGCGGTTTGTCTGGCGGGTTCGATGCTCGTCGTTTTGGCTTGGTTGGTCATTGGTGTGCCCTTTCGTTTTGGGTGGCTTCGTTTCGATTGTTGCTCGCCGGCTGACCCAACTCAGTAAAGAGCCGACGGGGGCGATCGGCCTTCGCCCCGTCGGCAAGATGAAAAGGTCACTCAATAACCTCAATCGCTCGCACGGCAATTGGCCGCACGCGAGCCTTGAAACCGCTCTTACGCGAATCGCGATTCAACTCGCTGGCGATGTCTCTGGCCGAAAGACGGTCAGTGATGTCTGACACGACTTGCCGTCGGCCATCGATCGTTAAAATCACTGCGAACATCTGCTGGTGGGTCTTAAATCGGCGACGGCTGTTGGTTTTGGTGGCGGTAGCAGAAACCATGGTTGAAACCCTTCATGAGTTAAGGCAGTGAAGCCCGGCGGTGCCCTTCATGGGTCGCGCCGACGGGGTGAGCGAAAAACGCGAGACGCCTAGCCGACGATCGACAGCGAGGGTTCATTGGCCTCGGCAAGATCGGCGAGCCGATACTTGCACGAAACCGAACCGCGAACATTGGTCGTCTTCTTGGCTCGCAGCCGCACCAGCATGGCCGTGGCCGCTTCGGTGATGCCGGCCGGCACGTCGGGCAACGTGCAGCCAGCCGCCGCGAACTGCTCGGGCAGGTCACGCAAGATGGCCTCGCGGGTGGCCGTGTTCAGCTTGGCGAGAATGGCCGCGACGATGCAATTGACGTCGGGCGTTGCGCTGCTGGCCCGTTGGCTGTCGTGGCCGACAGAAAGAATGGCCGAGATTGACTGTTCGAATGACTCGCCGTCAATCGAGCCCGAGACGGCCAGGTCGATGCGGTGCGTTTCGCCGGCCTCAAGATCGTCACGAACCGCTTCTTTGTCGGCGGTTTTGAGTAAGGCGTGCCAGGCGATGGCAGAGACGACGCTTGACGGGGTGGCTGTGCGGTTGGCGCGACGGGTGGGGTGCAGTAAAGTTGACATGTCTCGACCTCTTATACAGGTTCGGGGCCAGGGGCCGGGGTGTTAGTCGCACCGTCGGCCCCACTTTATTCAGGGCAACCGCGTTGCCCCTGTCTGATCGTGATTATAGCAACTGAAATATACCTGTCAAGTAGACGCACAATTTTTTTGTCGGTACGCTATGACTATGTTAATCAGTGAACAGATGCGTCAGGCAATCGAACAGTCTGGGCTGTCAGTCAATCAAGTTGCAAAGGCCGCCGGTGTACCGCAGCCTGTGCTCAGTCACTTTCTTTCGCGTGACCCGAACCGACGCCGCGACATTCGCCTTGAACGCACCGCCGACAAGCTTGCCCTTTACTTTGGTCTTGAGCTAACGGCGGTGACAAGCAAATCCGCCGCCAGCCCCGAGCGGAGGCGTCAGAAGTCGGCTACGCCATCCAAGCCTTCGCGCCGGATTGCGGAGAAGAAGAAGGAAGATCGGCCAACCGCCAAGCGGAAGGCAAAGCGACCCGACTAGTCGCACTCTCCGTGCATCTTCCCGTCACCGCCGCCATTTTCTTGACGCGGTGGACATATCCGGCGATAGTAAGGCGGTTTTACTCCACTGGCTCTCGCTTAGGATGGTCGCCATGGCGCTTCAGAAATGAACCACCAAGTCGAACTGATGAAGTTGAAGTGATGGGTAAATTTCGCCGCCAGAAAAGCTGGGCATGCATGAGCACACCGACCAATTACCGCCTGAAGATCGCAGACACGCCGACTGACGGCGACGAGGACCCATTGCCGATCGACACCACCACCGAGGCCGAGGACGCCGAAACGCCTTCGCCCGAGGTCGTCTCATCGGCTCCGCCGGCGCCCTCTGGCACCGAAAACAAACGCCGCGGCCGGCGGGGCCGGGTGCAAAGAGTGACGACCGAAGAAATCGACGCCGAAATCGAACGAGTCAATCGCCTGAACGGGAATATCAAGCCTGGAATTGCGCCCGGCACCTGGCAAGACGAATAGCCGGGCAGTGGCTCGCGCTGACAATGGCGGGCCGGCGGACGTTCGGCTAGATGCCCGCTTGCGAGATCTGTGGCCGCCGGAAGGGTGGCGATCACGACGCGGATCCACGAATGCCCCTGCTAGCAATACCGTGGACTATGGCCTAAAATGCCGTCGGCCCGGCCCTTGGGGGGCATCGCATTCGTTAAATCCCGCATGGTTTTCCGTTATGTGTGGCGTTTCCGGCGGCATTCGCGCTAGACTCATTGACTCCCCCCCTGGCACCCGATATTATCCCTCTAGCAGACCCGCCGGGCCTCTGTCGAAAGACATGCTCACTTCGGCGGGTTTTTCTTTTGGGCCATGCTTGGCCGGGCTGGGTGATGAAATACACTAAGCCCCCTTTGGCTTATGGCGACCAAGCTGATCTGCTCCTGAGTCGCGGCATGGCCGGCGACCGGGATCTGATGATCGAGCGGCTAGCCGTGGTGAATTACTATCGGCTCAGCGGCTACTGGTATCCATTTCGGGATTTGCCGAATGACGCTTTCAAGGCCGGCACAACGTTCGACGATGTCTGGATGCGGTACGCCTTTGACAGGCGGTTGCGGCTAGTCGTTATGGATGCCGTTGAACGCGTCGAAATTGCTTGTCGTGCTTGGCTCGCCTACCACCATGCTCACGCTGCCAACGATCCCTTCACCTACGCGATGGATTCGGCGGCGCTTCCTGGGCTTGCGGCTGACCAACGCCAACGCTTTCTGGATGAGCTGGCCGGCCAGACGGGTAATAGCAAGGAAAGTTTCGCGCAACATTTCCGCACGAAATACGGAAGCGACCACGGCTACATGCCGGTATGGATGGCCAGCGAGATCATGACCTTTGGACATATGCTCACTCTCTTTCGTGGGTCCTCGCAACAGGTGAAGCGTGATGTATCGCTCCCCCTCGGAGTTCACGACACAGTGGTTCTGTCGTGGCTTCTCGCCCTAAACACAATCCGGAATATATGCGCCCATCACGGGCGACTCTGGAATCGCGTGCTCGGGACAAAACCACAGATTCCCAGCGGGAAAAAACATCCCGATTGGCACTTGCCCGTCGCAATCACGAACGATCGTATTTTTGGAATATTGACTATCCTAAAATACTGCCTGAACCGCGTCGCGCCGCAGAGTCAGTGGCCAAACCGGCTTGTGCAACTTCTCGACGACTTCCCGGCGATCCCAAAGAAGAGTATGGGGATCCCCGACGATTGGACCAAGTGCCCGATTTGGTCTTAAGCCATGCAGGCGTTGACAACTCGCCCCGCGGCCTCGAGCCTCTGCTTGAAAAAAAGCGTCGCTCGCATCAGCCCGTACCGCTCAGCACGAGGTACACAGTTCAGGAGCCGAACCGGGCTATCTGTTTGGCGACGGCCGTGGCGCCGTCAGATAGAGCGCCGGTACACAACAGTGCGTACAAATGAACGCACAAAGCGCGTAGGCAAGTCTCTCATCCCAATCGTCGCACGACTCACCATGCGACTTCACCCTGGACCAAAGTCCATCGAAGGTAAACGCATATTTGTCGACTTCTTCTTGGCTCATAACCCGGCCCCACTGATTTTGCGAAACCATCTCGGCTCCTTTGGTTTAAAAACTGACTTGCTTCGTCGGTCGCGTTACTTGCCCGCCAGCGGCGGCGATAGACTTGGAACTTGATCCACAACCAAAGTACGCTCAATCGCAGCACTGATCCGGCTCAACGTGTCCCGGTCCTGAACGACCATTCTGACGGCATCGCCTAATCGGGCTGCCAGCGCGAAGGCCTGCTCGACGGTCAGGGTCTGCTCAAGGTCGACCAAACGGCGGTGCTCCTCGCGTGTTGCCGCCATTCGGTCTTTGACCGCGGCAAACACTTCTTGCCAGACCTCTTCTTCTTGCGCGCCATCTCGGATCGTCTTGCCAATGTCAGTCAGCAGCTCGGTGATCCTTGCGGCCTTGGCGGCTCGGCGTTCCTCAGCCTGAGAATCGTCGGGGGCAATCCGCTCAGAATTGGCTCGAGCGAATTCGTCCCAGAGGCGGAGTAACGTCGTCCGATAGCTGCCTGTGTCGAGGCTAGCAAGCTTCTCGGCGGCCTCTGCCGCTCGCACGTCAAACAGGGCCACGTACTTGCGGAGGGACAGCAGTTCGGGGTCCGACATCGCTGCTTCGAACCGCTCGCGGAGACGCACAGGGAGAGAAGCCGCCAGGCTCTTCGAGTACCGGCCGTGCTTGAACGTCGGCGATGCAGCGCCGGCGAGCGATTTGCCGCCGTGCACCCTGCAACGACCGCATGGCATGGCCGCAGCGTGGCAGAAGCCACCTCGGCGCCGCTTGGCGCCACACATCCACGGTTCAAGGGGACCGTCGGCTGAACTGCCAGCGGTGGCCAGGCTGGCCGTGTTGTCATCTCGGTTGGGAGAGGCACTATCCGGCGGCTCGAGGGCCCCGGCCTTCGAAGCAGCTGCACCAACATCGGCGGTCGGGGGCTGGGAGGCCGCGGGGCCCGCGGGGCCGGCCGACGGGTGATCGTGAGTCGGATCGATCGGCGGATCTGGAGGCCCGTTTGATTCATCCATGAATTATCTCTTGGGGTGACTGCCGACTAATGGGGTGCTCAAGGTCCAGGCCCGGCCGCTACTGCGTGCCGGCAACGGCGGAGGCGATCAATTGGGTTCATCCAGCAGCCAATACATGCGAGCGGCCAGCCGTCGGCGCCCTGCGGCGGCGTCGTGCCCAGCTCATGGCGCCGGAAACGATGTCGCCGGCGATTGTCTTCATTGGTTTTCACGCCCATTGGTCGGGTTGTGTGCAGGCTTTTGGTCAGTTTGGTCAGTTTAGGGCAACCAAAACTTTCCAAACTGCCCAGACATAAACCATTGATAATAAATAAGTTAGATATTGATTGGTCAGTTTGGTCAGTTTGGTCAACACATAGGACGTATACGCGCGCGTTTTAGTTTTCCTGATGTCGTATATAATGTGGTCGCATGCGCTTCCCCGGGAATTCTTTCGCGTATAGGGAGCCTCTCTCCCGCCAATTTACTGACCAAACTGACCAATTCGTTGCTTCTCCTTAACACATAAAGACTTGCGGTGGTCAGTTGCGGTTTTCCGGTCTGACCAAACTGACCAGTGAGCCCTCGAAAACTGACCAATTGGGCGATTCGAGGCCGCATGCACGGGTTCCGTCGTGGGTCAGTGATGCCTGGTGCTCGTTTTCTGGGTTACGCGAAAGCATCGTACGCCTCATCTGCAAACTCGGCGTCCTCGTCGTCTTGGTGACCGGTCCCATTGGCCTCCTCCGCCGCCGTAGTGACATCCTGATGCCGGGGCCGTGCTTCCTCTGCCGCCGCTGGTGCGCCGGCGGTGGGCTCGCGATCAGCGACATCGTCAGGTGCCGGCGGCTGATTGTCGGGGCCGTTGGCGCCAGGCTCTGGTGCGTCAGGCTTTGGCTTGACGGTATCTTCACCATCCACCTCAAAGTAATCCGTTCGCACCGCTAGAACATTGCGGCGCCGCCCCTCGAGCGTCATTCGGACAGTCAGCGTGTCGCGGTTTGCATCGATATGTGACAAAAATCCGCCATCGAAAAGATGTTTGCGGAGCATGAATGGCGACGCCTGAAAAGATTCGCCCTGCTCGGACGCCAACTGCTGAACGGCCGCGCGGGCGCTTTCGGGTTCGATGTACACGGAGGTATCGTCCAGCCAGCCAATACGCCTACCTTGCGGCTGCCAGCGATAATCGGGGACACCGTGGGGGCCGCGAAACTCAACACGGCGCCAGCCCCATCGTTCCGCGGTGGCGGTTTGCGAATCGCCATCCTTCTCGGCGATGTGCCCTCGGCCGGACGCGAGAACCGCGATCAGAAGTTGAATAAAGCGACGGGCCGGGTCGTTCTCTTGCTGGTGCGAGGCCTGCGCAATCGCCGAGCTTCGAAGGGCTTCCCAAGACGCGTCTTTCAGTGTCTTCCGCCGAGTGCTGTCGATTGCGCCGATTTCCTTGGCGAACGTAATGAACAACCGGAAGCCGAGCGAGAGTTCAGCGACGATGCTTGGCGTGCGAGCGTGCTCTCCCGTGCCGGCCGCTTTGGCACGCACCTCATTCAGTTTAGTGGGCCAGAATTCTTGGAGTGCTGCGTAGTTTGGAGCGAGCCAGCGAAGGAAACCGGCCATCGCTTGGGCATATTTTCCGCTGGCCGCAGCGGTTTGAAACGGTGTAAGTTTTGGCGGAATGCCATCAGCCTTCGTCACCTCGACGATGAAAAGTCTGGCTTGCAGGGACTGCCCGCGCGGAATGTCTTCCCCGGTGCTGATAATCATTCCGCGCGGTGGCTTGACCGGCCGCAGACTGCCATCAGCACGCATGCGCTGGCGACCCGAGTTGTTGCCTTGGGCCCGCAGCAGTCGGTCCGCGTCACGATGAGTGCGTTGGACATCAGTAGATGAGCCGTTCGGAATGAAGTCATCGACGGCGAGGAGCGCGTTTTTCACCTGGAACGCCATCGACTCCAGCGAGTTCGCGGTAGAAGACCAATTTCCCGGCAGCTTCCTGGCATCCATCGCTGGACCGAAGTGTTGTTGGGCGAGCGCTGTCAATTCAGTTTTTCCGGTGCCTGTCTTCCCCACAAGAAATAGCGACAGGTCGGTGGGTCTGAGCACAGAGCGCCAGATCGAAGCAAGCAACGGGTATGTAAGATTGGCTGGACCGAGGGTCAGTAAATCGAGGCTTGCATTAACTGCGTCTCGGAGTGGTTTTCCGGTCGGTGGTTCCGGCAACGAGTAATTGTCGAGAGGCGACGGAAGCGAGACATTAACATCCAAATCCACGCCGTCACCGGTGATTGCTCCGCCGTTGTGCAAATAGACCCAATTGCCTTCGAGGTGGCGCCATCCAGTGTGCGAGTAGACGAATTGTCGTTTTGCGTCCTGAGAGAAGACCTGGATCGCGGCCAACATCGCCTTTAACTCTCCAGGCCATACGATGGGGCTGCTCCCCCAGGCTTGGGTGATCCACTCGCCCTTAAGAAAGTCTTTCGCGGCGACCTCGACGCGTGGCAGAAATTTGCCGGTGTAAAGCTTTCCAGTGATGCCAAGCATGATCTGCTGCTCAACACCGTCATCATGGACAGTCTCATCGGTGATTGTCGCCGTGAAATTGGCGAGACGCACGGTTTGGGGCCCTTGTGGCGTCAGTTTGGTTCGGCAATAGAAGCCGTCCTTCTCGTAGAATCCTCCGTCTTCGTTGCGAACAACGATGGGTGGGTACTTTTTGATTGCTTCGTCGACGTAGCGTTTGGACGCATGATCGAAGTCCTTCATTATGAATCCCGCCGCGCGAATCATCTCCCTCGCATTGGCCCACGCCGGCGGATCGAGCACTGACAGCGCGGCGATATCGCGCAACAGGTCGGCATCGCAGTAGATCGAGTTCATTCCCTTCGATAACGACGCAGCTAACCGCTCAAGGACCGCGGCGGACGGCTGCGGGGGCGGGGGATCTGCGGCGGTCGCAGCCGCGACAATCTTGTCGACCGCGGCCTTCACGGCGTCGCCCGTCAGGATTTCAGGACATTTACCAGCCAGTAGGAGATCGTCAATTCCCTTGCCATCTGCGAGTGACCACTGTTCAAGCTCTACTTTAAACCCTGCCGCGATCAGGCCGTTGACACAATCGCGGAGGTGACCGGCCACATGTCGATTTGTGGATGCGTCGGCATCGATCGCGACAACCACCGTCTCGACGCCCAGCTCCTTGAGCACAGGAATTATTCGAGACCAAAGATTCACACCCGGCATCGAGATAGTTGGCACGCTGTCGTGCTCGTCGCAATAGTCAGCCTTAAGCTCACCCTCGGTGACGCGCACCCGCGGCGACGGCGACTTAACGCCAAGCGGCACATGGACGGGTGTTCCCGGGCTCGGGCCGTCTTGTTCTCCAACGCGGCTCGTAATCCAGCGATACTTCCCGCCGTCGCCGGGATCGTCGCGCCGCATCCGCAGTGCAGCAACCTTTCCGCCAAATGCTCGGACCGGGATCAGAATGCCGTTGGCTTCGGTCATGCCAAGCGACGTGCCTTGCCGCAGACCTGGCACTGCATTGAAGGTCTTCTGGTCTATTCCTGGCGTATGTCGCAAGATTGCCGCGCATTGCAGAAGGCACTTGCCGGCGGGCTTGGTCTTGTATCCGCGATTGTCGATTGCCTCGTCGCTAAACCCACGATTGCGAAGGCTTTGCCGATGCTCATCGGAAAGGGAAAGCCTGTCTAGCAATTCGCGATAAACCCGGTCGCAATCATCCACGCTCGCTGACCGTGCATCGTCGGCTGCTTCCTCGGGTTCGGTAAAAGCAGTCGGCTCGGCAGGCTCAATCAAAGGGGCCGGCTCGGCGATTGCAACTTGGGCTGAACCCGATTTGTCGCCGGTCGAGGATGACAACACGACTGCGGGCGCAGCCTTTCTGCTCGACGTCTTTCGTCGGCCGTTGTTCTGCTGATTTTCATGCATGTAGGTGACGGAGTCGGAGCCCCT
>PLYM01000137.1 GCA_003153375.1 Planctomycetaceae bacterium
GCCCGCACTATCTCAAGTTCGATCGTCAGATGGTGAAGGACATCGATCAGGCTTCGGCGCCACGGCAACAGATGGTGGCGCACCTGGTGCAATTGGTCGCCGAACTGGGCGTGGTGCCACTAGCCGAGGGAATCGAGCGCGAAGCCGAGGGCGACGTGTGCCGCGAGATGGGCTTCGAGCTGGTGCAGGGTTTTTACTACGGCCGGCCCGCCGCCGTGTCGGCCCATCTGGAAACCGCCACGAGCGCCAGCGGCACGCCGTTCTCGCCGGGTTAGCTCGCGTCGGTCATCACCGCGCGGCAGCTTCGCGACGCGGAGGCGGCGGCAGGGCCAAGGTCGGACCCGCGGCTTCGGCCGATTGCCGGGCATATTCGCGCAGCAACTCGTAGGTCGATTGGAACTCGGGCCGCTGCGCCAGCGCCTTGTAGTTCGGGTCCTGAGCGATGCGATCGAACTGGGCCGCCGCAATTTGCAGCGATTCGAGGCTGGGCGGGTTGTTGCCCTCGAAGACTTCCTTGGGCAGCGCCAGATACTTCTTCCACGGTTCGTCGATCAAGCCATAGAGCTGCGTGGCATTTTTGCGCAGGGCCTCACGCAGAGTCGGCAAGCGGGCCCCGACGACCGGCGTCGGCACGGGCTCGCCCGGAGCCACCGCGACGGGGGTCAACTGCACCAGGTCCTGACGCAGGGTAACGGCCGCCTGCGGAATGCGTTGCGGCACTTGAGCGGGGGGAGCGCCGTAATAGGCGATCTGGGCCTCGGGATCGACTTCGATGGCCGACCCGTCGAGCGACAGGCCGACGAACAGGCCACGGCTGCGCGAGTACGACAGAATCTCGGCCTTCAGCCGCACGTCGGTGGCGGCTGCCGCATTGCGACCCACGGGTCCGGCCGCGACAGCCGCGTCGGCGCCGATGGTGAACTTGCCGCTGAACAATCCCTCGACACTCTTCTTGGTCATGAACACCAGCACGACGTCGGTGCCCTGAACGCCGGCTTGCCAGCCGACGCTGCCGCCAGTGAGCGTGACGAATTGCGGCAAGCTCCATTGCCCCTCGGAGTCGCGAATCATCACGACGCCGTGACCGCGGCGGATGCCGGCCACGAAGCCGATCTTGATGACGTCGGGAATGATGACCACGCCCTGCGCGTCGGCCAGCATCGACTCGGGGATCTGGCGGGCAGGAATGGCCATGATCTCGTGCAGAATCTGATCGGCCGAGCGCACCGTTTGATCGGGATCGGCTTGGGCCTGCGGGGCCACGAGCGCCCAGACGACGGCAGTCAAAAGAATGGGGGGCGCAAAGCGTGGCATGATCGAACTCCTTTTCGCAATTCGTAATCGAGATGTGCGCAGCGGCGAACTGCCGCAGTTCTATCGGAGAGGCGCGTGGGAAGGCAATCGCGCTTCGACGTCAGGGATCGTGGGCCCCCGCGGGCGCGCCCGGAGCGCGTCCTTCGAGAGGCCCGGTGCTAGCTGAAGCGGCCGTGGGCCGTTTCAGTTCCCCGTGCCATTGTCGCCGGGCATGCCGGCGCCGGGATTCTCGCCCGGCGAACTTCCGCTGGTGCCGGTGGGGCCAGCGCCTTCGCCGCCGGTTCCGCCGGAGACATAGGCCGGATCGCCCGTGCCGCCATCGGTGGGGCCCGATTTGGCCGTACAGCCAACGGTGATCGTGAGTGCACCCAGCAGCGTCAGAACGAGCAAACTCTTCATCGCAGAAATCCTCGCGGACACGGACAGCAAATCGAATCGATCGTGCCGTCAATTGTATCGCGAGCCATTGCTTTCGACGACTCCGAGTTCCGACCGAGAATCTGCCTCCGTAAATTGCGACCGCGACAATACTTCAGACACGGCGATTCGGAAGAATCGTTACTCCTCGCTATCCCGCCTTGATAGCTTGCCGACCACGTTGACCCCAGGGCGTTCGGTTGGTCGTTGCTCGCCGAATTGATCAGCGCGGTCTTTCGCTGCGCACGATGGGCGCTCAAAACAGCGATTTAGTGAATTCTCGACCGAGATTCTGTTCTTGTTGGCCATCTTACGACCCAATGGCACGCCAAGTGCTTTGGTCCCTGACGAACTCGTAGGTCGAGTAGATGCCAGCCGATGGCGGCGGCTGCTCGATTGACCAATTTTCAAAAACACGTGAGGAGAAATGATCATGCGACGATTCCTAGTGTTGGGACTGATCGTGCTGGCCACAGCGATGACGATGGGGTGCGAGAAGAAGTCCACGACTCAAACGAAAGAAACGACGTCGGGTCCGGGCGGCACGACCACGACCACCAATACGCACGAAGTCGAATCGTCGGGCAAGAACCCGCCGGCGAATAGTCAGGGTGAAACGGCGAAGTAGTCGCGGAGACGTGGCGACGGAGCGTACCTTTCCGAGTCCGTGAATCGCGAGCGCAGAATGCTCGCGGGGGGTTCGGCCTCATGCGAGGTCGAATCCCCTGGAACAGAGAAGGTTTTTCTTTAGCGAGGTGCTGCCATGCTCGGAACGGTATTGTTAGTCGTGTTGATTCTGTTGTTGCTGGGCGCGTTGCCGGCGTGGCCGCATAGCCGCAACTGGGGACCGTATCCCAGCGGCGGCTTGGGACTGATCGTGGTGATCATCCTGGTGCTCCTGCTGATGGGACGAATTTAGCGTGACGGTGGGCTGTGCCCCATCGACACGCCTCGACACCACGCGCGCCACATCTGGCAATAGGCCAGTTCCAGGTTTCGCGTGAAACCGGCGAAGTCCAAGAGCACGGACTTCGCCATGCGGGCACGCAGTTCCTGGCGCAAGCTCGACAACCCTTCCAGGTCGGCGGCGCGTGCCACGGCCAACTCGACGTACTCGTCGGGCGAGTGCGTGATCCAATCTTCCAGGCCCAGGTTGGCCAGCACGCTGCCGCCGAAGCGCGAGGCGTAGGTGTGGCCCTCGAGCATCACGACGGGCACGCCCATCCAAATCGAGTCGCAGGTCGTGGTGTGGCCGTTGAAGCCAAAGGGGTCGAGCGCGATATCCGCCCGCCCGATCAATCGCAGATAATCCAGGCGCGGCCGCTTGTCGCAGACTTCAACGCGAGCCGGGTCGATACCATGGGAGCGGACCACCTCGTGCAGATGGCGCTCGGCATAGCCGCCTCGGTTGGCCAGGATGAACAACCGCGAGTCCGGCACCCGCGCCAGGATCTGGCACCAGGCGGCCAGCGCCTCGGGTGTGATCTTGGCGATGTGATTCAGCGACCCGAACGTCACGTGTCCGGCGCTACCGGCCGGCAGCGGGGTGACCGCCGGCGCGTCGTCGGAGGGGCGGTAGCAGAAAAAACTCCGCGGCAGCCGAATCAATTGCTCGGTGTAATAGGGCTCGCTCTGGCCGAGGGGATCGGCCCGCTGGTCGGTCAGCCGATAGTCCATGGCTGACATGCCGGTCGTGTTCTGATAGCCGAGGTAGGTGACTTGAATCGGCGCCGGCTTGCGCGCGAAGACCAGCAAGCGATTTTCTCCGATGTGCCCGGTGAGGTCGACCAGGATATCGATCCGGTCTTGGCGAATTTGTCGTGCCAGCTCTTCGTCGGACAATCCACGCACGTCGCGCCAGTGGTCGGCCAGGGCGCGCAGCCGGGTCGTGACGTCATCCGTCGGACGCGAAGTGTAGTAGCAAAAGACTTCGAACTGCTCGTGGTTGTGCGCCGAGAGCACCGGCTCGCTGAAATAGTTCACCGCGTGTTCGCGAAAGTGCGGCGAGACGTAGCCCACGCGCAGCCGCCGCTCGGGCGTGCGATCGTTGGCGTGCGGCGCGGCCCCGGCCGTCAGGGGTTCGGCATGGTGCCGAGCCCAGGCCAGGTGCTCGGCGTGGAGTTGCTCGGGTGTGTAGCGGGGATCGAAATTCAGGCAGTACAGCAGATTACTGTGTTGGGCGGCGTCGAGTTGCAATTCCAACGAGCGGCGGAACCAGGCGATGGCTTCGACGGTGCGTCCCTGGCTGCGCAGGCCGTTGGCCAGGGCCGCGCGGGTCATCGCCGAATCGGCTCCCAGTTCGAGCGCCTTGGTCGCGAATTCAACGGCTTCATCGGGCCGGGCCGTGGTGTCATAGAGGATCGAGAGGTTGATGCACGAATTGGCGTGCCGGGGGTCGAGCCGCAGCGCCTCGCGATAACCGGCGATGGCGAGATCCGTGCGGTTCAAGTCCTGATAGATGATCGCCCGGTTGAAATGCGCCATCACGAAGTCGGGCCGATGCGCGAGGGCGCGATCGTAACACGCGAGCGCTTCGCTGAGCTTGCCTTGCGTGCGCAGCACGATGGCCAGGTTGTTGAGCACCTCGACATAGTCTGGCTTCAAGTCGAGCGCGGCCCGATACTCGGCCTCGCAAGCGGCCAGTTGGCCTTGTTGATCATAGAGCGCCCCCAACTCGCAGCGGGCACCCAGGAAATTGCCGCGCAACCGCACGGCTTGCTGCATTTGATCCGTGGCCTCGGCCAGCCGGCCCAAGCCGCGATAGGCGCGACCCAGGTTGAAATGGCACTCGAGCTGCTCGGGCGACAATCGCGCCAGCCGCTCCAACGGCTCGAGCGCCTCGACGAACTGCCCGAGCGCGATCAGCACCGAGCCCAGGTTGTTCAGCGCGATCGGATGGTTGGGTGCGTGGCGAATCGCCGTGCGATAGCTAGTGGCCGCCTCGGCAAGACGCGCTTGATCCTGCAACGCGCGACCCAAGCTACTGTGGGCGTCAGCCCAAGCGGGTTCGAGCCGGGTAGCCTGTTCCAGATGGCTTTGCGCGGCCGAGAATTCGCGACCGGCCTGCAGCAGCAGTGCCAGGTTGTAGTGGGCGGCGGCGAATGCCGGCTGCGACTCGATCGCGGCCGCGTGCCGTGGGTTAGCAGCCAGAATCTGCCGATAGATCTGCTCGGCCTCGGCCAGCTGCCCCGCCTGGTGCAGGCGCACCGCATGTTGCAACATTTCGGCCGCGTCGTTCATTGCCAGCTTGCCATCGGTCGACCCAGGGGACAGGTTCTTCTGCCCCATCTTAATCGGCCGCGGCCCTTGGAGTCACCGCTGAGTTTCTTTTCGGGGGACGTCTTGGTCGCCATGGTCGATTGATCATTGGCGTGGCCTGCTCCATACTGGTCGAGCAACTTGTTTTTCGGCCCCGCACGAAGCTCGCAGGTTCTGGAATAAAGCCATGGCACGGCCGTATCGGTCGATTCATCAAAGCCGCGTGGCTTATTCAAGCACGATCGCGAGTCTACTGGTCGGCACGTGCGCGGCGATGATCGCCCTGGCGCCGAGTTGGGCGGCGGCCGCGGACGTGAATGGCAAGCGGCCGAACATCGTATTGATTCTGGCCGACGATTTGGGTTACGGCGATTTGCAATGCTATCAGGCGGCGTCAAAAATTCCCACGCCCGGCATCGATCGGCTGGCGGCCGAGGGCATGCGGTTTCGCGACGCGCATACGCCGTCGTCGGTCTGCACGCCAACGCGCTATGGGTTGTTGACGGGCCGTTATGCCTGGCGCACGCGGATGAAGTCGGGCGTGCTCAACGGCTACTCGCCGGCGTTGATCGAAGCGGGCCGCACGACCCTGGCGTCGATGCTGCACGAGCGGGGATATCGCACGGCCTGCGTCGGCAAATGGCACTTGGGTTTTGGCACGCAAGAGCCGGTCGACTATGCGCAGCCGCTGGTGCCGGGTCCGACGACGGTGGGTTTCGACGAGTCCTTCGTGCTGCCGGCATCGCTCGACATGCCCCCCTATGTGTTTGTCGAGAACGGCCGGCCCACGATCGCTCCTAGCGCGTCGATCGGCGACAGCAAGATGCGGCGCTATGGCGGCGAGGGCTTTTGGCGGGCTGGCGCGATCGCGCCGGGCTTTCGGCACATCGACACGCTGCCCACGCTCTCCCAGCGGGCGGTGCGGTTTGTCAAACAGCAGTCGCGCGAGAAGCCGTTCTTTCTCTACTTTCCGCTCACCGGGCCACACACGCCCTGGATGCCGCTGGAGGAATTTCGCGGCCGCAGTGGTGCCGGCTACTACGGCGACTTCGTCGCGCAGGTCGATGCGACGATTGCTTCCTTGCTCGCCGCGCTGGCCGAGCGGCAACTGGCCGACAACACGCTGGTCATCTTCACCAGCGACAACGGCGCCCATTGGCTGCCCAGCGACATCGCCGAGTGGGGACATCGAGCCAACGCCGACTGGCGCGGACAGAAGGCCGATGTCTGGGAAGGCGGCCATCGCGTGCCGCTGATCGTCCGTTGGCCCGGCGTGGTGGCGCCGGGCAGCCAGAGCGATCGACTCGTTTGTCTCACCGACGTCATGGCGACCGTTGCCGACCTGCTGGGGCAACGTCTTGGACCCGAGGAAGGCGAAGACAGTTTCAGCTTTCTCGGGGCGTTGGCGGCCGACAAGTCGACCCGGCCGCCGCGCGAGGCGATCGTCCACCATTCGGCCGACGGCACGTTCGCGATTCGTCAGGGCCCCTGGAAGCTGGCCATGAAGCTCGGTTCGCACGGCTTCAGCGAACCGAGGACCGTCGAGCCCACGCCCGGTGGTCCGCAGGGGCAGTTGTATCACCTGGTCGACGATCCTGCGGAATCGCGTAACCGCTGGCTCGACGAGCCTGAAGTCGTCGCCCGCCTTTCGCGGTTGCTGGCCGAATATCAGAGTGAAGGGCATAGCCGGCTGCTCGAGCCATAGTCGACCCACACTCCGCGCGCTCGGGCCCCGATCGCCACGGGTTCGCTCACCCTCCGGTTGCTATTTCTTGCGGCCCGCGCGGAAGGTTACGATAGTGGCCGACCGCGCAGGGGACCGTCGTGCGGCGAGCGGTAAGGTGCAACCCCGGAAGGTGTCATGGAACTTTTTCCGCTCCTGCTTGGCGCGACCTGCGTGCTGGCCGCCGTGGCCGTGGTGGGCCATGGAATCTGGGTGGGCATTTCCTGGGTCGTCGGTGGCGGCGCGCCAGGACGGAAGGGACAGAGCTGCCCGCGCTGTGGCGTGAAGCTGGAGCGCGATCAATGCGGCGTGTGCGAATGGCCGGTGCCGCCCGACGCGGCGCGGCGGCGGCCGTTGGCCGCGCTGGGCGCGTTGGAAAAGCAGGCGGCCGATTTCGAGCGGCTTGGCATTCTTGAGCCGGCTGCCCGTCGGCAGTTTGCGCAGTTGATTGAGGGTGAGCGGGCGCGTCTGGTTGCCGCGCGCGAGGCGCTTCTCGCCGCCAAAGCCGCGCCCGGTGCTGCTGCTGAAGTGCTGCCTGTCGAGCCGATGGCGAAGGCCAGCGCGCCGGTTGCTCCGCCAATCATCGAGCCGCGCCCCGTTGCTCCGCCGCCGCATGTTGCTTCGCCAGCGGCCGAAGTGTCGCAGGGAGTCGACCTGCCCGCGCAGGAGGTGGCCGCCGGCGCAACGCTTGTCGAACGAGCCAGACAGTTCGAGGCGGCGCGTGCGGCCGCGGCGGATCAGCCCAGGCATTCGCCCGCCGCCCCGGTGGCGCCGTTGCCGCCGGCCCGGTCGTGGCTCGACGTGCTGGCGGCGTTCATGGAAGAGCGCAACATGCGCTGGGGCGAGATGGTGGGTGGGCTGTTGATCGTCTGCTGCTCGATCGCGCTGGTGGTCAGCTTCTGGTCGGCAATTGCCGAACGCCCCTGGCTCAAGTTTTTCTTGTTCAATGGCGTCACGGCCGGTCTATTCGGCGTCGGTTTCTACAGCGAACATCGTTGGCGGCTGCGGACGACCAGCCAGGGCCTGCAGATCATCGGCAGCTTGCTGGTGCCGTTGAACTTCTTGGCCATCGCCGCGTTTTCCTCCGCGGCGGCGGCCAACTCGCCGCTGACGCTGGTGGGCGAGGTTTTTTCGATCGGCCTGTTTGCGTCGCTGGTTTTTTTCGCCGGCCGGATCCTCGTCGACCACGGCCCCGGCTGGCTGGTGGCCGGCCTGTTGATTCCCTCGATCGCCCAGTTGCTGGTGCGCAGGTTTGTCGAACCCTCGACGGGCGTAACGGTGTTGGCGCTGTTGTCCGCGTTGCCGCTGGCCTGCTATCTCGCGGTCAACGGCGAGTGGATTCGCAGGGCCGCGGGCGTGGGTGTGCTGAGCGAAGAGGAAATCAACTCGCTGCTGAAGTTTTTTGGCCTGACGTCGTTCGCCGTCGTGCTGCCCTTAGCGCTGTTGCTGTTCAAGACCGGCGAACCGCTCGAGACCCTGCGCGAGTTGCCGTTCGTGGCGGGCGTGCTGGGCCTGGTGCCGCTGGGCGTGGGGTTGACACTGTGGCAAAAACTGGCCGGACGTGGATTGCCCGCGCTGCGCACCGCCGGCACCAGCATCGCGGTGCTGGGCGCGATGATCTGTGTCAGCGGTTTGGTGCTGGGCTGGCCCGAGCCGCGGGCGATGCTGCCGGCGGCGCTGGTTGAGTTCGCCGTGTTCACGTTCGTCGCCTGGTGGTTCGCCATTCCCTGGGCCCATCTGCTGGCCGGGGCCTGCCTGGCCTGGGCCTATCTGCTGGGCGTGAATTTGTTTGATGTTGAGATTGCTTGGTCCGGTGACGGGCCGCTGGCGTTGGCGCGGGCCTTGGTATCGGATGGCAGCGGCACGTTGTTGGCGCCGCTGGTTACGCTCTATGGCGCGGCCGCATTCGTGGCCCAGTCACGTCGGCGCCCCAGCGCTCTGCCGCTGGGCTGCGTGGCCGGCGCGCTGGCCGCGGCGAGCGTGGCGCTGGTGAGTTGGTTTGGCTTTGGTCTCGAAGGCGACCCCGCCGGCGCCGGCTGGGTTTATTTGGTGTATGCCGCCGGCGCGCTGACGCTGGCCGCGCGCAGCCGGCGGTTGGCGATTCCTTGGATCGGCGCGGCGTTGCTGCTGGCCGGTGTCTTGCAGGAAGTCTGGTTTCACTATGGCGAGATTTGGCATTTGGAGCATGCCGAGATCACGGCCGCGCTCGTGGCTTGCTCGCTGGCCGCGGCGATCGCGATCGTCGTCCGCACGACCCGCGCGGCGGTCGACGACAGTCCGTTGGAAGCCGTGCTGTGGACCGCGACGTTCTTTGCCTCGCTGGTGGCGGCCGCGTGGCTCGCGATCACCGTGCCGGAGCAGACCGCGGCCTTCGCGGCCGGACATTGGTTTTGGTTGGCGGTGCTGTGGCTGCTCACCGGCCTGGCGATCGAATGGGCCGGCGTATGGACGTTGTTCCAGGTCGCGCTCAGCCTGGCGGCGGTCTTTGCCGTGGTGGCTCGTTTGGAAGTGCAGCCGTGGTTTCGGGAGTCGCCGCGTCCCTGGCTCGATCCGTGGACGCTGGAAGCTGTCGGCATCGCGCTGGCCGGGTTGAACATCGCGTGGGCCGTGGTGCGAATCGCCGTGGTTCGCGTTCGCGTGGATCGCCCAGCGTCGGCTCTTCGCGCGCATGTCGGGCGGCTCTGCGCTTCGCCGTGGCTAGCCGTAGATCGAATCACAAGCGCTTGGGTCGTTGCGCTGCTGGTTGCGATTGCCAGCCATGCGGCGCTGCCAGGCGTTCGGCAAGAGTTGTCGCCGGCACCGGTGGCGAACCTGGCCGCGAACGGCACGCCCACGCCGACAGGGCGCGTGGTGCCGCCGATCGAGGACTTCCAGTGGCTCGACGTGCCGCACGATCACGGCAGCGGCTGGGGCGGCTGGACCTTGTGGGCCGGCGTCCTGGTGCTCGTGGCCGTGACGACGCGCGAACGAAACTCCGCGACTTGGGCTTCGTGTTTGCTGGTCGTCGTGGCAGCCGTCTGTCCGTTGCTGGCCAGCCGCTGGGAAGGGGACGTTGCCGTGGCCTCGGCGCTGCGCTGGTTGTCGACCGGTTTTCTCGTGCTCGGATCGGCGGTGGTGTGGTGGCGTGTCTGGGCGCGGCGGCGCGGCGCGGGAGGCGAATGGCGACCGACGGACGCGAGCGTGCAGTTCGAGGCGTCGGCGCGGGCGTTGGTGATCTTCTTGGGATTGTTTCCGCCGCTGGCGATTCTGCTGGCGATCAGCGCCGGGGCGCTGGAGCGTGCGGGTCAGACGGCTTTGCCGTGGCACGAGTTGATTCCGCTAGCGATCGTCGCCAGTATCGCAGCGCTCATCGCGGCGGCGCTGTTGCGCGCCCCGGTCGGCGTGCTAGGGGGTCATCAAGCGACTCGGCGATCGACGTGGCCGGCGGCGGCTTCGGCGCTGGTGATCGTGCTGGTCATGGCGCCGCTCGTGGCCACGATCGTCTATCAGATCGGCACGGCGTTGGTGCGGAGTCCGATCTTGGGTCCGAATGCCGATTCGATTTTCGCGCGGATGGGATTGGCGACGTCCTATGCCGGTCCGTTGGTGATCACGGCCCTGGCATTGGTGGGCTATGCGATTCGCGAGCGGTCGGGCAACTGGGGGTTGGCGGCCGGGCTGACGCTCAACCTCGCCGCGACGGCCGCTTACTTGCTGGCCATCTCACATGCCGGGCTGCGTTTCGACGCGGCTCAATGGATTCGTCTGGCGCAATTGAACACGGCCGTGGCTGCCGGCTATGCGATTGCGTGGCTGCCGATGCTGGTGCGCGTGCGGCGCCGCGGCGATGCGACCGAGTCGCTGGCTGGCGACTTCGCGCTGCAAACGCAACTCGCGCTGGCGCCGGCCCTGATGGGCCTGGCACTCGGCTGGGCCTGGTGCGACCTGGTCTGGGATCCGGAAAAGCTGCAACGCACGTCGCCGATGAACGCGGAACTGGCCGACCTGTGGGGCTGGGGCAGTTTTGCGTTGGCTTGCACCAGCGTTTGGGCCGCGCTGTGGGTCGCCGGACGCCGCGTGAGCATGTTGGGCACCAGCATCTTCCTGGTCGCGGTGGCCATCTTTGCCGCCGTGATTGTGGCCCGTTGGGATTCGGGCGCATGGGAATCGTATCACACACTGGTCATCGGCCATGGTGCCATCGGCACCGTGCTGCTCGGCCTGGCCTGGCGCGAGCGCCGCACGCAGGGCCGCATT
Source organism: Planctomycetaceae bacterium (assembly GCA_003153375.1). Taxonomy (GTDB): domain Bacteria; phylum Planctomycetota; class Planctomycetia; order Pirellulales; family PALSA-1355; genus PALSA-1355. The sequence continues at coordinate 10,949 of PLYM01000137.1, forward strand.
GCAGAGAGTTCTTCGGATAGCGCACCTCTCGGTGAAGCCATCGCCGGTGGTGCCTCGGCGGGCTGGGTGGTGTTGCAAGGCGCGATCGTGGCCGGGCTGGCCCTGCGCGAACTGTGGGATGATTATTGGTGGCCGATCGGCGAGCTGGCTTTTCTCGGCATCCTGTTGGCGCCGGCCACGGCCTGGGTCTTTCAGCGCAGGCGCTACCTGTACATCGCCGCGGTGCTCATCAACGGCGCCGGACTGGCGCTGGCCGATGCCTACGGCCGACTGCGGACCCTGGACGAATTCGTCTACTGGAACACCATTCTGTTGGCAGCGCCGACGGTGCCCTGGCTGCTGATCGAAGTGTTCGCGATCCGACCGCGACGCTTTGACCTCGACTCGCAGGTCGTGCCGTTTCATCGCCTGGCCGCGCGCGGGGCGTTGGCGATTTTGTTGCTGGCCGTGAGCGTCGGGCTGTTCGATGATGCCACGCGCTGGGGTTGGACGACCACGAGCTCCGCGCTGCCCTGGATTGCGCTGGCCGCGGCCGGAGTGGCGGCGCTGGCCTGTCTGTGGGATGTGGGGTCACGTTCCGCGATGGCAGGACTCTATGTTTGGGGATTGATTGCCTGCGGCATGCTGCTCGACGTTTTTGACCTGGAGCCGAGACAATTATTATGGCTCGGCGCGGCGGTGGCGGCGGCCTATGGCCTGGCCACGAGTTATCTGTGGAGCCTGCGCGACGGTCTGTGGCCGCTGGCCCAGCGGCTGGGCATTCCGCGCGGACAGCAGGTGGAGCTGGCGAGTGCCTTGTGGCTCGTGCCGTGCAATCTGTTGATCGCGGGGGCCGTGGTCGCGATGACGCTGGCGGTCGAGTTGACCGAGCACGAGTTGCCGATGCGCTTGCTGGCGTCACAGGCTACGCTGGCACAGGTGATCAGCGTGGCCCTGTTGGCGCGGGGCGATCGCCGCGGCACGTTGCAGTTGATCGCGCTCGTGCTAGGTTCCGTCGGCGCCGTGATGTTTGCCTGGTCGTGGCTCGGCGTCGGCACCACACTGACGATGCTGCACGCCCTGGTGGTGTTGGCCGCGACCCAGGCGGCCGTGGCCGTGTTCTATGGCTTCGGGCTCGGCAAGTTGTTGCGCGACAGCAGCGACTGGCTCGAACCGGCGCGGCGGCTGACGCCTTGGTTGGCCGCCGTCAGTGGCGTGGCCCTCGTGGCGATCCTGGGCGTCGAGGTGCGCGAGTTCGTCGGCCATCGCGACGTGGTCATGGCCTGGCCCGCGATTTTGGTGGTGGCGCTGACGCTGTTGGGGCTGTCGCTCGCGGCGCTGGCGGCGGCGGTATTGCCGGGGCGCGATCCGCTGGGATTGAGCGAGCGCGGGCGGCAGGTCTATGTCTATGGCGCCGAGATCGTGTTGGCGCTGTTGTTCCTGCACATCCGTTTGACGATGCCGTGGCTGTTCGGCGGACTGCTCAGCGAGTATTGGCCGCTGGTCGTGATGGCGATCGCGTTTGTCGGCGTCGGCTTCGGCGAGCTTTGTCGGCGGCGCAAACAAGAGGTGTTGGCCGAGCCGATTCAGAACACGGGCGCCCTGTTGCCGGTGTTGCCGGTGCTGGGCTTTTGGGCCGGCGGCACGCGCGTCGACTATTCGCTGTTGCTGCTGGCCGTGGGCGTACTCTATACGGGGCTGTCGATCGCGCGGCGGTCGTTCGGTTTCGGCGTGCTGGCGGCGCTGGCGGCCAACGGCGGGTTGTGGTACTTCCTCAGCCGGCAGGATGGGCTGGGACTGCTGGCGCATCCGCAGGTCTGGCTGATTCCGCCGGCGCTGTGTCTGTTGGCGGCGGCCTATTTGAATCGGCAACAACTGGGCGAAGCGCGGATGACCGCCATTCGCTATTTCGCCTCGATGACGATCTATCTGTCTTCGACCGGCGACATCTTCATGAACGGCGTGGCCCAGGCGCCCTATTTGCCGCTGGTGCTGGCCGTGCTCTCGGTCGCGGGCATTTTGGCGGGGATGCTGTTGCGCGTGCGGGCGTTCTTGTTCCTGGGCACGGGCTTCCTGGTGCTCTCGCTGTTCACCATCATCTGGCACGCGGCGGTCGATCTGAACCAGACCTGGATCCTGTGGGTCAGCGGCATCGTGCTGGGGTTGTTGATCCTGGCGCTGTTCGCGATGTTCGAAAAAAAGCGGCAGGACGTGCTGGAAATGGTAGAAAAGATCAAGCATTGGGAAGGCTAACGCGTGCCGCTCTGCGCCCAAGGAAGCTCGTGATGCCGACAACACCGGAAGGAACACCATGGATCGTAAACTGATCGACCAGTATGCCAACGGCGGAGACCAGTTGACCGAGGCGATCGTCGGTCTGAGCGAGGAGCAGATGGCCGCCTTTCCGGTGCCCGGCACGTGGAGCATTCAACAGATCGTGCTGTACTTGCTGGACAGCGATCTGATCGGCGCCGAGCGCATGAAGCGGGTAATCGCCGAGGACGATCCGCTATTGGTGGCTTTCGACGAGACGGCGTTCAGCAAGAAGTTGTTCTACGATCAGCTCGACGCGCGGCTGGCCGCCGAGGTGTTTGCCAAGAACCGCTCGCTGATGTTCGAGATTCTGCGGCGGCTGCCCGACGAGGCGTTCGCCCGCACGGGCCGGCACAGCGAACGTGGACCGGTGTCGCTGGCCGATCTGCTGGCGACCTTCGTCGGCCATCTGGAGCACCATCTGAAGTTCATTCAGCAGAAGCGGCGGCTGGTGGATTGATCTCCGCCAACGGGCGGCAACAAAAAAAGGGCGGGAGTCCCGGTGGGAGCTCCCGCCCTGTTGGTTGGCACGTTCGTCGTTGGTCGCGCCGTCGAGGTCAATGCTACGGCAGCGGCTTGACCATCACGTTGCGATAGTAGGTCGTGCTCTTGGGATCGTGGGCCTGGAAGGCGAATGTTCCCTTGCTGATCTTTTCCATCACGCCTTTTTCGATTTGCTCGGGCGTGGCGTGGGCGTCATCGGCTTCGGTATATTCGGCGATCACGTTGCCGTTGACCTTGGTGGTGACGGTGTTGCCATTGACGATCACTTCCTCGACGAACCACTCGTTGTCCTTGGCCGGCGCTTTGAAGTTCTTCTTGATGTGATAGATGCTGCCGGTCTTGACCGGGTCGAGGTGCGTGTTGTTCACCTGGGCCTCGAAACCGGTGCTGGGAAAGCCCGACGGTTGAAAGCGGACGTGAAAGTAAATGCCCGAGTTGCTGCCGCGGGTGGTCATCACCTCGGTGCGAAAGATGAAGTTCTTGAACTCGGGCGGATGCGATTCGTCGTCACCCATGTAGAACAAGTGGCTGCGCGGTCCGGCGGCCACGATCTTGCCGTCCTCGACTTTCCACTGCTCGGGATGCTCGCTGGCTTTCCAGCCTTTGAGCGATTGTCCGTCGAAGAGACTGATCCAGCCGTCCTCGCCGGCCTTGGGGGCCGCGTCATCGGCCACGCACGTCGCGGCCAGGGGTAACAGCAGGATTGCCAGCAGCCAACACAACTTCTTCATGTTCAAACTCCGAAAATATCGAATGGGATTTCCAGTTGAAAACTCACGGGTCTACGCGGGAAGTTGGCTCCCCGGCGTCGAGAGATAGTTTCGCTAGCCGCGCGGCCGCTGTAAAGGAGCGCGTTTTTCGGAGAATATCCCCGGGCGACGAGGCAGCAAGGCCCTCGGCGCTAGGGAATCGAGGCGGCCGCCTTGTGGCAGACGTGGCAGTGCTGAGCCACCTGGGCCGTGGCAGCGCTGGGCACGACGTCCGAATGCGCGGTGTGGCACTCGGTGCAGCAGTGATTCAGTTGCAAGTCGGCGTCGGCCAACAGCCGGTCGCCGCGGGGGGCATTGCGGGGACCGTTGCTGGGGCGATGGTTCGTGCAGGCCGCGGGGCGAACCGCCAACTCGGCCTTTTCGGCCGGCGTCAGCTGCAAGACAAAGTCGTTGGCCGGCGGCGGCAGCGAGGCCGCGGCGCCTGGCGGCCGGGCCGGCGGCGCGGCTCCGCCGTCAAAGGCCCCGCGCGAGTTGATCAACAGTCCCAACGTGACTCCCAGAGCCAACACGGCCGTGATCTGCCAAGCGCTCAGAGCCGACCAGTGCGGATTCGCCGCGGGTGGGTTCCAGCCCTCGGGCATCGACAACAGCGGTTCGACCTTGGGCACGAACGAGACGACCGGCGGAGTGCGATCGGTGGCCACGGCCGACCAATAGCCGGGCAGGTCGCGGCTCTCTTCGGGACCGATGGCCTCTTGAAACAACTCGATTGCCGGCCGCAGCGCCTCGGCCAGGCGGTGGCATTCGGCACACTCGCCGAGATGCGCCTCGACGTCGGCATCGCAGGCCGAGCCGGTCGGAAACGGTCCGCGGGTCAAGATGTCAAAAACCTGATCGCAATTCATTCGTCACGCTCCCGCTCCGCGCCGTCGCGTGCCGATTCTTTCGAACCGGCCGACTGGAGCAACTCGGCCAACCGCATCAAACCCCAACGCACTCGATTCTTCGCCGTGTTCAGGCTGCACTCCATCGCCTCGGCGATTTCCTGAAATTTCAAGCCGCCGAAAAACCGCAGCCGCAACGCGTCGGCTTGCACGACGCTCAGTTCGAGCAGCAGCAACTCCAACTGCTCGCCGCGCTCCTTGGCCAACAGATTCGCCAGCGGCGAACCTTCGCTGCCGACCGCGCCGCTCCCGCCAGCCACCTCGCGCTCGACCGGCCAGGACTCGAGCGGCACGCTGCGCTGGCGGCGCTGATAATGGTGATGACACTGATTCAGCAGGATGGTCCACAGCCAGGTGCGAAAGTTGAGCCGGGGATCGTAATGGGCGCACCAGCGAAACGCGGCCAGGAACGTCTCTTGCACCACGTCCTCGGCCCAGTCGTCGCGTCCCAGCCGGCTGCGCGCCACGCGCACCAGCGCCGGTTGATAACGACGCACCAGTTCGGCGAAGGATTCGGAATCGCCAGCCTGCACGCGCACCAGCAAGGTGGCGTCGGAAGCTTCACTGCGAGGATCGCGCGCTGCGAAGTTCATGGCGAAAAGTTCCGGAATAAGCGGCAATTGCACGCTGTCGAGGTCTATTCTGGTTCGATCAACACCGAGACGCAAGCGCGGATTTGTCGCACCGTCAGCATTTGACGCGTGTATCAAGCTTAAGCCAGCAGCTTGCGCAAGAACGCAGCCAACTCGGCCCCCAGTTGCTCGACCCGCTGGTGCTGCTTGCCGTCTTTCAGCGAACCGTCCTCGGCGAAGGCTTCGTGGGCCTTCGAGATCGAGATCGTGCCGGGCAGCACGACCACGCCGATATTGCCCAGAATGGCCCGCACGTGAACCAGGCCGCGCAGCCCACCCAGCGCACCGGGCGAGGCGCTGACGAGCGTGGCGACTTTGCCCGTGAAGCACTCCAGCGGCGGCCGGCCCGCGACGGGCCGGGACGTCCAGTCGATCGTGTTCTTCAGCAACCCCGAGATCGAGCTGTTGTACTCGGGCGAAGAAATCAAGAAACCTTGATGCGATAGCATGAGGTCTTTCAGCTTGCGGCCGTTCTCGGGAAGGCCGCGTTCGGTCTCGCAATCTTCATCGAACAGCGGCAACGGGTAATCGGCCAGATCGATCAGCGTCACCTCGGCGCCCGCCGCGCGGGCCCCCCCGGCGGCGATCCGCACCAGCTTCTTGTTCCAGGACTGTTTCCGGCCGCTGCCGGCGAACGCAAGGATTTTGGGGGGCATGGAAGTGAAGGATGAAGGCGGAAGGATGAAGGATGAAGGATGAAGGATGAAGGATGAAAACGGGGCACGGACGACCGGCTCGCTGGGGGTGTTGTAGCATGAAATTCAGAAGGGGTCTAAGGAATCTCGGGGCGGCGCGGTGGGTTTGGGGTATGATGGGGTGTCATGCGAAACCGGGAACAGGAACGTCCGGGACAGTTTACGCTTCGCTCTTTGTTGGCGGGGCTGTTGTGGTTCGCCATGCTGCTGGCCATTTGCGTCCAGTATCAGCAAGCCCGCACGCGACAGCGAGCCACGAACGAAATGCTCAAAGCCACTGGCGCCATGCCCCACCGGCGCTAGCGAAAGAGAACCGAGACTGACGTTCCTCGTTTTCATCCTTCATCCTTCCGCCTTCATCCTTCTCTTCCATGCCCGCCTTCACGTCCCACATCTTCGTCTGCTGCAACCAGCGAGAACCCGGGCACAAACGCGGGTGTTGCGATCCGGAGGGCAAGGAGGAGTTGCGGAGTTGCTTCAAGAAGGAGTTGAAGCGGCATGACCTAGGGGCCCTGGTGCGGGCGAACGAGGCCGGGTGTCTGGATCAGTGCGAGTTGGGGCCGACCGTGGTGATCTATCCGCAGGGCATCTGGTACGGCAATGTCCAGCTCGAGGACGTGCGGCGGATCGTCGAGGAGACGGTGATCGGCGGCCGAGTGCTCGAGGATCTGCTGATTCCCGACGAGGCGCTCAACGCCAAGAAGGCCGGCAAGGACAAGAAGGGCGAGTGAGCCCGGCGTCGGACCAGCTAGTCGCGGTCAGCGGAACAGCGCGCGTTGCAGGGCGACAGCCACGGCGACGACAATGCAGGCCACGGTCATCGCCAGGAACATTTCGCGCATTGACAGCCGGCCGCGACCCACTGCCGATTCGATGGCAACGCGCTCCTCGGGACTGGCCGATTGCAAATCGCTTTCGAGTCGATGGGCCCAAGTCAGATAGCGGTTGCCCGTGCCGAGCAGGTAGGCCGCGACTGTCCAGGCGACGAGCGGCACCAGAAAGTGCGCGACGTTCTCGCCCCACGAGGTGATGGCCGCGGTGACGAAGCCGACCGACAGCAGCACGGCGATCAGGGCCGCGAAGAACCCGAAAAAGAGCAGCACGCGAGCGACCGCCTCGGCAGCTCGGCCGTCGCGGCGAAACACGGCCCGATAGTTCCAGACGATCATGCTGCCGGCCGGGAAGACGATCAGCAGCATCGCCAACGGCAGGGCCACGAGCGTTCTCAGTTCCAACGGCCGCAGGCCGGGGGAGAGAATCGCCAGCACCAGCGCCATCAGCAGGCCCCACAGGGCCACATTCGAAAGGCACATCGCGACCAGCAGGCCGTCGGGCTTGCGAATCTCCCGGCCGGCTGCACTCATCGGAACCGCGCTTTGCTGATGGACACACGAGACACTCGATCAATCATCGTCGGGCCGTGCCCAGCGATCAACGCCGAGGGGCGATCTGGGGCCCCAGCGGCGGGGGTGATGCTCGTAAGTCGCGCATTCGGAGGGGTTTCGGGCGGATGGATCCGTGGCTTTCCGCCGCGATTTTCCTTGCCAGCGGGGCGCCGCGATGTGTATATTCGGAGGATGGCGGCGGGCGCGGGGCCAGGGCCTCGAATACGCCGAGCCGCCCGATTGTGCTCGCCTTGCCAACAAGACCGTCGCCCTAGCGGCTGCCCGGGCCCAGCGGACGGTTCTTCCCGCCACGAAAGCATCCGGCCACGAAAGGTGTTATGTCCCTCGTCGAGCGCTTCCTCATCCTGTCGTTCGCGGTTGCGTGTTGGGCCCCCAGCAGTTGGCTGGCGGCGGCTGAACCGGCCGATCCTAAAACGGCGACCGCCACGGTCAGCTACTTCCGCGACATCCGTCCGATCTTTCAGGCCCAATGCCAGGGCTGCCATCAGCCGGCCAAGGCGATGGGCGAGTATGTGATGACCAGCGTCGAGGGGCTGTTCAAGGGTGGCGAAAGCGAGCAGCCGGCCATCGTGGCGCTCAAACCCGAGGAGAGCCACCTGCTGGCGCAAATCACGCCCAAGGACGGCAAGGCGGCGATGCCCAAGGACAAGGAACCGCTGACCGAAGACCAGATCAAACGCGTGCGGCAATGGATCGTCGAAGGAGCGAAGGACGATACGCCGATGTCGGTGCGCGGCGTGATCGACATGGAGCATCCGCCGGTCTACGAGGGTAGCCCCGTGCTGACCGCGCTCGATTTCTCGCCCGACGACACCCTGCTGGCCGTCTCAGGCTATCACGAAACCTTGCTGCACGACGTCGAAGCCGCCAAGAACGGCGCGCCGAGCCTGGTCGCGCGGCTGGTCGGTCAATCGGAACGGGTCGAATCGATCAGTTTCTCGCCCGACGGCAAGCTGCTGGCCGTGACGGGCGGCTCGCCCGGACGTTTGGGCGAAGTGCAGGTGTGGGACGTCGCGACGCGTAAGCTCAAGTATTCGCTGCCGGTGACCTACGACACGGTGTATGGCGTCAGTTGGTCGCCCGATGGGACGAAGATCGCCTTTGGCTGCGCCGACAACACGTTGCGGGCCATCGATGCCGCGACCGGCAAGCAGGTGCTATTCCAGGGCGCGCACAGCGACTGGGTGCTCGACACCGTGTTCTCGAAAGAGGGCACCTATGTGATCTCGGTGAGCCGCGACCGCTCGATGAAGTTGGTCGAAGTGGCCACGCAGCGCTTTGTCGACAACATCACGAGCATTACGCCGGGCGCGCTCAAGGGCGGGCTGGACGCCGTGGCACGGCATCCGAAGAAAGATGAGCTGCTGATCGGTGGGGCCGACGGCATTCCGAAGATTTATCAAATGCTGCGCACCAAGCCGCGGCAGATCGGCGATGATTTTAATTTGATCAAGGCCTATGAGGCCGTGCCGGGTCGCATTTATGACGCCCACTTCAACGGTGACGGCAGCCGCTTCCTGGTGGCCAGCAGTCTTGATGGCACGGGCGAAGCGCGAATATATGAGACCGAGAGCGGCAAGCTGCTGCACAAGCTCGAAGGCCAGAAGGGCCCGGTCTATGCCGTGGCCTTCAGCACGGGCGGCAAGCTCGTGGCTTCGGCCGGGTTCGACGGCCTGGTGCGGCTAAGCGACCCCGAGACGGGCAAGCTGCTGAAAGAGTTTTCGCCGGTGCCCGCGAGCGGTACGAAGGTGGCCGCGACCTCCAAGTAGCGAGGTGGCCAAGTAGCACGGTGGGCAAGTAGCGCGAAGCACAATCAACGCGGCAGCGATTTTAAAAACATACATACGACTCACGAAGAATTCAAAGCAACGGGACCGAAGGATGTTCGCCATGAAAACGAGTTTCTCGACGATCGGGTGCCTGGCGCTGGCGATGGCGTGGGCCTTGCCGGCCACGGCCAAGGAACAGTTGCCCGAGGGCGCGAAGGTCGTGGCGTTGGAAGCCACGCCTGCCCAGATCTCGCTAGCCAACAAGTATGCCTACGTGCAGGTGCTGGTCACCGCGCAGTTGGAAGGCGGCGATCGCGTTGACGTGACGCGCCTGGTTCAAGCGACCGTGGCCAACGACCTGGCCAGCGTCTCGCCGACCGGCGTGGTGCGGCCGAAGACCGAGGGGGACGGCGAGGTCACGTTTTCGGTGGCCGGTCAGACGGTCAAGGTGCCTCTGAAAGTCGCCGTGCAGACCGGCGATTTCAACACGAGCTTCGTGCGCGACGTGATGCCGGCCCTGTCGAAGATGGGCTGCAATGCCGGGACCTGCCATGGTTCGCTCAACGGCAAGAACGGTTTCAAATTGTCGCTGCGGGGCTATGACGCGCTCTACGATCACCGCGCGCTGACCGACGACATCGCGGCGCGGCGCATTAACCGGGCCGCTCCCGATCAGAGCCTGATGCTGCTCAAGCCCTCGGGCGTGATTCCGCACGTCGGCGGGGTGCTGACCCAGCCGGGGCAGCCTTATTACGAGCTGGTGCGCAGCTGGATCTCGGGCGGGTTGAAGTTGGATCTCGACAGTCCGCGCGTCGAGAAAATCGAGATTTTTCCGAAGAACCCGATCGTGCCCATGCCTGGCATGGTGCAGCAGATGCGCGTGGTGGCTAATTACGCTGACGGCACCGTGCGTGACGTGACGCTCGAGGCCTTCATCGACAGCGGCAACACCGAAGTGGCCGAGCCCGACAAGTTGGGATTGGTTTCCGTGGTTCGCCGCGGCGAGGCCCCGATCCTGGCCCGTTTCGAAGGCGCTTATACGGCCACGACGATCACGGTGATGGGCGATCGCAGCGGTTATGAATGGAAGGAAGCTCCGTCGAACAACTTCATCGACGATCTGGTCTACAACAAGCTGAAGCGCGTCAAATCGCTGCCCAGCGAACTGTGTACCGATGCCGAGTTCGTGCGCCGCGTGACGCTCGACCTGACCGGCCTGCCCCCGACGAGCGACCAGGTGCGAGCCTTCGTAGCCGACGCCCGCGACACCAAGGTCAAACGCGACGAGCTGATCGAGCAACTGATCGGCAACGGCGAATACATCGAGCTGTGGACCAACAAGTGGGCCGATCTGTTGCAGGTGAACCGCAAATTCCTGGGCGAGCAGGGTTCGTTCGCGCTGCGGGGCTGGATCAAGCAGGCCGTATCGGCCAACATGCCCTACGACAAGTTCGTCTACACGATCCTGACCGCCAGCGGCTCGACGGTCGAAAATCCGCCGGCGGCCTATTACAAGATTCTGCGCACGCCGGAAGACACCATGGAGAACACGACCCAGCTCTTCCTGGGCGTGCGCTTCAATTGCAATCATTGCCACGACCATCCCTTCGAGCGCTGGACGCAAGGACAGTACTATCACCTGGCGGCTTACTTCGCCCAGGTCGGCCGCAAGGAAGACCCGTTGAGCGAAGGCCGCAAGCTGGGCGGCAGCGACGTCGAAGGCGGCAAGCCGTTGGTCGAGGACATTTATGACTCCGGCAGCGGCGAAGTGGTCGACGGCGGCAGCGGCAAGCCGGCCACGCCCGGTTTTCCCTATCAACACAGCGACCTGGCCACGGGTCCTGCCACGCGCCGCGAGCAACTGGCGCATTGGATCGCCTCGAAGGACAATCAGTACTTCGCCAAGAGCTATGTGAATCGTCTCTGGGGCTATCTGTTCGGACGCGGCATCATCGACCCGATCGACGACATCCGCGCCGGCAATCCCCCCTCGAATCCCGAGCTGCTGGAGAAGCTGACCCAGGAATTCGTCGGCAGCAATTTCGACATGCAGCACATGCTGCGCACGATTTGCAAATCGCGCAGTTACCAAGCGTCGATCGTCACGAATAAGTGGAACCAGGACGACGACATTAATTTCTCGCACGCGATTGCCCGCCGCTTGCCGGCCGAGGTGCTGTATGACGCGATTCAACGAGCCATGGGCTCGGTCAGCCAGTTGCCGGGCGTGCCGGCCGGTTTTCGCGCGGCGCAGTTGCCCGACGTGGGGTTGACGTTGCCCAGTGGTTTCTTCGAAGTCTTCGGGCGCCCGGCCCGCGAAAGCTCGTGCGAGTGCGAGCGTTCCAGCGGCATGATGCTGGGACCCGTGATGACGCTGGTCAACGGTCCGACGATTGCCGAGGCGATTGCCGATCCGGCCAACAGCCTGACCAAACTCGTGGCGGAGCAAGCCGACGACGCCAAAGTGGTCGACGAACTGTTCGTGCGCATTCTGGCGCGCGCCGCGACGCAGGGTGAAATCGAGGCCGGCGTGCAAGCCTTGCACGCCAGCGGCGCGGAGGTGGCCAAGCTGCAAGAGGAGCTGGCCAAGCACGAAACCGAGCTGGCCGCCAAGCAATCGGCTTGGGAAGCCACGTTGGCTCCGGCCACCTGGACCGTGCTCGAGCCGCGCGAAATGACCGCCAGCATGGGCGCCACGTTTGCCAAGCAGCCCGATCAGTCGCTGCTGGTCGAAGGCGCCAATGGTCGCGGCACGTTCACCGTCAACCTGACCACCGAGTTGTCCAACGTGACGGCGATTCGGTTGGAAGTTCTGGCCGATCCCATGCTGCCCTCCAGTGGGCCGGGCCGTGCCGGCAACGGCAACCTGACGCTCTCGGAGTTCCGCGCCACGGCGGCCGCGACGTCGGATCCCACCAAGACGACCCCCTTGTCGTTCGCGGGGGCCACGGCCGACTTCTCGCAGGACGGTTTCCCGGTCACGGGCGCCATCGACGGCAACCCGCAAACGGCCTGGGCCATCAGTCCGCAAGTCGGTAAGAACCATGTGGCCACGTTCGAAATCAAGGAAGACTTGAACTTTGCGGGAGGCACGGCGCTGTCGATCGTGCTCGATCACCAGTACGACGAGCAGCACACGATCGGCCGTTTTCGCGTCTCGGTCACCGGTGCCAAGCGGCCCCTCGTGCCGACCACGGTGCCCGCCAAGGTGCTGGAGATCGTGGCCATCGCCCCCGAGCAGCGCAGCGACGCGCAAAAGGCCGAGTTGGCGAACTTCTATCGTTCGCGCGATGCACTGTGGGTCCGCCTGAATACGGCGCTCGCCACCACGGTCGAGCAGGCCAAGAACCAACGCCTGACCGGTGCTCAGGATCTGTCCTGGGCCTTGATCAACAGCCCGGCGTTTTTGTTCAATCGGTAACTCGCGGCCAACTGGCAGAATTCGCGACGGGATCTTCGGCGCCGAGGCTGGGGTGTCGCCACGAGACGAGCTATGCACGAGATTCTTTCCTATTCGGCCGGTCCCTACAAAGGCTACCTGGGACGCGCCGAATACGATCATGATGCCGGTCGGTTCCACGGCGAGCTCCTTGGAATTAACGACGTGATCACGTTTCAAGCCGAAGCGCCCACGGAATTGGGCAAGGCCTTTGTCGAGTCGGTGGATGATTACCTGGCTTTTTGCCGATCGCGGCGTGAAACACCTGAGAAGCCGTTCTCCGGCCGTTTTGTTGCCCGCATTGCTCCCGACTTGCACAGGAAGTTGAGTCTCGCGGCACAAGAGCAAGGAACGAGCTTGAATTCTTTGGTCGAACAATGCTTGGCCAGTTCGCTGGTCACGAAGCCCGCCGAAATCAAGCGCAAAGCCAAGGCCAAACTGCGCACCCGGCGGCCGCCAAAGCGCGCGGGCTGAGATCCTTCGCGCACACGCCACAAGTCCGTGCTCCGTAGCGCGATTCTACCTTGCTGGTCCGTCACTCCGCTTGCCAATCTGCCGTTGCCGGCAAACAATGAGGGGCGATATCTCCTCAATCGCCTCCGGCGCGGCAATCCTCAAGCGGAACAGGCTTCTTTCGGTGTACGTCGAAACGCGTTCGCTCACCAAGCGCTACGGTCACTTCACGGCGCTCGACGACTTTTCGTTTTCCGTCGAGCGGGGCGAGGTCGTGGGCCTGTTGGGGCCGAACGGGGCCGGCAAGACGACGCTGTTGCGGCTGCTGATGGGTTTTCTGCGCCCGACGGCCGGCAGCGCCTCGATCGATGGGCTCGACTGTTACCGGCAATACTTCGAGGCTCATCGCCGCGTTTCCTACCTGCCCGGCGAGGCGCGGCTGTTTCGGGGCATGCGGGCTCGTGAGGTGGTCGATTTTTTTACGGCGGTGCGCGGCGATGGCAGCAAGCCACGCGCCGAGAAGCTGGCCTCGGAGCGGTTTGGACTCGATCTTTCGCGGCCCGTGGCGGCCATGTCGACCGGCATGCGGCAAAAGCTGGCCCTGGCCGTGACGCTGGCGGTCGACACGCCGCTGGTAATCCTGGACGAGCCGACGTCGAACCTCGATCCCACGGTGCGCTCCGACGTGGCCGCGCTGGTCGGCGAAGCCAAGCGCGCCGGCCGCACGGTGATCTTTTCGTCGCACGTCATTTCCGAGGTCGAGCAGGTTTGCGATCGGGCCCTGATCTTGCGGGCCGGCCACCTAGTCCACACGCAGATCATTGCTGACCTGCGGCGCAAGCACCGCATTCGCGCCCAACTGACCGGTCCCTTGCCGCCGCTGCCGGCGAGTCTCGACGGCACGGTCACCATGGCAGTCGGCCACGCGGGCGAGTTAACCATCGAAACGCCGGGCGAATTGTCGGGGCTGCTGGGATGGCTGGCCACGCTGCCCTTGGCCGAGGTCACGATCGAACCGGTCGGGCTACGGGCGCTCTACGATCAATATCATGCCAACTGAACCGCCCGCGAGCGAAATCGCCCCGTCATGAACGTCGCGCTGTGGAAAAAGTCGTGGAACGAATCGCGCTGGCTGCTGGCCGGCTGCATGGCCATCATGTTCGTGGCCCACTGGCTGCGGGTCTGGCTGAGCAGCTATCTGCCGTCGCAAGATCTGGCTTCGATGTTGAGTTTTTTGCCCGAGTTCATCGAGCCACTGCTGCCGGTCTCGTACAAGCAGATTGCCACGCCGGCCGGCAAGATTGCCGCGGCCTATGACGACCCGATCGTGCTGCTGCTGGTCACGGTGTGGGCCATCTCGCGCGGGTCCGACGCGGTCAGCGGCGAGGTGAATCGCGGCACGATGGAAATGGTGCTGGCGCAGCCGGTCACCCGACTGGGCGTGTTGGGCACGCAATCGGCTATGACGCTGTTGGGCGCCATCGCGTTGGGGGCCACGGCACTGGCGGGCACCGCGCTGGGGCTGGCGACCATCGCGCTCGAGGAGACCGTTTCGGCGAGCGTGTTCGTGCCGGCGGCCCTGAACTTGACGGCCGTGACAGTGTTTCTGGCCGGCGTGACCACGATGGTATCGTCGGCCAGCAACTCGCGTGGGCACACGATTGGCGTGGTGGGTGGGTTTTACGCGTTTTCGATGCTTCTAAAAGCCATCGGCCGTCTGGCTCCCGGGTGGAAATGGCTCAACTACATCTCGTACTTCACCGCCTTCGAGCCGCAATTGCTGGTTGGCGACCCCAAACGAGCCTGGATCTGGTGGTCGGCGACCGCCGACGGCTCGTTTGAGCTGGGCGGGCTGGGTTATGACAGCATCCTGATTGGGCTCGGCCTGCTGTTCTATCTGGTGGCCCTCGGCATCTTCTATCGCCGCGATCTGCCGGCCCCACTGTGAGCGGGCCCTGACCGATTGTTCGCCAGATGCGGCCCGAAGGCCTACAATTCACGGGGGCGCCCAGGGACCGGACGCCGAAAGGTGCGTTCGTCCGCCGAGACGCTGGCCAGGAACTCGCATAGCGTCGTTTTTCGGTTCGCGTCATAATTCCTATCCCAGCGAACGGGTGTGTGACGGAATCGAGCTTTTACGAGGAGTTGTCATGGTGCGGCCCAGACTCTGGCAGTGGTTGTTGTGTGCCGGCGCGGTGTTGGCCTGCGGGGCGGTCCATGCGGCCGACGACGGACAGGCGATTCTGGACAAGGCCACGGATGTCAAGCTGACAGCCGAAAGCGTGGCCGATCTGAACGACGTCATCCGGCTTTGCCAGGAAGCCATCAAGGCCGGCCTGGACGAAGACAACACCAAGTTTGCCAATGGCTTGCTGGCCAGCACCTTGACCCAACGGGCCGAGATGGCCTGCGTCGAACTGTTCGAGCGCCCGGTCGATCCGGCCCGCGCTCGCAAGATCGCCCAGTTGGCGGTCGCCGACCTCGAAGAGACGATCCGCATCGACGCGAACCAGGCCGAGGCCCAGTTCCTGCTCGGCCGGTTGTATGGTCAGATGGGCGAGCCCAAGAAAGCCCTCAAGGCGCTCGACGAAGCCATCCGGCTGACCGCCGATGAGCCGGCGTCGCGGGCGAAGGCCCTGCTGGTGCGAGCCAACCTGCACCAGGATCCCAAGGACCGGCTGGCTGATTTCGACGAAGCGGCCAAGATCGCGCCCCGCGACCCCAACGTGCTGCGCTTTCGCGGCATGTTTCATTTGGGCCAGAACAATCTGGATGCCGCCGTGGCCGATCTGACCGCGGCCGCCGAGATCGATCCCAAGGACTCCGATACGCAAGAAGCCTGCGGCATCGCGCAGGCCTTGGCTCAGAAATATGACGAATCGCTGGAGAGTTTCAGCCGGGCGATCGAGCTCGATCCGAACGCGGCGACGGCCTATGTACACCGCGGCCGCATCCGTGCGATCAAGGGAGATATGCCCGGGGCCTTGCGCGACGTCGAGCATGGTTTGCGGCTGCAGCCGGGCGCCGTGCAGGCGCTACAATTGCACGCCAGCCTGTTGGGCAGCGCCGGCAAGTACGATCAGGCCCTGGTCGATCTGAATGCCTTGCGGACCGCCATGCCCGACAACCCCGAGGTGCTGACGCAGATTGCCGCCGTCTACCAGGCTTCGAAACAACTTCATAAAGCCGTGGCCACCTACGACCATCTGCTGAAGAACGACCCGAAGAATGCCAGCGCCTATCGCGGCCGGGCCGATACGTATCTGAGCCTGGGCAAGCAGAACGAGTCGATCGCCGACTATGAAGCGGCTCTCAAGCTCGAGCCGAACAACAGCGGCGTGCTCAACAACCTGGCCTGGGTTCTGGCCACGTCGCCCGACGACAAGCTGCGCGACGGCAAGCGGGCCATCGAGCTGGCCAAGTCGGCCGCCGAGGGGACCGAATTCAAGCAGGCCCACATCGTGAGCACGCTGGCCGCGGCCTATGCCGAGACGGGCGACTTCGACACGGCCGTGACCTGGTCGAAGAAGGCCGTCGACATCGGCGGCGACCAGCTCAAGAGCCAGTTGCAAAAAGAGCTGGAAAGCTACGAAGCTCACCATCCGTGGCGCGAGGCCGTGCCGCCGACCGAAGAGCCGGCCGTGCAGAACCCGTCCGAAAAGGGCTCGCCGGCCAGCGACGACACCGCGCGTTCGAAGAACGAGGAGTAGCGGTGGACCGTCAGGCGGCCTGGGAGCTGGTTTGCCAGTACACGGCCAGCGACAGTCTGCGCAAGCACATGCTGGCCGTTGAAGCGGCCATGCGGGCCTATGCCCGGCGCTTCGGGGCCGAGGAAACCACCTGGGGCATCGTCGGGCTGCTGCACGATTTTGACTACGAGCGCTGGCCCGATCCGCCGGATCATCCGCTGCGCGGCGCGGCCATTCTGGCCGAGCAGGGCTATCCCGATCACGTGATTTACGCGATCAAGTCGCACGCCGACTATCTGCTCGATTGCCCCCGCGTGTCGCAGCTCGACAAGACACTCTATGCCTGCGACGAACTGGCCGGCTTCGTCACGGCCGTGGCCAAGGTGCGGCCCGAGGGAATTCACGGCCTGAAGGCCAGCAGCGTGAAGAAGAAGTTCAAGCAGAAGAGCTTTGCCGCCGCCGTGCGCCGCGAGGATATCGTGGCCGGCGCCGCCGATCTGGGCGTCGAGCTCGACGAGCACATTCAGTTCGTGGTCGACGCCTTGGCTCAGGTCGCCACGGAACTGGATCTGAACACGGGTGCTGGCGCCTGACAGCGGGGTCTGAATCACACTTCTGCGGAAGCCTCGCGGAGTTCCTGGCCGCTGGCAGCGCGCTGCTGGCAATGGCAGCTAAAGACCTGGGACACGCGCGGCGCGGAATCGATGATTGTCGGCCGCCGGGCATGTCGAAGTTTACCCATGGTGCTCGACAATAGCCAACCCGTGGGGCGGGCGAAATGCGGCGGTTTTGCCATGCGATCCTGATGGCGGTGCTCTTTCTGCGCCTGGCGGCAAGCGCCTGCGCGCAGGAGACCGGCCACCAAGAGGTTCCGGGGGCCACGCCGATCGAACGCTTGCCGCCGGGGGCCCACTCGCCTTATGACACCCAGCGAAATCGCGGCGCGATCGGCAGCAAGCCGGGCTCGATGCGGCCGCGGGTGCCGATGGACCAGACTCCCCGTGCGCCGGTGCATCCCGGGCTGCCGCCGCTGCCGCCGCTGGAGATCGAGCCGCAGTCGATTCCCATCCCCAACGCCTGGAGCATTCTGTTCGAGATTCACGACGAGGGGCCGCCCAGCGGTTTGACTCTGGATCAGGCCATTGAGCGGCTGGTCGGGGCTAGCGTGGCGCTCAAGGCCAAGTCGCTCGACATTCCGCAAGCGCAGGCCGACGTGCTGACGGCGGGGCTGCACGCCAATCCGATCGTCTATGGCGATGGCCAATTGCTGCCCTACAAACACTACAACGCGGTGACCAACCCAGGTGGACCCGCGCAGTACGATCTCAACGTTGCCTACCCGCTCGATCTGAGCGGCAAGCGGCCGGCGCGGGTCGACGTGGCCAACGCGGCGCAGCGCGTCACCGAAGCGATGTATCAGGACGCGGTCCGACAGGAGGTTGATCGGCTGGGCACGGTGTATGTCGATGCTTTGGCGGCCCGACTGGCGGTGCGCACCCTGCGGGGTGGACTGGCGCGGGTCGAGGAGATTCAGAAACGGGCCGCCGAGGAAAAGCGCGACCCGCGCGAGGCCGAAGCCTTGCGGCACCAGATTCAGATTCAACGCCAGACGATCGCCTTGGCGCTGGTCGATGCGGAAGCAGCCTGGCGCAACAGTCGGCGGACGCTGTCCATGATGTTGAACCTGCCGCGCGAGAACGTGGCGCAACTGGATCTGCGCGGCACGGTGGAAGACCGCATACGCAGGCCGCCGTCGGTCCAGGAGCTGGTCACGACGGCGCTGGCGAACCGGCCGGACATCGCGGCCTATCGCTTGGGCGTGCAACGGGCCGAAGCGGATTTTCGGCTTTCGAAGGCCAACCGGCTGCCCGACGTGTACGCGCTCTATCAGCCGTTCACCTATCAGGACAACTCACCCTTCAATGCCCCCAGTTCCCGCTCCTGGGCCGCCGGCGCCACGGTGACGGTGCCGATCTTCGATCGCAACCAGGGCAATATCCGCCGGTCGCAGGTCAACGTCGAACAGTCGCAATATGAATTGCGAGCGCTCGAGCAGCGCGTGACGGCGGAAGTGGAGAATGCGTACGACGACTACATCTCGACGCAGATCGCGCTGCGGCAGATCGAGACCGAGCTGCTGCCCGACATCGAAAAGACGATGGGTCAGAGCATTGAGCAGTTTCACAAGGGCACGCTCGACTCGAGCAGCTACTTGAGCGCCCGCCGCGATCTCGACGACCTGGGACGGCAGTATCGCGAGCTGCTCATTCGCCACCGCCGCAGCATGCTGGCGATGAATACGGCCATCGGCATGCGCGTGTTTCCGTGAACTGCCCGCGTTAGACGTCGCCGTCGCCGGCGATGCGGTAGAGGCGGCGGAGGATGATCCAGAAGAAGGGCAGGTAGATGATGTCGGAAAAGAACAGCAAGATCAGAAACGTCCAGGGCACGCTGCCGTGGATCGCATGGCCGATGCTCAAGATCGAGCCGATCGACTTGCTCAAGAAACCGAGCAGGAGCAGGCCGCGGTTTTCGAGCGGATTGAAGGCCACGAGCAGATAGCCGACGCCGAACAGGCCGATCAGGATGCCGGAGAGCTGCACGAAGAGCATCAGCTTGGGCTTGGGCAAGTCCAAGGTCTTGAATACTTCGTGATAGAAGACGGTCAGGTTGAGCGCCGCCAGCAGGTTGTAGCAGCCGGCAAAGACCAGCAGGTAGAACATCCAGGGCTTGAGTGGTTGCATTGGGCGGTGGATCGCTGGGGATGGAGTGCAAGCGGCGCCGAACGGGTGCCTCGCCCTCGGCCGCGTGCGAGCTAGCTGATTTCCTGCGCCGCGTATTGCTCGGTCCAGGCGGCCAAATCGTCGGCGCCCTTGCGATGGCAAAAGTCGCCCAGCGTTTCGCCTTCCTCGCGGGCGTGCTTGAAGTACGTCAGCACGCGCACGATCGTGGGCACGATGTCGGCCGCGGGGACCATGTCCTTGTATTTGAAATTCAAGCGATCGCCGAGCAACCGGCCGCCGAGAAATACGGTGTAGCGTCCGGCCGCTTTGCCGACCAGGCCGATGTCGCAGTTGTAGGGTCGGGCGCAACCGTTGGGGCAGCCCGTCATGCGCAGCGTGAATCGCTCGTGCGAAAGTCCCAGCCGCGCCAGCTCGACTTCGAGCTGGTCGACGATGCCCGGCAGAGCCCGCTCGGCTTCAGTAATCGACAGTCCACAGGTGGGCCAGGCGACGCAAGCCATCGACCAGCGGCGGACCGTCGAGATTTCGTCGTGCAGCTTCACCCCATGCTCGCGCAGAATCTGTTCGACGGTCGTGCGATTTTCAGGCGCGATGTCGGAGAGCAGCAGGCTCTGGTGCGGCGTCAGGCGGATGCCCGGCTTGAGCCGATTGCAGAGGACGCGCAGGGCCGTCTTGAGTCGCAGCGCCGGTTCGTCGTGGATGCGGCCGTTCTCGACGTTGAGACCATAGAACCAGCGGCCGTCGCCTTGCTCGTGCCAGCCGATGTGGTCGTCGAAAGCGTGGACGTCATCGGGATGTGGATCGGCCAGCGGCTGGCCGTAGTATTCTTCGACCTTGGCCTTGAACTTGGGCAGGCCCCAGTTGTGAATCAGATACTTCATCCGCGCGACCTTGCGGTCCGAGCGGTTGCCGAAGTCGCGCTGCACCTTGATGATCGCCGTGGCGACGTCGATCACCTGGTCGGGCTTGATGAACGCCATCCGTTGGGCCACGGCCGGAAAGGTTTTTTCGGCGCTGGGGGTGACTCCCATGCCGCCGCCAACCAGGACGTTGTAGCCCAGGATCGTGTCGCCTTCGACCACGGCCATCAGCCCCAGGTCGTTGGCATAGAGATCGACGCAGTTGTCGCCCGCCAGGCCGATGGCCGTTTTGAATTTGCGCGGCAAGTAGGTGGGGCCATAGATCGGCTCGATCTCGTGGCCGTTGCTGCCGCCGCCGACCAGGGTCTCTTCGCCCGAGTCGGGATCGGTGATCCACAACTCATGATAAGCGCGGGTGCGGGGGCAGAGGTGGGCCGCCAGGTCATCGGCCAGCTGTTGCAGCTGACCTCGGACGCGATCGTGCAGCGGGGCCGGGCAGCACATCACGTTGCGCTCGACGTCGCCGCAAGCCGCCAGCGTCGAGAGCTGAATTTCGTTGATGCGGTGAATGGTCTTCCACAGGTCGTGCTTGAGCACGCCGTGCAATTGGAGTCCTTGCCGGCTGGTGATCCGCAGCGTCGTGTTGCCGATCTCGTCGCACAGGTCGAGCTCGGCCAGCAGCTGATCGCTGGTCAGCTTTCCGCCCGGGATCTTGGTGCGGACCATGAATGAGTATTCTTTGCTCGACTTCACGTGGCCTGGCTCAGCCCGACCGGCCGCACGCGCATCGCGATCGTCTTGCTGATAGAGACCATGGTGCTTGAGCAGTTGAATGCTCGACTTGCCGAAAAAGTCGTTGCCGTCGTGCAATTCCTGGGCGATGTCGCCGCGCAGGTAGTTGCCCTGAATCTTGAAGACCTCGACCGGGCTGAGTTTGGCGTCGGCGGCGGGCTGCGTTGGATCAGACATGCGTGAATCGACCGGAATTGGGACTTGAGGAAGGCGGCAGGATAGCGGCACCGAGAGTCGCTAGACAATGGTGACAAACTTTACCATCATAGTGATAGTCGCTTGTATTTTAGGCAACAACTTGGGCAGCGGCTAGTGGTTTGTGGTCGAGACGCGACGAGCACTTGGCGACCTCGTCGGGGGCTGTCTCGAACGACCCGCCCCCTAACCCAGGGCAGGTGGCTCGGCTAGAATGCGGCCTCCTCCCTGGGCACCAACGACGAAAGGCCCCCCGTGACGGCCGAGATTCTCGATGGCAGCAAACTTGCCAAGCAAATCCGCGACGAGCTGCGCGACGAAGTGGTCGACTTCATCGAGAACAATCTGGAGGTCCCCACGCTGGCGGCCGTGCTGGTGGGCAACGACGCGGCCAGCGAAGTCTATGTGCGCAACAAGGTGAAGGGCTGCGAACAAGTGGGCATGCTGAGCCGCCTGTGCCGGCTGCCGGCCGAGACCTCGCAAGAAGAACTGCTGGCGCTGGTGGCCAAGCTGAACAAGGCCAAGGAAGAGGAGCCGGTCCACGGCATCCTGGTGCAGTTGCCGCTGCCGCCGCAGATCGAAGTCGGGCGCATCTTGCAGGCCGTCAGCCCGCTGAAGGACGTCGACGGATTTCATCCGGAGAACGTTGGCCGGCTGGTGCAAGGCAACCCGCGCTTCGCGCCTTGTACTCCCTATGGCATTCAGCAGTTGCTGGTGCGCAACAACATTCCGATCGCCGGGCGTCACGTGGTGGTGGTGGGCCGCAGCGAGACGGTTGGCAAGCCGATGGCGCTGCTGCTCATGCAACGCGGCGCGGGGGGCGACGCCACGGTAACGGTTTGTCACAGCCGCACGCCCAACCTGGCGGCGATGACACGGCAGGCCGACATCTTGATCGTGGNNCCGACATGGTCAAGCCCGGCGCCGTGGTGGTCGACGTAGGCATTCACCGCACCGAGCAGGGCCTGGTCGGCGACGTCGATTTCGCCGGCGTCAGCCAGGTCGCCAGCCACATCACGCCCGTCCCAGGCGGCGTCGGCCCGTTGACCGTGACGATGCTGCTGGTCAACACGCTGGCGGCGGCGCGGCTGCAGCAGTAAGCGGGGGAAACGAGATCGGAATTGCCAAAGAGACGGTTTGCCACAGAGCACACAGAGGGCACAGAGA
>PLYM01000037.1 GCA_003153375.1 Planctomycetaceae bacterium
TGGGCATCGATTGGGACGAGGGCCCCGAGGTCGGTGGACCGCATGCCCCCTACTATCAGTCCCAGCGATTGACCGGTTATCAGGACGCCGTGGCCAGGCTGCTGGCCGGCGGCTTCGCCTATCGCGACTATGCCACGACGGAAGAGATTCAGGCCGAGCGTGACGCGGCGCAGAACGAGAAGCGACCGTTTCTCTATAGTCGCCGCTGGATGGCCGAAACGGCCGCCGAGAAAGCCGCCTTCGAGAGTCAGGGCCGCAAAGCAGTCGTCAGGCTAAAAATGCCCCGCGAGGGAACGCTGGTGATCGACGATCTGGTCCGCGGCCAGGTCGCGTTCGATTGGGCCCGCGAGCAGGACCACGTCGTGCAGCGAGCCGACGGCACCTGCTTGTATCACCTGGCAAGCGTGGTCGACGATCGCGACTTCGAAATCTCTCACGTCATCCGTGCCGAGGAACACCTTTCTAATACGCCGCGGCAGATTTTCATCGCCCAGTCGCTCGGCTACACGCTGCCAGCCTATGCCCATTTGCCTTACGTGGCCGAGCCGGGCAGCAAAAACAAGCTCAGCAAGCGCAAGCTGGAGAAGTATCTGAAGAATCGCGACTTCGCGCTGGTCAACGAACATGGCCTGGCCATCGCCAAGGCCATCGGGCTGGAAACATCGAGCGATACCTTCAATCCGGTGATCGTCGACTTTTACGAACAGGTCGGCTATCTGCCGGAAGCAATCCTTAACTACCTCGTGCTGCTCGGCTGGTCATTGGATGACAAAACCGAGTTTCTCTCCAACGAGCAGATGATCGCGAACTTTTCCTTGGAGCGGGTCACCAAGGCCCCAGCCAGCTTTGACCCCAAAAAGCTCTGGGCTTTCCAAGACCATTACATGCAGGCACTTCCTACGAAGCAAAAGGTGGCCAAGATGCTCCCTTACCTGCAACGCGCGGGCTTCGTGACCACGCCACCACCATGCGACGTCGGCCCGAAGTTAGCGCGGATTGTCGAAGCGGCCGGCGATCGACTCAAGGTACTCGGCGACATCGTGGCCTATGCCGATTTCTTCTTTGTCGACGACGTTCTGTACGACGAAAAGGCCTTTGAAAAGAACCTGCGCAAGCCTGGGGCGGCCGAGCTGCTGGGCAGGTTTCGCGACGTGCTCATCACGGTGGAGCCGTTTGACGTGCCGAACTTGGAAGCCGCGCTGCAGAAGTTCATCGCCGATCAGGGCATCAAGATCGGAGACATCATTCACGCTATCCGCGTGGCCACGACCGGAAAAGCGGTGGGCGCGGGGCTGTACGATTGCCTGGACATCCTGGGCAAGGACGTTTGTCTGGCGCGAATCGATCGGGCGCTGGCCAGGATCGAGGGTTCCGGCCAGGTCGCGCCTTAGAAGGTCCAGGCGGTGAACCAATAGTCGTCGGCCGGGAGCGGAGAAAAGCTCGATATGTCGACCGTCTCGCGCATCAGGCACACCCGCTTGGCGCCTTGTTCTTGCCAGCATTCGATGTGGCTCAACAGCGGCACGCCGTCGTGCATGCCGTCATACCTCAAGATGCCGCGGTGCAGGACGATGTTGTCGCCGGTGCCGGTCGAACGCGAATACTCGCGCACCGCCCAGCCCTCGGATGGCGAGAGCACGTACCACGAGCGGTGCGCTGGCTGGTTGCGCTGGCCGCTCGATTCGTCGTAGGTCACTTTGACCAGCGGCTCGCCTTCGATCGTGATCTTCTGCACGCTGTCGACCTTGACGTTCGGCAGCTTCAACATCTCGAGCAGCGATGTCTCGCCGACCGCCTTATACGGCGTCAGCAGCGGGCAACCGTTCTCGATTCGCGACACGGCCTGGTTGTAGGAAATCTCGGTGGCCGTGTCGAAGACATCGGAAGTCGGCCCGGTATAGGCGGTCAGGGAACCGATGCCGGTGGCGATAAAGGCCTCGGAGCTGTTCACGACGTGACCCATGCCGTGGTCGGCCGTGGTCGTCACGTCCAGGCGCACGTTGATGCCGGCGGCCCGATAGATGTAACGCTGCTCGAGCAGCTTTTTCTGGGGCGGAAATTCGCGTTTCAGCGTGCCGATGATCGTGGCATTGCTGTAAACCTTCTGCATGTTGGCCGCGGCCGGCTGATATTTGGTGGCAAAGTCGCGCGGCAAGTCGCCGCCGCGGGCCGAGCCGAAGCCCAGGCAGGTCGCGATCGCGAACAAGAGTGCCGGCATCACCAGTGGTCGTCGCATCGGTTCGAATCTCCCGTCGATGGGCGCAAACTTTCCCACGCGATTGCGCCTCAAAAAAAGCCTACTTTACGAAATCGACCGAAAATCGTGGGCGTCGCGAGGCAAAGCGGCGGTATTTTCCCAACATCGCGTTGAGTTGCGAGCGGATTCTGCCGGAAAATGGGGGGCCGCCGGGAAAGAATCCCTGACCCGTCGGGCGAACGACCGGGGGCCGGGCCGGGAGCGACGACTTTGCGTGCGCTCCCGGCCGCATCGGCTCACGGTGCGGTCGATCGCGGCGGGCGGAGCATGGCCCAGACGGGCACGGGGTGGCCGGGCACTTCGGTGTGGCAACAAATCTCGAAGCCATGCCGCTGGTAGAGTTGCACGTTCCGCGGGCGATGTGTTTCCAGATAGCACGGCAAGCCCTGGGCGTCGGCCCGTGCCAGGATGGGCTGCATCAACGCGCCGCCGATACCCTGCCCTTGCCGCCGCGGCTCGACGCCCAGCGCCGACAGATACCAGTGCGGCCCCGCGGCATGCGCATGGTGCAAACGGGCCGCGGTGGCGTCATAGGCCAGCAACCGGCTGAAGCCGCGCACGCCAAACCTCCACGGCAACTCCCACATGCCCGCGCGAGCCTGCCGCACCAACGTGATCGTCGTCCTCCCCGGCGGCAACCAGCACGCCACACCCGCCACGCCGTGGGTCTCGCCAGTTCCATCAGCCGTACCAACTCCGCTGGCTGTATCAATTCCTCTGGCCCGTGCGTCACCTGCGGCAAACACTTCGCCAAACCGCAGCGCATCGCGGACGAAGGCCCCATAGACCGCCGCCACCCCCGCCGCCCGTCGCCCGGCCTCGGGAGCGGAATAGACCATCACCTCATAGTCGAAGAACGCCGCGGCCAGCGCCGCCCGCGCGGCGCGGAACTGTTCAGTCTCCAATCGCACGATGGCCGCCGTCGTCGCCAAGCACTGCCTTCCTTTCGCTCAACGCCCGCGTTGCACTTGGCACGGGCCGCTCCGGTCACGGGGCAAACCCGCGAGGCCTGCCGACCGATCTCGAAGCTCCCACCCATCGTGCCGGCGTGGCCAGCGAGCGTCAAGCAGCCTGGCCGAATCGCGCGAGCGTACCGCGTTCAGGAATGGGCACCGTGATCGGATCGCTGTGGGCGTAGAGAGCCCAGCTATTAGCCGAGCGAAGGCAGCGGAATGTCTGCGAGACGGACTGACTCATAGGTTAGCGGTAAATCTCGGGAGTGGCCGTCGGTGCATGCAACTTTCATAGTCCTGCCCTTTAGGTCGGTAAGATGACAAATTGAAATGGTTTCGTGAGGTATTAACGGGGCGTGGAGGCTCCGTGTCGTCGTGCCTAGGATCGGCATGGAGTTAGCGCAGTTCCAATTACACCAACTTGGCAAATAATAGGCCGGTATTCTGCCGGTATAAACGGCCACATTGAGGGCGCATTGTTCTATCAAGGGGCTGACATCCCGCTGCGCGGCTTGGACAAGTACATCGGCCCAGATCTTCCAGTAGGGCAGATCGCGACGCATCGCAATGACACCGCTATTAAGGATGGGCATGGAAGTAAGCTGCTGCGATGCCTCGGCACCAAAGCCTTGAAGATAAGTGTCCCGCAAATTGGCAGTAACTTCTGGGCGGCCCTTGAAACAATTGCGGTAACAGCGATCCAGCTCCGGTACAATCGTCAAACACGGCAATCGCATCTAATTCTTCGGCAGTATTTCGCGTAGCTTGAAAAGGGCAAGCGGTCTGGCTTTGATTCCTTCGTGGAGCACTCACTCACGGAGGGATTTATCATGTCAAATCGCCTGGTTGCAGTTTTTTCACC
>PLYM01000131.1 GCA_003153375.1 Planctomycetaceae bacterium
GTGCTCTTTCGTTGATGATGAGGCGGTGAGGCCGAATTCGACGTCAGCGATTTCGACGATTGGCGTGAGGTCAACCGCGGAGATCCAATCGCACAGCGTGCTGCAGCACAGGACCAACCACGGCGTGCATGCACATCTTCCTGCCGATAGAGGGGGCGCATGATCCTTATACTGCGCTAACAAAGTGTGAGCCATGAGGCCTGGGCTGGCTGGCCCTACGCGACTGTCTGTGACGGCTTGGCGGCGATCGCAACATGTTCTTGGCAGGTCCGGCAGGTGAACTTCACGCGTTCGTGGACGAGGCACTTTATACGGAGAGGGGCAGGTATTCCAACTGCTCGCTCCGCTCGCGGCCGATCTCGCTGCGCAACTCCCCGCAACAGGGGCAACGCCGCTCCTCGTCGGACGGCTCGAGGACGATCGTCTCTCGTCAAAAGTGTTGAGGAACCAGTCGCCGGCCGCCGCCTTTGTCGCGCCTGGGATGAAGCGGTGATCTTCAACTCTCTGGTGCCGGCGATCATGGCTCTTGCGCGTGCCGGTGGGTGCGATCGGCAGGAAATCCTAAGCGTGCCGGGGGATGCGCAACATGATGATAGCTGGTCTCAGACTGCTGGCCGCGGCACCTCTTTCAGCCGTCGAAGCGTCTGGCTATCAAACCCCGGAGCAATCTCGATTCGCACCTGCTTCAGTACATTGCGCACGCGCTGTGGATCGGCTAATAAATCTGAAAGCGCCCTCTTGACGAATTGTTTGGAGATTGTGATCTTGTCGTCGGATTTGTCGCGAGGCGTCTTCGCCGATTCCTGAGCGGCAAGCGTCGCTGCGTCCTTGACGATTTGGGCGCTGAGTGCCCTTATGCCATCTAACCTGGATGCAATCTAATCCTATTCCGGTCGGATAAAATGAAAGGCAGCAGTATGCGTGCTGGCCGCCGCGGTCGTGGTCGCGCCGATCTGGGCATAATTGCCGGACGCGCCCGTCTTGCGCTCAATGAGCACGGATTTGACGTTGGGGTCCACGTTCGTCCAACTCAAGCTCACCTTCGCGGCCGACGCCGCAGTAACGGCGAGATTCGTGTGGGCCGCGAGCGCGGTCCCCACGCTGTAAGTCCAACTGAGCACCGACTGGGTCGACCTGAATCCGCCGGTGCCTGCGGTAAAGCCCACATAGGCGGTATTGCCGCCGACGATGCTGGGAATGTTCACGTTATACGACTGCGTGGCCGTGGCCAGCGTTGTCGTGTCGGTGATGGTCACTTGCAGCGTGGTACCGTTGTAGTTCATGCCGACATTGAACACGTGGCCGCTATGCAGATCGATACCGGTGCCGGTCAGATCAATCGACCCGACCGAGGTCGGTTGGGCTCCGTTGATGAACAGGCCGGTGGAGTCGGGCCCTTCGCCGCTGTTGCTGTACAAGTCGAACTTCACGGCCACGCTCTTGGCGATGCCGGCGTAGCCTAGCCCGCTTCCGGTGCTACCAAGCGCCGTGTTGGAAACACCTTGAATCGTGAAGGTCATCCCGTCGGCCAACGTGGTATTGGGGGCGCCGACCATTTGGATGTTGAACTGCGTGGCGAAATTGGTCACGCTCACCGGGTTGAACGAGAAGACACTGGCCTTCTCCGTTTTGTTGTCGTCGGTCAGTTGCAAGCTGGTGCCGACGATCTTGGTGACCGTTCCATTCAACTGCAACTGCGACGCGGCGCTGGCAAACCCGTTGGGGAAGTTTAGCACGGGTGTCACGGAACTAGTCGTGTCGATATCGGTGGCGCTATTGTTGGCCGGATTCGGATCGGTCACGCCAGCGGGCGCGGTGATGGTGGCCGTGTCGGTCAGGTTGCCAGTCGCAGTCGGGCTGAGCGTGGCGTGAACGACGTAGGTCACTGTGGCACCGGCAGGCAAATTCAGGCTGTCGCCGATGTTGCCATTGCCACTGGCCGTGAAGCCGGTCGCTCCGCCGGTGGCCGTGGCCGTATAGGTGACACCCGAGAGAATGGCGGGAAACGCATCGCTTACACTGGCCCCGGTCACGTTGTTGGGACCAGCGTTGGTGACCACAATCGAATAGCTGACCAGAGCGCCAGGTGCCACGGTCACCTGGTGGTCGGTATTGGTAATCTGCAGGTCGGCTTGCAACGGACCCGAAGGCAACGTCGTGAGGCTCACGCTGCCATAGCCCGCCGCTCCGAGGTTATCGAAGGATTGAATGTGATAGGTATAAAATGTCCCGGGCTGCAAACTCGAGTCGGTGTGGCTGTCGGTGCTTGTGCTGTTCGGCGGCAGCGTTGCGACCAGAACAAACGGGCCGCTGGAGTTGGTCTGACGATAAATGTTAAATCCTGTTTCATTACTCGAATTGTCGTTCCAGCTAAGCGTGGCCTGGTTGATGGCGACGGACACGGCTTGGACATTCGACGGCGCGGCCGGCAGCGTGTTTGGCAAAATTCCGTAGCCAACCAGCGTGTTCTGCGTGCCTGCGTAGACCATGCCGTTCGCTTCGGTGACCGGGGCAAACTTGATGGGGGAACCCAGCTTGTCGCGATTGTTGGCGGCTTGCGCTGTGGTGTACAGCAATTTGGCGAAGCTGGTGGCATCGTAAGCCCGCATTTGGCCTGAATTGATGTCGACCGTCCACACCACGCCATTGTTGGCGCCATCGGCCGATATGACGGGCGTCGAACCTGGGAAGGAGTAA
This sequence comes from Planctomycetaceae bacterium, assembly GCA_003153375.1. Taxonomy (GTDB): domain Bacteria; phylum Planctomycetota; class Planctomycetia; order Pirellulales; family PALSA-1355; genus PALSA-1355. Next base: position 2,698 of record PLYM01000131.1, read on the forward strand.
TTGTCGGTAGGAGTCGAGGTCGAGGTCGGCGATGGCGTTATCGCGCCATTGGAAATCGCGAAGGCCTTGGCCTTGGCCACGCCGGCACTACCGCTCTCCACGTAATAGATCGTGTTGTTGAAGTAGGCGGGCGTGTCGAAAGAGCCGCCACTGAGCGCGTTGTCCACTTCTTGCACTACGTGATTCGCCGCGGGATCAAAATGCCCCATGTTATCCCGGTCGATCAGGAAGATCCGGCCGTCCTTGCCGCCCCCCACAAGCAAATGCGGATGCTGGGCAGTGCCGACCGAATCGGGTAAGAGCAGTGGCGCGCCAGAGCCCAGATCCTTGTCGTTGTTGTTCAAAGTGACTTCGTCGTCTGGCGTAAAGTAGTCGGCCACTTTCAGGCCCCAGCCGTTTTGGTTCATGTTGCTGCTATTGGTTGTCGGGTCGACCACGATTTTGACAAACGAGTCGCCATAGTCGCCGTTGATTGGAAAGCCGGCGGCGTTGAGCGTCGTGTCGAACGTTCCGTTGCCGGTCATGAAATACAAGGCGCCGTTAGCATCGGAGGCAATCTGTCCACCCCCCTGCCAGAGCGAGGACGCGCCGCCGTTGGGCGAATTCCCATTGGGCGCGGCGTTAAACACGCCGTTTAGCGACAGGGTCTGAGCGTTATAGCCCAGTGTCCAGCCATAATAGGGTTCCACGTCGCCGTGCGAGCCGAAGCCTATGTAAACAGAGCCATTCACCAGCGATAGGGCCGGCCGCTGGAGCTCGCGCAGGGCGTTGAAGTGTACCGTCGTGCCGCCGTCGCCCGTACCGTTGACCACCGGGCCGGAGACGAACACGTACGTCGGAGTGGTGGCCGTCGGGTTGTTGCAGATCGTATCGGCGATGACGACTGGGCCGCCGAATTTCTCGTTGCCATTGGTCACGTCGATCGCGTGTAAACGATAAACATAATGGGTGTCAGTTCCAACGAGTTCCTTGGTGTAGGCCACCACGTACAGCGTGGTCCTCGTGGGGTCGATGACCGGCGTGCTGGTGATGCCCATGATCGGCGAAACGTCCGGCGCGCCGACATCGGTAAAAGGCACAGGCACCACCGAGGTCACACCGGGACCCGGAACAAGGAAGCTGTCCTTCCACAACTGCGTGCCCGTATTTGCATCGATGGCATACAGGCTGTCGTTTTCCGTCGCCTGGTAAGCCACGTCATGAACCCCTGAGACCGTGCTTGTTTGAATATTCACACCTGTCAAGATCAGCGGCGACGCATAGGCATAGCCATCTGTCGGCGCGGAGAATAGTTTGCCAAACGTATTCGTATTGACGTTGCTCGGCGTCAAGATCGTTTCATTAGGATTTACGCCCGTGCTCGCATTGTTGTAGTGGTAGCCGAGCACGTTGACCGACAGCATGCTGCGCGATTCCAACGGTTCCAGGCTCAGGTTACGGCGGGTGATACGTGGCGTACGATGGGAATTCCGCGTGGACTTTTTCAACTCGTTGTTGCGCATCGCGTCACTCTTTTCCTGTTACAGTAATGCTCCCAGCTCTGCTTCGGCTTTGTGTTTGCCCGTGTTGTCTGTCCAAACTCGACCGTCGGCTAAATTGCATAAAATGCTGATTACAATGGCACCAGCTAAAGCTTTAGTTACCTGCATGCTGAACCCAGGGCTGGCGCACACTAAGTTGGCACTCCGAAAAGAACTTCCGACAGGAAGGTGGTGCTCCAACCGGCGAGTCGGCGTTTCATGACTAGGCTTTTCTTGGTGTCGGGATGTTGCTTGAGCAGGCCCAGAGCGAAGCGTCGCAGCCACGCGAGTGTCTCTGCCAGGCGGCGAGCGCGAACGCGGCTCTCGTCTTCGCGGAACGTCATGTCCAGGCTCCAATGGCAACTGTTCTCGATGCTCCAATGACCTCGCGATGCGCGGGCGAACAGCTTGGCGTTGCGTTTCATGCTACTGATGTAACACTGCACTTCGCCCGTCTCTTGGCCCCCCGTTTCACGAGTCCTGATGGCAATTCCCAGCGTGCAAAGTCCAGCCCACTCGTCGCGACCGGTGAGTGTATCCGGCACGTCGATTTGTATGTACGTGCGACGTTCGATGCGGCCATGGTGTTTCTCTTTGGTCTCGAAGCGACTCACCTTGACCCCATGCCTGTCGTGTGCGCAGTCAATGCCGCGCATCCGCTCAGGTTACCGGATTCCGTTTGACCGGCTTGATCGGCTGCAAGTCTGACCGAGGATCGTGCGACAATCTAGGGGAGACTCAGGGGCAACCAGTACTGCCGATCGAGAGCGAGCTATCTACCAAGTCGCGTGAAAACCGGCGAAATAGCGGTATTTTCGGCGTTACCATCGAGTAGTCCGTTGGCAGTCCGGATTAAAAAAGAAGTCGCTGTTAGACTTTA
>PLYM01000186.1 GCA_003153375.1 Planctomycetaceae bacterium
CGTTGCCTCGTCTGCTTCGCTCTTTCCGGGAGATTCCCATATTTATCAAATCGATCTGATCAATCATGTCCTGACGCAGAAGGCGTTTGTCTTCGGACTGGATGACTTGGCGCCCGCCACGGGCGCCGGCTCGATACCTGAGCCCTCGACGTTCGTCCTCGGGATCGCAGCGATGGCCGGCCTGGGCTTCATCACTCTGCGGAAGAAGTATCGCCGAGCTTAACGCTTCGTGGCGAAGAAGCTACCCACTCAAGCCCTGCGTGGCCCTCCGGCCTGGCGGGGCTTTTTATATCCACAGCCCCCTCGCATTGTTGCTCCGCAGTCTCGTTTGCATACGTTTTCCGGTTCGTCCCGTAATTCGACCGTATTGCGGCACCATTCGCGCCTCCCGAAAAGTCATGCCTTTGACGGGACTGTTCTGGAGTCCCGTCAAGTCATACGTATTCTCGGAATGATGCGCACGTGCGACTTTCCGCGCATCTGGCCTCGCTGCGAGCAGCAGCAAAGGAAGGTTTGACGGAACTGAATCCCGAATTTATACGCATCCTAATCCGAACTCGCGCCTTTGACGTACGGTGCGGCACACACGCTGGCCATCAATTGGGAATTCAGAACCGCCTTGTGCCAGGCGGTCATGGGATACTATTGACAAAGCCAACGCTTCCGACGCGCAGTACGAGCGCCGGGACGATTGAGATGATCCTCGCTAGATCAGCACGGCAGGGTTGCCATCGAGGGTGCCGATCGTGCTGGTATTGTCCAGGTCCAGCACGCCTAGGTTGTAGACGTCAGCGCCAAAGCCAACGGGGGCGGTATTCCCGGTGATGCTGCTGGAGTCTTTGATTGTCAGGACGTTGCGCCAATTCCAGATGCCGCCGCCCTGCGCGGCGGAGTTGCCGGACACGGTGCTGCCGCTGACCGTCGCCGCGGCGTAGAAGCCGTTCCAGATGCCGCCGCCACCGATGCCGGCGGAGTTTCCGGTCAGGGTGCTGCCGCCGACGGTCAGCGTGCCCTGATTGAAAATGCCACCGCCGTTATTCGAAGCGGAGTTGCCGGTCAGGGTGCTGCCGCTGACGCTGACCGTGCCCGTGCCGAAGTTGCCAATTCCGCCGCCACTCGATCTAGCGACGTTGTTGGACAGGGTGCTGCCGCTAACCGTCAGCGTGCCGTCGTTTTGGATGCCGGCGCCGGTCCCGGCGGAGTTGCCGGACAGAGTGCTGTCGCTAACCGTCAGCGTGCCGTCGTTCCAGATGCCAGCGCCGCCCCCCACGGCGGAGTTGCCGGACAGGGTGCTGCCGCTGACACTGACCGTCCCCGTACCGCTGTTGAAAGTGCCGCCGCCATCTCCGGCGGAGTTGCCTGACAAGGTGCTGCCGCTGACCGTCAATGTGCCGCTGTTGTAGATGCCGCCACCGTCGCCGTTGACGAGGTTGTTGCGCTTTTTCAGGTAGTTGGCGGCGTTGCCGGACAGGAAACTGCCGCCGAGCGTCAGTGTGCCGCTGTTGAGGATGCCGCCGCCGTCACCGCCAACAACGAGGCCGTTGCTGATCGTCAGGCCGGTCAGGGCGACGTTGGTCCTGGTGGCCACCTCGAACACCCGCGAGGCGTGGTTGCCGCTGACCGTCAGTTCGCCGGCGCCCGGCCCGGCAATGGTCAAGTTCTTATTGATGAGCAGTTCGCCGCTGGTCAGCGTGATGGTCTGGCCATCCAGGCTGGGGGCGAAGACGATGGTGTCGTTGTTGTGGGCGGCACTGATTTCGGCCCGCAGCGAGCCGGCGCCGCTGTCCCGGGTGTTCAGGACCGTCAGCGTGCTGAGCATGCAGCGACCCTCCAGGCACTCGAAGCCGGGCCTGAAAGAACGCTGCGCGGGGCGTGCCCGCCTTTTGGCCGCGGGCCGCGGACCCACGCTGGTCCGGGGAGAGAGCGGCAGGTGCTCTGACAGCCAACTGGTGAATGACATGGTACGAGTCTCCTGTTTCAGGTTGTTCGTGGCGACTCCAAGCGGCATCGCGTGGAAGTCGCGTGCCACGTCAAATGCGAAAAGCGATGCCCGGTTGCACGCAGAATCCAAAAATCTGTCGGAATTACTTGAGAATCGAGCGTTCCGACGGGAATCCAGCCGGTTCCAAGACCCTTCAGAACTCAAGAAGGGGCAGACGCCTCGTTCCAAGAACTCATGGGAACGGCCTTGATTCTTAGGAGTCCCTTCAGCCGGTTCAAGGAAGATGGTGAACGCCTGCGCCGCTGCCGGATGTAGGTTAGCAGGCTGAGAAAGCCCAGCGCGGCGAGCACGAATGTGGACGCCTCCGGCACGGGGGTTACGAACGCCAGTCCGGTTACGCTACGAAGCTGGATGAAGTGCTCGTCGATGATGGCGCCGGTCGTGGCATCGTATTCGCCGACGCCGACGTTGTTGTTGGCCACGAACAGGTGGTTGCTCCCGTCCAGTGCCAACGCGACCGTGCCGCCGGTTAAACCCGGAATGAACGCGGCGTTGATGGTCGCGCCGGTGGTGGCGTCGTACATGCCGACAGTGGCGGTATCGAAGTTGTCGCCCACCAACAGGTGACCCAGCCCGTCGAGCAGCAGGACGCCCGGATCGTGGAGCCCCTGGTGGATGAAGGTGGGATTGATCATCGCTCCGGTCGTGGCGTCATACTCGGCGACGGTATTCGCGTTGGTGTTGGACACGAACAGGTGGTTCTTGTTGTCCACCGCGATGCCGCGGGGATTGGACAGCGACTGGGGGTTCGGCTCCTGGATGAAGCCGGCATTGATCGTCGCTCCGGTCGTGGCGTCGTACTTGCCGACGATGTTGCCGTCGATGTTGGCGACCCCGGAGACAAAGAGATGATTGTTGCCGTCGAGTGCCAGGCGCCACGCGTCATCATTGAAGCCGGTGGCGAAGTTTGGGTTGATGGTCGCGCCGGTGGTCGCGTTGAATTCGCTGGCGCCGGTGACACCGGTGACAAAGAGATGGTTATTCTGGTCGACCACCATGCTTTGCGCGAAGGACCACGGAAAAAATGGGACATTGATGGCCGCGCCGGTGACAGCGTCATACTTGCTCACCGTGCCGGAGTTGTTGGCGATGCTGCCGACCAGCAGAAACGGCGCGGCCTGGGCGGGGCGCGCCGTGAAAGCCGTCGCCATAAGCGTGACGAGGCACAGCAACGAGGCTGGTACAATGGCAACGCGACCCGTTCTAAGGGGTAGCGGCACGGCCAGGACGAGGGTTGTACGTTTGGTATTCATGCGTGTTCTCCTAGTTAAGGTTGCATAATCATTTGCGGCGACTTCCAGCGCCATCACGTTGACGTTGCTTGCCTGCTCTTAATGCGAGTTCCTGGCCGCTCTTACCGAACAGAATTTCAGAATTTTGTCGGAATATTGGAAAATGCTGTATCCCGGCCGGGGTCCAGGCGGTGCCAATACGGCGCGGAACTCAAGAAAGACAGACGTTTGGCCGTCCAGAGCCGATCGAATCGCCCACAGGAATCTCCCGCGTTACGAATCAAGTGATTCGCTGAAGGCGAGTGGCAACGGGCGGTTCCAAAGGCGAGAATAGAGAGCCTCGGATGCAGTCTGGTGGCGGGACGGCTGCCAGGTTTGAGCATATTGGGTATTGGCCGTCTCGGTGTGGCGAAACGGCATGCACGAAGTCACGCAAATCCTGTCTGCCATCGAGCACGGTGATCCGTCCGCTGCTGAGCAATTGCTGCCGCTGGTGTACGATGCGCTGCGGCGATTGGCCGCCCAGAAGTTGGTGCAAGAGTCTCCCGGCCAGACGCTGCAAGCGACGGCGCTCGTCCACGAGGTCTACTTGCGGCTCGTGGGCAGCGAAAAGGGGCAGCACTGGGATAGCCGCGGGCATTTCTTTGCCGCCGCCGCGGAAGCCATGCGGCGCATCCTCGTCGAAAGCGCACGGCATAAACAAACCCAAAAGCTTGGCGGAGGCTGGCATCGTCTGGAACTGGCCGACGTGGAGCCAATCGCCCAGAAGCCCACCACGGACGTGCTGGCTCTGAACGAGGCCCTTGGGAAACTAGAAGCCAAGGATCCTCGCAAGGCCAACTTAATCAAACTCCGCTACTTCGCCGGACTAACCATTGAAGAGGCCGCCCACGCGCTGGGTGTGTCCACGTCAACGGCCGACAACGACTGGGCTTACGCCAAGAGTTGGCTGCGGCTGGAAATGGAACGGCAGGTGCATCGCGACTAAGGGCGAGAATTCCTTCAGAATCCTCCTAGTTCCGTTGGGTATTTTGGGCTCCGATTTCGCATTACCTATCGCGGGACGATCAAGAAACATACTTCCCTCGCAAGTGATTCACTATCGTGGAACCACGATCTATTTCGGAAGAATCCATTTTCGGCATTGCCCGAAAAATTGATTCGCCCGATGCGCGTGACGCTTATCTCGCCCAGGTTTGTGGCAATGACCAGGCGCTGCGCGAGCGAGTCGCGTCGCTCCTCAGCGCGCACGCTGACGCGGCCAGCTTCCTCGAATCTCCTGCGCCCGAGTTCGACGCCACTAGCGCTCAGTCAATCGCCGAAAAGCCGGGCACGGCCATCGGCCCTTACAAGCTGCTGGAGCAGATCGGCGAAGGAGGTATGGGCGTCGTATATATGGCCGATCAGCAGACGCCGGTCCGCCGTCGCGTCGCGCTCAAGATCATCAAGCCCGGCATGGACACGCGACAGGTGATCGCCCGATTCGAGGCCGAGCGGCAGGCCCTGGCCCTGATGGATCACTCGAATATCGCCCGCGTGCTCGACGCGGGCGCAACCGACTCGGGCCGCCCCTACTTCGTCATGGAACTCGTCCGCGGCGTCCCGATCACCGAGTACTGTGACAAGAACAACTTGCCTGTGCATGAACGATTGGAATTGTTCGTGCAGGTCTGCCAGGCGGTGCAGCATGCGCACCAGAAGGGAATCATCCACCGCGATATCAAGCCGTCGAATGTGCTGGTGACAGCGGTTGATGGGAGGCCGATCCCGAAGGTGATCGATTTCGGCGTTGCCAAGGCGATCAATCAGCAATTGACGGAAAAGACGCTTTTCACGAATTTTGCGCAGATGCTCGGTACGCCGCTCTACATGAGCCCCGAACAGGCGGAGATGGCCAGCGTCGATGTTGATACCCGCAGCGATATCTATTCGCTGGGTGTGCTGCTCTATGAGTTGCTTACCGGCACGACGCCGTTTGATCAGAAGCGGCTGCGTGAGGCCGCACTGGACGAGATCAGTCGCATCATCCGCGAAGAGGAACCGCCCAAGCCGAGCACGCGGATCAGCACGCTTGCCAATGAGCGTACGGTCACGGCGGCCCATCGCAAGACAGATCCCTACCGGCTCAGCCAGCTTCTGCGTGGTGAGCTGGATTGGATCGTGATGAAGTCGATCGATAAGGATCGCACTCGCCGCTATCAAACGGCCAGTGGCATGGCACGCGACGTTGAACGTTACCTGCACAACGAGCCGGTCGAGGCGTGCCCGCCGTCATCACACTATCGCCTGCGCAAGTTCGTTCAACGTAACAAGGCCGCGGTGGCGGTTGCCGCGCTAGTACTAATTCTCCTCACGATGCTGGGCGGCGGAGCGGGATGGGCAGCCCGCGACCGGTCGGCGCGGCAGGGGAAAGTATCAGGACAGCTTGAGCTGATCCTCGACGAAGTGGCGCGACTCGAACAAGTAGGGAAGTGGTCTGAAGCGCTCGTATCGGCCCGGCGGGCAGAGCCGGTGCTGGCGACAGGCGAGGCGCCGGCAGACATTCAGCAGCACGTCCAGCAAGCACTGGCCGATTTGGAGCTCGTTGGACGGCTTGAAGAAATTCGTGCGCAGAGCGGCACATCCTGGAGTGACACTGATCAACGTCAGGAATTAGCAGTATCGGCGGACCGGGACTACGCGGCCGCATTCCGGGAAGCGGGGGTTGACGTCGACAGGCTGTCGGTCAAGGAATCTGCGGAGCGGATCAACGCCCGCAGCCAAATCACGGCAGCAGTGCTGCCGGCGCTCGATGACTGGGTCGCCGTTCGAAGCGTGGGCGACAATGAGGCCGCAACGCGCCGTTTAATCGAAATCCTTCAAGTGGCGGATTCTGACCCGTGGCGTCAACAGATGAGAGCTGCGCTGATTCATAAGGATTGGCCGGCTCTAGAGAATCTCGCGAAGTCGCCGGACCTGGACCGCCAGGAGGCGGCCACGTTGTCCTTTCTATCCGCGGCGTGCCGCGTGAACGGGAAGCCACTCTTGGAGGTCGCGGTGTTACGGCGTGCTCAGCAGAAATACCCGGCTGACTACTGGATCAATCACCGCTTGGGCGTGAACCTGATTTGGCAGCAAGCGCCGGATGACGTCCGAGAGGGGATTGGGTTCATGCGGGCGGCAGTCGCTCTTCGACCGCAGGGCGGCCATTCCATCATGAATCTGGGCAACGGTTACGCGGCTCTCGGGAAATACGATCAGGCGATTGCCTGCTTCCGGAAGGCGATTGAACTCAATCCGGACAGTGCGAACAGCTATTTCGGCCTCGGCATTTCGCTCGAAGAAAAAGGCCTAAACGAAGAAGCGATTTCCGCTTATGAACAAGCCATAAAAAAACGCAAGCCCGACGATTCCTCAAAGCACGAAGCATTGGCGATGATTCTCAGCAACTGCCCAGAACCGCGACTTCGAAATCCGCACAGGGCTGCGGAGATGGCAAGCAAGGCGGTCGAAATTGAACCGCAAGCTAGTAATAATTGGACCGCGCTCGGCATGGCGCGCTACCGCCTGGGGCAGTGGCAGGAAGCGCGCATGGCTTTTGATAAGTCTCTACAACTCGGGGCAGATAGTTGGGGTGGGTCGCTTCGCCGGCCGGACGCCATTGATTGGTTCTTCCTGGCGATGTCTTATTGGCAACTGGGGCAGCAGGATCAAGCTCGGCAGTGCTACGACCGTGGGGTGCAATGGATGAATGGGAGCAAGCCGTGGCAGACGGACGACGAAGACCTCCGCCGCTGCCAGACGGAGGCAGAGGAATTGCTGGAGATCATTGACGAGAAGCTAACAACGGAACCGCCAATCGAAGTGAAGTGAAGAAAACGATCGGCCGGTTACGCTTACCGCCAAGCGGCGGTGTCATCAAGTCAACCCTTTGATGGGACTCCCAAAAAATGACCCGTTTTTGAAACGGCGTTGGCGAGTCGGGACGCGCAGGACAGAACAGCCTCGACCTGCGAGCATGTCTCCAAAATGATTGCTTTGACGATCGACGTGTCTTCGAGCCATAGATCTATGTCGACGCGCATTTGGGTTGCCACGACTCTTGTCCTTTTGATTTGTCCTGCAGTGATCGCACAGGTCGGATCGCAGCCACTTAAGCTGTATCCTTTGCCTCCCGATGCGCAACTCTCGATAAACGAGCTTGCCGCGCAGAGCGATATCCTGATTCTTGGGGAAATCCACGGAACTCAAGAAGTGCCGGCGGTCGCTGCAACGCTACTCCAGCCTCTGACGAAACTGGGGTACGGAGTATTGGCTCTGGAAGTTCCGGCAGACCAGCACGGGCCGCTGAGTGACTGGGCAACAGGAAGAACAACGTCAGTGCCGAGCTTCTTCGCAAAGCCGTGGGAAGACGGTCGGGGCAGCACTGAAGCGTTGAAGCTGATCCGCACAGCGTTATCTCCACCGTTTCATTGGAAGTTAATCTGTTTTGATATCACGATGGACGATATGGCGCAGGAAAACGCGGAAATGAATCACGACGCGAAGCAGAGTGCGCAGGAAAAGTCCGCATCTGATTTGGACTCGGGGCAAATAATCGCCGTCAGTTTGCGTCGCGATGCTATGATGGCATCGAGCCTTACAAAACAGCTTCAGCAGCTCGGCCTACAGCATCCACCCAAGGTCCTGACAATTTGCGGCAATCTACACGCACGCACCGAAAACCGCGCTAAGCCGGACAAGCCGTGGGCGGCACTGTGGCCTTCTTTCGCTGCTGTGTTGCAAAGCAGCCATCCGACCTGGCACATTGGCTCGGTCAACGTTAGTCCCCACAGCGGTGGCTTTTTCAATGGCGGCAAAGTGAATGCCGTCAAAGGTCGCCCGCTCGACAACGCGGAAGTGCATCTGACGCCCGATGGTGACTGGAATTTGAATTTGGATTTGCCTCGTGCAACGCCAGCCACATTTCTATCCACTCCCGACGACAGCAACGCCCCACCCCCACCCATTTCGACCGAAGCAGACAAAGCCACACGTGTGTGCACTGCCGTTCAGCGGCGTCCGCAGTGCATTCCTAGCAGCCGTCTCCGCTGCCGCCGACACACCAACCGAAATCGTAGCGCGACGTCGCACGGTGATCGGTAGTCCCGTAAACCCGTCGGAACGGCATTTGATTCTTGGGAAGCCCCAAGAATTCACCCTTTGATGACTCGCGCTGCCGTTGTCAAAAAGTCATCCCTTTGACGGGACCGCCCTGGAGTCCCGGAAAGGCAGCCCTTTTCTGCGAATGATTCGCGGCTGCCGACTGCGGGCGTTCTGGCCCTGGTGCGAGCGCCATCAAATCAATCATTTGCGGGACTGCGTTGAATTCCTGCCGCACGAACCGAGCCACCGGCTGGGGAGAACTTATTTGCCAGTATTTGGAGAAATATCAGGTGGTAGCCAAGAATTCGCTTGCGTTCGCTCAAAACACCCTCCATAGTGCGGGCCACGAGGGATTGACCCCTCTGAACGCAAAAGCAATTTCTCCATCAGCTAGTTCTTTTCGGACCCTCGAGAAACGCCCGCGACACTACTGCACTTCTTGGCGTTTGAACTAGCTTTCTTTCCGGCAGTTTCCAGATCGTAGTCTCGGCTGCCAATTCCTCGACTTTGGTGGCACACGTCCATGGACTGGCGTTTTGAGCCATGCCGACATCGGATCGATTTCTCAATTCAATCAATAGGGCGAGATGTATGACCATAAGCAACATGCGACACGTGATTTCGGGTCTGGCGGCCTTGGTTCTGCTGTTCGCCGGCGTCGAGCAGTCGAGGGCGGGCACACTGGCGCTGGAGTTCACTCCGGGATCAACGGCGTCGATCGGCGCGAATGCGTCAGTCGGCTGGTCCTTCACGACGAAAGCCGCAATCAGCATCACCGCGCTGGACGCCTTCAACGTGGCCGCCGCAGGTAGCCAAGTGCGGCTTTACAACAGCGGCGGCAGCACGCTCGCGTCCGCAACCGTCCTGAATAACGACCCGATAGTAGGTGCCCCGACCTCCTTCTTCTCCCACGCGATCAGTCCGGTGCCGCTTGCGGCCGGAACCTACTTCATCGCCGAAGACATCGTGTCGAGTATTCCCTTCCAAGCAAGTGCCAGCGGTCTGACGACCGACCCTGCTATCACCTACGGCGCCGGCGTTTCGGCCGTGGGCTTTGGGCTGAAGCCGACGACGGACTTTTTCGGGAGCCCCTTGAACCCGGGCTACTTCGGCCCGCCCCCGCCCCCGAACCGAGCACGTTCGTCTTGACCGGGATGGGCCTCTTAGGCATGGGCTTCGTCGCCCGGCGGAAGAAGTATCGCCGCGACTAAAACTCTTCGGCTATCATCCTTAACCCCCATAAGCCCCGTCTGCCCTCTGGTCGGTCAGGGCTTTTTCTTCCAAAGAGGCTTTCCCATGAAGATGACGTATTGCGCTGCATTGGCTGCCATGCTCACACTGAGTGCTGTAATCGCCTCGACCTCCCACGCTGGGATAGTGTCATTCGATGCCAGCCTCTTAGGCTCCTCCGAATCGCCCCCAAGTGGTTCGCCTGGAACCGGAAATGCCATGGTCTTCTTCGACACGACCGCCAATACAATGCAAGTGGAACTTACCTTCATTGGTTTGATCGGCACCACGACGGCATCGCACATCCACGCCGCCACGGCGACAGCCGGCGACGGTAGCGCTGGCGTCGCTACGACGACGCCGTACTTTGTCGGATTTCCCATCGGCGTAACGAGCGGCACCTACAATAGCACATTGGACATGACGCTTGCATCGAGCTACAACTCCGCTTTCATCACCGCCAATGGGGGCACAGCCGCGAGCGCCGAAACGGTTCTATTGGCGAGTTTAGAAGCCGGCACCGCCTACCTCGACATTCACACAACAGTTGATCCCGGGGGTGAAATTCGCGGCTTTCTTAAACAGGTCCCCGAACCCTCCAGCATCATGCTCGCCGCCTTCGGTCTCGCCGGCCTTGCCGCCTGGGGCTGGCGGCGACGAAAATGGTCGCTCGCCTGATCGCTCCGTCGTGAAGAAGCTGCCCATTTAAGCCGCGCCCGGCTAAGTTGGTCTGGCGGGGCTTTTTGCTTCCGAAGCCACATATGCCGGTCAGCCGTGTCATCAAACTCAAACCTTTGATGAGACTCCGAGAAAAGGACCGTATTGCGGCACTGCTGCCCGAGTGCCGGGAACTCATCCCTTTGATAGGACCGTCCTGGCGTCCCGAGAAGTCATACCTATTCTCGGAATGATGCGCGGCTGCGCCTTGCCGCGGATTTGGCCCTGCTGTGAGACGCAGCAAAGGAACCATTTCCGGCACTGGGCTCCAATCCTGCCGCACGTCCCGAGCCACCGACCACAGAACCGGTTTTGCCACTATTTGGCGAATTCTCGGGCATCGAACGGGTAAATCGATTGACACTAGTGGAGGCCAACCGCCAAACTCACGCTCACTTGGAGTTCGCCACTTCCTGAAAGCAGAGGGCCACAGCCACAAAGCCGCCGAATAATCGGCAGCAATACTCAACCATCTCTATTTTTTATCTGACTTGGCAGAAGGCATCGGTGTTTTCTTCCAGCTTGGGTTGACGATAG
>PLYM01000032.1 GCA_003153375.1 Planctomycetaceae bacterium
ATGGAATCCTACGAGAATGAACGGGGCGCCCGCTCAGAGATTGGCCGATACGTCCGTTACTACAACACGCGACGCCGCCATTCGGCCCTGGGCTATCGGACACCTGAGGAGTTCGAGGCGGCCAGCGCGAACGGTGGGCCACAGCGGCCAAATGCAAAAACATCATGAAGTTGCGCGAAACAAAATGGGAGCATCCAACGGAACCCAAGCTGGCGATGCGCTGCAGCGTCCGCGCGAGACCTTTGAGGGGTCTCGCGGGCCGCCTATCCCGTCCCCCTTGGGTCACCCGGAATAAGCAGTCAGACTGTCCTCAAAACCCGGCGCACCTCCGCATTACCTCGATATGCACTATGCAGTGAATCCGAGCCTGACCGGGGCTATTGGCATTTCACGTGGACGAAGCAACCCAGAACAAAGACCTCATGGACGTTACCGTGGGGCTCGACGGAACCCTCGGCGGATTTGTCTACTCAGGACAGCCTCTGTTTAGCGTCACGATGACTAGCGTGCCCGAGCCCTCGACCTGGGCGCTACTGGCGACGGGCGCCGGCGCGCTGCTCTTCTTCCGCCGCCGCAAGATCAAAGTCCCGCGGGTGAATAAGATCGCGTTGTAAACCAGTTGCACTTTGGCAACCTTCGCCATGGCGGCCGATAGGCGCTTTGGTCTGCAATCCCGCCGGAGCACCGGGCTGGCACGATGGCGCCCGATACATAAAGCTTGATCCGTGGCGCCTTCGGCGGTGCGAACGTACCCCTTCCCAACTTCAGCACCGTTGTCTGTGAGAGATTCGGTTTGGGTTTACTCTTCCCCACATTGCCGCCGTCGACAATGCATCGGTACATGCCGTAGGACGGTAAATCAAAGTCATCGCGCAAGTCTCGTCAAACGAAATATTCTGCGGTGGTCCGGGCGGCGGCATGCACCATGGCCTTGGCGTCATTTGAGGACGGAAAAGGACGTGAAATCGTGCGAGGGAGTGGATGGCTCGTCGCTTGCGTCCGAGGGTTGGTCGAGGATAGCATCGAAATGCCCCATTCTTCTGTCAATTACTCGGAAACGCATGACTTATCTCGGCGCTTGCACTCATGTGGAACCCGCTCGCGAAGTTATTGGGACGATCGCACGATGGTCGCGATCGCGTTCAAGCTCATATGACGTTCGGCCAAACGTCAATTGGGCGCGCCATGTCACGAACCCGCCTGTTGCTTAGGAAGCAGCTCTGGATATGGCCGATCGTGGCGGTGGTGCTGCTGGCGATTGTCGGGTATGCGGTCAGCCGTTCGATCCAACAAACGATGGAGGACAATCTGCATTCGGAGCTAACCACGCTGCTGAACGTCGAACGGTCGATGCTCGAAAAATGGTTCAAAGTCCAAGAGTCGAGCGCGCTGACCTTGGCCAACAATCAAGAAATTCGCAAAACAGTAATCCAGCTTTTGGCGTCGGCCGATTCCAAACAGAAGTCTGACCCCGCCGCAAGCGAGCGCGATCTGGCCGACTTGCGCACTCACTTGGCGAAGGAATTGGAGCCGGGTATGTCGGCCCACGATTTCGTCGGCTTCGTGGTGGCTGACAAGCGATTGCAGATCATCGGGGCCACGGTCACGGAAATGATCGGGCAGACGGCACCGCAGTACGAGAGCTTCCTGACGCGCACGCTCGAAGGCAAGCAGACCATTTGCGCGCCGTTTCCCAGCACGGTCATTCTCAAGGATCGAATCGGTCGAACGCGAACCAGCGTGCCCACGATGTTCGTTTGCGCGCCCGTGCGGGACGACGATCTGCAAGTCGTCGCCGTGCTGGCCTTGCGGATTCGTCCCGAGGAGGAATTCACCGATATTCTGCAACTGGGGAGGGTCGGTCAAACGGGCGAAACCTATGCCGTCAACAAAGATGGCCTTATGGTTTCCAACAGCCGATTCGACGAAGGCATGATCCTGTTGGGTTTGTTGCCCGACGACGACGCGGCGGCTTCGATTTTGAACATTCAGGTCCGCGATCCGGGCGGTAATCTGACCGAAGGATTCCGGCCGAGTGCCCGGCGTCGCGACTTGCCACTCACAAAGATTTGCGCGGCTACCGTCAGTGGCACCAGCGGCGTCATGATGAATGCTTACCGAGACTATCGAGGGTCCCCCTCGGTGGGTGCCTGGACCTGGCTTCCCGGCTACCAGTTGGGGATCATCACCGAGGTGGATACGGCCGAAGCCTATCACCCGCTGACCATACTGAAGCGGTCGTTCTATACGATGCACGCACTGCTCGGCATTGGTGCCTTGGCGATTTTCGTCTTCACGCTGATCGTCGCCCGGTTGCAGCGCCAGGCCCAGAAGGCGGCAATTGAGGCCAAACAACTCGGGCAGTATCGGCTGATGGAGAAAATCGGGGCCGGCGCCATGGGGATCGTCTACAAGGGACAGCACGCGATGCTCCGCCGGCCAACCGCGATCAAGATGCTCGATGTGGATCGCGTTAATGAAACCTCGATCCAGCGATTCGAACGCGAAGTGCAAATCACCTGCAAACTCAACAATCCGCACACCGTCGCGATCTACGACTACGGTCGCACGCCGGAAGACGTATTCTATTACGCCATGGAGTACCTCGACGGACTCAATCTTCAGACGCTGGTCGATCAGTACGGACCTCAGCCCGAAGGTCGCGTGGTGAGCATTCTGCGGCAGGTGTGCGCGTCGCTGTATGAAGCGCATTCGTTGGGACTGGTGCATCGCGATATCAAGCCGGCCAATATCATGCTGAATCGCCGGGGCGCCGAGCCGGACGTGGTGAAAGTGCTCGACTTCGGCCTGGTCAAAGCCATGGAAGACTCTAAGGAGTGCCGACAAACCGAGAATGATATGTCCGGCACTCCGCTTTACATGTCGCCCGAGTCAATC
>PLYM01000225.1 GCA_003153375.1 Planctomycetaceae bacterium
TGGCGATCGTGATCTATAGCGCCGGTGGCCACGCCCCCAGTTGGGAAAAGTTCGTCAATGACGGCGTCTGGGAGGCGATTCGCGTGCCGCTCAAGGGAGCCTGGTTTCAAACCTTGATGCACATCGCCGTCACCTCGTTGTGGATCCTGCCGGTGATTCGCGCCAGTGGCGCAGTGCGAATCGCCTATATGATCTTCTCGGCGGCGTTGCAGGTCGTGCTCTCCTACTGGTTCTACTTCGACTGGGTGCACACCGGCTGCATCGATGGCGGACCGCTGGGCTTTTTGACCTGGACCCTGCCCACGATGGTCGGCACCTTGGCCTGCGACGCCGTGACCGTGGCCGACGGCCGGGCACGCGTGGGCAAGATGTTCGTCTGGTCGGCAATCCTGATGGGCCTGGGCTATCTGCTCTCCTGCCCCACGACGCTCTATAACGTGCCCGACGAGCAGATCGAAAGCCTCAAGAGTCAGCAGCGCGCCGAGGATGCCGTGGTGCCCAGTCGCGAGCGTCTCGACACGCACACGATCACCTGGGCCGAGCCGCCGTTCATGCCGCCGCCGGACAATGAGCACCGCAAGGAAAACTACTGGATGATGAGCCAGCGCGCCGCCACGCTGTCGTATCACGTCTTCGGCGCCGGCTTCTCGCTCGCCGTGTATGCGCTGTTCTATGTGATCTGCGACATCTGGGGCCTGCGTCTGGGGTTGTTCCGCACGCTCGGCACCAACGCCCTGATCGGCTACATCCTGCACGGCATCGTGGGCGACGCCGTCGAACACTTCATCTCTCGCGACGCCCCGTTATGGTACGTCGCGGCCGGTTTCTGCCTCTACTTCGGCATTACCTATTTGTTCATCCGGCATCTGGAGAAGAGCGGGATCTATCTGAAGCTGTAAGAACAGGCTGGAGGCTGGAGGCAGGAGGAAAGACAACTTGTTCTCGTCCCTCCGGCCTCCTGCCTCTGAACCTTACTTCCCATCGCCCGCGCGAATCCAATCTTCGGAAAACGCGGCGTGCTTCATGCTCTTGCCGCCTTCGACGAAGTAGCTGTAGACGGCGTGGATGCGGCCGTCGGCGCCTTGGATGATGGCGGGATAGTGGTAGGAACCCTTTTCGTGCCGCTCGAGATGCCGCGTGGCGCTCCAGGTTTTTCCTTCGTCGTCCGAGACCGAAACCGCCAGGCTGTTGCGCTTTTGCGTGGTGTCGTTATAGATCAACACCCAGTGGCCGTTGGCCAGCCGCACGGCGTCGAGACCCGAGCCGGGGTTCGGCAGGTCGGCCGAGGTCACCGGGCCCCAGGTCAGGCCCTGGTCTTTCGACTCGCAGACTCGCACCTTGTCGAGCGGGCCGTTCTCGCGCATGTAGGCAACGAGCGACCCGTCCTTGCGTTCGAGCACGGCGGGCTGGATGTTGCCGAAGCCGATCAAGGGCTCGCTGGCATACCACGAGCGGCCGTCGTCGTCGCTGACGGCCATCAGCGAAAACGAATAGGTGTCGCTATAGAGCGGCAGCAGAATGCGGCCGGTGCTGAGCACGGTCGGCTTACAGCGCGGCTGCCAGCCCATCCGCTGCGAAAGCTTTTGGCCGAGCAGTTTTTCGAGGGAATCGAAATAGGCTTGCGCCTTCTCCGGAATCTTCTCGCCGCGCTCGGCCAACCGTTGGCTCAAGAGCGTCATGGCTTTGTCCTTGAAGTCGGCCGGCTTGAGCCAAATCACGTCCTGCCAATCCCACTCGGGCGATCCGGGTGCCAGGTAATTGTGCGACGTGCGATAGATCGTTAGCGCCGACTCCCAGTGGTTGTCCAAAATGATCGGCCAGAAGAGCCACAGCTTCTTCTGTTTGTCGATCATCATGCAGGTGTTGCAGTCGGGGAAATGGCGATTGTCGGCCATCGTGAATGGCTCGCTCCAGGTGCTGGCGCCTTTGGCCAGCCGCGCGCCGAGCACCGACACGTCATCGGCCGAGCGCTCGCCCGAGCCGCGATACCAGGAGACCAACAACTGCCCATCGGGGCACTCGACGATGCCCGGGGCGTGGTTGTGCTGAGGGTTCAAGGGGAAGATCAGTTCTTCGCTGTAGTCGGCCGCGACGAGCGCACTGGCCGACCAGGCGCAAGCAACGATAGCCAGGCAGCAGGCCACGGGCTTCATCAGGTGCATCCTCAAGTGGTAGGTGAGTCGGTGGGGGTGTGGTTCAAGGCCGGCTTCAATGGTATCATCCAGCACAGGCACCGTACACGGTTGCGCCGCCGGCGGGAGCGGCGCCGCTCAGGGTGCGATAATCCACTAGCGGCAACAGGATTGAGACGGCAACGGAACGAGACGGCTTGCCCGCACGCGAAATGCACCTGGTCGACGTCCAACATCTCAGCCGCAGCTTTGGCAACGTGCGAGCCTTGCGCGACGTCACGCTCTCGCTCGAGCCCGGCACCATCGGCCTGATCGGCAACAACGGGGCCGGCAAGTCGACGCTGCTCAAGGTGCTGCTGGGCCTGCTCAAGCCCGACAGCGGCGGCGGCACGATCATGGGCTGCGACATCAGTCATGGCACCTCGGAATTGCGAGGCCGCGTGGGATACATGCCCGAGGCGGCCGCGATCGTGCCGATGCTCAAGGGGGTCGAGTTCGTCACGTTCGGCGGCGATCTCTACGGCATGCCGCACCGCGATGCCCGGCGCCGGGCGCACGAAGTGTTGAACTATGTCGGCCTGGGCGAGCTGCGCTATCGACGGCTCGAGGAGTATTCCGCCGGCAATTTGCAACGGCTCAAGCTGGCCGCGGCCCTGGTTCACGATCCGCAGTTGCTGCTGCTGGACGAGCCGACCAACGGGCTCGACCCGGCCGGACGCGTGGCCATGCTGCAATTGCTCGAGGACCTGATTGCCGAAACCGGCAAGAGTATCTTTCTGTGTACGCATCTGCTGGGCGACGTCGAACGGCTTTGCCGGCAGATCGTCGTGCTCGACCGCGGCACGGTCGTCCGCGCCGGCACGATGTCCGAGATGCGCGACCAGGTGAGCAACCGCTACGAACTGAGCTGGATGGGCCCGGCGCCGGCGTTTCGCGCGGCGCTCGTCGTGGCGGGGGTGGAGTTCGCCGATCCGACCGACGAAGGCCAAACGAAAGTGATGACCGTCGTGCCGGCCAACTTCAGCACCACGACGTTTTTCGAGATCGCCCGCGCTGCCGGCGCGGTCTTGACCGAGCTCAAGGCCGACGAAGAGAATCTGGAACGATTGTTCTTTCGCGTTACCGAACAGGCGTCGCAGACCTCGGCGGCCGTCTGAGCGATCCCGCATACCTCGCCCGCAAAGATCCCTTGCATGCAAATCGACCAGGCTCACTACCACGGCTGGCAAGGCCAACTGCAATCGCCCTGGGTGGCGTGTTTGGCGATCGTGCGCGTGGCGCTGCTGCAGGTGTTTCGCAACAAGGCCTATTGGTTCGTGCTCGCGCTGGGCATGCTGCGCTTTCTGGCCTTCTGGACGATCATCTATGCGGTCACGCAGCTCTCGCTGCCCCCGGACATGCGGCAGCAGTTCCTCAAACTGTTTGGCTTTAGCGCCAACGTCGATGCCGACCAGAACAACGGCTACATCATGTTCATGGCGGGCCAGGGCGTGATCGTGATGATTCTCTTGGCCTTTTCCGGCAGCCTGCTGGTGGGATCCGACTTCCGGCTCAACTCGCTGCCATTTTATCTCTCGCGACGCATCGACAAGCGCCATTACATTGTCGGCAAGCTGCTGGCGGTGAGCAGCGTGATCGCGATCTTGACCGTGCTGCCCGCGCTGTTGCTGTTCTTCGAGTATGGCATGTTCACCGCCTCGACGGCCTACTGGGTCGACAACTGGCGGATCGCCGTGTCGGTGTTGGCCTTCGGGTCCGTGATCTGCGTGGTCAACAGCATTCTGCTAGTGACGATCTCGGCCTATTTGCAGCGCATCGTGCCCATCACCATCACCTGGGCCAGCATCTTTCTGCTGTTGGGCCGCCTGGGCGACCTGTTGCAATGGTCGACCAAGGACGACTTTTGGTTTCTGCTCGACCCGTGGCGCGACATGCGGCTGGTGGGCCGATTGTGCTTTGGCACCTTCAATCGAGACATCGACCGCGAGCTGGCCTGGTGGGCGCTGTTGATTCTCACGTCGCTGTGTACCATTTCGCTGGCCGCCCTGGTGCGCCGCGTGCGTGCCGTTGAGATCGTCGAGTGACGCGTCACGTCAGGTCGCGATACTCGCGTCGCGAGAAGACGATCAAGGCCAGCAGCAACCCGGCCACGGCGATGCCGGCCAGGGCCCACATGGCCGTCTCGGGCTCCAACGGCTGAAACCATTCGGGGTCGGGCGACTTCAGCCCCTCCGGCGCGCCGGCCGAATACATGATCGACCGCCCGTAATAATTCACCGCCACGCGCTTGACGATGCCCGGCAGGTTGCCCAGCAGCACTTCCATGAACAGCGCATAGATCAGCGCGATGATCGTCGAGTGGCGAAACGCGACGGCGAACAGGTGAAACAGACAGACATAGGCAAACGTCATCGCCAACAGCGCGGGCAGGTACAGCGAAAACGCCATCTGCCCCACCTCACCCGAGAGCCGGCAGTAGAGCCAGAAGCTACCGACCACGAGCCCCAGCACCAGCGGCAGCGTGGCCGTGAACTTGGCCAGCAGCACCAGCGCTCGCGGAATCGGCCGCACCAGCAGGAACACGAGCGTGCGATCCTCGCGATCACCGCCCAGACTGGCCGTGCCATAGGCCAACGCGCAAATCGGCACCACGAACGAGGCGAAGACCAGGATCATGAACTCACTGAAGTCGCGAAACTCCTTGAACGAATACTCATGATGGCCGCGATGGTAGTACAGGCGCAGCACGAGCAGCAAGCAGCCCGAAAGCGGCAGCATCACCATCATCGTGCTGGCCGACCACAGCAAGCGGCGAAAAGTGAGCGAAGTGAGCGTGGTCCACGCGCGCAGCAACTTCATGACCGGCCTTTTTGCAAGTAATCGAACACGGCCTCGGCGCCGGCATCGAGAGGTTGCAGACGCCGCACTTCGATGCCGTGCTGGCAGACAAGCTCGCCGATCTCGCCGAAGAACTGCTGGGGGTTGCGCGTCCGCACGGTCAGGGCGTGATCGCGCACCTCGACGCTTTGCACGATCGGGTTTTCGGCCAACAGGGCCGCCAACCGCCGCGCCGGCTCGGCCACGATCTCGACCACCATCGGCCGCATCTGCATCAGGTTGCGCACTTCGGCCAGCGTGCCGCTGGCGATGATCCGCCCACGCGACATCATCAAAATCGAATTCGAAAGCTGCTCGATCTCGACCAGGATGTGGCTCGAAACCAGGATCGTCTTGCCCTGGGCCGCCAGGCGAAACAGCAATTCGTTGATTTCTCGCCGTCCGCCGGGATCGATGCCCGAGAGGGGCTCGTCCAACAACAGCAGCCAGGGATCGTGAACCAGCGCCTGGGCCAGCTTGATGCGCTGCCGCATACCGTGGCTGCAACCCGCCATCCGGCGGCCGGCCCGGTCGGTCATGCCGACTTCCTCGATCACGTCCGCGGTCCGTTGCCGGGCTTCGACGCGCGAAAAGCCGTGCAGACGGGCCATCGTATACACGAACTCGCGGCCGGTCATCTCCTCGTAAAAGCTGTTTAGGTCGGGGCTATAACCCAGGTGATGCTTGGCCGCCGTGCTCCAGGCGTCGTGCTCGCCGATGCGGACGTGGCCCTGGGTGGGCCGCAACTGGCCGCTGGCCAGCTTCATCAGCGTCGACTTGCCGGCGCCGTTGGCTCCCAGCAGTCCGGTGATGCCCGGCCCAATGCGGCAACTGATGTCGTTCACGCCGATCACGGCGCCATAGAACTTCGTCACATGCTCGAACGACAGCAGCATCTGCTGCTCAGCCGCATGATGGGCATCGCTGAAGTGACTATGGCCACGTTGCATCGGTCGCTCGTCGGGGAGCCGCGAGGGTTTTCGAAGTGCCGAGCAACTCGATGGTTCGATGCTGGGTGGCACTGCTGGCTTGTCCAGCAGTGAGAACCGCCGCGGATCCGCCAACAGGAGCACTGCTGGACTAGCCAGCAGTGGCACCCTCTAGACGCACCGGACTCCAAGATTGCCCTGCGTAACTCCGCCCATGTTACCCGCTGGGGCAAGGAGGACACCAGGGGCGCACCGAGGGGCGCAATGGGTCGCGACGAGCGGAGAACCGGGGAATGTGGCGGGTCAGAAGGACCGCGGCTGGCCTTCGATTTGTTCGGCGACGGCTGGCTCGGCTGTGGCGGGCCCGGCTGTGCTGGACTCGACGGCTGGCGACTCGACCACGGCGGGTTTCTGATCTGCTTTCCGCAGGCGGCCAAAGCGGCGACGCGGCGAGATGACTTCTTGACCTTCGATCACGTCGACTGAGCGCACGGCGCGGCGATCGTCGTAGGTCACTTCCACTTTCACGTCCTTGCCGTCGGCCAGGCTCTCGGCGGGTATTCCGACCACCTCCCACAAGCCGCCCGTGGCAACGTCGGCCGCGCCGTGAACCAGCGCACGGCCGGCCTTCACGGCCTTGGTATAGCCCTGCTTGAAGGAAAAGATGTCGACCGTCGCGCCATCACGCTCTTCGGTCCACAGGGGAGCGCCGAGTTCGCAAATCAATCGCGTGCGCGGCGTGCCGGGCGTGAGCACCGTCAAATCCTTCTTGCCCGGCTGCTGCGTGGCTTTGATGGCCGCGCAGCCCGAGCCCGTCAGCAGCAGGCCGACTAATGCGACGGCTGCCCAAGAACTCCGGCACAAGAATGAGTAGTGCCCCGTGGCGGAAGCTGGCAAACGTGTCTCCTCGGGTATCGGGGGCGAAACTGTAGTCGCGCACTCGCGCAAGGTCAACGCCACACGGGCGAATCTGGGACCTGTTCGCAGCTAGCACAGCGCGAAAATTGCCGAATTTCCAGCGCCGGAGGCCATCGGCTCGCTTCGCTGCGCCGGTCGCAGAGACGTAACGATGCGCGCAGTGCATGCAGCAGGACGCGACCATGGCCCATGATTCTGACCAGCGGTCGTGCCATTGGCCATCGGGGCCCGTGCCGCCCCCGGGGCAGAAGCACGGCGATCGGTTCCGCCTCGACGCGCTCGACGCCGAGTTAGCACTCGGGCCGGGCATGGATCGCGACGCGCTGCTGGGCGCGATGGAAGGACACGTCCTCGACCAGGGCGAACGGATCGGCCTCGACGGGCGCTAGTCGCGTGTCATCAACACCACAGCCCTGCCAGCCTGACAAGACGTCAAGCGTGCAGGGCTGCGGTTCTTTTCGTGATCCTTCGAACGTCGAGCCGTTCGTTAGCGCGTGTACGTGGCGCTCGGAGTCGCGGCGTTATACGTGCCCATTGGCGGAGCGGGCGACGTATAAGGCGAAGCTTGCGGTTGAGCATACGGCGAAGCCTGCGGTTGACCGTAGGGCGACGTGGCCGGTGCGGTCGGGGCGGCCTGAGCGGCCAGATTGTTGGCCACGCCCGGCGTCATGCCACTGGCATAGCCCGCAGTGGCGGCAGGCGCCGCGGTGTAGGCCGTCGGCGCGGCCACAGTGGGTTGGCTGGCCGGGTACGGAGTCACCGGGTAGTTCGTGCCCGGATAAGTCGGCATACTGCTGGCGGTTTGGCCGGCTGGCGGCATGGTGACGGTGGGCGCTTGCGGCGAGGCCGGGTTGAACGAAGGCGCCGGTGGCGCGTTGGCCAGGTTCGAGGCATCGGTCTTACTCTTCGTGCCACCGTGCCAGCTCGGCATGGCGCAGCCCACAAGCGCGGCGAGCGTCACGCTGACAATCGCTGCTTTGATCGAGGTATACGAAATTCGCATGGAACACTCCCCCCGTGATTACGTCTGGCGGAAGACAGGATCGCGGCCAAAGCCGTTGCGCTTTGGGCGATGCCTTGTCGGCGTGGAAATGGGTCTTGGATTTGATTTTCGGACAGGCCCTGGCAGCTTGGGACAGCCGGGCGGTGATGCCTGCCTGTAGTCGTTATTCGGACCGTGCCGGCGGGGTTCCTGACACAATCCGAAAATTTTCACCAGCCGGACGCGTTAGGCGCGATTCTGGGAAAAACGCGCCAACTTTTCCTGAAAGCCACCCCGTGCGAGCACCTCGCGATTCACCACGTTATCGGGCACCTCACCCGCGGCGGCCCGCAGCAGCCCCTCCAGCATCGCCCGGCTCGTGGCCGCGAAAACGTCGGTGGTCGAAGCGGACCAATGGGGGGTAAGGATCACATTTTCAAGTTGCAACAAGGGGTCATCGAGCGGCAAGGGCTCGTGCTCGTAGACATCGAGCGCGGCCCCAGCAATCTGGCGCGACTCGAGCGCGGCGATCAGCGCCGGCTGATCGACCAACTCGCCCCGGGCGACATTAATGAAATAGGCTGTACGTTTCATCCGCGCGAATTGCTCGGCGCCGAAGAAGCGGTGATTGTCAGCCGTCAGCCGCGCGTGCAGGCTGACGAAGTCGGCCGCCGCCAACAGCTCTTCGAGCGACGTGAGCTGCACGCCCAGGGCCGCGGCACGCGCGCCCTCGGCGTGCGGCGAGTAGGCCAGCACGTTCATTTCGAACGGCGCCGCCAAGCGTACCAGTTCGCGGCCGCTGTGCCCCAGGCCGATGATACCCAGCGTGCGCCCTTGAATCTCGCTGCCCATTGTCTCCGACTGCAAATCCCAGCGACCCGCGCGGGTGATGGCCTGTTGCTCTGGCAAGCGCTTGGCCAGGGCCAGCATGAACAACAGCGCCGACGAACCGGTCGAGTGATTCAACGCCAGCGGAGCATTGAACAACGCCACGTCGTTCTCGGTGCAGGCCGCCACGTCGATCTTGTCGTAGCCGGCGCCCGATCGGCCGATCACGACCAATTCGCGCGCATCCTCGAGCGCCGCGCGCTTGACCCAGGGCCGCAAGACCACCAAGGCATCGACGTCCTGCAACTGGTCGCCGGTCACTTCCAGCGAATAGAACCGCTCCCAATAACTGGCATCGCCGGGCGTGGGCGATTGCTCGGTGAGAAAATGCGTGACGATGTGCGGCGCGTCGGCCAAAGACGACAAATCGAGCTCGCCGTAAGCGCTCTGGCCTCGATCGTTGAGAAAGTCGCCCGTCCAGGCAACGCGAAACGTGCGCAAGCGGGATCACCTTTACTCGTTTTGCGTCAGGTTCGTGCTCCACGTGGCATCCCACAAGCCGGGGAACGCGTGGGCCACGTAAGGATGCGCCGCGATCGTTTCGAGATCCAACTCGACACCCAGGCCCGGCTCGTCGGTCAGTTGAAACTCGCCGTTGTGCAGAAAGCTGCGGCCGGACACCAAATGATTGCGCCAGGGAACGTCGAACTCGCCAAAGGCCTCCTGAATCATGAAGTTGGGCGTGCCGATGTCGAAGTGCAAGGCCGCGGCCAGCGCCACGGGGCCGATCGAACAGTGGGGCGCGACGCGAACATCGTTCATCGCCGCCAGCGCCGCGATTTTCTTGCTCGTCAGAATACCACCGCAGTGGCAGATGTCCATCTGCACCACGTCGACCGCCCGCAGTTGAATCATCCGCTGAAAATCGGCCTCGGTCATCAAGCGCTCGCCGGCCGCGACGGTCAACCGCGATTGCCGCTTGACTTCGGCCAGCAGCTCGACGCGTTCGGGGCTCACCGGCTCTTCGCACCAGGCGGGAGCATAAGGCTCGAGCAGCCGCATCGCCTCGATGGCCGAGCCGGCCGAAAGCCGCCCGTGGAACTCGATCATTAACCCCACTTCGGGCCCGACCGCTTCGCGCACTTTGGCGACGCATTCGATGCTCTGGGCCAGTTCATCGCGCGACAGATCTTTCCAGGCGACGCCAAACGGATCGAACTTCATCGCCCGATAGCCACGACCGACCACTCCGCGGGCCAACTCGGCAAAGTCGGCGGGGATTTGCGCGCCGCCGTACCAACCGTTGGCATAGGCCGGCAGGCATGCGTGGTAACGGCCGCCCAGAAGTTTGTAGACGGGCTGCCGGCAGGCCTTGCCCACCAGGTCCCAGAGCGCGACCTCGGCCCCGCTGATGGCGGTCATCACGGTCGAGCCGCCTTGATACTGATCGCGCACCAGGTAGCCGGTGATGCGCTCGATGTCAAACGGATCGCGACCGAGCAGCCGGGCTTCGAGCCATTCGTGACAAAGAGTCTGAACCGTCTTTTCCTGCCACTCGAGGGTCGCTTCACCCACGCCGGTCAGCCCGGTATCGGTGGTGAGTCGAATGAACAGGTAATTTCGCAAGCCCGCGTTGGCCAGAAACGTTTCGAACCGCGTGATCTTCATGATGGCAGATGACGCTCGTCGGACTGCGCGGGGGGATGGCCGAGCGGCCTTAGCCCTTGGTAATGGTCTCGTCGAGATTCAACAGCAAGTTGCCGATCGCGGTCCAGGCGGCCAGCTCGGCCGGATCGACGTCGGCCGGCCGGGGCGATTCGCCCACGCTGATCAACCGCGTGGCAGCCACGGGGTTCTGCCGAAAGCGAGCCAGGTTCGCATCCAGGATGCGCGAGAGCACGGCCAGCTCCTGATCGCTCGGCACGCGAGCCGTGCACAGCCGGAAGGCGAACCGCAGCCGGGCCGCGGTATCGGCGCCGCCTGACTGGATGGTGCGCTGCGCCAACACGCGGGCGGCCTCGACATAACTGGGGTCGTTCAGCAGCACCAAGGCTTGTAGCGGTGTGTTGGTGCGCGCGCGGCAGTCGGTGCAGACTTCGCGATTCGGAGCGTCGAACGAAAGTTGCGGCGGGTAGGGAATCGAACGCTTCCAGTAGGTGTACATCCCCCGGCGATAGAGATCGGCCCCCTTGCTCTGCTGATAGCGGTCGCCGCTGGTGAGCTCGTCCCACAGCCCCGCCGGCTGATAGGGCGACACGCTGGGACCGCCCAGGGTGCCGTTGAGCAAGCCGCTGATGCTCAGTGCGTTGTCGCGAATCATCTCGGCATCCAGACGGAACCGCGGCCCGCGCGCCAACAGGCGGTTGTAAGGATCGTGCTCCAGCAATCGGGCATCGACCCTGGCCGACTGCCGATAGGCGGCCGAGGTGACGATCACCCGTTGCAAGGCTTTCACGTTCCAGCCCGAGTCGATGAACTGGCCGGCGAGCCAATCCAGCAGCGCCGGATGGCTCGGTCCATCGCCGCGCGAACCGAAATCGTCACTGGTCTTGACGATGCCGGCGCCAAAGTATTGTTGCCAATAGCGGTTCACCGTCACCCGCGCGACCAGAGGATTGCCGGGATCGACGAGCCACTGGGCCAAACCCAGTCGATTGTCGGGCGCCCCTAGCGGCAGCGGCGGCAGGCTCTCGGGCACGCCGCGCGTCACCTGCTGCCCCTTGGCGCGAAAATCGCCCCGCGTGAGCACGAAGGTGTCGCGCATTTGTGGATTCTCTTGCATCACCATCGTCACCGGCACCGCGCGCTGCAGATCGCCTTCGGCTTTACGCAGTTCTTCGAGCTGCGCGTTGAGCGGCTCGAACAGCGGGCGGGTCTTCGTATAGGCGAACTGCACGAAGTAGTCTCGCAACTGCGCCCGCTGCGCGTCGTTGCGCTGTTCGGTGGCCAGCTTGAGCACGTCTTGCAGCGGCTGCGGCAGCTTGCTCTTGGGCCGGGCCTTTTCGGCCAGCTCCCAAGACGGCTGCGTGTCGAATGAGCGCGCGCCCTGGGGCGTGCGGTTGATAACGCCGGCCTTGTCCCAATAGACACGTCCACCCACCTGCGAAAACGCCATGCCGCTCACCGAGTCACCGACCGCCAGCCCCACTGCCGCGGCGTCGACTTCCAACCGCACCCAGCGACCCGTCTCGGGCAGCGGGCCACGCGGCAGCCGGCTGGGCGTGCCGTCGGCCCCGCCCACCTGCGGGCTCGAGCCCCAGTAGGCACGGTGTTCCCAGTTGCCGTCATTGAATTGCAACACGACGCTCTGCGGCGGATTGTTGGGATCGAGATAAACGTGCGCGAACAGCGTGTCGCCCTCGGCGATCGTCAGGCGGTCCTTGGCATTGATGAAAAAATGTTGCGCAAAGCCGGTGGCCACGCGCGTGCTGGCGCGGCGACCACTCAGCACCGGCTCGGGCGATTCGACCCAGCGCCACGAAGCATCCCCCTCGGTTCCATCGGCCAGCGCGCCGCGCGGCAGCCCGTCGTCGACCCACACAAATTCCTGCCGAGGCGTATCGGCCATGCGTGGATCGGGCGGATCGATCGTGGCCGCGGCCACTTCGGCTTTCAGCCGCCCTTCGAGATCCGCGATCTGCCGGTGCAGCGAATCGATCCGCGCCGTTTGCTCGGCTGTGGGAATCTGCAAGTTCGGCACCGGGCTGCCCTGCCGGGTATCGAGACCCAACTCGGGAATGTTGTTGAAATAAGCGTAGAGGCGATAAAAGTCGCGCTGCGTGAACGGATCGTATTTGTGGTCATGGCACTCGGCGCAAGCCAGCGTCGTGCCCAGCCAGACCGTGGCGGTCGTGGTGACGCGGTCGTTGGCGTACTTAGTCAGATATTCTTCGGGATCGGCGCCCCCTTCGCTCGTCACCATCACGTTCCGGTGAAAGCCGCTGGCGATCCGCTGATCGACCGTGGCGGCCGGCAGCAGGTCGCCGGCGATCTGCTCGACCGTAAAGCGATCGAAGGGCATGTTGCGGTTGAAGGCATCGATGACCCATTCGCGAAATTTCCAAATATTCCGATGATCGTCGACGTGATAGCCGTTGGAGTCGGCGTAGCGGGCCAGGTCGAGCCACTTGATCGCCATCCGCTCGCCATAATGGGGCGACGCCAACAGCCGATCGACGACGCGCTCGTAGGCCAGTTCGCCCGTGTCGGCCAAAAAAGCATCAATCTCGGCCAGCGTCGGCGGCAACCCCGTGAGATCGAAACTCACGCGGCGAATCAACGTGGTCTTGTCAGCCACGGGCGAAGGCTTGAGCCCTTCGCGGTCGAGCGATTGAAGAATGAACGCGTCGACGCCATTGCGCGGCCAGGCCGAATCACTGACAGCCGGCAGCGCCGGGCGCTCGACTTTCGTGTAGGACCAATGCCCCTGCCATTTCGCTCCCTGGGCGATCCACTGGCGCAGGCGCTCGATTTGCTCGGGCTTGAGCGATCCGGCCACGTCGGCCGGGGGCATGCGGCTGTCGTCCGTCGCCGCGACTCGCGTCAAAAGCTCACTGTGCTCAATTTGGCCGGGCACGATTGCGTGCTGGCCCGACTCGAGTTTCGCCCGCGCGTCCGCCTCGCGATCGAGCCGCAGGCCGGCCTTGCGTTTCCCCTCGTCAGGGCCGTGGCAGGCGTAACAGTGATTCAGCAGAATTGGCCGGATATCGCGGTTGTAGTCGACCGTGGTCGATGCGCCGGCGGCATCGCCGGCATGCGCCGCAGCGAGCGCCGACGTGACGAAGATCGCGGCCAACAACGCCGCACTGAGCAGCGCCAAATTAAATATTGGCGGCGTGCCAAGCACGATCGAGGAAGCTGAAGTCTTGCGGTCTGACATCGGCACAGGCAGGAGCTGGGGCGGGAGGGACAACCACCGGGCAGATGCGTGCTATTACAACACGCCTGGCGCGGCTTGTCCATCACCGGAAAGCGTCCTGCCAAACCCCAAAATCGCGGCGCCGAACGTGGATCGTGCGACGTGACGTGCCGAGACGGCGGTTTAGCTGCTGGCGGAGATCGCCAGTTCCATATCGCCTTCGCCATCGCCTTGCTGACGATTGGGCACGCCGGCGGCCAGCACGGTCCCGCCGCTGGCAAAGCCCTGGTCGGCCCGCTCGGTCCACATGATGTCGACCACGAACGAAAGCTGCTCGTCGCCGGTGCCCAACTTGAACGTCAGCAGCGCCATCGGCGAGTCGAGCGGCGAGGCATGTTCGAAGGTCACGGCCCGCGAGGAGAACTGGCGCACCGACCCGATCATGTTGCGGCCGTTCTCAAAGGCTTGCGTCGGAGATTGCTCGTCGATCGCCATGATCTCGATCGGATAGCCCGCCAGCAGTTGTCCGGCTTGCGAGCGCGTGCCCATGGTGGACTTGAGCGGTTTGCCGCGTCGCTGCCGCAAGGCGTGCGCCGTCAGCCGGCCCAAAGCTTCGTTGATCGAATCGACCGCGGCGGTGTGTTGATTGACGCGGGCCAGGCCGCCTTCGGCCCGAGCGCGCATCCGCCGCTCGTGGCGCCGTCGTTCGCGAACGTCGCGTGCTGATTCGACCGTGCTCAACCCCACCGCGGCCGCCAACCCAAAAGCGCCGATGCGGGCCCACAGGGGCTGCCATCTCTGGTCGAGCGCGTGACCGGCGGCGGCCGCCAACAAACAAACACTGAGCCAGGCAATCAGCGTTGGCACCGACGGGATTCCGCGGGCCTGAACACGTTCGCAGTGGTTCATCGAGCAACTCTCCACAGAATGGGGCACGTGACAAATCTACGCCACCTGAGGCGGCGGTCAAATCTCCTAGGACAAAACTGGCCGAAGCCCTTGCGAATGCGGGGGCGCCGTACCTCGTCGTCGCCAACGAGCACTACGGCGCGCGGGACAAGCGGTGCCATGATGGCTCGTTTTCCGCGGAAATCCTGACCCTCGAAGCGTGCCCAGCGTTGTGTTTGACATCGTCCACAATTGACATAGAGTTCTACTGGTCAGTCCTTTCTCAGGCGTGCGATCCGCTGGATCGGCGCAAGCTGTCGCTTCGCTTCATCCCTGCTGTCGGAAACGTGCTCACTTAACTCTCTCGTGATCGCGGTGCGCGCTGGAGCGTCCGCGGATGCGCCGTTGGAGAACTAATTCGTGCCTGTTCAGAAACCGCTGGGCCGTTTGCCGCTGAGAATCGAATCGCTGGAAGCACGCGAATTGACGGCGGCCGATATGTGCAGCAGCTATCGCGGCACAGCCCTGCTGGGCAGCACTCTGGGGGCCACCGATCCAGGGCTGTTTGGCGCCGTCGGCACCAGCCTGTTGTCGGCTGCCACGTTGAAAGGCACTACCCCCACGACGGCCGTCGTGACCAAGCCGACGGCCGCGCCGGTGACGACGACCGATTGGTCGGCCACCACCCTACACGACGCGGCCCTCGTCAGCCTGCTGCGACAAGACACGCTCGATAACGTAATCTCGCGCAGCGAGATGCTGGGTATCTTCACTCAGGTGGAGAAAGACGGCACCGTCTCGGTCAACGAGTTTGCCGATCTCAAACAGATCGTCGCCAAGACGTCGTTCTTCACCAGCGACAACTACGTCGACGTGCTGGCCTCGGATGTCGTCAACGGCAACCTGGCCAACGCCCATTATCAAGGCACGACCTTGGGCAATCTGGCCGCCGGATCAGGCTCGGTGCAGTTGACCAAACTCGTCGACAAGTGGTTCCTGGGCATGGATCATCCGACCACGATGAGCGGGGTTAGTTATCAAACCGCCACGGGCAGCCTGTTTCCCCACGCGCCGGTCTATACCGACGTGCGGCAAGGCATGATCGGCGATTGCTACTACCTGTCGAGCCTGGCCGAGACCGCCCTGCTCACGCCCAGCGTGATCACCAACATGTTCATCAACAACGGCGACGGAACTTACACGGTCAGCATCAACCACAGCGGCAAGGCGGACTACGTAACCGTCGACTCGCAATTGCCGGTCGACCGCAGCGGCTACTATGCCTATGCCAACATGGGCACCAACATCAGCAACAAGACCGTGCCGCTGTGGGTCGCCCTGGCTGAAAAGGCTTACGTCCAATTCAACGAATCAGGTTGGCTGCGCACCGATCCCAGCAGCGTCGGCCGCAACAGCTATGCGGCCATCTCGGGTGGATACATGTTCCAGGCGCTGAATCAGATCACGGGCAAGGCCGGCGCCTACAGCGCCGTGAGCCCCACGACGTTCACCACGGCTTACAACTCTGGCAAATACATCACGTTCGGGTCCGTCGATCGCCCGGCCGATGGCAGCGTGGTCGGCGACCATGCCTACGCGGTCGTGTCCTACAACAAGACCACGCAGCAAGTCACGTTATTCAACCCCTGGGGCATCAACAACGGCTACGCTCCGGGACTGGTGACCCTCAGTTGGGCGCAAATGCAGCGCGACTTCTTCGCGATGGAATACACGGTCTGAGCCACGGGCGCGGCGACTCTGGAATCGCTCGAGGCCTTCAGGACCCGCTGGCTTCGGCTTGGACTTCGGCCTCGAAGTCGCCCGGCAGCGCCGTGCCGCCGCTGGCGAAGGGGCGAATGTTCGGATAGACGTCGACGAACTTCTCGACGACCGCCTCGTAAGGCAAGTCGGCGAAGGCGCCGTAGTCGTGCAAGTATTCCATGTAGCGATTGCCGGCCAGATCGAAGGGATGGTAGATCGAGTCGTGTCGGCCGTCGAAATCGAGCGGGGCCAGTCGGGCCTTCTCGCACAGCGTGCGATTGAACGCCACCGTGTCCTTGACCCACCGACCTTCGAGATAGAGCTCGTTGAAGCCGTGGTAATAGAAGACGTTGGTGCCCAGGAACTCGAGCAGTTTCCGGGTGGCCAAGTGATTGCAGACGTCGGCGTATCCCAAACGGCAGGCAATGCCCTGCGAACGGCAGAGCGCGGCCAACAGCACGCTCTTGGGCACGCACCACGACTCACCGGCCGCCAACACGCCACTGGCCCGCATCGACTCGCGTTCGAGTCGCAGATTGTAGGCCGTGTAGCGGATGCCGTCGCGAACAGCATAGAACAGCCGGCACGCCCGCTCGATTTCATCGGTGATGCCGCCCACCACTTCGCGAGCCAACGCCACGAGGCTCGGTTCGTCCGAATTCACGAACCAGGTCGGGGCCAGATACGGTGCCAAGTCTTCGGACATGCGCGATAGGACGGTAAGTGCTCAGCGGGGCGTCAGAACGCGTCGTCCCTCAATTCTAGCTGGCTGCGGCCCTCGGGCGCAGGGGTGGCGGGTGCGGTTGGGCAGCGGCGCGCGATGAAAGTTCGCCAATCGCCCGCTAATTTCGCCACACGCAGACGACACGAAAGCCAATATGATCGTGCCGGCGTTCGGGCTCGAACCGCAGGCGAAAGGCCGACCGGCACGGCCAGCCCTTGTCGGCCCAACAGCCGCCGCGGCGGACGCGCGAAATGCTGCCGTCGCGATTTACCAGCGCCGTGGCCCGCGCGGAGTACAAGTCAGGATCAACCCCGCCCGGCAACTGGAGACGATGCCAATCGCGGCACCATTCGAACACGTTGCCGTGCATGTCGTGCAGGCCCCAGGAATTGGCCGGATAACTGCCGACCGGCGCGGTCCGCTGGAGTGACGGCCCCGGCTCGCCGCCGTTGTAAGGCTCTCCCTGAAAGTTTGCCTGCTTGCTGCTCAGCTTGTCGCCGAACGACGTGGCCGTGGTTGTGCCGGCGCGGCAGGCGTACTCCCACTGGGCGTCGGTGGGCAGGCGAAACTCCCATTCGCTCGACAAGTCGCCGGCCGCGCGCGCCATCTTCGTCAGCTTGTCGCAGAATCCTTCCGCCTCGGCGAAGTTGATCGTGTAGACCGGAAAATTGTCCCCCTCGCCGGCGGTTCGCTGGCCGGGAAACTCACCGACCACACGCTTCCATTCCCCTTGGGTCACTTCGTACTTGCCGATCCAAAATCCCTTGGAGAGCGTGACTTGCACCTGGTCTTCGCCCGGTCGCCGCTCGGGTTCACTGGGCGGACTGCCCATCGTGAATTGGCCCGCCGGACACCAGCAGAGCCTGACGTCCAAGACCTGCCGCTCGTCGCCAGCCTTGGAACCGGCGAACGTATCGGATCGTGTGGGCTCGGCGCTGGCCGCGGCGCCCAGCGCGCCAAACCCGCGGATCGCGGTCCCAATCAGTGCGACGACTATCAGCAATCGCTGCATCGAGCACATCGGCCGGCCCACGCTCAGCGGCTGCGTGACAATCCCATCACGGCCCAGGCGCTGCCGGCGCCGGTGATGGGGATCAGACTTTTAGATCCTTCGCCGCCCGGTTTGGTCGGCCGCGAGGTCATCGGCCACGAACCGTCCGTGCGTTGCGTGCTGGCGAGGAACTGCTGCCCGCGCGCGATCGTCGGATGGTCGGGCTTGAAACTGGCATGGGCCAGGGCATAGAGTACCTGGCCGGTTGCCCAGGCGTCACTGGGCATTTCCGGAGCCTGGCTCCAGCCGCCGTCGGCATTCTGCCGCGACTGGATGCGGGCGGCCAGCGGTTCGATCTCGGCGGTTGGCCGGCCGAGCCGCTGCCACAGAACCAGGCGGATGGCGACCGACTGCGGATCATCGTCACTCTTCGTGTCGAGAAGCCATTGAACACCCTTGTCGCGGGCGGCTTTGGCCGACTCGTCGCCTGCCGCGGCCGCGGGCAACAGCGCGAGCGTCGCGAACACCGTGGCGCGCTCGTCGGAGTTGCCGAAAATCGGCGGCCGGGTGTCGGGCCACGAAGCCCAGGAGCCGTTCTCGATCTGATCCCCCTTGACCGTCGTCAACAAAAGTTTCAAGCACTCGCTCGAAGCGGCGTCGGGCTGGGGATTGGCTTCCAGGGCTAGCGCGTACGAGATGGGCTTCTCATTGAGCGCGCGAGGGATGCCCGGCGGTCGCGGCAAGCTGGTTTTGCCGTCGCCACTCTCGGCCATCCATTGCGTCAACTCGGCCAGCACGGGTTCGTCGACGGCATGGTCACGCAATTTAGCTTCGCGCATTGCCCAAACGACGAGGGCCGCATGGTGGCACGAGGCGCAGTGATGCTCGTTCTTCCAGGCCAAGGCGTCGCTGGTGAGAAACGCCAGCCCACGATCGATCGTGGCATCGACGCTCGAGGGCTCAGCCCTAGGCGCGTCGGCCAGCGCCACGCGGGAAGTGGCCAACAGAATCAGAGCTACGACGAAATATCGCATCGCGCAAACTCCCCTGGCGTCATGTTGGATCAGGCCAACGTTACGGTCGGCGACGCTCTTAGGCCCAACGCAAAAAGTTCCCGGCGCGGCTTAGTATATCCTGCCGCTGGGCGGGATGCGACAGCCTGGACGTTCGCCAGGTATTGAAAGGGGGCTCGGCTTGAAAAGTTTGGCAGCGGGTGGCCGAATCGGTAGAATTCGGGCGTTGATGGCGGTCGCGGCAACTCGGTTCCAAACCAGGGAGAGCAATCATGAAGTCCACAAGTTTTTTGACGGCAGTGGCCGCTTTGGCGTTCTTGAACGTGGCGGCGCGGGCCGGCGAAGTGAAGATCGACGGCGTACACATCTGCTGTGGACAATGCGTCAACATCGCCCAAAAGACCTTGAAGGACGTCGCCGGAGTGAGTGACGCCAAGGCCAGCAAGGACTCGGGCACGATCACGCTCACCGCCGCCGACGATAAGGCGGCCGCCGCCGCGATCGACGCTTTGGCCAAGGCCGGTTTCCGCGGCAACGCCAAGCACGGCGACAAGGTGTTAGATTTCCCCGGCTCGAATGCTGACAAGGGAGCCAAAGCCGACGCGATCACAATCACCGGCGTCCACCTCTGCTGCCCGGCCTGTTACGGAGCCGCCGAAAAGGCGCTCAAGAGTGTCGACGGCGTCACGGCCGTGGCTTCGGACAAGAAGACCAAGACGCTCGAAGTGACCGGCAAGGGCGTCGACGTCAATGCGGCTCTCGCAGCGCTGTTTGCCGCCGGCTTCCAGGCCTCGGTGAAAAAATAGCTCACGCAGTAGTGTAGCGGCGTATCTGCCCGGCGTACTCCGTGCGCCTGCGGTTGGTCCGTGGGCCGTTGCTTGGTTCCGTTTCGGAGTTCTTCAGCGGAAGGGATGACTGCGCGCATGGGCACACGATCGCTTGCCGTGTTGCTGTTCTGCCTGTCGACGTGCATCGGGGCGCGAGGCGCTGAGCCTTCGGCCAAGCCCGCTGAAGAACGGAAGCAAAACAACCTCGCCGCGGAATTGCTGCGCGCCTCGACCGGATCCAAGTCGGGCGAGTCGTTTCGCGTGAACAGGAAAAAAGCGGGCTGGATCTTTGTCTCGACGCGTTGCCAGGGAGCGGGCACGGCTAAGATCGTGCTCGATCCGGCCGGAGGTAATGACCTATTGATCGACCACACTACCGAGCACGGTGCGCGCGACGAGGCGATGCGGTGGGTCGCGGCCGGCGAGCACGAGATTCGCGTGCAATGCGGCGGCGAGTTGAAGCTTGAAGAACTGGTGGTCAAGTCCATCCCCGAACTGATGCACTGCGGCCTGGGCTTCGATCCGGCGATCAAGTCCTACGGCCATTACGACATGGACTTCCTGCGGCGCGACATCCTGCCCAACGTCACCACGCTGATCGTGCCCAGCAACATTCAGCTGCCGCCAGCCACGGTCGAATCCTGGCATCGCCAGGGCAAACGGTTCGTGGCCGAAGTCGGCATCGACAGTCGAGCCAAGACGGCCGACGAGCACCTGCAATTCTGGACCGGCTTTTACGACCGGGCCCCCTTCCTGGACGGCCTCATCATCAATGAGTTCATCGTCAACGCCGAAACCGTCGACCGAGACAAGCTAAGCCCCGAGCGACGCCAGAGGCTCGACGACGAACGCGCGCGGAACCGCACTTGCGAGACGGTCTTCAAAACGATGCGGGCAACGGACCGTTTGAAGAATAAATCGCTCTTTACCTACATCGGCGGCAGCGGCAAGAAGCTGAACCAGGACGTGCTCGGCGCGACGTTCGCACCCACCGTGGTCGATTGCGACTATCGCATCGCACTCGAGCGATACCTGCACGAAATGTCGAGCGAGGAGCGCTCTCAACAAGCCCTGCAAACGTTTGTCGAGGGTATCAACGATTGGGAAGCCAAAGCGCCGGGAGTGAAGGAGAAAATGATCATCGCCTTTGGCTTGTTCTCGATGCCCCCAGGCGGCATCAACAAGCAGCCCAACGTCGACTATCACGTTTGGATGGATCAGCAGATGAACGTCGTGGCCAACCATCCCTCGCTGGCGGGCATCGCCGGCATCGAATGGTGGACGAGCATTCTGGCCGACGAAGAGACAACGCGTTTTGTCGGCAAGCTCTATCGACATTATGCGCTGGAGGGCAACACGACGCTATTGACCCACGATCCGCTGTTTCTCAGCCATGTGCAGAACGCGGACTTCGAGCGCGGAATCGAGGGCTGGAAACTCGAGCCGGCGGCGGAGGACACGATCGCGGCCAAGAGCTTTCCACGCTATGGCCGCATTGAAGGACGCTTCATGGGCCTCGGTCGGCCCGCCGATCCCGAGCACATCGGCGACACCTTTTTGTGGATGAAACGCAGCGAGCGCGGGCCGAACCGGTTTTCGCAGACGATCAAGAATCTTGAACCGGGCCGCCTCTATTCGCTGAAAATGTTTACCTGCGACTACAACGATCTCATCCATCCGCAAACGAGGAAGCAGGACGACGCGCAAAAATTCATCGGACGCGTGACTTTGGAAGGCGTCGAGCTGGATACGAAGCGTTCGTTCACGGAAATGTATGCGTCTTCGCCCGAACCACCGGTGCCAGTCTGGATCACCTATCATTGGAAGGTGTTCCGCGCGACGCAGCCGACGGCCACGCTGGTCGTATCGGATTGGGCTGACGACCAGCAGTCTGCCGGCCCGTTCGGCCTGGAGCAGACGTTCAACTTCCTGGAACTGCAACCCTATCACGAATGATCGCGTGAGGCATGCGCATTCAAGGGATGATCTCGCCATTCCACGCGATCGCTTCGTCTCTCACATCACCCCCTGCCCCTCACCCATTCCGCTGCCCGACGTGGACCAAGCAGCAGTTCGTGCAATTCGTGCAAGTTGCCGAGTTTTTGGCCACGGATTCCCGCTGTCGGCGAGTTTTTGTTCAAATGACGCGTCGCCTGGGACGAATCATTTGCAGCTTGGTGGCAGCCCCAGATTTCGCAGAAAGGGGGGCTACGATTCTGAAACTTGGTTCCTCTCGAGCGGGTAGCACTATGGGGTAGTGGTCACTTCTGAGGTATCTCTCCGGCATTCTATTCAACGGGACCAACGACCATGCGCTTGGACTTTCCCGAGCTTGATGATGCGAAGCTAGGCGAAATGGCACGGACTTGTGCGTGCTTCAATTTTCGCAAAGCGTCGAGAAGCGTAACACAGTTGTTTGACCAAGTGTTGTCGCCCAGCGGTCTGCGGTCCACGCAACTGGTGATTCTGATCACGGGCAAGTTGCTCGGTCCCAGCAGCATTGCCCGTTTGGCTCGCGAGTTGGTGATGGACCGTTCGACGCTAACGCGCAATTTGAAGCCGCTGCTGACGATGGGCCTGTTGCAACTCTCGAAGCCGGCCAACGGCAAGCATAAAGCCGTGGAATTGACCGACGAGGGACTGGCCGCGCTGGCCAAGGCGGCTCCGCATTGGGAACAAGCCCAGACCCATTTGGTCAGCCAATTCGGCGACGAGCGCTGGAACCGGCTGATGACCGACCTGGCCGCCATCGTCGACGCAACGCGCACCAGCGCGATGTGAAACGGCATCGAGAACGCCCGCGATCGCGATCGCCCGCAATAGCGAGCTAGACTCCGCCCGCGGGGCGTGAGTCGCCTGCGCCCCAGCGACCCCGATACTGGTCGGCTGGATATTTCTGGGCGTTCTTCAGCATCTTGCCGCGCACCGCGTCGGACAGGTCAATGTTCAACGCGTTGGCCATCGCCAACAGATAGCAAAGGCAATCGGCCAGTTCCTCGCCCACGGCGGCCCGCCGCCCGGCGTCGTGCGCAACGGCGCGCGATTCTTGCGGGTCGAGCCACTGGAAGTGCTCCATCACTTCGGCGACTTCGACCGCCAGGGCAATGGCCAGGTTCTTGGGGGTGTGAAACTGATGCCAATCGCGCTCGCTGACAAACGCTTCCATCAAGCGCCGCAAGTCGTCGATCGTGGTCGTCTTGTCCGACATGATCTCACTGAGGTTTGACCATCGCGCCGGCACGGGTAGCCGCGCAATCGAGTCGATAGCGCTCGGCCAGGTGAACCAGGACTTCCAACACCAGCAGGTCGGCGCGCGTCATGACATGCCGCGCGCTGCGACTGCCCAAGCCGCGCACCAGCTCTTCGAGCACCTGGACGTGAAGCTGCATCGTTTGCGGCGCGGTCACGCCGCCGGCGGCCAACAACTCGGCAAGCGCCGCCATCTCGCCTGACAAATTGCCCGAACCCATGATCACGTGGGCCCGCAAAAGCTCTCGGTAGTGATTGACCAGTGCGCCATCCAAGGGCGCGGGCTGCGCGGCGCCGGCCGCCAGGCGCCCAATCGCGGCGTGCTGATCGCCGGCCGTGTCGACCGCGACCGGGTCGTCGCCCGAGGAGCCGGTGGCATCGCGAATCAGTTCGCGCTGTTGGGAGAGCAGGTGTTCCGTCTCGCGACTTTCCTGGTGCGTCCGGTGCCGCGCGGCCTGCGACAAGCGGCGATTCTCGCGCAGCAGGTTGTGCCGCTCGGTCGCGCGGGCCACGATCCACAGCAGCGTTCGCGTGGTCGCGGTGTTGACGCACAGGTAAGCGTCGGCGCCCACCTCGTAGCACAGCGCGGCAATCTCCTGCTCGCTGGCCTGGCCCAGTACGATCAGCGGCTCTTCGGCGCCGCCAGCCCGCAGACCGTCCAGCAGCGCCAGCGCGTCGAGTTCGTCGGGATCATGACTCACCAGCACGGCGTCGAACACTACTTCGCGCAACCGCGCCACGCCCTCGGCCGCTCCGAAGGCTTCCTCGAGCGAGACGGCGCAGGCGCTGTCGCTGGCAAAGGCCTCGGCCAGCCAGGCCCCGGTGCGCCGCGGCGTGGTGATGTAGAGCACGCGCATCCTTGGCGGAAGAAATCCCCACGGGGTTGCCGGCAGGCGCGTCGTTTCCTTCTGCGAAGTGCTCATCGCGTATGTCTGACGTCGGAAGCTGCTGAATACGGCCATGCGCCCACGTTGCTGGCGCGGCGGGGGCGCATCGTAACCAATCACCGCCCGAGGGGTCAATCGCGGAGCAAACTCGCCGTTGCTGGCGCTGTTTGACCTCCAGGCAGCACCGCCGCGGGTGGCGTCTTAACTGTGTGTTGCCGGATAATACGGTCGGCTATAATGCACGAATGGCTAAACGGCACATTATCCACGGCCTCCTTTGGTCGCTCATGGCCTCGGCAACAATCGCGCTCGTTTCGTGGTCCGTTTGGATGACACCTGCCCTCAGCAAGGGTCATATGCCGCGACCGAACCCATACGAGACCGCCATAATGTGGATCGGGACCGCCGCATTCGTTGCGACACTTGTTGAGATCGCTGCTGCTGCCACAGCGTTCGCCAACGCATCGAATCGCTAACGAGACGCACGATCTTGCATCACCTCGCCCGCGCGCCGTCCCTTTGGCTTCTTGTCGCCGTGCGATAGAATGCCCGGCTTGCCAGATTGGATATCCCGAACGCACGACGCGAGACACGAAAGCAGCAGCCATGAAGATCGCCTATCTCGATTGTGCCAGCGGCATCAGCGGCGACATGACGTTGGGAGCGCTGGTCGATGCCGGCGTGGACCTGGCCGTGCTCAACGCGGGCATTCAGACGCTGGGGCTGCCGGGCGTGCGGTTGGTGGCCACGCCGGTCAAGAAAAAGGGCTTTCGCGCCACGCAGATCACGGTCGAGCACGAACCCGAACACAAGCATCGACATCTGCACCACATCACGGCCATGATCGACGGCAGCGTGCTCTCGGCTCCGCAGAAGGACCTGGCTCACCGCATCTTTCGCCGGTTGGCCGAAGCCGAAGCCAAGGTGCATAACTCGACGATCGAAAAAGTACACTTTCACGAAGTCGGCGCGGTCGACTCGATTGCCGACATCGTCGGCGCGGCGATCGGCTGGGACCTGCTCGGCGCCCAGCGGATCGTCTGCTCGCCGGTGCCCACGGGCAGCGGGTTCGTCGAGATCGCCCACGGCCGCTGCGCCATTCCCGCGCCGGCCACGGCCGAACTGCTCAAGGGCATTCCGCTGGCCGAGTCGCGCGTGTTATGCGAGTTGACCACGCCCACCGGCGCGGCGATTCTGGCCACCCTGGTGAACTCGTTCGGCCCCGTGCCGGCCATGACGATCCAGCGCATTGGCTATGGCTCGGGCCAAAAGGATCTGGAAGAGCAAGCCAATCTGCTGCGACTGCTGGTGGGCGAAACGGCCGACCAGTCGAGCGACGAACAACTGTGGGTCGTCGAGACCAATCTGGACGACATCAGTGGCGAGGTAGTGGGCCACGCGATCGCCCAGTTGTGGACGGCCGGCGCGCTCGATGTCTACGCCACCGCCATCCAGATGAAAAAGAACCGGCCCGGCATCCTGCTCAGCGTGCTCTGCCCCGCCGAATTGGTCGCGGCGGTCGAGGGCATTCTCTTTCGCGAAACGACGACACTCGGCATTCGCCGCCATGCCGTCGAGCGCCGCAAGCTGCGGCGTGAACCCCATCGCGTCACTACTCCGTGGGGCGCTGTCGAGGGCAAGCTCGCCCATCTGGACGGACAACCCTCGCGGTTTTCGCCCGAGTTCGAAGACTGCCGCCGAATCGCCGAGCAACACGGCCTGCCGCTGCAAACCGTGATCGACGCGGCCCAGGCGGCTTGTCGGCCTTAGGGAGCGGCGCTTCTTCGGGGGCGCGTCAGCTGTTCCACCGTGATCTTCGCGGGCGGAAGTTCGCGAACCTCGTCGTCCCGAATCGTGATGGGCAATTTCTTTTCCACGTAACCGACGACTTCCTGCCAGATCGTCAACTCGTGATCGCCCACCGGCAAGTTTTCGAGCTTAAAGGAACCGTCGGCCGCGGTCATAACCGCGTAGGGGTGGTCCACGACGAGCCAATAGGACGCGGCGGCCGGTTGAAAGTTGCTCAACAGCCTGAGGGGAAAAGGCTCTCGCTTCTGCGGCGTCCATTCGGCCGGCTTGTCGGGTGTCACAAGCCGATTGAACGGCTCGTTCATCACCGTGTCGTTATAAAAATTCGCCGGTCCGTCGGGTGAGAGCATCCGCACCTTCTGGCCAACGTCGACAATCAACTCGCGCGGCGAGAAAATATGGTCGTGACACACGACCTCGATCGGCTTCTGCACGCGATCCGTCGGCGCAGGATGGATTCGGGCCGGCTTCTTCCTGAGATATACGAACGCGTTTTTCACGCCGAGCGTGCGGGGATCGATCGGCAAGGCATGATTCGGCACCGTGCCGGTCACGCGTGGTGTGATTCCGCGCAGGTTCTTCTGGATTCTGATCGGTGCATAGAGCTTCAAATCCTCTCGATAGCTCTTGAGAGCGGGATCGTTCAAGTCGCCCTCGAACACCACGCGGCCCGAGACGCCACCCCAACCTTGGTTCGCCGGCGCGGCTGTTTCTTGAGCAAGAACCGCTGACCAGGAAAACGCCAGCACAAGCAACCAAGCCAGGCATTGGAGCATGGGAAACCTCAATCGCTGAAAGCCTGAGGATGTCGCCGAAACGCTCAGTCAGCTTCCAGTATAGCCGACAGCGTCACGCGGATCAGCGATTCTGCTCGGAAGTCGACCTGACCAGAGCCCGCCATTGGGCCACGGACTCCTCCTTGCCAAACACCGGCTCCTGGCAGGCGAAGTGTTCGCAGACGAACACGGTGGGTTCTGCGCTACCGACGTCTTTGCCGGCGAACAGTAGAGCCAAGGCCTTCGACTCCTCGGCTATCCGATCGGCTCGGCGGCATGCCAGCAGCTTGTTGGGCACGAAACGATGCCGCAGATCGGCCAACGCAGCAGCTGTCTCGGCCTGCCGCACATCGCCCACGACCACGATCTCGGGCGTCGGCCCCAGAAAGAAATCCAGCGCCAGCAGCATTTGGCCGGTGCCGCGTGGTGCCTGCTGCATCAGCGCCACGGCTGCCCGTAGAGTGCTTTCGGCCGTGCTCAGATAATCGTCTCGGCCCGTCAGCTTTCCCAATCGCAACAGCACCATCGCGGCCATCGAGTTGCCGCTGGGCACGGCGTTGTCGTACAGATCCTTGGGCCGCGTGATCAGCGTCTCGTGGTCGCTGGCGGTGAAAA
Organism: Planctomycetaceae bacterium; assembly: GCA_003153375.1. Classification (GTDB taxonomy): domain Bacteria; phylum Planctomycetota; class Planctomycetia; order Pirellulales; family PALSA-1355; genus PALSA-1355. The sequence continues at coordinate 27,065 of PLYM01000225.1, forward strand.
AGAATCCGCCCAGGGCAGGGTCGTGGAACAATTCGAGCATTTGATCGGTCAATTCGGTCGCCGCATCAATCCAGCGCTCGTCGAAATCGGCTTCGTAGAGGCTGACCAAGGCGTTAGCCAGACACGAATAGTCGTCGAGATAGGCGGCCAGCTTGGCCTTGCCTTGTCGCCACGAGTGCAGCAGCCGGCCATCGGCTTGCATCTGCCCCAGGATAAAATCAGCGGCCTCCGCGGCGGCGGCCAGATAGCGCGGCTCGTCGAGCACGCCGGCGGCCTGGGCCAGGGCGTCGATCATCAATCCGTTCCAGGCCACCAGCACCTTATCGTCGAGCGCCGGATGCACGCGTCGTTCGCGCTCGGCAAGCAACTTGGCCCGACCGTCGCCCAATTCGCGCGCCAGCTCGCCGGTGTCGCGCCCCAACACCTGGGCGCACTGGGCCAGGGTTTTAGGACGATTCAGAATGCTCTGCCCATGCTCGAAATTGCCCTCGGGCGTGACGTCGTACACATAGCTGAACGTACGTGCCGCCGCCGCGCCCAGAATCGCTTCGATTTCCCCGGGAGTCCAGACGAAGAACTTGCCCTCTTCCCCCTCGCTGTCGGCGTCCTGCGTGCTATAGAACCCGCCGGCGGGGTCCGTCATTTCGCGCAGCACATAGTCGCAAATTTCGCGCGCCACGTGGGCGTGTTCGGCATCGCCCGTGATGCAATAGGCATCCAGATAACAAGGAACCAACAGCGCGTTGTCGTAGAGCATCTTCTCGAAGTGCGGCACGAGCCACCGCTCGTCGACCGAATAGCGATGAAAGCCTCCGCCAAGCTGATCGTAAATGCCGCCGGCCGCCATGCGGTCGAGCGTCATCGTCAGCATGTGCAACAGGTCGTCGCCGCCGCTTCGGTGCCAACGGTGCGCGAGCAATCGCAGGTCCATCGGATGCGGAAACTTCGGAGCCTCGCCAAAACCGCCGTAGGTCCGATCAAACGATCGCGAGAGCGCGGAGGCCGCATGATCCAGCAGGCCCGACTGCAATTCGCCGTGCTCCAATTGCGGCGCGGCGATCTGCTCCATGTGTTCGGTGAGCGATTCGGCCTGATCGAGCGCCTGCTGCCGGCGATTCTTCCAGGCGTCGGCGATGGCCGCCAAGACCTGGTCGAAGCCCGGCATGCCGCCGCGCGCGGTCGGAGGCCAATAGGTGCCCCCATAGAACGGTTTCAGATCGGTCGTCAGGAAGACCGACATCGGCCAACCGCCGCGCCCGGTCATCAACTGCACCGCGTTCATGTAGATCTGATCCAGATCGGGCCGCTCCTCGCGGTCGACCTTGATCGCAATGAAACCCTCGTTGAGCAGCCCGGCAATCCGTTCATCCTCAAAACTCTCGTGCTCCATCACGTGACACCAGTGACAAGCCGAGTAGCCAATCGAAAGAAAGATCGGCTTATCCTGACTGCGCGCCAGCCCCAGTGCCTCCTCCCCCCACGGATACCAGGCCACCGGATTCCCGGCATGGCCCAGCAAGTAGGGACTGGTCTCGTTGGCAAGGCGGTTGGACATGAGGAAGGGGTTAGGGATTGGGGTTCAGGGATTGGGGTTTAGGGACTAACGGGCGTGAATAGCCTTTTCCCTAATCCCTAACCCCCATCCCCTAACCCCTACTTAAACGTTTGTTCCGGAGTGGGAAATTTGCTGCTGCGGACGTCGTCGCGGAAGCGGGTGACGGCGTCCGTGATGGTGTGCTGCAGATCGGCGTAAGCTTTGACGAAGCGCGGGACGTAGCCACTGGTCAGGCCGAGCAGATCGTTCGTGACCAGGATCTGTCCGTCGCACCCGCCGCCGGCGCCGATGCCGATGGTCGGTATTTGCAACTGGGCCGTGATCTTCGCAGCCAAGGGAGCCGGTATGCACTCGAGCACGACGGCAAACGCGCCGGCCTGCTCGGCGGCCGCGGCATCGGCCAGCAACTTGTCCTCATCGCGCTGCACCTTGTAGCCGCCCAGTTGGTGCACGCTTTGGGGCCGCAGCCCGCAATGCGCCATCACCGGAATGCCTGCCGACACGAGCCCGGCGATGACCTCGGCCTGATCGGTGCCCCCTTCCAGCTTCACGGCCTGGCAGCGGGTTTCCTTGAGGATGCGGCCGGCGTTGTCGATGGCCTTCCAGACGCCCAAGTGAAAACTCGGAAAGGGCATGTCGACCACGACCAGGGCATGGTGTACCGCGCGACCGACCATCTCGGCGTGATAAATCATCTCGTCCAGCGTCACCGGCAGCGTGTTGGGGTGTCCCTGCACGACCATCGACATGCTGTCGCCCACCAAGATGCCCTCGACCCCGGTGGCATCGAGCAGACCGGCCATCGTGTAATCGTAGGCCGTGAGCATCGTGATCTTCTGGCCCGCGGCTTTCATGGCCCGAAACTTCGGGATCGTCATCTGACTCGGTTCATTCGGCATCGGAGAAGGCGCCCTCGGTCGAATCGAAAAAAAGTCGCACGCCAAGCGGCATTGTTACCCTCAAGGCTCCGCGAGGCAACTTGAGCCCGCCGGCAGCAAAGGAGGCAACGGCTCACGAAAAATGCCTTGTCCCGGCCCATTTCCCGGCATCCGGCCAGGGGTTTGCGGGCCAGCACTCCATTTCCCTCAGCCCGTCGACAAGGTATCTTAAACACAGGGAACAGGTTCGGCCACCGCGATCGCTTGTGCCGGTGTGCCCGAATTGGACAAAGGCGGAGGAGCACCACATGCGCTTCGAGTCTTTTTTGACGCATGGACGGTCCGCGGACGGGCCGATTCTCACGGTCTGGCAGCGCGTCGGCGTCGGCACGGGCCGCAGGGTCTGGCAGGCTTCGTTGATCGGCCTGACGGTGTGGTCGGCCGCTGCCCACGCTCAGGCTCAGTTTCAGCCGCCGCAGAACGCGCGCGAGTATGAAGACACCGGCACGCTCGAAGGCGTGCAGGACCACTACGTCAAGTTCCGCGACTCGAAGAACGACGCCTGGGTGCTGGAGACCGGTGACCACACGACCGTCGAAGTAACCGGCGAGGCCGAGCGCGATTATCTCCACTCGCCGGCGTTGCACGTGCAGTTCACCGGCCAGGTCGACAAGAAGGGCACGCTGCAGAAGGCGATCGAGGAAGTCAAGATCTGTGCCGACGAAGGCAAGGCGGCTCAAGGCGTGTTCCAGCCCGGCGAAGGCGACGCGCCCGATAAACCGGTGCGCGGCAACATGGCGGGCAAGTTTGTCTTCAAGGGCCGGCTGGTCAGCTTCAAGGATGGCCAGTTGACCATTATGGCCGGCAGTCGCAAGATCACGGGCAAGGTCAGCGACGGCGTGGCCGTGACCGTAAATCTCGACGACCCGAATCTGGCCGAGGCCGGCGACACGGTCAAGGTGAAAGCCTGGTACTACGACAAGGGCCGCCCGGTGACAGCGCTCAACCAACCGGGGCAAGCGATGGCCGAAGAGATCAAGATCACGCTGGCCAAGCCGTTGGCCTTCACCGGCAAGAAGCCGCGGACGACCGAGAAGCCCGCCAAGGCGACGGCCAAGTCGGGCCGCCTTTCGAAATAACGGCGCCCGCCAGCAGGGATGTCGGCCGCAACCAAGACGGCGGCAACCAGGCGGCGCGGTCTAGATGCCAATCTCGGCCAGCGCGTCGACGATGCCACCCAGCGCGGCCGCCAGCTTGGGGTGCGATTGCTCGTACTTGTGAACGGAGTCGCCGAGACGCCGCATCAACGAGCCGTGCTCTTCGCCTCGTAGCGGCGGACCATCGAGTGCCGTGCGAGCGGCTCCCATCATGGCTTCCAGGTTCTTGGCGAACTGGGGATCGCGCCGGCGGACTTCGTCGAGTTGCCCTTGAACCTGGTCCAGGGCTTCCCGCAACTTCTCTCGCTCGTCGGGCATGAAATCGCTCTCCCCCAAGTTGACTGATAGCTCCGCCTTGCGCCGCCAGTGCGCATTGTACCCGGTAAGCGGAACTCGCAAGGGGTTCGCTGGGCAATCCGGCCACCCGGCGACTGCGCGCGAGCGCAAAAAAAACCGCGGTGTCCGGCAACCCCCAGGGGCTACCGAACACCGCGGCACGCTACTCATCAGACAGACAAGACTCGCTTAGCGGGCGTCGCGGTCGACCACCACGACGTTGTTGGCCTTGTCGGTCTCTTCGATCGAGTTATCCGTATCGACGGCCACCATCAGCTTGTCGAAGGCCGCGGGCTGATCCGTCGAGACACTCACGATCTGCATCGCGGCGAGCGGCAGTCGCAAGGTCACCTGCCGCGATTGGCCAACCGCCATTCCGGCCACGTCAATCGTGGCTTGGGCTCCATCGGCCACTTTGCCTTCCAGGGCGGCGTACATTCCGACCCGGAAGGGACCGGCCGCCGCGGTGCCTTGGTTGCGGAAGGTCACGCTGTAGGCCGGACCGGCGACCAGCGTCGCGGGCTGGACCATGCGGACATCTTCGACCACCAGGTCAGCCATTCCGGTCGCTTGAGCCATGGCCGGGGCCATCACCGGGGCCGGTGCGTCGGCGAAGCCAGCGTCGCCGCCGCCACCGCCACCGAATCCGCCGCCACCGAAGCCACCGAGCAGGCCGCCCAATCCACCGCCGAGCCCGCCGCCACCGCCTTGGTTGATCGTGGTGTTGTTGGTCGTGGTGTTGCCATTGTTGTTGCCGGTGTTGCTGGTGTTGCCCACGTTGCCCGTGCCGTTGCCGGTCGAGCTCGTGTTGCCGTTGCCGTTGCCGTTGGCCGTGCCGCCGGTCGTGGTGCCCGTACCCGTCGTGCCGGTACCTTTCGTCGTACCGGTGCCCGTCGTACCCGTGCCCTTGGTGCCCGTGCCGGTCGTGGTGGTGGTGTTGCCGTTGGCGTTGCCGGTGTTGCTCGTGTTACCCGTGTTGCCAATGCCGTTGCCGGTTTGGCTCTTGTTGCCGTTGCCATTCAGGATGCCGCCGTTGCCATTGCTGGCCAGCTGCGTCTGCTTTTGGCTGCCGAGCTGCTTCTTGGACGACGTCTGGCTGAACAGAGACAGGGGGGTCGAGGCCGTCTTGCTCGATTTTTGGGTGAACTTCTGGGCGAAGCTGCCATTGCTGAGCTTGCTGCTCTGCATCTTGACGCTTTGAATCTTGTTGTTTTGCATCTTCTGGACAGGTTGACTCATCTGGCGGGGAGCACTGCTACTGTGGGCATGAGAGTGGCTCATTCCGCCCTTGGCAAAAGCCGCCTGGGGGGCCAACATGCCGAGGACTGCCACAACCGCGAGTTTCTTCTGCAATTGGTTCATGAAAGAGGCCATCGTACACACTCACTTTCTTTGTTTTGGGAGGCTTTTTGGACCCGGCGGACATCGCACAGGTCTCGCTCTACCAGTCCAAGCGTGAGCGCCTCCGAAGTGTTACAAACGGGCTCAAAAAAAACCGCGGTGCCCGGCCACCCCAGGGGGCAACCGAACACCGCGGCACGCTACGCATCAGGTTAACAAGACTCGCTTGCCGGGCTACCGGGCCTCCAGGGCGTCCCGGTCGACCACCGCCACGTTGTTGGTCTTGTCGGTCTCTTCGATCGAGTTATCCGTATCGACGGCCACCATCAGCTTGTCGAAAGCCGAGGGCTGGCTGGACGAAACGCTCACGATCTGCATCGCCGCAACTGGCAGCCGCAGCGTCACTTGCCGCGATTGACCAGCCGCCAGGCCGGCCACGTCAACCGTGGCTTGGGCTCCGTCGGCCACTTTGCCTTCCAGGGCGGCGAACAGCCCCACCCGGAAGTGGCCAGCCGCTGCGGTGCCTTGGTTGCGGAGGGTCACGCTGTAGGCCGGGCCTGCAATCAGCGTCGCGGGCTGGACAGCGTGGATGTCTTCAACCACCAGGTCAGCCGATCCCGTCGCTTGGGCCAAGGCCGGAGCCGGGGGAGTCATGTCGGCCATGGCCGGGGCCATCATCGGAGCCGGTGCATCAGCGAAGCCGGCGTCGCCGCCGCCACCGCCACCGAATCCGCCGCCACCGAAGCCACCCAGACCGCCACCTAACAGCCCACCACCGATTCCGCCGCCACCACCACCTTGGTTAACCGTGGTGTTGTTGGTCGTGGTGTTGCCGTTGTTGGTGCCCGTGTTGCTGGTGTTGCCCACGTTGCCCGTGCCGTTGCCAGTCGAGCTCGTGTTGCCGTTACCGCTAGCGGTGCCACCCGTCGTGGTCCCCGTTCCCGTGCCGGTTGCGGCCGTGCCCGTGCCCTTGCCACCCGTGGTAGTGTTGCCGTTACCGTTGCCGGTATTGCTCGTGTTACCCGAGTTGCCAATCCCGTTGCCGGTTTGGCTGACGTTGC
>PLYM01000161.1 GCA_003153375.1 Planctomycetaceae bacterium
CAAGCAATTTCAGTGGTTCGTATAACATGGCAGCACCCGTTCGGCCGCGCTGGACACCAGCAATTGCTCGATGCCGGTGCGAGAGGTATCCGACTCCTTGGTCGTGGCGCAGCCCGCGATCGCAGCCACGAGCCAGCCCAGGCAAAGTCCGTGGCACAGCTGGCGGCGCATCATTTCGCTGTCCGAAAGGAGAAGAAAAAAGAAGACCTGAAGTCTTCTATCGGTCGTCCGGGCTGGGCAGGTTGAGGAGGATATGGGCGAGTCTAACGCGGCAGGCAGCACCGCGTTGCTAGCAGCGCGCATGCGACCGACGAACCACACGCCACCGCCCCGTTCATCAGGCCACTAATGCCGCGTGAAGTAGTGATAGGCCACGCTCGGCTCGAAGGTTTCACCGGGTTGCAGCTTCACCCTCCAGATGACCGACGAACTGTTATTCACGGCCGGGTGGCTGTTGTGCTGCGCCCAGTCGGCCGCATCGAAGGCGCCGAGGGTCACGTCGCCGTCGTGCGACACCTGATCGACCTTGCCTCCCATCCGTAGCGTGATCTCCGTCTCGATTCCGACCGACTTGTGGTTGCTCAGATTGAGCTTCATTTCCTTGTCAATGCGGGCGTACTTGACTCCGTCCCATTGAATGCTGTTGATCTCGCGGTGCAACTCCTTCTCGGAGACGCTGCCAGGGGTGTCGACAGACACGGTCAGCGGCACGCGCACTTCGTCCTTGGGCGGCGTATAAGTGAGCAGCTCCTGGGCCAGCGGCTGATTGCCTTCCATCATCATGGCCGCGCCGGTCGTCCAGGGAAGATTGGTGGTATTGGTGAGTACGACCTGATGCCACACCTCGTTCTTTGAGAGAGTGAGGGGCGACTTCGCGCCGGGCCCGCTGGGGGCGACATCCTGATCCTGTTTGGTCACGTGCAGATCCCACGTGTAGACGTCGCGGTAAGGCACCTCCGTGGTGAAGATCGGCACGGCGATGCGTTCGCTTCTGCCGAGCGTGATCTTGGGAAGGTTGTAAACGAACAAGTCTTGAGCACCGGCGGCCGTCAGCTCGCCCGGTAGGTCGACCACACTGTGCGGTGCCTCGCTGGCCTGCGATTTGTTGCCGCGAAACTCACCCACCCGCTGCGAATACATGGCATTCGAAAGCGCGTTGCCCTGGTTTCCCATCAGGTTGGGCGCAGCCTCGGCCAGGGCGTTGCGAAGCGTGGCCTCCAACACCAGCGGGCTGGGAGTGCCGCGAAAACGGAAGTTCGGCACGCCCACGACAAGATCCACCGGCACGTCGTCGAGGTCCTCGGCTTCATTGAGCAACTCAGCCTGCAACGCCAAGGTGGCGGTCTTCTGCGCATGCTTGTCGCTGAGCGAGACGCGATAGGTGGGAATCCAGCGGATGCCCGGACGAAAATACATGATCGAGACGGATTGCTTTTTCTCCGCCCCCTCGAATTTGAGGGTCAGCCGCTTCGTCTTCTTCGACGTGGTCCGGGTCTTGGTGATCGTCGTTGTCATCTCCTTGACGAGAATCGTCCTCACCTGACCCACGGGAAGCAGCACGTCGCCTTCGTCGGAGCGCAGGATGAAATTCGCGCCGCTAATCGCCGTGAGCGTATGCTCGCCGGTCGGAGCGGCGACAGCGAGGCGGTGAACGTGGCTCGAAACCAATGTCTGCTGCGGCAGAGTGACCGACGGCAACGCGGAATGATCGAGCCGGTTCCATGGCGCCGGTGCCACCGGCGCGTCGGTCTTTTCAATGAGCACCTCGCGAATCATGCCTGAGTAGACGGTCCTGTCGTGCAGTTCCACCTTGGCATGCTTTCCTTTGTTGGCCAGCAAGATTTCGATGGGTTGCGCACAGGGCAACTGTTTGTCTTCGGATTCCTTGGTCTCCTTCCACCCCGCGAGCATCGAGATCAGCCGTCCCTCGTCCGGCACGGCCCAGAACGACCCCAGCACGGCGGCATCGGGCACTTCGTCGGTAAACACCTCGCCCGCCTGATCGGTGGTGGCGACACCCCGCTTGATGATCAGCGCGAATCCATCCTTGAAGATGATCGCCCGCTCGGTCTTGAGCTCCAGTTCGTTGGCATTGTTCTCGGCGGAGAGCACAGGCGCAACGGAAGCGATGACCAAAGCCACGGCAAACGGATAGATTGAGCAGCGAAGCATGGGAGCCTCCTGGGTTCCTGGATCACAAGCCTGGCGCCCCCTCGTGACTGGACGGTCGCGATGTGCGTCAACTAGTTTGACGCGGAACGTCGACCAATAGTTCCCAAATTCCGCTTCAAGACCTGGGATGTTGATCCTTCATCGTGTACGACGGGTCTGATTTGGCTGCGATGTTTGGCAACTGGTTGCCGGCGCGGCCGTCGTGCGACATCCCCGCGATGTCGAACAAATAGCCAGGTTCGGCTGTTGTCGCGCGGCGTTCCCAGGCGAGCAGCCACTCCTTTTTGTCGAGGCCGCCAGCGTAGCCCGTGAGTTTTCCATCGGCGCGGATCACGCGGTGGCACGGCACGATGATCGAGATGGGATTGCGACCGTTGGCATGACCCACGGCTCGCGAAGCGGTGGGCTTGCCGACGCGCTGGGCAAGCTGGGCATAAGTGATCGTCGTGCCCAGCGGAATTCGCACCAACTCCTGCCAAACGCGCTGTTGAAACGGCGTGCCGGTGAGCTTGAGGGGCACATCGAACTGCTGCCGCTCGCCTGCAAAATATTCGGCGAGCTGCTCGCGCACCGCGGCGAAGGGTGCGTCGACCAGTTGCCACGAGGCGTCGGGACCCCGCCAGCCCTTGTGTTGCGGCATGAACAGGCCGGTCACGAACTGTCCGTCACCCTGCACGAACATTCGACCCAAGGGGCAATCGATGTAGCTGTAGCAAGTGGTCGTGGCCATGTCGTTGCTCCTATTCGTCTTGTCGATGTTCATTGGGAAGTTGTCTTGAGGCTTTCCCACAGGTGCAACGCCGCGTAGGCACGCCAGGGACGCCACCGCTCGGCCGCCTTTTCCAGCGCGCGAGCTGACTTCAAACCCGAGGCTTTCACGAGCCCCAGATCGCCCGCCGGAAAGGCGTCGGGCCAGCGCAAGGCGCGCATCGCGATGTACTGTGCCGTCCACGGTCCGATGCCCGGCAGTTCCATGAGTTTGGCGACCGTCACGGTCGGCTCGATTCCCGGTTCGAGGTCGATTTCGCGGCGAGCGACGACACGCGCCAGACCTCGCAGGCTTTCGGCGCGAGCGATCGGCAAGCCGAGACCGGCCAACGTGGTGCCGCGAGCGGTGGCGAGCGATTCGGCAGCGGGTGCTATGCGATTCAAGCAAGCCAGCGGCGTCTCGATCGCATCACCAAACCGCTCGGCAAAGCGGCCAGCAAGTGTCGATGCCCCGCGAACGGAAACCTGTTGCCCCAGAATTGCCCGCATGCCCAGTTCAAACGAATCGAATGCGCCAGGCACGCGCAACCCGGGCTGACGCTTCACCCAGGGAGCCAGCAACGGATCGAGCACGAGATGTCCGGCGATGACGTCGGGCCGGGCATCCAAATCGAACAAATTGCGCAGGCGCGCGAGAATCGCGGGCAGCGCGGGGGCCAGCTCGGTGGCGAGGTCAACCGCCAGCAGATTGCGATCCACGACCGGCGAAACGCTCAGCCAACCACGATGTTCGCCAACGCCGACCGTGCGATGATAAGTTGCACCCGTCACACACTCCACTCCGGGAATGGCTCGCGCCGCCAGAAACCGCAACATCGCATCCCAACTCAGGGGCGGACGATACGCGAGCACGAGCCGCAAGCAATCACTCATCACCGTCTTGGACGAAGAACGCCGCAGCTTGCTGGGCGTCAGCCGATAGTGGCTGCGAAAGAGTGCATTGAACCGCCGCACGCTTTCGAACCCGGCCGCCAGCGCGACCTGCACCATGGGAAGTTGCGTTTCGGCAATCAAGCGTTTGGCCAGCAGCAAACGATTCGTTTGCGCGAGCTCAACGGGCGACACGCCAAGTTCTTTTCGCACCGAGCGGCGCAGCTGACGCGAGCTGAGCCCCAAACTCGCGGCCAGGTCTTCCAGACTGCCACCATGGCTGAGCGCGCCGGCTTCGATTCGCCCCGCGGCGGCCCGGGCGATTGTTCGGGCGCTATCGACGGGCGCATGCCCCGGAGCGAGTTCCGGGCGGCAGCGCAGACAGGGCCGAAAGCCGGCTTGCTCGGCCAGCGCGGCGCTGGTGAAGAACCGGCAGCGATCGCGGCCTGGCGTTTTTGCCGTGCAAACCGGCCGACAGTAAATGCCGGTCGTCTTCACGCCAACAAAAAACACCCCGTCAAAGCGGGCGTCTCGCGCAATAAGAGCTCGGTAGCAAACGTCGTCATCAATGGTCATGCCCAAATTGTAGCCTGGGTAGGCGAGCCGGCTGGCCGTTTTCGGACATCTAAACGGGATCTTGATTTACTGCATTGACCATCTGGGATGCGCGTGACGCAGCCTGTAGACTTTCCGTTGTGCGACGGGATTCGCGACTCAGGCAACCGTGCACCGACACCTTGGCAGAGAGGCGATCCCGCCAAGACGTGACCACACCACCTGGAATCGTCCATCAACCTCGAGGAGCCGCTATGAAACGCCTTGCAGTCGTGAGAAACCGGTTTGCTGTGTTGCTCTGGGCGTTGCTAGTGGGACTCTGCGTGCCGGCCGAGGCTGAAGAGAGTCCGGGAATCACCGTCTCGGAAACCGGAGTGGTCGAGGCGATGCCAGACACCGTTGAGCTGGCCGCAACCGTCGAGGGCAACGCCGAACTTGCAGACGACGCGGTCAAGAAATACCGCGGCAACAAACGACGGATCATCGAATCGCTCAACGGACTGAACATCAAGGGGATGACCATCGTCGGCTCCGGCGTGTCGGTCAATTCCGGCTCTCCGGCCAACCCGATGGCGGCCTTTCAACCAGGCCAGGCCAACCAGCCGAAAGTCCCCGACAAGGTAACGGTCCAGGAACGATTGACCGTCACGCTTTCGGACATCAAGACCATGAGCGCCGACAATCTCCTGCAAGCGGTGATGCGCATCGTCGACGCGGCCAAGGATGCTGGCGTGACCATCGGTCCCGGCGCGAAGAGCATGATCGAAATGCAGTTCAACGCCGGGAAACCCGGGGCGCTGGCCACTTTCAAGCTCGGCAATACCGATCTGCTGCGACAACAAGCCTACGAGGCCGCCCTCAAGCAAGCACGGGCCAAAGCAGAACGTTTGGCACAACTGGCGGGGGTTACGCTCGGCGACGTCGTCTCCATTCGAGAAACCGCGGCTCTTTCCAAGGACGACAATAGCGGCGGCGGAATGGGGGCCTATCTGGCTCTGATCGGCAGGGCCTCGAGCAATCAGCCCGAATACACTTCGACGGAACTCCAGAACATTCCAGTCAAAGTGAGCTTGAATGTGCAGTTTGGCATCGTCAAGAAGAAATGACGAAGCCCGCGGAAGCCAAGAAACGGTCGCCATTGGTGGCGCGTCGCGAAACCGACGGGTCGATGAGACCGTAGCGGGGTGATCGTTTGCAAAAAAGTTAACTCTCCGCGTTGTTCTCGAACTTCAAATTCAGTGGCGCTTCGGTGCTGCCCCCGATACGGATGTTCTCTTGATTGTTCGCGATGCGGCCGTTGCGAAATGTCAAAGAACGGACCCAATCCTTGACCGCCACACCGGTTTCAAAGCCCTCCACGTCGACATGCTCAAAGGTCGCCCCGGTCGTGGCCGCCGCGAATACGCCGCGAGAATGAGCCGCTCGCGTGCCGCGCAGAATCGCATTGCGAATGATCGGCTTGTCCAGCCCGGGATGAACGGGATCGCGAATCGCGTCGTATCCGAAGTTGAGACGCGACCGATAGACGTTATCCTCGGCTCCATTCATCACGATCCCATACATCCGAGCTGCCCCGATCTTGACGCCCTCGATCAGATAGCCCGTGTGGGCGACACTTCTCTGGTCATTTGGAGAAAACTCGAATCCAAAGTCACCGCCGAACAGCGCAACGGCCGACATGGCGGTCTCGACTTCGAGATTCCTGATCGTGATATGATGACATCCGGAACAGCGGACTCCGGCGTCGTTGCCGTCCATGCTGCGCCCCAGTTTGCCAACGGTGATATTCTCGATCAACACGTGGTGCGGATGCGTGGAGGAAATCTCGTTTTTCTCCCACAGCTTTCGCATTTGCGGCACCAACTCGTCGGCGGTGCTGACAGGTCCGACGGTTCCCCAGTCGAGACCAACTCCCAACAGCGCCTTTTCCGAGTCAAGGATCCGTATATTTCTGATCACCCCATGATGGGCTTCCGACATCAACTGGATGCAAGCCGCTTCGTTAGGCTGTTCGATGATCATGTCTTCAATGCGCCAATTCCCGACGGTCGAGAAGTGTCCGGGCTTGGAGACGGTGCCGCCGTCGCCATAGGCCGCTCCCACGCTCACGGCGCTGTGCCAAATCGCCTGCGAACCCTTTCCCTCGCTCCGAATCACCTTGATCGTGCCGTTGCGAATCGCGGAACGCGCCGAGAGTCGCACTCCATAGCTATTGGAGCGCAAGTCCAGCAGCAGCGTGCTTCCATTGAGGTCCAGTTCGACCCCCTCCGGCACCAGCAGCGCATGGATTGACGTCTCCCCAGCGACGGCGGCCTGACGCACGAGACACGTGACGTTGTTTTCCCGACTCAGACGAAGAATTCCACCCCCCGCTGCTGATTGCCTTTCCAGAGCCTGCTGCAATTCATCACCGCTTCGGACGCTCACGGTCGCGACTGGCTTGCCCGCGGCGTTCTTGCCACCGTTCGATTCGTCTGTTTGAGCGAAAGCGGCATGGGTTGGTATCGCGCAGGCGGCGGCGACACCGGTGGTCGCTTGCGACAGGAATTGTCGACGGTTCACGTTCATGATTGAGCTCGTTGCCAGAAAGGACCGGGGTTGCTCACGTTGTTCCGTATTGGAGTCAAACGTCCTCAAGTCCGCGACGACCTCGCGGAATTCATCCGCCGTAGGCCGTCGTGCGGCGAAATTGCTCGACGACCCGGCCATTCTTCCGTTTGATCAAGGGACTTGCCATGAGCATTTTCGCCAGGCCCCCTCGCTGTTCGTCCAGCTTGTTCGCGTCGTATCGCTTCAGCATATCGCCGAATTGGCTGGTGTGTGCGGCCGCCGCTTTCGCCTTCTTGTCCAGCACGTCGGTGATGTCGACCGTGTAGTTGGGCTGGTTCGAATAAAAGAAAAAAGCCAGCGGCACGTTGTGGTGTTTAAAACCCTCGCGCTCCAGCTCGGGAAAGTACAGTCGCCAGGCCGCCGCGCGCATGGCGTCGGCCGTGATCACCGCCCCGCTGCGATGGTCACTCTTGTGCCACTGCTCGTACGGCGCGCCAGGGTCGATCGATAGCACCGCATCGGGACGATGCCGGCGAATCTCGCGAACGACCTGTTTCGTCAGCTCGCGGCGATCGACGTACTCCAGCATGCCGTCGTCGTGACCCAGCCAGGTGATATGGTCCTTGGGGATGCCGAGAATCTCGCAGGAGTCTTCTTCCTCGCCGCGGCGGATCTCGGCCAGCTTTTCCTTGGTCATCGCCGGATCGTTCGAGCCGGCGTTGTCGGTCGTGTAGATCAGGATCTGCACGTTGTTCCCGTTGGCGGCCAGCATCGACAACAGCCCTCCCGAGGTGAACGTCTCATCGTCGGGATGCGGCGTCACGGCCAGCACCGTTTTGCCCTTCCATTTTTCGATGCGATCGTCGCCGGTATATTCCGGCTCCGCTTGCGCGACCTGGGCCTGCGCCATCGAACCGCCGGCAAACAGGATTGCCAGCGTAACTCCCATGAAAACAAAAGGGACCGCGAAAACCTTGAGGACGGGTTGTCTGGAAACGGGGCGCACTCGGGGCATGTTCATCGGAGAAAGGTTCCTGCAGGGAGAGTGGTCGATCCCGCGCAAGGAGCGCTACCTTGCAGACGCAAGTCTGCCAGGGGCAGCCGGCAAGTTCAAGACTGGGCCCCGGGACAACCTGTCATCGGCCCCATCGACCGCCTGATTGAATTGGCAGGTTCGGGCCAGGAGGGGGAAACCTCGGCTTGCAGCCACTGCTGCACCAGAACACGAGCCCAGAGAAGAATCTCTCTGCTGCGCGACGGCCAGCCAGCCGTCACGAAAGGAGTCTGGCGCTACAAGCCGCGTCAGACCGTGCGGCTCAGAAGGGCGAGCATCTCAAGCGAGCGCCGCGCGTTTTCGAGGCCGCCCACCCGGGAGACGAACTGACGCACGGCCACCAGTTGAGTGGGCGTGAGTGACGCGGTGCTACTTTTGGCCGGTGCCGACGGAATTTTGAAGCACGGCCGGTCTGACCCCAGCATGGGCGTATCTCCCCAAAGCCTCGGTGCTGCTCTACAGAGGTTATCGGGCATGCGACCGACAAAGGTTTGTCGCAAGCGCGCGGCGGGACGGATTGCTAGCTGGATCTGGAGGGGGGCCTGCTGGGTCACACTCGCCCCGCCTCGCCCAGCTTGCCTTGTTCGGCCCCCAAGGGTTCGCTAAGGTACTCCGCTCGATTTTGCCAGCAGCGGCGAAGTTCCTCACGCGGCGGAAGTGGTCCATGCTCAACGAGTCTTCCACCAGCAAACGCTGGTTCGAATTGTTCGTGCAGTTGCTGGTCGTCTACAGCATCTGCGCGTACTACCTGGAATCGGAATTAACCGAGGCCGGCTGGCTGCCCGCGGGCAACACCTACTTCCAGTGGAGCGAGCGCTGCCTGGCCGGCTTCTTCACGGCCGAATACCTGTTCCGTTGGTATCACGCCAAGGACAGGCTCCGCTATCCGTTCACGCTGCTGGCCATGATCGACCTGATGGCGATCGCGCCGTTTTTCGTCGAGTTCGCCATCGATCTCCGCTCGCTCAAGCTGATCCGCATACTGCGCATCCTGCGGCTGTTCAAACTTTATCGCTACAACCGAGCGCTGCAGAACGTGATGCACGGCTTTCGCCAGGTCAAAGACGAGCTGGCCGTCGTGGGCTTCGTCGTGGTCGTGGTCGTGATGTTCAGTTCCGTGGCGATCCACGAGTTCGAACACGATGTGCAGCCCGAGAAATTCACGCGGCTGTCCGATTCGGTCTGGTGGTCGCTGATCACCTTGACCACGGTCGGCTACGGCGACCTCTGCCCGATCACGCCTGGCGGACGCATCATTGCGATTATCACGATGGTCGTAGGCAGCGGCATCTTTGGCACGTTTATCAGCCTGGTGGGCAGCTCGTTTTTGTCCACGATGCGCGATGATGAGCGCCGGGGCGCGGCCGAAAGCTCGGCCGAACCCCTCAAGGACCTCGAGCCCCTTCCTTGGTCGGCCGCCGACAAGCGCGAAGTCGACCGCGCGGCCTAAGTTGCCGTCTTGCTCACAGTCGGCGCCGCGATCGGTTGCGTCTTGCCGTCTTGGCCATCGTGCGCGGCCGCACTTTCGCGCGTCTTGCCGTCGAGCAAGCAGCTGACGTTCGTATCGCCCATCACGTTGATGGCCGTGCGACAGCGATCGAGAAACCAGTCGACCGTCAGCAGCATCGCGATATATTCCTTGGGCAGCCCGACGGCCGCAAACACCAGCGTCATGGTCACCAGCCCCGCCTCGGGAATGCCCGCCGCGCCGACCGACGCGATCACCGAGGTGAGCACGACCATGAACTGCTGCCCCATCGTTAGCGGCGCCGCGCCCGAGCCGGCCACGAGCAATTGCGAGACGAACAGCGCCGACATCGCCTCGTAGAGCGCTGTTCCGTCGTTGTTGAAGTTGGCCCCCACCAGGGCGCCCAGACTCGCGCTTTCGGCGCGCAGCCCCACCTTTTCTCGCAGGCAGTCATAGGTGACCGGCATCGTGGCGGTCGAGCTGCCGGTCGAGAACGCCATCACCAGCGCGTCGCGCGTGCCGCGCAGCAAGTCGCGCGGATGGACCCAGGAACCGAACCGCACCCGCACCAGGTAGTAGACCGCCTGGCACGCCAGCCCCACCAATACCGCCACGACGAACCCGCCCAGGGCCACGAAGTCTGAAAAACCCTTGACGCCGACGATCGAAGCCACGATGCCGAACACGGCCAACGGAATCACGTCGATGATCCAGTGCAGCACCGTGATCAGGCTGGCAAGCGCCACGTGTACGAAGTCCTCGACCGTGTGTACGGGATGATGCTTCAACCGCCTGAGCGCAATGCCGAAGGCCACGGCCAGAAAGATCACGCCCATCACCTTGCCGTCGTCCGACAGCGGCCCCAGCAAGCTCTTGGGCACGTTGTCCAGAAATTGCGTCAGCAGGTTTTGCTCGGCAGCATTCTTGGTCTCGGCCTTGGGCTCGACGTGGGCCCAACGTCCGGGTTGCAAGATGTTGGCCACGAGCAGGCCGATCACGATGGCCACGATTGTGTTGATCAACAACAACCCGGCCAGCCGCACCGCCTGCCGGCCCCCGACCTTGGCTTGTAAGAAAGCTTGGATGATGGCCAACAAGATCAAAGGCGGGGCCAGGGCCCCCAGCACGCGCAGCACGAGTTTGGCCGGAATCTCCAGCGGTTCGGCGTTGGCGCCCAGCGTGACGCCAACGATCACGCCTAGAAACACACCGCCGATGATTCGCAGGTACAGCGGAGTCGTGTGCCAGCGGGCCAGAAGCCGCGAGGCAAATGATGGCCGGTCGACGGACGAGGAGGGTTTCACGGTCACTTTCTCTGGGTGGGTTCCGGCCGCCACCGGGGGTTTGTCCAAGTTTGCTCTTCAATTGAGCTCAACCGCAAGCGCAAAATACGCCTGAGTCGTCCGCGCCGGACGCGCGATCGCGATTTTTCGATAGAATCCACTCTCTGAAAGGCCGATCCATGGAAGCTCGCTTCAGCGATTCCCCTGGCAATCCACACCCCCAGGCGACGCTCGTCACCAACCCGATGGTCACCACGGCCTTCGAGCTCCCCGGCCACCGAATCGTCCGCAACCTGGGCGTGGTGCGCGGGCTGACCGTGCGCTCGCGGTCCGTCGTGGGCAATATCGGCGCCAGTTTGCAATCGCTGTTCGGCGGCAACATCACGCTGCTGACCAGCTTGTGCGAAACGGCCCGCTCGGAAGCCTTCGACCTGATGATCCAGCATGCCCGCGAAATGGGGGCCAATGCCGTCATCGGCACCCGCTACGATGCGACCGAAGTGATGGCGGGAGTGACCGAGGTGCTGGCCTATGGCACCGCCGTGGTCGTCGAACCGGTTTAGAGCACTCATTGGAGCACGGCCATGCCGAAGCTGGCCCGCATCAACGTCTTTCCGATCAAATCGCTTGATCCGCTGCCGCTCGAGCGGGCCGTCTTGCTGCCCAGCGGCGCGCTCGAGCACGATCGTCGTTATGCGCTGCGCGACGCGGCCGGCGAACTCCTGACGGCCAAGCGGACTCTCGCGGCTCAGAGGCTGCGCAGCGCGTTTGATCCGGACTTGGGCCGGCTGACGCTGTGCAGGGAAGGCACCGATGAATCGCGCACATTCGACGTCGTCACCCAGCGGGGCGAGTTGTCGCAATATTTAAACGAGTATTTCGAATTGCCGCTGGAGCTGGTCGAAAACCCGACCGCGGGCTTTCCCGACGACACCGAATCGCCCGGCCCCACCTTGATCAGCACGGCCACGCTGGCGGAAGTTGCCAGTTGGTTTCCGGGCGTCACCACGGCCGAAGCGCGGCGGCGCTTTCGCGCCAATCTGGAAATCGACGCGATCGAGCCCTTTTGGGAAGATCGGCTGGTCGCCGAAGCGCCGCGGGTCGTGCGGTTTCGCATCGGCGAGGCCGAACTGCTGGGCACGAATCCCTGTCAGCGCTGTCCCGTGCCCGGCCGCGATTCGTTCACGAGCGTACCGACCCACGGCTTTGCCAAAACATTCGCCCAGCACCGCAAAGCGTCACTGCCACCGTGGGCCCCGGCCGGGCGCTTCGATCATTTCTATCGTCTGGCCGTGAACACGCGACCCGCCAATGGCCTGACCACGACGCTCGCGGTCGGAGACGACGTAACGATCATCGGCATCGAGTGAGAATTTCTAGGGCCCATCGTCGGCGCCACCGTTGAGTTTCTTGCGCAACGTGGCCCGATGAATGCCCAATACATCGGCGGCGGCGGCCCGATTGCCCAGCGTGTTGCGCAGCACGGCCTCGAACAGTGAGGGTTCGGCCTGCGAGAGGAACGCTTGATAGAGCCGGCCGTCGTGCGCTCGGTCGGATAATTGACTATGGGTCCAGTCTCGCACGGCCGCGGCCAGATCGTTCTGCGGCGCGGGCGAAACCGTGGCCTCCGACGCCACCGGCAAATGCTCGATGCCAATCTGACCGCCGCGCGCCAACAGGGCACCATGCTCGACGGCATGCTGCAATTGCCGCACATTTCCCGGCCAGTCGCGCCGGCACAGCTCATTCATTGCCGCGGATGTAAAACCGACGGCCAGCGAGCCGGCCCGCTGCGCGCGTCGCAGAAAGTGCTCCGCCAGCAGCGGAATGTCGTCAACCCGGTCGCGTAGCGGGGGCAGCTTGATCTCGAAAGCTGCCAGCCGAAAATACAGATCGTGCCGCAGCGGCGCTTCGCCGCGTTCATCGGCCAGGTTGCGACTCGTGGCGGCGATCACCCGAAACGCCGTTCGTCGCGAATCGGCCGCGCCGACCGGAGTCACCTCGTGCTGCTCGAGAACGCGCAACAACTTGACTTGCACGGCCGGCGGAATGTCGTTGGCCTCGTCGAAGAAAACCGTGGCGCCGTCGGCCAGCTCCAACAGGCCCCGGCGTGAATCGTCAGCGCCGGTGAAGGCCCCGCGCACGTGGCCGAACAACTCGCTCTCAACCAGCGCGGGACTCAGCGATGCCAGGTGAATTGGCACGAACGGCTGGCCCACCCGGGCGGAATGGCGATGAATCGCACGAGCGACCAGCTCTTTTCCGGTGCCACTTTCGCCGGTGATCAACACCGAAGCGTCGCTCGGCGCTACCAGCGCGATCCGTTTGAACACTTCCTGCATCGCCAGACTCTGGCCCAGGAACTCCTGGTCGGCCACCAGCGAATCCGGCGCCGCGCCCCCAGGCTGCCGCTGTTTCAGCGCCCGATCGATCACCGTCGCGACCTGTTCCAGATCAAACGGCTTGGCCAGATAGTCGAACGCGCCGTTGCGCATGGCGGCGACCGCGACGTCCAAGCTGCCAAACGCCGTGATCACGACGATCGGAATCTCGCCGGCACGGTGGGTGATCTCGCGCATCGCCGACAGCCCGTCCATGCCAGGAAGACGCACGTCGAGCACCACCAGGTCGGGTGCGCGTCGCGTGACGGCATCAAACGCCTCTTCGGCCGAGGCGGTGACGCTCACCTCGTGGCCGGTCTCCTTGAGCATCCGCTCGAGTCCCCAGCAAATGCTCTCTTCATCATCGACGATCAGAACGTGGCTCATCGTTGGCTCTCAGGATTTCAGGGCCGGGGCATTGTCGGCAGTAGCATGGTTCCAGACTTGCGGTTGCTCAGGCTCGGACACCGCGACCAACCGGGGCAGTTGAACTTCGAAGCACGTGGCGCCGACACGGGTATAGCGAATCGTGCCGCCGTGCGCCTCGGCGATACGCTTGGCGACCGAGAGTCCCAACCCAATGCCTTCGGGCTTGCCGGTCGTGAAGGGTTCGAAGAGCCGCTCGACCAGATCATCGCGCGGCCCCGCGCCGCTGTCGAGAACGCGGATCGTGGCGGCATGTGGCTCGGCGCTGACCACGATGCGCACCCAGCCGGCTGATCCGGCCGCTTCGATCGCGTTGAGCACCAGGTTCAATAGCAATTGCCGCAGCAATTCGGCGTCGGCCGACAACTGGCCGGCGCCCGCGCATCCGGCGTCGAGTTGCAACCGCACCCCGCGATGATCGCACGATGGGCTGACGAGCGCGACCACGTCACTGGCCACCTGGCCCAGGTCGCAAGCCTCACGCCGCGGCGGCTGGGTCTGGCCGGCGGACAGGAAGCGTTGCAGATGTGACTCGGTGATGGCCAGTTGCCGCAAGGCCACGGTCAGGCTGTCTTGATCGACGCGGGTGCAATGTCGCTGGTGAAGCTGCATGGCAATCCGCGCGCCGGTGACGCTGTTGCGCAGTTGATGGGCCAGACCACCGCTGAGCTGGCCCAGCAGCGACAGCCGCTCGGACCGCTTGATCACCCGGCGCAGCTCGTCGAGCTGATCGCCGAGCATGTTCACCGAGCCGATCAAATCGCGCAGCTCGTCATTGCGCTGGGGCACGGCCAGCGGTTGAAACTCGCCCTGCACCAGGCGGCTCAGCTCGCGCCGCAGTTCCAGAATCGGCCTGCTCAAACGTCCGGCGATGGCGATCGCCAGGCCAATCACCACCCCCCAACAACGCGCCTCCGACCAGCAGCGGCGGATAGGCAGCCTGCCAACGGGCCTCGCGCAGCTCGCGCTGGGGATAGAGAATGTGCAGCGCCAACGGCCCGTTTTCACCGTCGCGCGGGCGAACGTCGATGGCCGCGTGAAAGTATTGATCGCCACCGACGTCGACGGAATCGGCCAGGTGAATTTGATTCTTGTCGGCCGACGAAGCCCCCAGCGCCGAGTAATCGACGTCGGGCCGGCTGGCCGAGCGCATGTGGCCTTGCTCGTCGGTGACCACGAATTCGGCGCCTGACAGGCCCGAAGTCTGCTTCAACACCGCGTTGGTGAGCGGAAAGGTAGCGTCGAGCAGGGTTTGCGCCACGGCCTGCAACTGATGTTCGATTTGCCGCTGCGTGCGCCGCGCGGCCAGGTAGGCGTCGAGCAGGCTCACGCCAACCACCACGGCCAACATCACGCCTGCAAACGGAAACAGAATCTGATAACGCAGTGGCCAACGCATCGACGCCTTGCCTCCCCCCGCCCGTTCTCCGCCCCACCGATCATCTTACGGCCTGGCGAAATGGGCTACAAATCACGGCCCCGTCGCGGCCGCCACGGCCCTGGGGAAGGATTTGCCGTTGCGCAGGGCCCATGCACCACCGCCGTCGGGCGTGAAAGCTGCTCCGAATTGCGGCCCCGCGACGGCTCGTGAGCCCCGATTCGCCCCTGTTGATCCGGGCAAACTGGGAGAAGCTCGCCGGTCAGCATGGCGAAGGCTGGCAGCTTTCGCGGTTTTGCGGCGTCGAGCCCCACCCTGCGGCAGGGCCGCTAGCGTGCGATGCGCGAAAGCGAGTCCACTTACTCGTCCCAATCCGCCGATTGTAAAGAGGTGCAAGACCTTGCGATCATCCTCCCGCTTTCGTACGCGGGGGCGGGCGGTCGTCGGGGCAAGTGCAAGGCGGCACAAGGAGCGCGGTGCATGAGACGAAACTCGCGGGGCCAAGGTCCCATTTGGCCCTACCTGGCGATCTTGGCTTGTTTGTTCGTGTTGAGCGTCAGTGCTCCACGTGCTTGGGATCGCATGCGGCGCGAAGAGACCCTGTCGCACGCGTTGACCACTCGTCGACCTGCATCGCTGTTCCCCAAGCACGCCGAGCGGGCGCGTGGCAGCGCGGCCAACGAGACCGTAGAGAGCACGCGCACGACACGACGCGCCGAAGAAGCGCCAGCCGAAACACCTGCGATCTCGCCGTCCGTTGCTGAAACGTCACCCGCCGCGGAGCTGGCCGACCTGATCCGCGACGTGCGCACCGATATTGCCGTTCTCGATCAGCCGGGCCTGCCGGCCCCCGAAGCGGCCGCCGACGCGCCGCCGGCTGAAGCAGCCATCGCGCAAGAGTCGCCCGCTCAAGATCCGCCGGCCGAGATCGAGATTGCCAGCCAACCGAAACTGCCCGTGGCAGCCGAGACGGCCGCCCGCGAAGATGCGCCCGAGCCGCCGGCGCCCGATGCTGCCTGGCCTCGTCCGCGCGTGCTCATCGATCAATTGACGCGACTGACTGCCGCGGGTCGTGGCGTGCCCTGGGCCAACGAGGCCTTGGATCTGGTCGAGCAACTGCTGCAAACCAGCTCCACGAACCTGGATGCCCGCGAGCGAATTCTGAAGCAACTGCGCGCGCTCTCGGATCGGACCTCACGCGGTGCGACCCCGACCGAAACCAGCGAGGCGCGGGCCCAGTATACCCTGCATCGTTGGGTGGACATTTGGGAATCGACGGCCGCCTGGGAGCGGACAACGCCGGCTGCCAGCCCTTCCAAGAAGACGGCCCAGCGCGTGCGAAAATGCGTGGACCAGGTTGAGTCGTTGCTCAGTCGCAAGGCGGATGGCAGCGGCTGGGGCGAGTATTTCAAGCTCGATGCCTTGCGCCAGGCGACCGCCGAGGGCGTCGGCGAACCAGCGCGCCGCGCGATCGCCCGCAAGGTGCTCGATCGCATGGTGTCGACGCGATTGACGATGTCGCAAATGAAGTTTGCCAACGAAGGTCCGATGGCGGCCCTGAAGACGCAATTGCGCGTTTGGGCCACCGAGCCGGTAACCGCGGCCCAGTTGCTCGCGCACCTGGAAGAATACGAACAGACCGGCCTGCCGAGTGTTGCGCGGGTGGTGGCCAACGACATTCGCGCCATCAGTTGGGCCTCACCAGCGGCGGCGGAACAGATCAGCGAGCGGCTCGATACGCACTATCGCAACGCCAACTTGCGCATCGCCGCCACGGCCGCACTCTTGAATCGGCTGGTGCCGCAGCCCGAACGCATGGACGCGCCGGTGAGCGACACCGTGCTCAACGTGCCGGTTTATGGCAACAGCTCGACGATGACCAGGCTGACCGTGCAATTGATTCCCGACCAGCAGCGGATTCGCCTGGCCCTGGTGGCCAAGGGACTGGTCGACTCGAACACCGTGGCCACGAGCGGCCCGGCCACCTTTCGCAGCCAGGGAAAATCGACCTTCGTGGTCCGCAAGCTGATCGTCATCGGGCCCTACGGCCTGAGCGTTTGGCCGGCCGTGGCCGAGGCCGACAACAGCTACAACTACCTGCAATCGCTTGAGACCGACTACGACGGCATGCCGCTGGTGGGCTCCTTCGTGCGCAACATGGCCCTCTCGCGGCATCAGGAGTCGCAGTGGCAGGCCCGCAGCGAAGTCGAATACAAGGTCGCCACGCGGGCTCGCGAGCAGCTCGAGCGCGAAGTGCAGCCGCAGTTGATGAAGACGGCCGAGAACATCGAGAAGAAGGAACTGGCCTTGCTCGATCATCTGGGCCTGGAGGTGATGCCGATCGGCTACTCAACCACCGAGGACCGCGTCAGCGCCCGCATGCGCCTCTCGACGCCCGAACAACTGGGCGGGCACACTCCGCGTCCGCGAGCGCCGTCGGATAGCTGGTACAGCGTGCAGTTGCACGAGTCGGCCATCAACAACGGCATTGAGCAATTGGGACTCAACGGCCGTGCGTTTGAGTTGCCGGACTTGTTTGTCTGGGTCGGCAAAAAAATCGACCGGCCGCAAATGGGTAAGCTCGACGACTTGCCCGAGGACGTGAAGATGACGTTTGCCAAGCAGGATGCCGTGCGCGTGCGCTGCGAAGGGGGCCGGATGGAAGTGATCCTCTCGTTCGCCGAATTGACGCAAGGCCGCAACCGCTGGCACGATTTCACGGTGCGCACCGCCTACAAGCCCGAGCCGCGCAAGAGCGAAGCCGTCTTCGTCCGCGATGACACGATCCACCTCGAAGGCCGCAGCCTCAAGGGCAAGCCGCAGGTTTTGCTGCGCACGATCTTCAGCAAGGTTCTCTCGATCAATCGACCCATCACCATGCTGGGTGAAAAGATCACCGCCGACCCGCGCATTCAGGACCTGGGACTCGTCCAATTCGCCGTCGACGACGGTTGGATCGCCATCGCCTACAGCGGCCGGCAGCAGCCGACGAACATGGTCCGCCGACCGAAGTAACGGCGATCCGAGGATCTGTGGGCCAACGGCCCAGCCTGCCTTAGCCTAGGCCAGCGGCCTAGGTATCGCGGCCGTGCATTCATCTTCTATTGTTTCCAAGCCCCACCGGGGCGCTCTGGCCGGCGCCGTGAGACAGCGCGCCCCTGCAGGGCTTTGCACGATACTTTCGCTATCCCTCCAGGGGCGGCGCTGCGCTCTGCCCCTGGCTAATTCAGATTGGGCCTTTGGCCCACAATTCGCGCGATGCCAGTCGTGTAGCGATCCAGCGTGCGTGAATCCAACCCCTTGAACCCTTCCGCCTGAAAATGTTAATCTTGAGGGATTTTAGATTGCAACCGGGTTGCCGGAGGCCGCTAAACAGCCTCAAACTCCTCACGAAACGACAACGGGAAGGTAAAACGCTGTGCCGCGTCGCGACGATATCCATAAAATCCTGCTGATCGGCTCGGGCCCGATCGTAATTGGCCAGGCGTGCGAGTTCGACTACTCGGGCACTCAGGCCTGCAAAGCCTTGCGCGAGGAAGGCTATGAGGTCGTGCTCGTCAATTCGAACCCGGCCACGATCATGACCGACCCGGGCATGGCCGATCGCACCTACATCGAGCCGCTCACCTGGGAAGTCGTGGCCAAGATCATCGAAGCCGAACGCCCCGACGCCCTGCTGCCCACGCTCGGCGGCCAGACGGCCCTGAACCTGGCCATGGAGCTGGCCGCGCACGGCGTGCTGGAGAAATTCGACTGCGAGATGATTGGCGCGCGGCCCGAGGTCATCGAGAAAGCGGAAAACCGCCAGCAGTTCAAAGAGGCCATGGAGCGCATCGGCCTGGAAGTCTGCAAGGGCGAGACCGTGCAAACGCTGGCCGAAGCCCGCACGCTGCTCCAACAGATCAGCCTGCCCTGCGTCATTCGGCCCAGCTTCACTATGGGCGGCAGTGGCTCGGCCGTGGCCTACAACCGCGGCGAGTTCGACCAATTGGTGACCCGCGGCCTCGAGTCGTCGCCGACCAGCCAGGTGCTGATCGAGCAATCGATCGCCGGTTGGAAAGAGTATGAGATGGAGGTGATGCGCGACGTCGACGACAACGTCGTGATCATCTGCTCGATCGAAAACTTCGATCCGATGGGCGTCCACACGGGCGATTCGATCACCGTGGCCCCGGCTCAAACGCTTTCGGACAAGGAATATCAGCGGATGCGCGNNGCTTTCCGATCGCCAAGATCGCCGCTAAGCTGGCCGTCGGCTATCGGCTGCACGAGTTGCCCAACGACATCACGCGCGAGACGATGGCCTGCTTCGAGCCGACGATCGACTACGTCGTCACCAAGATCCCGCGGTTCGCCTTCGAGAAGTTTCCCGAGGCCGACGCGACGCTGACCACGCAGATGAAGAGCGTGGGCGAAACGATGGCCATTGGCCGCACGTTCAAGGAGTCGTTTCAGAAGGCCTTGCGCGGGCTGGAAGTCGGCAGCTTTGGCTTCGGCTGCGACGCCAAGGATCGCTGGGGCACCGACGAGCAGCCCTCGCGCGACGACATCCGCGCCAAGCTTTCCACTCCCGGCGACGAGCGCGTGTGGAACATTCGCTACGCCTTCAAGAGCGGCATGACGATCGACGAAATACACCAACTGTCGCACATCGATCCCTGGTTCCTGCAACATCTGTATGAGATCGTGCAGCTCGAAGGCAAGCTGCGCGAGGTCGGCAGCCTCGAGGCCGTGAGCGATGCCCTGCTGCGGCAGGCCAAGCAATGGGGCTTTTCCGATCGGCAGCTGTCGACGATTTGGGATACGAACGAAATTGCCGTTCGCGCCGACCGCAAAGGCCGCGGCATCGTGGCCACGTACAAGTCGGTCGATACCTGCGCCGCCGAGTTCGAGGCCTACACGCCGTATTATTATTCCACCTACGACCGCGGNNGTTCGACTACTGCTGCTGCCACGCCAGCTTCGCTCTGCGCGAGCTGGGCATTCAGTCGATCATGGTCAACTCGAATCCCGAGACGGTCAGCACCGACTACGACACCAGCGACATGCTGTTCTTCGAGCCGTTGACCACCGAAGACGTGCTGAACATCTGCGACCGCGTGCAGCCCGACGGCGTGATCGTGCAATTCGGCGGCCAGACTCCATTGAACCTGGCTCGGGCGCTGGAGAGCGCAGGGGTCAACATCATCGGCACCAGCGTCGACACGATCGAGGACGCCGAGGACCGCGAGAAGTTCCAGCAACTTCTGATTCGCCTGAATCTCAAGCAGCCGGCCAACGGCATCGCCCGCACGATGGCCCAAGCGCGGGCCGAGGCGGCCAAGATCGGCTTTCCGGCCCTGGTGCGCCCCAGCTTCGTGCTCGGCGGCCGGGCGATGGAAATCTGCTACGACCAATCACAACTCGAGCGGTTCGTGGCCGAAGCCTTCATCGTGGCCCAGGGCCAACCGGTGCTGATCGACCGCTTCCTGGAAGACGCCATTGAAGTCGACGTCGACGCGATCAGCGACGGCCACCAGGTTGTCGTGGCCGGCATCATGGAGCACATCGAAGAGGCCGGCGTTCACTCGGGCGATTCGGCCTGCGTGATTCCGCCCTATAGCCTGCAAGGGCCGATTCTCAACGAGATTCGCGAAGCCACCCACGCGCTGGCCCGCAAGTTGAAGGTCGTGGGCTTGATGAACATTCAATATGCGATCAAGAAAGAGGACGGCCAACAAAACCTGTACGTGCTGGAAGTGAATCCCCGCGCCAGCCGCACCGTGCCGTTCGTCTCCAAGGCCACGGGCATTCCACTGGCCAAGATCGCGGCCAAGGTGATGACCGGAGTGACGCTGGCCGAGTTGGGCTGCGAGACCGAACCGATTCCCAGCCACGTATCGATCAAGGAAAGCGTGTTCCCGTTCCGCAAGTTCGTGGGCGTCGACATCGTGCTCGGTCCCGAGATGCGATCAACCGGCGAAGTGATGGGCATCAGCGAGCATTTTTCGATCGCCTTTGCCAAAAGCCAGCTGGCGGCCGGCACCGTGTTGCCGATGAGCGGCACGATCTTCATCAGCGTCGCCCCACCGGCCAAGGAGCACATGGTCGGGCTGGCCAAGCGGCTTTCGGCGATGGGCTATCGGCTGATGGCCACCGAGGGCACGGCGCAGCGGCTGGAAGAAGCGGGCATCGAAGTGCAGCACGTCAACAAGCTGCAAGAGGGCCAGCCCAACCTGCTCGACTACCTGGTCGATGGCGCGATCCAACTGATCATGAACACGCCCAGCGGCAAAGGCGCCCGCACGGACGAAGGCAAGATCCGCTCGGCCGCCGTCGCCCGCGGCGTGCCCTGCATCACCACGATCCAGGCCGCCGACGCCGCCGTGCGCGCGATGGAAGCCTTGCGCACCGAAGAGATCACGGTCCAAGCCCTGCAAGACCGTTTTGCCTCCTTGGTCGAAGACAAATCAACCCGTTAGCTCTCCGCCTCGACGCGTGAAGAGTCGCGAGCACCGGAAAATCGGCGAGTAACGCAAACCGCCTGACGTGGCGAGCCGCGAGCGACGGGCGATTTCAGTCGGGGCTCAGTTCTTAGGAGACTTCGCTTGCCTCTCGACGGCCCCTTCTGGCAGAAAATGGCCTGGCTGACCGTGGCCGGCGCGATCGGCACACTCTGCCGCTATGGACTCGGGGGTTGGGTGCAGCGGCTGATCCCCACGGCCTTCCCTTGGGGCACGCTGGCCGTCAATGCCACGGGCTGCTTCTTGTTCGGCATCGTCTGGTCGTTGGCCGAACAGCGGATGTTGATCAGCGGCCAGACCCGGTTGATCTTGCTCGTGGGCTTCATGGGCGCCTTCACCACGTTTTCCACCTTCGCCTTCGAGACCAGCCAGATGCTCGACGACGGCGAGTGGCTGCTGGCTGCTGGCAATATGCTGCTGCAGAACATTTCCGGCGTGATCCTGGTGCTGGCCGGCATCGCCCTGGGACGATTCTTCTAATAGTTCAGATGAAACTCGCGGGGACGACCTGATGAAACTGCCAAGCGAAGCCCAACTGCTCCGAATCTTCAT
Organism: Planctomycetaceae bacterium; assembly: GCA_003153375.1. GTDB lineage: Bacteria > Planctomycetota > Planctomycetia > Pirellulales > PALSA-1355 > PALSA-1355. The sequence goes on from PLYM01000161.1 coordinate 21,961, forward strand.
CGGCGAGAGCGACAAGTATCACGGCCGACCGCTCTATGAAAAGATCGTCGAGGAAGCCCGATCGCGCGGGTTGGCCGGCGCCACCGTGCTGCGCGGCACCATCGGCTTCGGCGCCAGCAGCCGCATCCACACCGCCAAGGTGCTGCAACTTTCCGAAGACCTGCCAATGATCATCGAAATCGTCGACGCCCCCGACCGCATCGCCGCCTTCCTGCCCGATCTCGACAACATGATCACCGAAGGTTTGATCACGCTGGAAAAGGTGAGCGTGATTGCGTATCGGCATGATGCGAAGGCGTGACAAGCTGTCTATTCATCGTCTGACGTTGCGTGCAGGCTTCGCGTCACTCCCACGGACCGCCCGGCTTCGGTTGCCCTGCGATCAAGATTACCTCTGCCGAGTGTCTATCGCGAATACGCCTCTTTGGCTTGAAAAACTAAAACCTTCTTTGCGGCGCGAAGGGGCCGCAGAATGGATCGGGACGAGTTGCACCTGCCAGTGATAAGGTTTGAGCTCAGCCAGCCGTTTCGGCTGATAAGCGTGGGCACCAACCTTCGTCGAATTGCTTCGCCATCCCGCTGGCCAGCTGCCGCCAGGCATTGAACGGAATTCGCCCAGCGTTTCCTGCCGGCAATACTCCCACCCGCTCAGCCTACTGCCGCCGCAATTTCTACCGCTTATATTGACACGGCGATGACTGTCCTCGTCGGCAACTTTGCGCAGGGCGCGTATCGTATGAAACTCGACGGCTTGTCGATATAGCTCTTCGCGTTCACTTACTTCGGCGCTCAAAATAGCGAGCAGGCGTCACGCGCGGCGGCAATGAGCGCCCTGTTCGGCGGATGGATCCGCCGAAGGTTGGCGCACGACGCGTGATGTAGCTGAACCGCACCGTCTTATGAATTACGTCTCAGCTTAACAAATCGTGGTTTTCCTGACATATAGGATGGGAAGCACCTAGCTTTTCGGCCAGCTGCGTTTTGGCCGCTAGAATCAAGCACGCTCGCCCATCCGTGTCGGCCGGCTTGTGCCGCCACACATTGTAGGATTCACCGGCGGCGTGACACCCGCTCATATCGAGGGTGCAGGCTCACGCCTCGGGCGCCAGGAGTACCGGGGCGATTCCGCCAACCAGTGCTAGTCGCCCAGAAGCCCTCAGAATGCAGCCCTGCACTGACATAAGGGCTTTTTCGTTCCGCTCATGACGCCCGATTGAAGGGCGCCATGCTCGCCCAGGCATTGTGCCCGGGCGGTTGTGTTTACCCACATGACCGCCCGGGTGGGCGGTCTCTTTCTTTAAGGAGGTCGTCCCCCATGATTTCTATCGTCAAACAGTCGCATCAGGTCAAAAAGGCTCAAGGGAACGTACGGTTTCTCGAAATGCTGCCAAGAATTCGCCGTCAGGCGCGTCTGGCCTTTCGCCGATTTTGTCCCGAGCGCAAAGACGAACTGGTTCAAGAGGTAGTGGCCAACGCCTTTTGCACATTTGTAGCACTAGTCCACTGCGGCAAGGCCGACGTCGCCTACGCCACGCCGCTGGCCAACTATGCGATTCGCCAGGTTATTGCCGGCCGACAAGTCGGCACGAAACCAAACCGTCGTGACGTCCTTTCGCCAAAGGCTCGTGCAGACTATGGGATCGTTGTCGAACGGCTGGACATGTTTGACGAAAAGCAAGGTGAATGGCGCGCCGCACTGGTTGAAGATCGTTGTGCCACGCCGGCGGACATCGCGGCAGCGCGGATTGACGTGGCGACCTGGCTTCATTCACTCACCCAGAGGAATCGCCGGATTGCCAAGGCACTGGCCAGGGGTGAAACCACGAGCGATGTAGCCCAGCAGTTCAAGTTGAGCTCGTCGCGAATCAGTCAGATCCGCGACGAGCTGAAGACGAGTTGGGAGAGCTTCCAGGGAATATGCCCAGCGGTTCAGCGTTTCCAGTGCCCCTATCAGCCAACTGCACAGTGAGCTGCAGGCCTCCCGGCAATCGTTCCAAGGCGAAAATCGCTAGCGTATCTGGGCCTCCAATAAAAACTCACACAGGAGCCAAATGTACATGTTCATCGTCGTCTTGATCTTTATCGTGCTGGCCGTGGCTGCATGGCTGAGCGCTCCCACCGAACACCGCCGCCGCAACGGTTGTCGGTGTCCACGGCGCTGCGCTTGCCGTGGTCATTTTCACCGCCGATAGCTCGGCAGTTTCTCGCGGTCATGCGGCAAGGCACGTTGGGGCAATCAACAAGCAGCTCCCCCGACGAGGACTCGTCGGGGGAGCTGCTTGAAGTGGGCTCCCAGACCAAGCATGATTCAACACCGCCGGTGATCGAAGCGAACGTCAGTGGCATCGCCGCCTGTTGAGTCTGCCAGATTTGATCTCTCATCTCCAAGCGAAGAGTCATTGCAGCGCGGCTAGCACCCTGATTAGCCGGATCACACCGGGTCGACAACATGCTGAACGGCAGGATCCTCACACACGCAATGCTGGCAGGGAACCACTTCGTGTAGCAGAGTGTAGTTAATCCCCCCTGAAACCGCCGCGATTGGCCGAAGTTACGCGGATGGCGCGGAGCTGGTGAATCCGTGCTTTTATGGGATTTTTGTCGCTGATCCAGCCGCTAGGCTCCGTTTGTTAATCGTTGTCGTCGATCTTGGCTTCGATCAGCTTGTCGATGCGCGTCGCCACGCGCTCGATCGCCTCGTTGGCTACCAGTTCCGCTCCCTGAACCGTCACCTCCAGAAACACCCGCGGAGTCGATGCACCTTCGCCCCCTTGTTGCTCAAGTGGAATCGGCAGGTAGTTCACCCTCGGCGCGGGCCGTGAACCGCCGGTCCGCGGGGCAACGCGCTCTCCAGGCGAATCCGCGAATGGGCCTTCGTCGGGTGCTTCCCCTGGCGCGATCGTGATCTTGATCAAGTCATTCGGCCGTACGACGGATTCATCGGCAGGATCGCCTTCGTCGGCTGGTGCGTCCGCGCCACTGTCCTGCTCGTCAAACCCATCGCCGTCACTGGCCGGTTGGATCGATGCGAAGTCGTCAGACAAGGTATCGCCACCACTCTCGGTGGGAAAATCGCTCTCAGACGAGATGTCCGACACGCTGTCGGCCATTGGGCCGGGGAAGGCATCTGAGGAACCTGACAAGTCGTCAGGCAAATCCGGCGCCGCTGCGGATTCGTCAACACACAGTGCATCCCCCGTGGCGAAATCCGCGCTATCGTCGAAAAGCTCCGGCAACCCGTCTTCGGAATTCTCAGGCTCGTCGTTCGTATCATTCGCGTCGTCGAAATCTCCGCTCGCGCCGTGCACCAGTCGCAACGCGGCATCGACCTGGTGCTTTTGTTCCGCGGCATTTCTTTTCAGCGGCTGTAAGGGGCGTCCGGCTTCGTTCGCCGCATCGCGGGCATTAGTGGGCTGGTTGTCGTCCAGTCCAAACTTCCATTCTTGGAAACCGGCTGACGAAGAAGCGTGCCGAATCAGCAGCGTGCACGCTGTTAACACCGATCGTGCAGGGGCGACTTTAGCAATCGCCCGACGGAATTGCGCTATGTCAAATCGGCCACTTGACAAGCAGGGCGCTGAGCAGCGCAACGAATCACCATCGACAAAGGCTCGCGCGGCGCCGATCTACGCCTTGAAACGCAGCGCCCTGCCCGGCTGCTCGGGTCCGCCGACCGCAACCGGCTCGCCGTGGGCGATGATCGAGACGCCGTTGACTAGCACGTGCTCGATGCCTTGAGAGGGCTGGTGCGGATCGTCATAGGTCGCGCGGTCGACGACCGTGTTGGCCTTGAAGAGCACGACGTCGGCGAAGGCGCCTTCGCGGATCTCGCCGCGATCGGTCAAGCCGAATCGCTCGGCGGGAATGGCGCTCAGCTTGCGAACGGCCGACTCGAGTGAAAACAACTTGCGGTCGCGCACCAAGGGACCGAGGATCCGCGGCGCCGAGCCCCAGACGCGCGGGTGGACTTGTCCGTCGGCGAAATAGATGCCGTCGGTGCCCAGCATGAACTTGGGATGCTGCAAAAAGGGCTCGATCCAGGCGTCGTCGCCATTGTGCAAGACGCTGAGCGCCGCCAGCCCCTCGTCGATCAGCAGATCGCACAGCGCCTCGGCCGGCTCTCGGCCCGTGTGGGCCGCGTATTGGGCGAGCGTGCGGCCCACGTGCGGAGCGTTGGCTTTCGTGGCCACCCAGGCCAGCGAAATCTGCTCGGGCGTAACCTGGAAACAAGCCAATAGCGTCGCCAGCCGCTCGCGCACCGCCGGATCGCGCAGCCGCGCGATCGCCGCCAGCGGCCCATCTTCCCAAACCTCGTAGGGAAGCAGGTAGTTGAACATCGTCGAGCCGGGCAGATACGGATAGATGTCGAACGAAAAGTCGACCTCGTGCACCGCGGTCCGATCGACGTAACTCAGAATCGCTTCGGCCTCTTCGGGCGAGCCGGCCTTGAGATGCGAGATGTGAACCGGCACGCCGCCACGCCGGCCGATCTCGACGGCCTCGCGCACGCCTTCGAGCGTGCCCTTCTTGTAGCGCACGTGCGTGACGTACAGCCCGCGCCAGGGAGCTAGCGCCGAGGCGACCTCGACCAATTCGTCAGTGGTGGCAAAGCACTCGCTGATGTAATCCAAGCCGGTCGACAGTCCGACGGCGCCAGCGTCCATCGCTCGTTCGATCTCATGGCGAATGATTTTGAGCTGCGAGTCATCGAGCGGCCCGCGCCGCCAGCCAGCTGCTAACACACGCACATTGGCATAGGGTATCTCGGCGATCACGTTCTGCGCGGCCCGCCGGTCGAGCAGCGCCAAATAATCGGCAATCGTCCGCCAGCCCTGATAGTCGGCTTGTTCGAGCCCGTTGAGCGCCCGCAGATAGTGAAACCAATCGCGATAATTCTCCGGCGTGACGGGCGCATAGGAGATGCCGTCGCTCATCAGCACTTCGCTGGTGATTCCCTGGCTGGTCTTGGCGACCAGGTTCGGAATCTTCAACAGCCAGCCGTCGCTGTGCGTGTGTACGTCGACAAAGCCCGGCGCCACGATCAGACCTCGAGCGTCGATCGTGCGCCGCGCCGTGGCGCCGGCCGCCGGCGGCAACAACGCAGCAATGCGATCGCCCGAGATCGCCACGTCGGCCGCCCTGCGCGGCGCGCCGCTGCCATCGATGACCGTGCCACCCTGAATCAACACATCGAAGAACATCGCAATTGCCACCCGAAGCCAATGAAAATGTCGTCCGGGCAATTAGACCACGCGCGGTAGTCGTCACCAAGACAGTGCGCGACAGCCGGCACGTTCGTTCTACGGCAATCGGTGCCGCAGCGTGTAGTAGGCCTCGCTCGGAAAGAACCGTCCGTCTCCGCCGAGATCGCGGACGTGATACTCGTAGACAAAGCCTTCTCGCAGCTCGGCCAACTTCAGGCTGACGTGCTGGCCGTCGGTCGAGACCTCAGCCGCCTCGATGCGTTCGACGCGCCGATCTTGATCGGGCCCACCATAAGTCGGCGTCGACGTGCGGCGATAGGACGTGACCGCATAGTTGCCCGCTTGCGCAGCCCGGCCGCGATCGACGGGGCGAGTAAAAGTCATCGAGAACCCATCGGCGGCCACCTTGACTTCGGCAATGCCAGGGGGCAACTCGCCGCGCCAACGAAGCCGCACCAAGGAACCCGTGTTCGAACCGGCGCCCCAGCCGCTGTCGCGAATGTTGCCAATATACAAGTCGCCGTTGGGCGCGACCTGGCACACCAGCGGGCCCTCGAACGTCTCGGCGCCCGCGGATGGCTCGATTGAGAGCGGATAGACCGCGCCTTGAAAGTCGCCCCCGACGCGCTCCAAGCTCATCCGCACCAGCCGCCGGGTGTCGTATTCGCAGCCGACCATCTGCCCGGCCAGCGGACCATACAGCTCGTGCCCCAATCGCTCGCGCACCACCGGGGGCGTGTCCAAAAAACAAATCCCGTTCACGCTGCGTGTCCAGAGATGTGGTATCTCGACCGCGGCGGAGCGATGCGGCGGGTTTAGTCCTCGATCGCTCTCCAGGCGATTGAGAAAGCCATAACGAGCGCCGCGCACGACGTGGTTCAGCTCGTTGAATGGCGTGTAGTTTCCTTGATTGTCTGTGACGAATAAATCGTTGGAGCGCGACAGCGCGATACCCTGTGCGAATCGCAACCCGCCACAGAGTGGTTCGGCCTCGAAGCGCCGCGGATCGTCGTTGCTGGGCGCGCGAGGAACCAGCTTGAGTACGGAGCCGCGCCAGGTGGCGGCCACCGCGGAGCGTGCATCTTGCTGGCAGGCGAGCGAGATGTAATAGTTGCCCTCCGAGTCGCGCGGCAGACCAATCGCCCAATCGTGATAGTCGGTCGTGTGTCCCCAGCCGCTGGCAAGCAGCTCGGTCCGATCGGCGTGGCCGTCGCGGTCGTCATCGCTGAGCCGCAACAGGCCGTACTTGTTGATCACGTCGATCGACTCGCCCGTGGTCGCCACACCGAAAGGCGCGGCCAGATCGTCGCTGAACGGCACCAGCCGATCCTCCAGCCCGTCGCCATCGTCGTCGTGACCCAGCCACACTCGGCCCTCGAGCGAAGAGACGACCAGCGTGCCATCGCCACGCCAGGCCAGACCGGTGGGCATGGCCTGATTGGTCACCGGCAGCCGCACGGCTTCGAAGCCCGGCACCACGTCCAGCACCGCTCGCTCCAGGCTGCGATCGGCCGCGGGCCGCGGCGCGAACTGGTCGACCGCCACGTCGGCCCGATACTCCAATTCGCAGACCGCCGTCCCCGCCGCATCGCCGCGCAAATTCAGCACCGCCCCCCCTGCCGTCTTGGTCAGCTTTGCTTCGCCGGGCAATCGCAACGCGACCTGCACGCGCCCGCCCCGTCCGGCGAGCGTGGCCACGAGTCGGTCGGCAGTAAGCGTCACGTCCCCGCTCAGGACGACGAACTCCGCGACTGTCTCGTCAGGCAACTCGCTGATCTCGACACGGCGCGAAAAACCCGCGCCATCCAATGTGGCACTCAAGGGCGCGAAACGCTGAACGACGTGCAGCGGATGTTCATGGCCGTCGCGAGCGAAGTGCAAGCGATGCTCAAACTCGAGCTCCTGCCCTGCGTGAGCGAAGCGGTCGAACTCGGTGAGGTATTGTCCCTTGGCAACCGGCTGCCGCGACTGGCCATTTTGCACGAGATCGAACAGCACGTTTTGACGATTCGGCAAGCCAATCACGAGCGGTTTGATCCCCGAGCGCGGCCGCGCGCATGGCACGACAGACAACTGTGCTGGGCCAGCAATGCCTTGCCACTGAGTGCTTCGGTAGCGCCGGAACGATTCTCGCTGAGAAACACCGTCACCGCTTCGCGCAACGGCTGCGACAGCCGATAACCGGGTCGGCGAGCAGCCGCGTCAGGCTCGAACAAGCAATTCGATCGTCCAAGCAGGGCGGCCAAATCGAGCTTGCGCAAGGGGCGTCCCTGCGCGATTTCGCCCCTTTTTGGCAGATCATGGCAGGCCGAGCAGCGGGCCTGCTCAACCAGCTCGCGCCCCTCTTCGGCCCGGGATGTCGGACCGTTGTCGACTGCGGCCGGCTTGTCGCCCAAGGATTGCAGATAGAGCGCCAGGCTTTCCAGCTCGAACGGATTGAGCGTAAAAACGGGCATCCGATGATTGCGATTCAGCCGCGCTGGGTCGGCCAGCCATCCCACGAAGTAACCGGCCGGTCGTTTCTCGGCCACGCGGTCCAGGTTGCCGCCGCCGAACAGGTTGTCGGTGCCCAACTCGCCCACGCGATGGCAGGCCAGGCAGCCCAGACTGCGAAACAGCGTCGCTCCTGCCTCGCGATTCGGCACCGGCGGAACTCCGATCGGCGCGGCCTGGGATTTTTTGTCCTTCTTCTTCTCCTTGACCGCGGGTTCCCCCGGGTTGACCTCCTTGGCCGGAGGCAGCGGCTCTGAATTGGCAAACAAATAGTCGGCGATTGCGTTGGCCTCGGACTGCTCGAAAGAAAAATGGGGCATCCGTCTTGAAGCCACTGCCAGATCCACGGATTCCCGGTGGTCCGGGGTTCGTTGCGCAAGCCAATCGATGAGCCAGGCGCGGCCCAGGTTGCCAGCCATCGTGTTCAGGGCCGGCGCGGGCAGAGGCGCCACTTCGCCGGCAATCTCGTGGCACGCCGCGCATCGCAACGCCCGAACCAGCCGCTCGCCATCTTCGAACGCCGTCGAGGGGGTCTCGCGCGTCGCGTGATACAGCCAACGGCCGGCCAGCGGCTCGAGCGCAAACTGCGGTCCTTCCCAGTACAACGCCAGCCGTCCCGAACCGTCGTCGGGCGGACGATAGTCGACCACCAACGGGTGATAGCCGAAGGGCAGCTCAATGGCTTCGGCATCGAGCCAAGCCGGTGCCTTGGTCGACGCGTCGAGCAGCACCTTGCCGTTGAGCTCGAGACGAACCGCACCGGACCCGAAGCCCCGCAAGCGGTAGGTGCCCGAGGCTTGAACCTGCAAATGTCCGCTGAACTGAACCGACCACCCCCCGGGCGGCAACCGGCGATCGGGCGGCGCTCCGGCCAAGGAGACCTCATCCTCGAGCCGAACATGCGGCACGCCATCGACGCCCGTGAAGCGCGCGATCAGGCCGTTTTGAAAGGGACTCTCGGCGTCATCTTCCGACTCCTCGGCGGCATCCCCAGCCACATCGGACCAGGCGGCCGCGCGAGTTGGCAGGACACCCAAGCCAATCGCGGCACACAAGATGACCAGGGCCCTGGGCGCGCTATCCAAAACTATCGCCCAACTGCCGCGCTCGCGTGGCCGTTTCATCAGGCCGGCCATCCGTGACACTAAGATCCTCATGCGAATGTTCGGCTCACTCTCGTGGCGGGAATCTGGACACACCGCAGAGGGCCGCCGAGCAGCGTTGCCAGGGGGCAGTTTTCTGACAGGCGCCGCGGCCGACGGCGGCGCGGCTGCCCCCCAGTATAGACCAAGTAAAACCCGCATCCACGATCGATGGGGAGTGCGGATGAACGGCCGTTTTTCGGTTCGCCAGCCGCCCAGACGCGCGCGACGGGCGGGGAACAAAATCAGGCCCGAATGCCGAGATTTAGGCCCTAAGGGGCCTTTTGCAGCCGCCGGCCCGGACGAATCGCTCTTGAAATCCGCACGCGATACAGTAGAAATAAACCTAGACGGACCGCGCAGTTATCGGAATTACGGATCTGGTCAAGGAGAGCGCTGCGGCGCTCAGGCACCTTGATCGAGCGGCTCAGGCGGCCGATGAATTTGCATCCGGCGAGAGACGTCCTTGAGCGCTACTTTTCAGTAAGGAATCGAAGAACATGAAGAAGATTGAAGCGATTGTCCGTCATTTCAAGGTGGAAGAGGTCAAGGACGCCCTGAATGCCAAGGGAGTACAAGGTATGACCGTGACCGATGTGCGCGGTTTCGGTCGTCAGAAGGGGCACCTGGAAACGTATCGCGGCACGGAATACGCCGTCGAATTCATTCCCAAGTCCAAGATCGAAGTCGTCGTTCCCGACAGCTCGGCTCAAGCCGTGATCGAAGCGATCATCAACTCGGCCCGCACCGGTCAGGTTGGCGATGGCAAGATTTTTGTCAGCGAACTGGCGAGCGTGGTTCGCATCCGCACGGGCGAGACCGGCGACGCGGCCATGTAAACACACGTCGGTACGGCAAATCCGTGCCAGTGCGTGTGAATCAACTTTCCAGGCAACCCTCGAGCGCCGAAGTTGTGCGCCCACGGCGCGGCAGCTCTCACGAGTTCACGGTCGCTGCCGCGCGCGGGCCCGCCGCGGCAGTGGCCGGATTGGCCGCCTCGGCATACTGCCGGAAGTTCTGGTGAAACAGCGCGGCCAGCTTGGCCGCCGTGCGCCGATAGGCGGCCGGATCGCTCCAGGCATTCGCCGGCCGCAAGATCGCCGGGTCGACTCCCCGCACGTGTTCCGGAATCGCCAGCCCAAACGCGGCGTCCTCGGCCGTGGGCGTGTCGACCAGTTCGCCCGAGTGAATCGCGTCAATGATCGCCCGCGTGTGGGCCAGGTTGATGCGGTGGCCCTTGCCGTAGGCGCCCCCCGACCAACCGGTGTTGACCAGCCAGGCTTGCGCGCCGTGCGCCTGCAGTCGCTCGGCGAGCATCTCGGCATACTTCGTGGGATGCCACACCAGGAAGGCGGCGCCAAAGCAGGCCGAGAACGTGGCCTGTGGCTCGACCACGCCGACTTCGGTGCCGGCAACCTTGGCCGTGTAGCCGCTGATAAAGTGATACATCGCCTGCTCGCGCGTGAGCCGACTCACCGGCGGCAGCACGCCAAACGCGTCGCAGGTCAAGAAGATGATGTTCTGCGGATGGTCGCCCACGCAGGGTATCTGGGCGTTGGGAATGAATTCGATCGGGTACGAAGCCCGCGTGTTGTCGCTCAGCCGATTGTCATCGTAATCGACTGCGCGCGTGTGCGCGTCGACCACGGTATTTTCCAACACCGTGCCATAGCGAATCGCGGAATAGATTTCGGGTTCCTTGGCAGCCGAGAGGTGGATGCACTTGGCATAGCAGCCCCCCTCAATGTTGAAAATGCCGTCATCGCTCCAGCAATGTTCGTCGTCGCCGATCAAGCGGCGCGACGTATCGGCCGAGAGCGTGGTCTTGCCGGTGCCCGACAGACCAAAGAATAGCGAGACGTCGCCGCTGGGGCCCTCGTTGGCCGAACAGTGCATGCTCAGCACGTCCTGCCGCGGCATCAGGTAATTCATGAGCGTGAAGACGCCCTTCTTCATTTCGCCGGCATACTCGGTGCCCAGGATCACGAACTCGCCGCGCTCGAAGCTGATGCTGATGCTAGTGGGCGACGTCATGCCCGGCGTCGTCGTGTCGGCCGCGGCCTGGCCGGCGTTATAGATCACGTAGTCGGGCTGGCCGAAATCGGCCAATTGCGCCGCGGTCGGACGGATCAGCATGTTGTGCATGAACAACGCGTGATACGGACGCGCGCAGATCACGCGCACCTTCAAATGCCGCCGCCCGTCCCAACCCGCGAATCCGTCGACGACGTACAGCCGCTGCCGGCTGTTGAGAAAATCGAGCGCCTGCCGCCGGATGGCTAGAAACGATTTCTCGGCCAGCCGCATGTTGATGTCACCCCACCAGATGTCCGCGGCGCTGGCGGGGTTGTCCACGATCCGCTTGTCGCGCGGGCTGCGTCCGGTCTTCTCGCCCGACGAAGCCGCCAAAGCGCCGCTCGAGGTGATCTGATCGCCGTCGTGGACGATCGCATGTTCGTACAACACCGCTACGGGCGCATTGCGCCAGACTTCGCCAACCGTAATTCCCTCGGCGGACCAATCCATTCGCTCAATCATCCTCAAACTCTTTCCTGAAAAAACGCGGCTGCACGGCAATCGCGACTCCGTGCACGATCGCCACCCCTTTGCTCTGTCCACCCGGGCCGGCCGCCTGCGGCTCCCGAGACGGATGCAGATTCTACAACCCGGTGAATTATAGGAAATCACCTCCTGCGCACCTTGGCCAATTTTCGGAAGAATGGCAGCAGGCCGCGGTATTTGCTCGCGCAGGGCGAGCGGATGCCACGGGTGTCGGGCGCGCCAAGGGGCACAACTGCCTTGCCTGACGTTGTTTGCAGGCCGGCAGCAGACGGAGCTCCGCCCGGCCCTGAGCGATTCGGCTCACTCGTCCGTGGCCGGTGGCAGGGGCTTTTGGCGGGGCGCGGACTTTTTCGCGGGGGTGCGCGGTGGGACCTTGGACTTTTTGGCCGGCTTGGCGGGCGGGTCGGCCATCGGACCGGGAACATCGACCAGGGGCCTGGGCGGCAGCGGCGCCGCCGGCGGGTTGGCCTGGATCACGTGCTTGCCTCCGGCCTTGTCGCGACCTGGATTGCCGACTCCCGAGTCGACCAGCATGTAGCCGGCCCAGAAGAACGGATGATCGGCGTTGGCGAACTCGGTGCCGGGCGGCGCCTTTTTCAAGCGCGGCTCGCGCTCGGGTTCCAGTTGGGTATTGATGGCGACCTGCACGCTGCGCTGCCAGGCCTGCGCGGGGCTGACGTGCGGCAGCTCCTGGGCAAACTCTCGCACCAGCCCCAGGCTCGTCTGGCCGCCGGTGCGCCAGCGGCTGATCAGGACCGTGCGTGTGCCGGTCGACAGCAGGCCACACAACGACAGAAACATTTCGCTCCCCGTGGGCTGGCCACGGCGCAATCCATTCTCGGCCGCGGTATGAAAGCCCGGCAGCAGCAGCACGTCGGGACCGCCGAAAGGCAGCGCCAGCCACTGAGCCAACGAACCACCGTTTTTTCCGCGATCCATGGGCGCCGGCAACCAGGCATAAGGATCGTCGCCGCCGGGCACGTCGTCCAAGACGATCAAGCCGTCGAATAGATGGCGATAGATCGCGGTCGAGACGGGCAGGGTCTTGGGCAGTTCGACGGCGCCGCCGACCGAACGACCGATTTCCTCGAACGCCGAAGTCACCGTGCCTTCGTCATCGTGAGGCCAAAGCTTGCCGAGCATCACGCCGACGTTCGTGCGCGCCTTGGCAGGCCGACCGGACGGCACCGCCAGTCCCACGGTCGGCGCATAGCGCACTTGGATCTGCGAAATCATCGGCCGGTCTTGCTCGCCCTTGCCGATGCGCAGGGCCTCGAACGGCAAATACCACAGCCCCGCATCAGGCACGATCACCAGCTCTTCGAAATTTCCGGCCAGATCGACGTTCGATTTTTCCAACAGCAGACTCATCACCTTGGCAGCCGTAGCGCGCCAGGAACCCTTGGCCAGGTCGGTGGGCGCCAGCTCGTGGTTGGCGTCGAAATTGCCCATCTCGCGCAGCAACGTGGCAATCTGTTTTTGCAGCATGGCCGGCGAATGGATGTGCCAGGCGGCATACTTTTCGCTCGAGTACAGGAACGCGTACAGATTATGGTCCGTGGCAAAAAAGGCCAGCAGCACCTGTCCCTCGCGCATGGCGTGTTGAACATCGCGGGTTTTGCGCAGAGGCGGAAAGACCATCTCGGCCGGCTCGCGGCGCACGGCAATCTCGCGCAGGATGACTTCCTGGCTCTCGCTGATCTCGGCCAGTCGAGCCAGCTCGGCCGACTGGTCGCGCCGCGCCGCCACGTCGGCAGCCACCGGCGGCTTCGCGGCCAGGCCCGTGCGTATCGTGGCCGCTTGCTGCGCCAACTCGTGATATTTCGGATAGCGCAACAACAGATCCTGCCGCTGCAAGAGTCCCTTGTCGCCGACAATTTCGGGCGGCCCCTCCAGAATCCAACGCAAGGCCAGCAGTCGCCCGCCCATGGGCAGCGTGCTGAAAAAGCGATGGCGGCGAGTACGATCGGCAATCTCGAGCGCCAGATCCTGCTCCTTGCCGTGCTTCATCACGCCTTCGAACCAGTGCTCGAAGACCACGCCGTGAGGAATCGACAAGACGGAGAGACATTCCAGCGGATTGCTCAACCAGTCGACCGGTGCCGGATCGCGCAACAAGGCGTCGTAGAGCATCAGCCCCACCCGATCGCTATAGTCGCCTTGGAGGTAACGGGTGTCGGCCAGCCCGATTTGAAACATCCACAGCGAGCCCTGCTGTTGAAACGAGAGTGCCGCGGCGAGCGCCTGGTCGCCGGCTCCGACGTTACCCGCCTGATACGATGCGACCGCCGTGAGATGATTCATCCGCGCGCCCAGTTGGCTGATGCCCAGATCGCTACGGCCGATCAACGAGCGGACGCCCGTCAACAAGCTGGTGGCCTGCCCCGTGTCGCCCAGCGTCGTCATATTCTCGGCGCCCGACAGCAGCAGCGAGGCTTGCAACTGCCGCAGCCCCGCCGCCTTGGCCCAGGCCATGGCCGGCACCAGCGGCGGATAGGGTGTCTTCTGATTCAACAGCAAGTGGGCCAGCAATCCGAATCGAAACGATTCCTCGAGGATGCCCGGATTCGGAAAATTGACGCAGGCGTAGCTGGCTTCCTCGAAGTAGCGCGAGGCGGCCGCATAGTCACCGACTTCCAACGACAGCTGCCCCAGTTCCGCCAGCGCGGTGCTGGTCAACGGATGGTCGAATTCGCCGCTGACGACGAGCGCCTGTTGCAGCGTGGTCGTGGCTTGCGCGACATTGCCGGCGGCCGCATAGGCACAGCCCAACTGCACGTTGATCCAAGCCTGACTCCAATGATTCGGCGGACCGGGGCGCCGCGACAGCGATTCGACCAGGTCGTTGGTCAAGGGATCGTGCTTGCACAACGGGCCCAGCAGTTCCTTGCGACGCCGAATGGCCAGGCTGGTGCAGCGCACAATTTCGGCCACGTGTACGGGAAAGATGACGGGACTTTGCACGACTCCGCCGCCGCCGAAGACGACGGCCGACTGATCGACCTGTCCCTGGCTCATGCCGAACGTATCGGGAAAGTTTCCCACGCGCGACCCGCGGCGGCTTTGGCCCCAGGGGGCGGCGCGCAGCACGCCCACTGTGGCTGGCCCCATGACCGGCGGAAACTGCACGCGCATCATCCAATTCGAGTAGGTCAGATAGAGCTTCAGCGCCGTGTTATAGCTCTGCAGCGCCGCCGGATATTGGCCGAGCTGATAGTAGCTCTCGCCGGCCATCGTGTAGTAACAGATCGAATCGATCCACAGGCTTTGGGCGTTCTTGATGCCCGAGCGGCTCGCGGCCTGAAACGTGGCCAGCGAGTCGCGATAGTCGCCGTCGTAGTAGGTGGTGCAGCCCGTGAAATAGATGCGCGAGGGCACGCTGTCGCCGAATTGCCCCCGGGCCGCCGGCGCCAGTGCCAGCGCGGTCACGATCGCCAGGCTGGCGGTCGCAAGAGTCCAGCAGCCGCGGCTCATGGGGCCACAGGGCATCTGACGGGTCTCCCGCGCAGGGGCGCGCGAAATTTTCGCAAGCATTCTCTGTCCCAGAGTCGCGCTTCGCTCAGGCCCGCAGGGCCGGGCAACGACGCGACTCTCATCATACCTAATTTTCCCAGCCTGAGCGAAGCTCCGCAAGATGGACTGCTAGCAGCAATCGGCCGGCGCGTGGGCCGCGCTCCAACTGAGGAATTGGGCATTTTTCGAGAACTTTTCCAATCAAGCGAAAGTCGGTCGAATGACCAGGCCGATAACGGTGGTGCGGATTGTATCGAACGCAAGGAGTTTGCCGGTGTCGACCTCGACTGTTGGGGCACCGGCCAACGGTCCGCTTTAGGAGATCAGCGTGATGCGGCGAACCAGCGAGCAAGGACATCCCTGGCGACGGACGTTGAGCGGCCTGGGCCTTTGCACGGCCTTGGGCCTGACCGGTTGCCAGGTGGACGTCGGCGGCCAAACGCTGCCCAGCGCGCATTACCAGTTGGACGACATTCAATACTTCCCCCCGGGACCTGAATTCAAGTTGGCTCGCGAGGCGGCGGCTCAAAAAGCCTTCAAGGAAACCAAGGAAGAGACGGAACGATAGATTGCCCCACGAAGAAGCAATCAAGGCTGGCTGACCAACGTCGCCCGTCGTGTTGCTTTGGATTTTCGTCGAGCATCCACGAAGAATGGGCGAACTTGCAGCGACTTCCTCGGGGGCTGCTGGCGGGTTACCCGGTGCGTGGATGTTGGGGGGACGACGCCCTCGGCGGCTGACGTTTGAGATGTTGCACGCGCTTCACCAAGCGCACCTCGAACGTCAGCAGCCGGGGGAATTTTTAACCTTCAATCTAGTCACCCGAAGGATCCAATCATGAATCTGGAGCTTTCCGCAACCGCTCAGCAATGGGCCAACGACATCCTGGTGTGGGTTGGCTTTGGCACGCTGGTCGGACTGATGGCCAAGGCCATCATGCCCGGCCGCGATCCGGGCGGCGCCGTGGCCACGCTCTTGATGGGCATCGGCGGCGCCGTGATCGGCTGCAGCGTCCTCATGTATCTCTCGAATGGCCAACGCGTCTCGCCGATCACGCCGATGGGCTTCGTCGTCGCCACGTTGGGCGCTTTCGTGCTGCTGTTCTTCTACCGCCTACTGGGCGGAAAATACTTCGTCGAAGGCGATCATGGCGCACCGGGCGAAACCCGCGCCCCGTCCTTTGGCCGGCGGCGATACTATCGCACGTCGCGCGTCGACGACTGAGAGCGAACCTCGGTCGATCGCACGAAAATCACAAAGAGCCAGTCAGGGCCGTTATTTGGCCCCGGCTGGCTCTTTGATTTCGTATGCGCGCCGCATTCGAATGGCTCGACGGGGTCAGGAGCTCGTGCTGCCGACCACCGTGAGACGGCGACCCCTGAGCAGGCGTCGCATGCTACGCTTGGCACGCACCAATTGGGCGATCGGCACATGGCTGGGAAAGTGCGTGTACCGATAGCCAAAGCGGATCTCCGTCTGCCAATAACGCTTGCACTCGGCATAGCCAGGACCGAGATCGTAGGCGCGATCGCCCCGCGCGAAGCAGTCTTCAATCATGCGGGCTTGCAGCACCGAGCCGGCCCCTTGGCACCCGGCCGTGGCATCGTATCCCGTTCGCAGACCGAACACATAGCCCGCATAATGGTAGGCATAGTTGAACGCCACGGCCCGACCGTCGACCGAGAGCAGGTTCAAGTCCACCGCACCGACGGCCGCTGCCCGCTGGTGACAGTCTCGCAAGAACGGCCGAATCTCGGCGTGCGATAGCGTTGTGCCCGTGCTCGAGGAACCCTGCCAACTGGCAGCGGCGATCCGTTCGCACTCGTCGTACAGGTCCCAGTGCGGATCCTGAGCTTCGCCCTCGATCGGCCGAAAGCGCAGGTAGCTCACTTCGCCGTGTTGAGCAAGTTTCTTCTCGGAGCGGCGCACGTTGTTGCGCCAACGGCTGGTGCGCGACGACCAATAGCCCTGCCAATCGCCGCTGCCGGCGAGATCCACCAGCGCGATGTCTTGTCCGCGTTCGACGAAGGCGCCCAAGCCGGCGTCGTGCATGGCTTGCCGCGTGCGACCCCGATCGCTGCCCACGGCGTCCACCCAGGGCAGCTCGATCAAGTCCCAGTCGCGCTCGGTGCGGCGAACGTGGTCGAGCCCGGCCTGCAGGATGACGCTCGCGTCGGCCCCAATGGGTCCGTAAAAGCTTCCCCAATCGTCAAGCGGATAGGTGAGCACGCGCAGAAGTCCCATGCGCCCCCGGGTGCGAATCACCAAGGGCAAGAAGCCCAGGGGTTGATCGCCTGCCTGCACCACCAACACGCGCAAGCGTTGGCTGGCGCCAAAATGGCTCCAGTAGGATTCGAGCCAATCGAGGGACTGGAAGAACGAAGCCCCTGGCGTTTCGGCCAACAGCGCCGTCCAGGCTCCCCGCAGAGCGGCCAATTCGCCAATTTCGTTGATTTCGCGGACCGTGGGCAGCAAAGAATGACCGATCAATTGAGGGCAGCAGGATTATGCTAAACTCAATCATGGAACACATTTCGTGCCATGGCATCCCGCTCGGGAGGGCCCGCGAAAATGTTGCCGAATGTCACCAGGTTGAGCCGCCGATGTGGCAAAATCGCCCCCTTGGCGGGCTTCTTTCCAACGCTCAGGGTTGGGCCATCTCGAGTCGGATCGGACCGCGAAACTCGGCGGCCCCGTGCGGTGTTCAATGCACAGCGGCGATTCAAGGCCTTTAAAGGGTTTTCCAGATGATGCTTAAGTCCGTCACCCGCGGTTCGGCCCGGTGGCAAACCGCCGGAATGGCCGTGGTCTTCTTGGCACCGATGTTGGCCGGCCGATCGGTCGCTTGGGGTCTCGATGCTCACGAAGCTGCCAGGCAGGTCGACCAGCATCTGGCCAAGGAGATGTTCGGCGGCTCCGAGGGAACTCCGCACGATCCGCTGCCCCGGGCCGACGACCAGACGTTTTTGCGGCGTGCGACGCTCGACCTGGTGGGTCACTCGCCGTCGCCCGAAGAGATCACCACGTTTGTTCTGGATTCGGCACCCAACAAGCGCGGCCAGGCCGTCGAGCGATTGTTGGCGAATCCGCAGTTCGGCGAAAACTGGGCCCGCTACTGGCGGGACGTGATTTTTTATCGCCGCTCCGAGGACCGCGCCCTGCTGGCCGCGCCGGCCGCCGTGAAGATGCTCTCCGATGCATTCAACAAGGATCCGCACTGGGACAAGATCGCGCGGCAATTCATCACCGCCAAGGGAGACGTCCGCGAGCACGGAGCCACGGCCCTGATCATGGCTCAGATGGCCAATGCTGAAGACACGACCGCCGAAATCTCGCGCATCTTCCTGGGCATCCAGATCCAATGCGCTCAATGCCACAACCACCCGACCGATCGCTGGAAGCGCGAGCAGTTTCACGAGCTGGCCGCGTTCTTCCCACGCATTGCCGTGCGACCGCTCAAGAAGGGCGAGGACCGCTCGTTCGAAGTCGTTTCAATGGATCGCCCCAAAGGGAAGAAAGACGACAAGAAGCCGAAGCGGGGCAACCTTGAGCACCACATGCCCGACCTGAAGCACCCGGAACAAGAAGGCAAGGTGATGAAGCCCGTCTTTTTCGTCACCGGGCAACATCTGCAAACCGGCGCTTCGGACCACGACCGGCGCGAGACGATCGCCGATTGGATCACCAGCGGCCGGGATCATTGGTTTGCCACGGCGTTCGTGAACCGCATGTGGTCCGAATTGGTCGGACGGGGCTTCTATGAGCCCGTCGACGACATCGGGCCCGATCGCACGTGCAGCGCTCCGCACACGCTCGACTATCTGGCCGAGCATTTCGCCGGCGAGCACTACAACGTCAAGTGGCTGATGCGGACAATCACCGCGACCGAAGCCTATCAGCGCCAAAGCCGCACGCGCTATGAAGCCGAGCAAGCGCCGTTCGCGGCCAGTTGCTCGCAGCGACTGCGGGGCGATCAGTTGTTCAACTCGCTGGCCGAGGTGCTGGAGCTCGACGAGACTCTGCCGCCGGACGCCAAGGGAAAACCGCGCGGCGCGTTCGCCGGTCCACGCGGCCAGATGAATCAGACGTTTGGCTACGATCCCAGCACACGCCGCGACGAAGTCGCCGGCTCGATTCCGCAGGCCTTGTTCTTGATGAATGGCCCAGCGCTCAATCGGGCGCTGAACGGGCGACAGCCCTCAACTTCCTTGGGCCGACTGCTGGCCGAAACGAAGGACGACAAGGGGGTCGTCGAGGATCTCTATCTGCGCAGCGTGGGGCGCGACGCCAACGATGGCGAGATCAAGACCTGCCTCGAGCACGTGCAAAGCGTCGGCAACCGGGCCGAAGCCTTCGAAGACATTTTGTGGGCGCTGCTCAATTCGACCGAGTTTCTGAACCGGCACTAAACTTTCTACGACCTCTCGACACGCATCACGGGCGCGGAGGCCTGGCATGACTTTCCATTTGCGGCATCAAGTCGACGTGAATCTCGGCCGTGGCGGAATTGTGGGGCGGCGCGATTTCTTGCGCGGCATCACCGCGGCCAGCCTGGCAGCCGGCACGCTGAGCTGGCGCGACCTGGTGGCGCTCGAGGCCTCGCAACTGCGCAAACAGGGTATGGCCTGCATCCTGTTGTGGATGCAAGGCGGTCCGAGCCATTTCGAGACCTTCAGCCCCAAACCGCATCATGCCAACGGCGGCGAGACCAAGGCCATCAGCACTGCGGTGCCCGGCATCGAAGTCAGCGAGCACTATCCGCACGTGGCGGCCATGATGCACGAGGCCGCGATCGTGCGCTCCATGACCAGCAAGGAAGGCAGCCATCCGCGGGCCACGTACCTCATGCACACCGGCTACCTGCCGACGGCCAGCGTCAAGTATCCGTCGTTCGGCGCCATCGCGGCGCAGCAGTTGCCGCACGGCGAGCTGGACTTGCCGGCGTTCGTGCGCATCGGCGGCAATTTGCAGAACGGCGGCGGAGGCGGAATCCTGGGCATCGAGTACGATCCGTTCCTGATGCCCCTGGCTGGAAAGCTGCCGACCAATGCAGCGCCGGGAACCGACGTGCCCCGTTATCACCGTCGGCTCGATCTGCTGGGCCGGCTCGAAGCCGGGGCCGCGGGCGCGACCGCCAATGAAGAAGTGGCCGAGCATCAGAAGCTCTATCAAAAAGCCTCGAAGATGATCCTCAGCTCGCAGATGAAAGCCTTTGACCTCGACCATGAACCCACGCACGTGCGCGAGGGTTATGGCTCGGGACAGTTTGGCCTGGGCTGCTTGCTGGCACGCCGGCTGGTCGAGACCGGCATCACCTGCGTCGAAGTGACGCTTAATGGCTGGGACACCCACGCCGAGAATTTCCCCCGCACCAAGGAACTGGCCGCCCAGGTCGATCAGCCGCTGGGCTATCTGCTGACTGACTTGAAGCAGCGGGGCTTGCTCGACTCGACGCTGGTCGTCTGGATGGGCGAGTTCGGCCGCACGCCCAAGATCAACCCGCGTGCCGGTCGCGACCATTACCCCAAGGCCTTCAACGTGCTCTTGGCCGGCGGTGGAGTTCGCGGTGGACAAGTGATCGGCAAAACCGACGCGGGTGGTGGCGAAGTGGCCGACCGGCCGGTGCTGGTCGCCGATTTGTTTCAGACGTTCTGCAAAAGCCTGCACATCAATCCGGCGGCCGAAAACATCGCCCCCAACGGCCGGCCGATCAAAATCGTCGATGGCGGTCATCCGGTGAGCGAGTTGTTTGCCTAGATTTTCCTGGGCGCGCCGCGGCGTCCGCTTCGGGTTTGGCTATCGCCGCACGACACGTTAGCATGGGGGCATGAGCAACCCCGCCGAACAGCCCTCGGACCACACTGCCAACACGCCGCGACGATTTGATTCGGTCGAGCAGGAAGCGTTTCTCAATCTGTGGCGCACGTACGACCGGCTGCACATGCTGGAGGAAGAGCTCTTCCTGCGCTACGAGTTGACGCCGCAGCAGTACAACGCCCTGCGATTGTTACGCGGCGAGGGCGACAAGAAGCTGCCCACCCTGGCCCTGGCCGCGCGGCTCGTTTCTCGGGCTCCTGACATCACACGGTTGCTCGACAAGTTGGAAGAACGCGGCCTGATCGAGCGCGAGCGGCCCGCCGATAATCGCCGCATGGTGCTAATCGGGCTGACCGACAGCGGACGCGCGCTGTTGGCCGAGTTGGATGATCGCGTACACGAATGCCACGTGCGGCAACTGGGCCATTTGTCGGAAACCCAGTTGCGCGAGCTGACCGCGCTGTTACAGTCCGCGCGGCGACCGCACGAAGATGTCCACAGTCCTTGGCTGCCCGCCCTCTAACAATTCGCCCCCCTGTTTCGCGGCGCGGCTTGCCCACCGCCCACCGAGTTGCGCATGAGTTTGGAAAAGCCGAACCTCCCGGAAGTGCGCCGCTTTGACTCCAGCACGGGCGCGCGCATTTATCGCATCACCTGCGACGCTTTCCCCGGGCTGACGGTGCACATCTATCTGCTGCTCGAGGCCGGCGTGCCCACGATCGTCGACGCCGGCAGTGGGCTTGGGCATGCCAATCAGCAACTCCTGGCAGGCCTCGAAAAAGTTCGCGATGAGTTCGGCGAGTCGGTGACGCTGGCCGACATCGAACGCATTATCATTACCCATGGACACATCGATCACTTCGGCGGCCTGACCTTTCTGCATTCCCAGGCGCCACAGGCGGAAATCGCGATTCACGAACTCGACGCGCGCATTCTGACCGCCTTCGACGAGCGCGTGGCCGTGGCCAAGCGAGGGCTTCGCCGTTTCCTACAAGATGCCGGAGTCGGCAACGACCTGCTGCCCGGCTTCATGGACATTTACGGGTTCTCCAAGAAGAACGTGCAGAGCCTACCTTCGGTCCGCACGCTGGTCGACGGCCAACAGCTCGATGGCCTGCGATTCGTACACGCGCCCGGCCATTGCCCTGGCCAGGTTTGCATCACCCTGGGCAACGTGATGCTGACGGCCGACCACGTGCTGCCCGAGATTTCGCCGCACCAGGCGCCCGAGAGCATCATGCCCTACACGGGCTTGAGCCACTATCTCGAATCGCTCGAAAAGGTCGGTCGTTGCGAGGGCATCGAACTCGGCTTGGGTGGCCACCAAGCGCCGATGCGCGACATTTACAAGCGGATCAAGGAGATTCACCGCGGACACCATCGCAAGCTGGATAAGATTCTGGGCGTGATCCGCGAGGCGCCCGCGCCGGTGACGACCGACGAGATTGCCAAGCAGCTCTACATACACGTGGTCGGATTTCACGTGCTGTTGGCGCTGGAAGAAGTCGCCGCGCACGTGGAATACTTATATCAGCATGGCAAGCTGACCATCGCGAACCTCGAGCAGTTCCAGCGCGAGGAAGACGCGCCGATTCGCTACGTCGTGGCCTAGACGCGCGCGGACGACAGCGAACAGTCAATCAGAGTGGGCGCCGGCGGCGATCGCTTCGACTCGCGTCACCAACTCCCGCTGCTCGCGCGCCACATCGTGCGTTTCGCCCGGGTCGGTTGACAGATCAAACACTTCCCAAGGCGCCGCCGGGCTTTGTCGCACCGCCTTCCAGCGGCCCATCCGAACGGCTTGAGCGAATCCACGTTCGGGAAATTCCCAATACAAATAGAGATGGTCGACCTGCGCGCGGCCAGCAGCGCGTTCTCCCAGCAACGCAGGCACCATCGAGATGCCGTCCAATCCCTCGGGCACCTCCGCTCCGGCCATTTCGGCCAGCGTTGGCAGCACGTCCCAGAAAGCCCACACCTGGTCGCTGGTGCTGCCCTGCGTGATCTTGCCCGGATAGCGCACGATCATCGGCACGCGAATGCCCCCCTCGTAGAGCGCCCGCTTGAATCCGCGCAGCGGCCCCGAGCTGTGAAAGAACTCGGGGTCGGCTCCCCCTTCACGGTGCGGGCCATTATCGCTGGTAAAGAAGACGATCGTCCGCTCGTCCAGCCCCAGCGTGGCCAATTTCTCGAGCACGCGGCCCACTTGGACATCGAGATAGGTGATCATCGCCGCATGATTCTTTTGCGGCTGCGGCCACGACTCGGCCGAGTAGGGGGCGTCGCTGGGCACTTCCATCCCCTGCTTGCCGGCTTCGTTGTTGGCATGCGGCAGTGTGAACGGCAAGTAAAGGAAGAACCGCTCCTGGGCATGGCGATCGAGAAAATCGAGCGCCTCGCGCGTGAACAAATCGGCCGAGTATTCGACGCGCCGCGTGGCGACGTTGTCTTGGACCACGTTCGTGAGTTCGACCCGCTGCTCGTTGCGCCACAGGTAATCGGGATAATAGTTGTGGGCGTGATGCTGGTTGAGATAGCCGAACCATTCGTCAAAGCCTTGCCGATTCGGCAGGCCGGTCGTGCCGGGCTCGCCCAAGCCCCACTTGCCGATGATGCCAGTCACGTAGCCCGCGTCCTTGAGCACTTCGGCCACGGTGACGTCCTCCGGCGCCAGCGGCACCAGGCTGTTCGATCGCACTCGCGCGTGCCCGGTGTGACGCCCCGTCATCAACGCGCACCGCGACGGCGCGCAGACCGTGCAGCCGGCATAGCACTGCGTGAACCGCATTCCCGCCGCCGCCAGCCGATCGATGTGGGGCGTCTTGATCCTCGACTGTCCATAGCACCCCAGATCGCCATAGCCCAAATCATCCGCCATGATCCAAACAATATTCGGCCGATCCCTCGTAACGGCGTCAGCAGCCCCCCACGCCCCCGGCATCATCACCAACAGCGCGGCCGACAGCAACGCAACTCTGGCGACCAGCTTCCCGCATTCCGCGACCATCATCGACCTCCTCCGACTTAGCCCCTCAATCACCGCCACCTTCCTCGTTTTCATCCTTCATCCTTCATCCTTCATCCCTTCTCTGCCAGCAGTAATTTCTTCGCCGCCTCGAGGGCCTCGAACTGCTTGCCGCTCAGCTTCGGCCAGTCGAGCTTCAATGAGTCCAGCTTGCGCACGATGATGTCGGCCACGGCCGCGTGCGCAAACCACTTGTGATCGCAGGGAATGATGTACCACGGGGCGTGCGCGGTGCTGGTGTTGCTCAGCATGTCCTCGAAGGCCGCGGTGTATTCGTCCCAGAAAGCCCGCTCCCGGACGTCGGCCTCGGAGAACTTCCAGTTCTTCTCGGGCGATTCGAGGCGTGCCATGAAGCGATTTTTCTGCTCCTGCTTCGAGATGTGCAGAAAGAACTTCAGGACCAGGATGCCGTTGTCGACCAGGTACTGTTCGAAGCTGTTGATCTCGCGGTAGCGACTTGCCCACAATTTGTCCGGCTTCGCCGGTCGTGGAATGCGTTCCTTCTCCAGCAATTCGGGATGGACGCGGAGGACGATCACCTCCTCGAAGTACGAACGATTGAAGATGCCAATCGTGCCGCGCTCTGGCAGAAAACGTCCATAGCGCCACATGTAGTCGTGGTCGAGCTCTTCCTCGCTCGGCACCTTGAAGTTGCGGACGTTGCAGCCCAAGGGGTTGACGCCCGACATGACGTGCTTGACCGTGCCGTCCTTGCCGGCCGCGTCAATGCCCTGCAACAGGATCAGCAGACCCAGCGTGTTTTGGGCCCATAGCTTGGCTTGCAGCTCGGCCAATCGTGCCACGTCGGCTTGCAGTTTCTCGGCCGCTTCGGCCTTCGCCTTGTACGGCGCGGTGTCGTCCGTCGAATGCTGGCTGAGCTTGATCTTCTTGTCCGACGGAACCAGAAACTTTTCGTGATACATCGTCGGACGCGCCTCCCCAGGGGATGATGGCAAAACAACTCAGCTCACTCGACCATGCCCACCAACGCATTGCCGCGGGTGTCCAGCCGCCGCCATGCCTGTTGTCCACCAGCCCGCGAAGACCGGAATAACCGCGGATGAAACAGGTGGGCGAGGATTTCGAGGCTGTCGACCAGTCGTGGACCGGAGCGATTGAAGTACGCGTTGCCGTCGGCCGCATAAACGCGCCGCTCGCGCACCGCGGCCAGACGATTCCAGCCGGTCATCCCGGGCAGCACCTGCGCCTCGACGATCGACCGCTCGAGATCGAATCCGCAGGGCATGATCACGACGACCTGTGGATCATAGGCCACGACCTGCTCCCAGTTGGCATAGGCGCTATGCGCCCCCGGCACGGTCAGTCCCGGTTCGCCGCCGGCCATTTGCACCAGTTCGGGCGTCCAGTTGGCGGCCAGCATCGGCGGATCGATCCACTCGAGACAAGCCACGCGCGGTCGGGCCTCGCGCGGCAGCGCCGCCGTTTTCTCGCGCACGGCACGCACCCGCGCCTCGAGCGCCGCGCGAACGGCCCATGCTTGTTGCTCGCGGCCGATCGCTCGGCCGACCTGTATCAGGTCGTCGAACACGTCGGCGATCGTGTGGGGATTCAGAGCCACGATCCGGGTGTCGGCCAGCGCCGGCGTGTCGCGCACGGCCGCGGCGACGTCTTCGTAGCGCACAGCGCACACGTCGCACTGCGACTGGGTGAGGATCACATCAGGCCGCAGCGCCGCCAGCCGCTCGACGTCGATCGAGTAGAGAGCCGATTGGCTGGCCGCCAGCTCGTGAACCTGTTGATCAATGGCGCGGCTGGCCGCTGCCGCTTCGACCAACGAGCGCGTCAATCGCGGCTGGCCCGCTACTTCGGCCGGATAGTCACACTCGTGGCTGACCCCCACGACCCGATCGCCGGCGCCGAGGAGGTACAGAATTTCGGTCGCACTGGAAATCAGCGAGACAATGCGCTCGGGAGTGGTCATTTCCGCAGCTTAACGGCGCCGACACCTCCGCTCAAGCGATTTGCCAACTTACCAGCCCGCGCCACGCCGTGCCGTCGTTTCTGGGTCGCGCGTTGACCAATCGGCGGCGGGGCATAACCTTAAGGAGTGCCTGGCGGCATGCGGGCGACATGGCGGCCGCGTGACGCGAAATTGAAACCGAAAGGATCGTGCCCGATGAAAATGTTCCTGGCCGGCCAATGGATCGATAAGTCCGCGCGGATTGAAGTCCGCAATCCCTTCGACAACTCGGTGATCGACACCGTGCCGCGGGCCGACGCCGGTGACGTCGAGCGTGCCTTGGCGGCAGCGGTCGAGGGCGCCCTGGCAATGCGACGCCTGAGCGGTTATGAACGGGCCCAGATACTTCGCAAAGCAGCCGACCTGCTCGGCCAGCGGACCGAGAAGCTGGGCCGGCTGATCAGCAGCGAGGAAGGCAAGGTGTTGGCCGAGGGACTTGCCGAGGTCGGCCGCTCGCGCGAAACGCTGGAGCTATCAGCCGAGGAAGCCAAGCGGCTCACCGGCGAGGTGCTGCCACTCGACGGCGCGCCCGGCGGCGCCGGCAAGCTGGGTTTCACGCTGCGCGTGCCCTGTGGGGTCGTGGCCGCAATCACGCCGTTCAACTTTCCGCTCAATCTGGTCTGCCACAAGGTGGGTCCGGCCCTGGCGGCCGGCAACGCCGTGATCCTCAAACCGGCCAGCGATACGCCGCTGTCGGCCTTGGCGCTGGTCGAAATCCTGCTCGAAGCCGGCTTGCCGCCGACGGCGATCTCCTGCCTGACCGGCTCGGGCGGGACCCTGGGCGACGCGATGTGCTCCGACCCGCGCGTGCGCAAGATCAGCTTCACCGGCAGCCGCGACGTCGGCGAGCACATCTGTCGCGTGGCCGGGCTGAAAAAGGTGACCATGGAGCTCGGCTCCAACAGTCCGATCATCGTGATGAACGACGCCGACCTGAACAAAGTGGCCGAAGCCACGGCGATCACCGGCTATGCCAACGCGGGTCAGGTTTGCATCTCGACGCAGCGCGTGATCGCGCTATCGGGCGTCTATCACGACCTGATCGACGCGCTCAAACCTCGCGTCGAGGCCATCACGGCCGGCAACCAGCTCGAGCCTGGCACGAAGATGGGACCGATGATTCGCGAGACGGACGCCGAGCGCGTCGAGAGCTGGGTCAACGAGGCTGTCGCCGGGGGGGCGCGGCTCGTGGCCGGCGGACAGCGGCACGGCACGCTCTATCAGCCGACGCTGGTGGCCGACGTCGATCCGCGGATGCGCATCAGTTGCCAGGAGCTGTTCGGGCCGGCCGTGGCCATGACCCGAGCCGACTCGATCGAAGAGGCCATTCGGATCGCCAACGACACCCCCTATGGCCTGGCGGCGGGCATCTTCACCGAAAACATCGGCTGGGCCATGCAGTTCGCCCGTCAGGTGGATAGCGGCAACTTGCACATCAACTGGGGCCCGCAGTGGCGCGCCGACCTGATGCCTTACGGCGGATTGAAAGAGAGCGGCTTTGGCAAGGAAGGCCCCAAATACGCCGTGGCCGAGATGACTGAGCTGAAGACCATCGTCGTACACGGCGTATAAACGACGTTGCCCGGCTCGCACCACGCGGCCCCGCTGCCAGCGCAGCGCTGCCAACGGGCCGGCGCTAGGGAGCCGCTTTGGCGGGGTCGTTTTCGGGCGCGCCGGCGCTATCCTTGCCCGTGCCCGTCGCGGGAGCCTCACCGGCCGGCAACTGCGGGCCCTTTTGCAAGGCGTCGGCATCGAGGACGTCTTGCAACACGAACGGCGTGGGAAACTGGCGATCCATTTGGTGCAGGATGCTGCGGTAGTGCCCAATCGAGATCACCAAGTCCTCGGTCACTTCCGTATCTTTCAGCAGCGAGGGATACTTGTCGATCGTCTTGCGCCACAACTTGAGCCCTTCGTCATAGGCCTTGAAGCACTCCTCGAGTCTGCCCAGGGAGAAGGCCCGGTCGCCGTCGAACATCGCCTTTCGCGCGCCCAGCGTATCGTCGTCGGGCTCGATCTGGCACTTGAGCATCCAGAAGTTGTAATTCACGATGTCACGCTCGATGTCGATCGCGCGGGCCATGGCGTCGGCCTGGCCTCCGTCTTCGGCCGCCTTGAAGGCGGCGGCATGATCGTCACCGGTGATCCGGTCAGCGATATCAATCGCGTGCACCATTAACTTCTCGCCCACGGCCGCCGCCAGGTTCGTTTGCTCCTTGGTACGACGTTCTGCGGGGGTGTCATACGCCTCGCGCTCCTCGTCGCTGAGCGCGGCCCGTTTCTCGGCGGCAATCTTGTCACTCAATCCGGGTGGGGTCAGACGGTCCAACTCGGCTTTGGCTTCGTCGGCTTTCTTGGAATACGCTTCTTTTTCGCTGAGTCGAATGAGCACGTTGTATTGCGTTGGCAGGTCGCGGTTGGAAAACTCGACCCAGCTATCGCCCGCCTTTTTCCAAGCGTTTTTGGCCACTTCGCCAAAGGTGCCCTCTTCTTCCATCGTTTGAGCGTAGTTGACCAGGCACATCGGCGGCCGCGAATAGAACAAGAGCGGGCTCTTGCCCTTGAGCGGGGTGCCGCGAGCCACGATGCGCTCGGCCTTCAGCAGCTCTTCGCGTCCGACCAGCCAATTGTCGCGCTGCGACCGAGGCAACGAACCGTTGAACTCGTCGTCGTCGCGGAACAAGCGGCGATACTGCACGTGCTCGTCGGCTCGGCCGATCTTGTGCGCGATCGTCCAGCCAATGTCCGTCAGCAATCGCGGCTCATCGCGATTGTACTGCGTGCCTTCCTTGAGAAAGTTGATGCCGCGGATCACCCAATGATAACGGTCGTGATAGTCGTCGAACTCCACCGAGATGTTGTAGGAAAGGTTCCAGCCCTGGAAAACCCAGACGCTGACGAAGTTGGGCTGCAAGCGCGCGATCTGTTCGAGCGTGGCTGACAGGCCAGCCCAATCTTCTTCCTTGTGATACTCGTGGGCTTTCTCCCACAAGATGTTGGCCGCCACGCCACGCATGCCGAGCGTGGCCAGCTTGATCGTCTCGCTGGCCGGGTCGATTTCGCCCAGGTCGGCCTGGCTCAGGCTGTACTCCTGGCGCATGCGAGAGAGCAGCCCGCCCTTGGAGCCGTCTTGCGTCGCCGGCTGGCTGAGCCAGGAGAGCGGCAGCAGCAGTGCGGCAATGGCGCAAGCATAGGCAATTTTGCGGATGAAGCGCTGACGTTGATTCATCGGGCGACCTCGCGCGTCCTCAAGAACAAATATCCAATGGCTAGCGCCGCGATCACATAGCCGGCGGCCGAGAACACCTGCACCAACACCGCGTCGGGTGGAATGTCAAAGCCATGGGCCACGTAACTGACGTTGCTGAACTGGTTGAAATTCGGCAGCAGACCCGTGATCGCCGTCATGAAGCTCATGAAGACCGAATCGGCCCACTTGACCACGGTCGTGGTCAACCCGGGCTCGAGCTGCGTGGTGACGTTCTGCTGCTTGACGATACGAATGAAGGACTCGACCGGTCCGCCGCCTTCGATCGCCCCCTTGGCCACCCCCAGGACGAACTGCGCCTTGAAGCCCAGCACCAGGCTCGCCAAGGTGGCCATCATCGCCACCGGGCCGCTCAAGAAGGTGCTGAACATCACGCCCAGGCTGGTCACCAGCAACATCTGCACCCAGATGCCCAGATAGCTCTTGATGAAGTTGAGCGTGAACGAGGCGTCGCGCGAACGCAGGTAGAGATCGCCCTTGGCCACGCCCAGATACTGCGAGGCGTCGAGACACTGCATCCACACTTCCACCTGCCCATCCGACACCAGGTCGTCGAACAGGTCCAATGGCTTGCCGGTGGGATCCGTGAGATTGCGCGGAATTTTGAGGAAGTCGATGTAAAAGTCCTTGGCAATGAAGAATTTCTCGTCGCTAGCCCGGCCGGTGCGCGGATTCTTCAGCACCAGGCTGCCGCGAATGCCCTTTTCGATGTCCCCTTTGTAGGAACGGAAGACGCGGATCGTCATCTCGACCGGCAGGCCATCAGGAAAGCGCTCGGGCGTGATGTCCGAAAAGGTCCAGATGGCCTTGGCCAGCGTGGCGCCTTCGACGTAGCTGTGATATTTCCACTCCTTACCAACACTGATCCCACGGTCCGAGGCCTTGCCGGCCCGATCCTTGAAGCGCAGGTCGCCATAGGCCGGCACGCGAGCGGTCAACAGGCCCTGGGGCGGGCCGACCACATACGTGGTCTTGTCGCCCGACTCCTGTGCCGTGACTTCGTGGAAATGGCCCTGCACCATGTCGGTGCTTCCGGTGCCGTCGGGACCAATCTTCAGCGTATGGCGGTGATTCTGTGCCAATGACGTGCGGCCGGCGCGGTCGCCATTCGGGTCGTTGGGCACCGGGCGCAGCGAAGCGACGTCAACCTCGTGGGTGTGATTGAGGACGCGGATCACGAATACGTAGCTGAACAGACCCATCACGGCTAACAGCACGGTGCCGATCACGGCAAAGCCCACGATGCGGCCCAGCACAATCTCGCCCGAGCGCACCGGCTTGGTGACGATCGTGTAGATCGTGTGGTTCTTGATGTCAGCCGGCAGGCTGAACGCGCTCAGAAACAGAGCGATCAGCAGGACCAGGTAGGTCGTGGCCGTGAGCACGAAGCTCAGATAGAGCGTGGCCGGATCGTTGGACTGGGTGTCCAGAAACCAGCCGGCGAACAACAGGATGAGCAGAAAGATGCCGAAGCCCACCAGCACGCGGCGCCGCAGCGACTCCTGCACGGCCAACCAGGCCAGCGCCAGGATGCGTCGCGGCGACAGCGCGATCAGGTCGCGCACCCCGCCGAGCACCATACGATAGATGACGTCGCCGCCACCCACGGGGCCATAGCGAAATGCCGAGATCAAATAGCCGCCCACCAGCGCAACGGCGCACAGCGTGGCGGCCGACGTCAGAAACGACAGCAGCGCCGGAACGATCCAGTTGGAGAAAGCTACCGGGTCGGAATCGAGGACCATGAGTCGCTAAAACGTTGGGTAAGGGTGGTCTGTTAGCAGCCGATTCGCGGCACGGACAGCGGGTGTCCAGGTCAAACCTTGACCGCGAAGAACGAACTCGGCTTCAGTTGTCTTGTTTCGCTCGACGTCCGGGCCGGGCTTCGCTGTCGCGGACGATGGACAGAAACAGTTCCTCCAGCGTAGTGGTCGGATTATCCATGGTCAGAACCGAGCCGTGATGGCGCTCGATCACCGAGCGAATTTCGGCTTGCGCCGATTCGCTGAGCCCCTTGGCGCGAATCTGCGTTTCGTCGCGCACCTTGAGCAGGCTGTCGACGCGGCCCAGTTCCTTGAGCTCACCTTGGTGCAGAATCGCGATCCGGTCGCAGACGTCCTGCACGTCGGCCAACAAGTGGCTGCACATCAACACGGTCTTGCCTTGCGCCTTGAGCTTCAGGATCAAATCCTTCATCTCGCGCGTGCCAATCGGATCCAAGCCGCTCGTCGGCTCGTCCAGCATGATCAGCTCCGGATCGTTGATCAGCGCCTGCGCCAGTCCAAGCCGCCGAGCCATGCCCTTGGAGTATTCTTTCAATTGCCGCCGCTTGGCCAGGTTCAGCCCCACCAGGTCGATCAACTCGGCAGACCGCTTCTTGCGCACCGCCGTGGGCATGTCGAACAGCCGGCCATAGAAATCGAGCGTCTCCTCGGCATTGAGAAACCGATAGAGATACGATTCTTCGGGCAAGTAGCCCAGCCGTTCGTTCTTCGAGACATCCGTGGCGTCGCGGCCAAAGACCAAGGCCTGGCCACTGGTGGGAAACAGCAGGCCCAGCAGGAGTTTAATCGTGGTGGTTTTGCCCGATCCGTTGGGTCCCAGCAGGCCAAAAATCTCACCCTGCCGAATCTCCAGGTCGAGAGCCTTGAGCGCCCGGACTTTTTGACGACCCCAAAAGTCCCGGTAGACCTTGGACAGGTTGCGCGTCTCGACAATCACCTCGGCCATGACTCTTCCTCACCTGAACGGGCAGACTGCCAACGGGGATCCAAAAGCGATTCACACCGACTGCGCCGAATGGCAAAACTGCAGGGCTGACCATCCCAAAGGCTCGGCCGCGAAAAGATGCCGCGGCAACCCCGTTCGAGACTCATCGTCCGATACGCTACGACCGCGGTAAGAGTTCAGTCGCAGACGCGTGAGAGACAACCTGGCGTGTTCCGGCAGCCGATGAAAAGTTTCACTATAAGGGACACCAAAATCCCTTTCAAGCAGCGCCCCCGGGCCCGCGCTGCGATCAGCGTCGTTTGCAGCAGCGATCCCTCTCCACGGGCCAAAGCCGCGTAAACGTCAACCTGAACGGCAGTTTTGGGGACGCCGCCAGGGAAGCTCGCTCGCGGCTCGAAGTCCCCTGACCTGAGCCTCCGCTCTCCACGTACCGGCCCCGGCCGATCCTCATCAGCAAATGCCGCTGGGCCGCTGGATTCGATCCCCTCGGGGCAAAGAGGCCAAAACGGGGCCAAAACCGCTTGATCCCGCCTTGCTGGCAACGATGCTGGCGGATTGCATGAGCTACGCGGCAGTAACAAAACTTATACCGATAGTCGCTGGAAAGCCGGGATTGATATACGTAAGTTGTTTTATAACAAATAGTTATGGACTGTGGCGAACCTGCCATCGGCGGCCGCGTCTAAAGAATAATCCATCGCCTGGCAGCAAAAAGTTGCTTGACGCCAAGGGCCGAGACGCTTACCGTGATATGTTCGATTCAAATTCTGCGTTTGCACTCTATTTAGATTTCTCATCAGCCGCCATGCAATTGAAATCCTTAAAGGTCTTCTGCGATGTCGTCGGCTGGCGAAGCTTCTCGCGGGCCGCCGACGAAAACGGGATCTCACAATCAGGTGCCAGCCAGGTCGTCAATCAACTGGAGCGCCGCCTGGGAGTGAAGTTGATCGACCGCTCCAAGCGGCCGTTCGTGCTCACGCCCGAGGGAGAGGCCTATTACGAGGGCTGTCGCAAACTGGTGCAGCGCTACGACGCCTTGGAAGACCAGGTGCGCACGCTGCACGAGGAAGTGTCGGGCCGCGTTCGGGTGGTCTCGATCTACTCGGTCGGCCTGCACCACATGAGCCGTTATCTGCAGAAGTTCCTGAGCCAATATCCCAAAGCCAACGTGCGGCTCGAGTATCAGCATCCGCACCGCGTCTACGAAGCCGTCGAAAAGGATCACGCCGACCTGGGACTGGTCAGCTATCCGCGCTCGTCGCGAACGGTCGAGGCCATGGGCTGGCGCGAGGAACCGATGGTGCTGGTCTGTGCCCCCAGCCATCGGCTGGCCGGCTACAGCCGCGTGGCCTTCGAAGATCTGGCCGGCGAAAAGGTCATCGGCTTCGACAGCGATCTGACCATTCGCCGCGAGATCGATCGCGTGCTGCAACTGCACCACGCGGAAGTTCACGTGACGATGGAGTTCGACAACATCGAAACCATCAAGCGCGCGATCGAGATCGACGCCGGCGTGGCCCTGCTGCCCGAGCCGACCGTGTTGCGCGAGGTCGAGGGCGGATCGCTGGTCGCGGTTCCCCTGGCCACCGACGAGCTGGTGCGCCCCTTGGGCATCATCCATCGCCGCGGCAAGGAACTGGGCGGCACCACGCGACGGTTCATCGAGTTGCTGCAAAGCGAAGGACAAACCGTGATCGCCGACCCAAGTCGCGCTCACTGCGAGACCGAGGTGCGAGGCCGCGACCATGCGGGCAACGGCAAGGGGCACGACAGTAACATAGGGCACGACAGTAACATAGGGCACGACAATCACGTCGGGCAAAGTGGCAACGGGCACGAAAACGGCCGTGCCAAGAGTAACGGTCACCGCGAAACAGCGCGACCGGTCGAGGTACAAGCGAAATGAGTGAAGCGAAGGAATACGCCATGCAACCCATTCAGAAAAACCGCGGGCTGCCACCGAAGCAGGGACTTTATGACCCGGCCATGGAGCACGACGCTTGCGGAGTCGGATTCGTCGTCAACATTCGCGGCGAGAAGAGTCACGAGATCGTCCGCTCGGGCCTGGAGATTCTGGTCAATCTCACGCACCGGGGCGCCTGCGGCTGCGATCCGCTGACCGGCGACGGCGCCGGAATCTTGACACAGATTCCGCACGAACTGTTCGCCGCCAAGGCCGCCGAGTTGGGCATCACCCTGCCCGCCGCGGGCGAGTATGGCATCGGCACGATGTTCCTGCCGCGCGATGAGGCCGAACGGCGACATTGCGAAGAGCGCTTCGAAGCCATCACGGCCGCCGAAGGCTTGATTTTCCTGGGTTGGCGCGATGTGCCCATCGACAACAGCGTGCTGGGCCGCACCGCGCGCGATGTCGAGCCGATGATCCGTCAGATGTTCATCGCCCGCGGCCCGCAAACGCCCGCCGACATGCTCGAATGGAAGCTGTACGTCATTCGCAAGCTGCACGCCAACGAGATCGACGCCAGCGATTTGTCGCAAAAGCAATACTGCTACGTCCCCAGCCTGTCGAGCCGGGTCATGATCTACAAGGGCCTGCTGCTGGCCGATCAGGTCGAGCGGTTCTATGCCGACCTGGCCGATCCGCGTTATGTGTCGGCCTTGGCCCTGGTGCATCAGCGCTATAGCACCAACACCTTCCCGACGTGGGACCTGGCCCATCCGTTCCGCTACATGGCCCACAACGGCGAGATCAACACGCTGCGCGGCAACGTCAACTGGATGCACGCCCGCGAGAGCATGTTCCAAAGCGAAAAATATGGGGCCGATCTGAAGAAAATCTGCCCGGTGTGCATCGCCGGTGCTAGCGACTCGGCCACGTTCGACAACGCGCTCGAGTTGCTCGTGCTCACGGGCCGATCGTTGCCCGAGGCGATGTCGATGCTCGTGCCCGAGCCGTGGCAGAACCACGAGAGCATGCCCGACGACTTGAAGGCGTACTATGAATATCAGTCCTGCCTGCTCGAGCCCTGGGACGGCCCAGCCTCGATGGCTTTCACCGATGGCACGTTGATGGGCGCTGTGTTGGACCGCAATGGGCTGCGGCCTAGCCGCTATTGGGTGACCAAGGGCGGGCTGGTCGTGATGGCCTCCGAAGCCGGCGTGCTCGAGATTCCGCCCGAGGAAGTCGAGTCGAAGGGCCGCTTGCGTCCCGGCCGCATGTTCCTGGTTGACACGGCCCAGGGGCGGATCATCGCCGACAAGGAAATCAAAACCCAGCTAGCCGCGGGGCGTCCCTATCGCCAGTGGCTCAACGAAAACATGCGCACGCTGGCCGATCTGCCGGCGATCGCGCCGGTCAATGGCCAATTGACCGAACCCCTGCTGCAACTGCAGCGCACGTTCGGTTATACACTCGAGGATCTGCGCATCCTGATGGCGCCAATGGCCACTGACGGGGCCGAGGCGATCGGCTCGATGGGCAACGACACCCCGCTGGCCGTGCTCTCCGATCGGCCGCAGCTGCTCTACAACTACTTCAAGCAACTGTTTGCGCAGGTGACCAACCCGCCGCTGGACGCGATTCGCGAGGAGATCATCACTTCGTTGATCACGACGATCGGCTCCGAGGGCAATCTGCTCGCCGAAACCCCCGAGCAATGCCGGCTGTTGCGACTCGAGACGCCGATCTTGACCAACACCCAGTTGCAGCAGATTCGCGAGCTCGATGCGCCGGGCTTCAAGAACCGCACGCTGTCGATGCTCTTCTCGCGAGAGGCTGGCGTCGCGGGCCTGCGGCAGCGGATGGACGAGCTGCGAAGAGAAGCTTCGCAAGCGATCGCCGACGGCGTCACGATTCTGATCCTTTCGGATCGGGGCGCGAGCGCCGAGATGGTGCCGATCCCGGCCCTGCTGGCCACGAGCGGCGTACACCATCACCTGGTGCGCGAAGAAAGCCGCACGCACTGTGGCCTGGTGGTCGAGACCGGCGAGGCGCGCGAGGTGCA
>PLYM01000007.1 GCA_003153375.1 Planctomycetaceae bacterium
CCAACGATGCGGTCATGAGACCGAGGAGCGCGAGGGACAAAATTGACTTCATTCGTTTCTTTCTAGTTATGGGTTGAATCTAATAAGGGCGAGAAAGCAGAACGTCGTCGCGAGCGCCCAAAGAGTGGAAGCTAGACCGCTGGCTGAAATCGGCGCTGCCCGAAGGCAATCGCCCCCGAGTCGAATTCAGCAAATCATGTCATGCTGCGCCAAAAATAGCGCAATCGGGTAACCGCAAAAGAAAGGTCAAACGGTAGAAGATCGTTTGGCTAGCGGCACCTGGCTCGGAGAGAGATTGGCCCTATCGTAGTCGTGCGGCAAGGGCCCTGCAAGGAAAACCGAGGCGTATTCCCTCGAACGGGCCGGTCCATCAAACCACCTATGCCGTTCAGCATACGGTTACCCCGCCCCATAGGTGGTGGGCTGCGTTCTGCGGCCTTAAGACCTTCGAGGTGTTGCGATGCTAGGCGCCCACGAACGCGAAGCACTGGAAATGCGAGCACAAGAACTTGTGCGTCAACTCGATGCGGTAGCCGCTAGTCGATTCGAGCCATCGCTGAGCATTTCGCTCCAGGTTCGTATGTGCAAGGAACTCGCCAAGATCAAGATGATCCTGCGGCGAGCGCCGCGACATCTGGCAAAGCAAACATCAGTGCAATGACGGCCTTCGGATCGTCGCCGCTTGGCCCTCTCCACCAGAGCCCATTTGCCGGGCCCTGCTCGCGCTGGTTGGCTAGCCGTTTGTCCGACCCGAGCACAGCGGCGATCCGAACGTCACATGCGGGTCGTGGTCCAATCGCCCTATCAGCGATCGCGGCTGAAATGTCATCTGAGGCTTGCCGAGCACGCGACCTCGACGGTGGTGCCCTTGGATTGCTGATTTCTCGACGATGCGGCCTGAGTCGTCCTGTAAAAGTCAAAAAAAACGTTTGACTCCTGTCCTGCGCTGTTGGTAAACTTGTGCTTTCTTAGACGTATTTTCCGAAGTTCGCCGATCTTCATCGGTCAGCGAACTCAACCTGGAAACGCTACTGAGCAATTTCGTACCGCCCGCCTGTTCAATCTGACAAGCGTTCTGGCTCCCGCTCAGTTTTCTCCAACGTTCCCTGCGGCCATCTTCTTTTCATCGCGTTGTTGACGTTTGATCCCCTGTGCACCAGCCGGGCAGAGCGGATCAGCCGATACCTATTTCGGGGCAAATACCATGGGTCGACCTGCTTGCTCTTCGATACTCCGCGCGATCGGCCTGTTCGCAGCATCGATTTTGGTGGCGCACGTTGGTCGTGCGGGCACTCTTTCTACATGGAACGGCTCAAACGGGAACTGGAGCGTCGGCACGAACTGGTCGACTAGCCCCTTTTTTCCGAACAACGGCAATGGCGCGCCAACTTACGATGCGGTCATAGGTTCCGGTACGGCCAACCTAAACGTCGATGTCACACTCTCGTCCCTCTCCTTGAACGGCGGGACGCTAAACGGCACGGGAAATATCGCCACGACAAACCTCACGGTTAACGGGGGCATCCTGAGCACCGCCGGAAACATCAGCGCCTCGAAGGTCGATCTGACCACTGGCACCGTCAACCGCGATCTCACATTGCCGACGACCGCGACCAATACAATCCAGAATGTGGCGATCGGTTCGGGTTTCACGCTCACTGTTCCAGTGGGCTCAACCCTGACGGGCACGACCGGCCCGGGCGATCGCGAAGGCTTGGGACCTGGCCTGCTGGAGAACCAGGGGACGTTTATCGTTACTGGGGGCGGCCGTTATTACGCCAGCATGCCCATGAACAACGTCGGCGACGTGCAGGTTCAACAGGGCAACCTCCGGCTCGATTCAACCGGAACGCACACGGGCACCTTTGAAGTCTCGAATGGTGCACAACTGGAACTGGCGGGAACCCAGACCTTTCAGCCGGGAGCGACGGTTACCGGCGGCTTGGGCGGGCTCGTCATAAACAGCGGTACAGCTACGCTGAACAGTGATGTGTCGACGGGCTACATATGGCTGATCAACGGCACGTTGACGGGGTCGGGAAACCTTCACCCGGGACAGTTCACGCTCGACGGCGGGACGATCGGGCGGGACCTTACCCTTCCGACGACCGCAACGAACTCCATTGGCAATGTGGCAATCGGTTCTGGTTTCACTCTCACGGTTCCAGTGGGCTCGACACTCACGGCCACAACCTCGCCAGGTGACAAGGAAGGTCTTGGCCCTGGAACGTTGATCAATCAAGGTACGTTCGTGAAGACCGGCGGCAGCCGTTATTACGCCAGCATGCCCATGAACAACGTCGGCGACGTGCAGGTTCAACAGGGCAACCTCCGGCTCGATTCAACCGGAACTCACACGGGCACCTTTGAAGTCTCGAATGGTGCACAACTGGAACTGGCGGGAACCCAGACCTTTCAGCCGGGAGCGACGGTTACCGGCTTAGGTGGACTCGTCATCAACAGCGGCACGGCAACCCTCAATAATGATGTCTCGGCCGGTTACCTGTGGCTGATTGGCGGCACGTTGGCCGGAAACGGTAACCTCAATCCCGGGCACTTCACTTTCACTGGTGGCACTCTGGCGCGGGACTTGACGCTGAACGCAAGTTCGTCGAACACCATCACGTCGCTGGGTATTGCGAACGGATTCACTCTGACAAATCCAAGCGTCGGCCAACTGGGAACGTCGACCGGAACGGTCACTGGGCCCGGCAGCTTCGTCAACCAGGGCACCATTAACAAGACGGGCTCAGGCACTGAAACATTTGCGACATTCGCGAACTCAGCGAGCGCTGCAGTCAATGTCCAAGCCGGCACTCTCACACTGTCGGGAATTGGGACGCAACAGGGTACGTTCACCGTCTCGAATAACGCGACTCTGACTTTTGGTGGCCTGTCGACAAGCAACACGACGCTCACGACCAGTACATTGATCACTGGCGCGGGAAAGGTCAACGTTGGCCAGGGCACTCTCAATGTGCCGGGCGGGACCAGCAATGACTATGCGGGCGGCACAACGATCGGCTCGGGCGGCAGGGCGAATATCACTGGTATCGGGACGGGGCTAAGTCCCGCCACCGCGACCATCCAGTCGGGCGGCGTCGTGAGCATCGGAGATAGCAGCAACTTATTGTCAGCGCAAGCACTCGTGCAAACTGGCGGAACACTTGCGGTTCGCAATGACTTCATTCCCCAAGCCCAAATAGCTCCGACTTCGTCGGGCACCTTCGGCATCGACCTGCTGGGCTTCGCTACAACCGTCGACCTTTCCGTGCTTGGAAACGGCTCGATGTCACTGGGTTCCTCGCAGACTGGCAGTTACGTTGCAAACACGCTCGGAGTAGGAGCGGGCAGCACCTATCGTCTCGGCGGTGGTGGCGGCACGATCACTCTGACACAAACCAATGTTCTGACCGGCGGCAACGCGTTGACCATCGTTGGGCCGGGAACCGTTGTGCTGCCCCAACCGCAGAATTTCACGCAAGGAACGACAGTGCAAACCGGCACCGTTGCTGTTGGCAATTCCGGCTCACTCGGCGCCGGTCCCATCACCTTTCAAGGTGGAGGACTGCAAGGCAGCGGCGGCCCGATTACCCTCAACAATGACATCACGATGGCGGGCAACTTCACTCTTAGCGGTTCTTCCGACTTGACGCTGGCCGGAACGGAGAAGTTGACGGGCAATCGCACCCTGACGGTATCGAATTCGGGCATGACGACGATTTCCGGCAACATCACGCAGGATGTCGCTGGCCGCGCGTTGACCAAAGGCGGTACCGGATCGCTCGTGCTGTCGGGCAATAACTCGTTTACCGGCGGCCTAAGCATTATCGGCGGTACCGTAACGCTAGCCAGCCAGCAGAACTATGGCGGAACGACGACGGTCGATTTGGGCAGCACCCTGATTCTGAATGCCGACTTGCTCGGCGGTGGCAATGTGACCGTCCGGGGCGGCGGCACTCTTATGGGTGAGGGCATTGTCGCGGGCACGACAACGATTGCCAATGCGAGCTTTGTCTCGCCCGGGCATAGCCCTGGCATTCTCGATTTCAGCAACGGGCTGGCGCTGCAAAGCGGATCGCATTATACGTGGGAACTGGGGGCCTTAAGCACCTTGAGCCCCGGCTCAAATTGGGACCAGCTTGGCCTAACCGGTGGTCAACTGAGCATTCTTTCCGGCGCTACGTTTGATCCAAAGTTCATTGGCTCCGCAGACACTCCCAACATGGGCGACCTGTTTTGGCATAGTTCCCACCGGTGGAACAACGTCATTGACTTGACAGGTACAGCCACAAATCCGACCGGCTTCGTCAGCTTCACGATTGACAATTCGCTCTGGGCGCAATCAGGGTTCTTTACATCTGCTCCGGCACAGTTTGGCTTGGGCGTCGATCTTGTATGGAATCCTGTCCCCGAGCCCTCGACCTGGGCGCTGCTGGCGATGGGGGCCGGTGCGTTGCTCTTTCGTCGCAGACGGCGGTGATTGGGGGCGTCGGGTGACTCCAGCTGCCTGAGGCCATCCGCCGCGCGATGCTCGCGCTGATCGGCGTCGAGCGTTCACAATCGCAGCGGTCATCGAGTTGATGGTTTCTCGGCACTTTGAATGGCGAGATGAGAGTATCGGGCTGGAGTTGCCGACCGTCGTTGATCGCCTAGAGCGACTGATTATCGCTCCGAGAAAACGAACGCTCTTCGGACCTCTGTCACCTTGGATGTTCGGACGGGACAAACCGCGCGTCGCCATCGGAAAATCCTGCGACTTCGGTCTGCTGACGTGCTTCATCGGCAATGGGATAATACATTTTACTCATCAAGAGAATGTATATGTTGGCCAGAAGAAAACCGCCCAACCACCATACAAGGGACTGCGGAAGGCCAACCGCCACTCCCACAAGTGCCGCCCCGCACCCCGCGGCAGCAAGGAGATTGAGAAGCATCTTGCGTGTGAGCAGTTTCACATAGCCTGGAGTGTGCAGCATCAAGGCGTGTCGGAGGATCGCGACCAGAAATAACATCACGCTCACCCACAAAAACCGCGCTACATTGGCAAACTGAAATGCCAGATAAACGTACAAGGCGACTAAGGCGCAGTCGGTCACGATCTGAGCCACAGTCTGGCGCGGGGCAATGCTGGAAAAGCAACGGATCGAGAAAAACGTATTGATCAAAAGTAGCGTGTAAAACCCGAGAAGTGGCCACGACGCCGCCCAGTCGCGGACCGTCCACAACGACCCGGCCACCGCTGCGGCTGTGAATCCGACTGTCGCACAGGCCGCAAGACGGGTGGCGCTGGGAGTAAACATGGCGAGCACTCGATCGCTGTCTCAGGTATTGCAGATAAAACGTGCCAAGGCGAAACACGCTCACAGCGCTCAAGAATACCTTAGGGGACAATCTGAGGAACGGTTTGCTCCCTGGGCACAACGAAAGTCCCGTTTTCTCGTAACTTTTATGGGAAATGCCGTAATTGGACCGTTTTTGGCACTGGTGAGAATTGGCCGGATGCCGGCCGCCATGAACTGCCCAGCCGCACCTTGTCGGCCCGACGACGACCAATAACCTCGCCACGATCGAGCCGCGTTCGCGCAACCCAAGGGGGCCAATGTAGCACCGCCCAGTCGGCCGCTGCCCTTTGACAGCTCTCCATGCCCAGCACAGCGGGCCCACCTTGTGGGCGAAGGCCGGTTCAAGATTGCCGGCGTCGTCAGCCCCAAGCGATCACGCCCACGAGGCCGAATGCACCCAGCATGGCCGAGGCTACGAAAGCTGTCGGAACCAGTTGGGTACGAAGATCAAGGACGCCTGCCAACTCACTGCGCCAATTGAGCCTCTGCGGAGCTACCGAACGGCTGGGCGAAAACGATCGTGGCCGCCTTGCCGGCTGGCCAGATTTCGTACAGCGTATGCACAAGGTCCGATTCATCTCGCAGGCGAACTTGGATTTCAGCGGGACAACTATCCAGCAGTTTGGCGAGCTTCTTGCGAGGCATGTGGCCGGTTCTCAAACCCTCAGACAGGGCGCACAAGAAATCAACCTGCACCTGCTCAATATCTAACTTGCGACGCATGGCGATACACGTCTCGGGATCGGGGATTAAAGAGGCGATCCCGATCGTAGCAAGACGTGTGCCGAGAGCAGTAGATTGGCAAAATTGCGGGCCTTGATCATCGATGGGCAACCTCGCAGCAGCGAGAAGGGCACCGAGCTGATCGATTTTCGACCGACCTGATCATTTCCAGATCAAATGGCGGTCTCACCTCAGTACGGCGACCACTGCTAAGTGCGATCTCCCTCGGGCGGTCACAAATCCCGCAGCCGTGCGTCTAGCTGAACGTCCACGGGATCGTCGTCGTAACCCGAGCAATTGCCCGCGGCTCGCCGTACGTAAGCTCTGCTGGCCGATTCTCTGCTTGCGCGATTGCCCACCGACGATCAGCGGGGCACGTTCGAGGATCG
>PLYM01000110.1 GCA_003153375.1 Planctomycetaceae bacterium
TGATGCTGTCGATTCCCAGGTCGGCTTCCAGATCGGCATCGAGTTCGACGACTTCCGGCGGATAGCCAGTCTGTTCGACGACGAAGTTGATCAGGAACTTTTCCAACTCGGCCGGGTCGAGACTGCTCGTCGCGGCTTGCTTCGCGGGCGCGGCCGGTGCTTGAGCAACCGGCACTGGAGCGACCGGAGCCACGCGCGGCGCGGGGGCCGACGGCGCTACCGAGGGAGCCGCGGCCGGGGCCCGATTGGCCGTGGGAGCGAACGGCGACGTGGGACGCGCTGCGGCAGCTGGTGCTGGTGCGGCAGACGGTCGCGGTGCGGGCGCCGGAGCCTTCGCGTGACTGGCATGGTCGCCATTCAAGGCGGCCGGCGGAGCAACGCGTGCGGGGGCAACGGGTGCCGGCGCCGGTTTGGGGGCGGCGGTCGGAGTTTTTTCGACTTGCGCGGGCGCTTTGGCGCCGCCTTTGAGGGCCGCTTGGCGCATCTTGTCGATGCGGCGCTGGGTCGCATCGAAATGCGAGATCGTGCCCTGCGCCGGCTTGGCGCCGCCAGCACGAGCCGGCGAACCGGACGTGGCTGCCTGACCGTCGAACACGCCCAAGCAATCGAGCAAGGCCCGCACGCTGTGCAGTTGTTCGACGCCGGGATACTTGGAATTGTCGCAGCCGATGATGCCGGCCACGTTGCGTCCCTCGAGGATGCGACGATTCAGCTTGGTGAGCGCTTGTTGCGGGCCGACCTCGACGAAGACCGTCTCCTGTTCTTCGGCGATGCGGGTGACCAGATCGATGTAACGCACCGGCGTGGTCAATTGCGCGGCGAGGTTGACGCGAATATCCTCGGGCTCGGCCACGTAGCGGTTCGTCACGCTCGAGAGCAGCGGCACGCGCGGGGCACGCAGCCGCAACGAGTCGAGCGATCGCTTCAGAATCTCGCCGCTGCCGGCCATCAACGGCGTGTGATAAGGACAGGGCACCGAGAGGATCTGAGCTTTGTGACCTTGCGCGGCCAACAACTCGGCCAATTGCTTGAGCGTGTCGCCACGTCCGCCCACGACCGTTTGGTCGGCGGCGTTGTAGTTGGCCACGTAGGCACGGTCTCGCAGGCTGGCGGCCAATTGTTCGATCAGTTGCGGGGCCGCGGTGGTCGCCATCAGCGAGCCGCGAGCGCTAGGCGTGACTTCGATCGCGTCGTAACGGGCGCGAGCGGCGGTGATCACGCCTTCGATGTCCCACACGCCGGCCGCCGTCAGGGCCGCGAATTCGCCATAGCTGTGGCTGGCAACCAGGTCGGGTTGAATTCCAAAATCGACGACGGCCGCGTTCACGATCAGGTCGGCCAGCAGCATCGCGATCTGAGTGACCCAGATGTTGGCGCCGAGTTGACCCGGATTCTCCCACACCATCTGGCCGAACGTCTGATAGCCGCGTTGCGTCATCACGGCGTCGATCTCGCGCATCGCGGCGGCCGCGGCCGGAACGTCGCGAACCAGCTCGCGCAACATGCCGGCATATTGCGAGCCCTGGCCGGGGAACAGAAACGCGACCCGGGGCCGAGCGGCGCGGACTTCACGATAGAAGCAGCCTTGTTGCTCCAGCACGGGCTGCGCATCGGCGTTGCCGAATTGCTTGGCGGCCAGGGTCAGTTTTTTGGTGAACGCGTCGGCACTCGAAGCCACGATCGCCACGCGCGAACGGTCTGCGGGCGTGAATTGCGCGGCCGCGGCGGCAGCGAACGACGCGGCCGGGTTGGCCAGCGCTTGTTGCAGTTTGGCGTTGAGCTGAGCCGGGGTCGGGGCTCCGAAACGGCAAATGTGCCACACGGCGGCGTGTCCTGAGTCCGCCGAGACGGCGGCTGCAGCCGGTGGGACGGCGAGTGGTTTCTTTTCCATGACCGGTGTCGGTGTCCGTTGGCTGACGGGCACCTTTTCTCCACGTTCCAAGAGGATGTGATAAGCAAGGCCCTTGCCGACTGAGCTGATCGCAGCAAACCGGCGGCCGTCGTGAGTCGTATGGCGAATGGGTAGCGACTGGGTTGCAGTCTGAATCACCCGCGAGTTTTCCCGCACGATGGGCAAGGGCGATTCGAGGCCGAAGGTGGCGGGCAGCTGGCCGTTCTCGATTTCCAAGCTGGCCTTGATCAACGAGGCCATGGCCGAGGCGCCCATCGTATGTCCGATTTGGCCGGTGATGC
The DNA here is from genome assembly GCA_003153375.1 of Planctomycetaceae bacterium. Classification (GTDB taxonomy): domain Bacteria; phylum Planctomycetota; class Planctomycetia; order Pirellulales; family PALSA-1355; genus PALSA-1355. The sequence continues at coordinate 2,194 of PLYM01000110.1, forward strand.
TGCCGACCATCAGCGGTTCGCTGCGCGGGGCGCCACCGTACGTGGAAACCACGGCCCGCAGCATTTCCTGGTCGAATTGGGGCAGCCCGGTGCCATCCATTTCGATCAGCGAGACGTCGGCGGGTTGCAGTCCGGCGGTCTTGAACGACCGGTCCATGGCCAGCCGCATCGAGTCTCCGTAAGTCTTTTCGTGGGCGCTGCCGATGCCGCGAATGATCGCGTGCACGTGGTCGCCATCGCGGCGCGCGTCCGACAGACGCTTGAGCAGCAGCACGCCCACGCCCTCGCCGGGCACGATGCCGGCGGCCTGGGTGTCGAACGGGCCGTGTGGTTTCGGGTCGAGGGCGAGGACGCCGTTGATCGCCATGGCTTCGTACTGCGGCAGATTCATGCAACGCTGTCCGCCCGCACAAATCATCATGTCGCAATCGCCCGACAGCAGCATGTCGACGCTGGCCGAAAGGGCCGCCGCCGAGGAGGTGTCGCTGCTGTCAATCGCGGCGGCACCGCCCATCAGATTCATGGTCTTGGTGATCCGCGAGGCCAGCGTGCTGGTGCTGAAGCTGCCGCTCTCGTCGATCAAGGCGGGCCAATGCTTGAGCATCACGTCGCTGAATTCAGCGGCAATCTTCGCCGCGCGATCGGCAGCCACGCCACGGCCGCCCATCGAATGTTGCAAAATCTGTTCGATATGCGGCAACTTCAGGCCGAGCTCGAGTTGTGCCGAAAAATCGCCGCCAAACTCGGTGCCGACCAGCACGCCCAAGCGAGTCCGGTCGAATTCCTTCTTGTCATAGCCCGAATCGATCAACGCTTGTTCGGCGGCGACCAGCAACATGAACTGCAAGGGGTCGGCTTGCTGCACGTGCTTGGGCGGTTCCTTGTGCTTGCGCCAGTCGTAGACAAAATCGGTGATGTAGCCGCCCAGCGTCGTGGGCGTGCGATAGGGGCGCCGCGAACCGGGCTCGTGCGATTCGGGGCTAATGCGACCGGGCGGGCTGGCGCCCTTGGGGTCGCGTCCCGAGGTGAGCAACTCCCAGAACTTGGCCGGATGCGACGCGCCCGGAAAAATGCAACCGATTCCGATGACGGCGACCGCTTCGCTCTCGGTGCTCTTGGGCGTCGCCGGGTGCGCGGCCTGGCCGTTGGTCTTGTAGCGCGAGGTCAATTGGGCGCGCTGCGATTCGGTGAACTCTTCGAGCACGATGTGCAGATTCAGGCCGCCGATGCCGAAGGCGTTGACCCCGGCACGACGCGGCAGACCGTTGGTCTGCTCGGGCCAGGGGGCGACTTCGCGGTTGATATAGAAGGGAACCTTGTCCCAGTCGATCTTGGTGTTGAGCGACTCGATATTGATTGCCGGGACGAACGTGCGGTGCTGCAAGCACAGCACGGTCTTGATCACGCTCGACACGCCGGCCGCCTCGAGGGCATGGCCGATGTTCGCCTTGACGCTGGTGATCGGAATCTTCTTGCCGGGAGGAAACTTCTTGCCCAGCACTTCGGTCAAGGCGTTGAGTTCCGTGGCGTCGCCCAGGTTCGTCGAAGTGGCATGCGCTTCGATGTATTGCAGCGAGTTCAATTCGACGTCATGTCGATAGGCGCGTTCCATGGCCTTGATCTGCCCCTCTTTGCGGGGCGCCCACAGGCTCTTGCCGCGACCGTCGGAGGACATGCCCAGCCCGCGAATGACGGCCTGAATACGATCGCCGTCGGCCAGGGCTCGTGGCAGGGTCTTCAAGACCAACGTCACGTAGCCTTCGGAACAGATCAGCCCATCGGCGTTGGCGTCGAAGGGGCGGGAGCCCGATTCGCTCATCGACTGGGCGTGCGAGAACAGCACCAGCGAATCGCTTTTGCAATCCGAGGCGCCGCCGACGATGGCCATGTCGATGCGGCCCAATTGCAGGGCCCGCACGCCCATCATCACCGCTTGCAACGACGAGGCGCAAGCCGAGTTGACGGCCACGAAGGGGCCTGTGAGACCGAAGGCCTTCGAGATCGTGCCGGCCACCATGTTGATCGCGACGTCGGGCGATTCGGGAGTGCGCTGGGGCGTTTCGGCCCGCACCGTTTCGACCAACTCGCGGGCGACGGCCTCTTGCTGCTCGCTCGACAATTGCTGAAAGCCGGGCACTTCGCCGAGCAGTTGGGCGGCGTCTTCGATGCAGGTGCCATAGGTGAATTCGGCGGCCAGGTTGCTGCCTTGAGCATGGCCGATGTAGACGCCGGTGTTGCGCAGGGCCAGATTGAACGGGTCGAAGCCGGCATGACGCAGGGCCTCGCCCACGGTCTGGCACATCAGCAGGTGCGCGTTGTCGACGGCGTTCTCCAGGCTCTTGGGAATCGGGCAGGCCTGGTTATCGAACTGGCGGCTGGAGATGATGGCGCCGTTTTTCGAGTAGGTCTTGCCGCGTTGCCCCTTGCGCGGATCGTAGTACAACTCCTGATCCAACCGATCGTGAGGCAGCTCGACAATCGCGCTGCCGCCCCCGACCAGCAGATTCCAGAATTGCTCGAGATTGTCCGCGCCCGGAAGGCGGCAAGCCATCCCGACGATGGCAATCGGAACACTCGTGTGTTCAAACGGGGTTTCCATGGTCTGCTACCCTTGGTGAGTTCTCATCATCCGAGCGCAAGCCGGCGCACTCGAATTCGCTCATTCACTTCGCGGCGTCGCCAATCGCTGGTTTGCGGTTCGGCTGGCTTGTTAAGAAGCGGAAACAACGGACTGCAGGATCTTCACAACGTCTTGATGGCCGCCGTTGCCATTCAAGTCACCTTCGATGAGCACCCGCCCGGAACGGACGGATTGCTCGACCGAAAATCGCCCTTCGACGAGCGACGTGTAGGTGTTCGAGTTCAGATAACAACGGGCTCGGTCCGTCGATCCCAATCCAAGATCAAGGCCAACGAGTTGGCCATCGCGAATCAGCAGCCGCCACTGGCCGCCACAGCTGCCATTGACTTGCAACCCGATCGAATCGGGCTGTTTGCCGGCCGCGGCGGACGGGCCGCCGTTGGACAGCAGACGCTGCAAGTGTTCGTTGGCATGGAAACCAGGCTTCGGCGGCTCAACACGCCGCAACAAGAAGTTCTCTTTGACCGGATAGGCCGCGATGCGCAGCAGCATGGCCTCGTCGATTTCCGGGCAGGGTAAATGCGGCAGGGCCTGATCGGTGTTCGTGCGGTCGAATTTTGGGTCGTCGCGCCAGTGCGAGCGATAAACTTCCATGTGGTGTTGGAACTCGGCTTCGTACTGCACGATTTGCTCTTCGCTCAACGTGCCGGTAAACCGTCGCTTAGCGTGCTTCTCGATCGCCTCTTGCACGACCTTTTGAATCAGCCGCACCGTCACCGGGCGGGGGTTGGTCATGTGATAGGTCTTGCCGTGCGTTTCGGGACGATTGACGAGTTCGACGATGGCGGCCGAGAGCCAGTCGACCGGAACCAGGTTCTTGCCCTCATCGCCCCGCAGGCCCAGCAAGCGGAAGAATCGCTCGCCCATCAATTCGGTGGGGATGCGATCGGCAATGATCGCGGCCAGTTGCAGCGGCAAGTAAAAGCCGTGCGATGAGGTTGTGTAACCGGTCTCGGTGTCGCCCACGATGCTGGCCGGACGGTAGATCGTCACGCGGTCGAGATAGTCAGCACCGCGGACCATCTTCTCGGCCGCGAGCTTGCTGACCTCATAGACGTTGCCATTCTCTTGGCCGAGGTCCAGTTCGTCTTCGCGAATCACTCCACCCCGCAGCCCACAGACGTAGGCCGTCGAGACGTGATGGAACTGTCGAATGCCCGCCTGACGGCAGACGTCCAGTACGTAGCGCATGCCCTCGCGATTCGTGAGAAACGGTTCGCCGTACTTGTCCTCGCGAAACGTCATGCTAGCCGCGTTGTGCAGAATCCGGTCGCAGTTGTCGGCGATCCAGCGTTGCGAGCGCTCGTCGAGCGCGAGGTTGGGTTGTCGCAGATCGGCCTCGAGCACTACAGGGCGAGGCAGACTGCGCCCCGACAGTTGCTCCCACCGCTCCATCAGCGCTTCGACGCGTTGCACCGCGCTTTCGACGCGGTTCGAGCGGGCCAGCACGGCGACCGGAACGTCGGTCGCCATCAGATCGCGCAACAAGTAACGCCCAACGAGCCCCGTCGCGCCGGTCAAAAGTAGGTATTTCATCTGAGTTGTTTGCGAGGCGTTATTTCGTCGCCCGTGCGAATGACTGGAGCAGCCGCCCGATAAGATAAAGAAACTGGGTTGGTCGGCTGGACTTTAGCGGTCGGTCAAACTCCACATGATAATGGCGTATTCCGGAATAGTCAACGGCCTCGGTATCTTGTTCTGATTATTACACTTATGATGATTATTCGGGGATGAAAACGGGGTCAAAAAGCGGGCATTTTGGCCCTCGGGGCGAATTCAAAATTCCCGAGAAATCCGCTTGGTGGCACATGGGTGCTGGCAGTTCTCGAGCAAATACCGGGTTCGGCGTCCCACCTTCGTAACCCTCATCCAACGCATCTGCAAGGCCCCAAGCGAGAGGGAAAGCCACGTTGCGACGATCGCGAGCCACTCGGCCCCGCGATTTGCCGCGAGTTTTTGCAACGGAGCGTTTGGCCTCCCTCTTGTATGTTTGAAAGACTGC
>PLYM01000081.1 GCA_003153375.1 Planctomycetaceae bacterium
CCCACGAATTCCACTGACGAGGCCTAATTTTTAATCCAGACTTCAGACCGTTCGAGCCAACCGTGGTCGAGCGCGCGTTTCGCTCGTGCCCTGAGTTTACAGCTTTGCGGTTCGAGGAACCCGGCGGAGCGCTGCTCGAATGCAATTATATTGAGCCCCAGGACTGGACGATCATCAGGCTCAATCGTGACGCCACGACCATTTCCTTGAATCAAACCTTGGGGGGCCGCGCTCCGTGCGGTGCTCCTAATTCAAAAGGCGCTCGGAGTACCCTTTCGAATGGTCAACGACGACTTTTCGTTCGACCTCATATTCTCTGATATCGCGACCGTTGAAGCACTCGAGTCCGCGATGGAAAACGCCCGAACGAATTAGAGTCTCGAATCAGGCGCATCGTCGCCGCATTGGCGAAACCATGTATCGAGGCCAAAAAGTCAACCGGCGGTTCATAATGATGGTAAATCGTCGTTGATACCAAGTCGAACTGATCGGGCGTGTATTGTGCCAAAACGTCATTCCGCACACCGTTTGGGTGCCATTCATCCGTGCAGCGATTGCGGCGAAATGTTCGGTCCGTTCTTGCCTCCCACACTCGCGCCCAAGCCGCGGGCTCCGCCGGTGACGGAGTTGCCCGGGATTGTTGAGCCCTCGCGACCCACCAAACGGCGCGAAGTGGGGTTAGCAATACGTTTGACAAGTCGCTCTCGAAAAACAAACGCAGTGTTATCCGCAAGGACGGACAACCGCATAGGTCCGCCGCAAGGACAACCAAGCGATGCGAATTGCCGAGGCGGCAGAAAAAATACCGACTAGGTTTGCGACTGAAGCGGTTCGTGAAACCGCTCCCAGGTAGTCTTCAGTTCCTCGCGGAGTTGACTAATCCGGGCCGAGCTCAAGTTGAATTGCCGGCTTACGCTACGGGTTGACTCGCCCATCGCTAGCATCGTGGCAATCCGGCGACTTCTGTCAGGAAGCGAACGAAGCCAGGCCGCCACATCAATTCGTGCCGCAGCAGTGTCCGCCGGTGTGGCCCGTCGGTCTTCCAGCAGTGCCGCGCGCCAGTCGCCTTGATCGTGATCAAATTCGTCGAGTCGTTCGACAATAATCTCACCGGCGGCACGAGCCCGCGGCGACAGCACGTCGCGACGGTTCAGCTTGGTGCCGACTTTCCGACCGCCAATGACTTGCAAAATCGCAAATGTGGCCAGCGGCGTGGCGTACGCGACATCGGCTTTGCCCCGACCGACCAACCGGACAAACGCGCAGTACGCATTGGCGATTACCTCCTGAACGACGTCCTCCTTGAGTTCGGGTCGCAAGCGGCGAAATGCCCGACGCGCGAGTTGGCGGATTCGTGGCAGCATCGCGACAAATCGCTCATTCTGGTGAACCTCAATATCCTGGTCAAGCGGTTTGGTGATCGTGATCATCAATGCGACCTCCTCTGAAAGTGAGTCCGCCCCCAGCGGGGCGGTCGTGTAGAGAAACACAACCGCCCCGGCACCATGCCTGGGCGAACAGAGACGCCCGTCACAGGGGCGTCACGAGCGCAAGAAAAAGGCCCTCAAGTCAGTGCATGACCTGAAGGCCTTTCGAGCGACGGGCATCCGCTAAATGCTAGATGGGACAGTCTATAGATGTGCCACGTATTTGGCCGTTGTTAAGGGGTATGACCAAGATGGCGGCGTCGCGAGGTGCACACCGTCCGCCGTTGCTTGCCTGGAAGGTCTTGTCAGCACTCCGGAGATTTGTTTCGCTGACGAGAGTGACCGGGTGGAGGGCGATTGCAATAAGAACCATGGCATCGATGGAATGTGAGCACGCTGGGACATGCCATTCCTACGCGCCACGCCTCCTGCGAGAAGCGTTCGGCGATTCCCTTCGCCGACCAGGGTGCTCATCGCCGCCCCCTGGACTCCGGCTAGCCCCTTCTCGTGTTTCAGAAATCTTCGCGCACCACGTTGACACGGTCAGATGTAGCTCGTCCGGATTCGGGACTGATGAGCGGAAATCAAGGCTTTCAGACTCACACACCAACCACTGCTGCAGAATTTGCCAAAGCCTCCGCCCTGCGGTAAGCTGATACCCGCTTTCGACCCCGCCCCCATCGTCCCGCCTGAGCGAATGGTGATGTCCGACCAACGTCCGCCATCCAGCGCCCGTGCTTTTAGCGCTCGCTTCAATCGGCGGCAGTTGTTGTCGGCGGGGAGCTTGGGGTTTCTGGGGCTGAATCTGGCGCAGTTGCTCGAGGGCGAGGCGCTGGCAAAAACGGCGCCGGCGGCGGGCAGGGGGCTGGCGCCGATCAAGTCGTGCGTCTTGATGTTCTACTACGGCGGGCCCAGCCATCACGACACCTGGGACATGAAACCCGACGCGCCGCTGGAAGTGCGCGGGCAGTTTCAGAGCATCGCGACCAGCGTGCCGGGCGTGCGGGTATCGGAACACTTGCCGCGGTCGGCCAAGATCATGGATCGGCTGGCCGTGATTCGCAGCGCGCACCACAAGATGAGCAATCACAACGCGGCCGCGGTCGAGGCCCTCTGCGGACGCACGCCGGCCAAGGGCGACCTGGAACTGTTGGCCAACGATCCGACGACCGATTTTCCCTGCTTCGGCGCCGCGGTCAGCTATTTCACCAAGCGGCCCACGGGCGGATCGCTGGTGCCGGCGCACGTCGCGCTGCCGCACGTGATGTACAACGTGGTCAAGCTGCCCGGTCAGACGGCCGGCTTCCTGGGTCCGGCCTACGAGCCGCTGCAAGTGACGCAGGACCCGAACCGGCCGGACTTCCGCGTCAGCGAGATCGAACTGCCCGCCGGGCTGACGCTGGCCGAGCTGGAAAATCGTCAGGCGTTGCTCTCGCGGCTGAATTCGCAAATGACCGCCGAGCCGGCCGATCAGGGCAGCATGAGCGCGTTCTACCGTCGCGCCTTTGACCTGCTGCGGTCCGATGCCGTGCGGCGCAGCTTTGACATCAACCAGGAAGACCCTCGCGTCCGCGAGCGCTATGGCCGCAACGTCCACGGGCAGAGCGCGCTATTGGCACGGCGGCTGGTCGAGTCGGGCGTGCGGTTCGTCAACGTTCACGACAAGATCACCAATGGTCTGGACAACTGGGATACGCACGTCAACAACTTCGGCCGCCTGAAGGACCAGTTGCTGCCGCCGTGTGACATGGCCTTCTCGGCCCTGGTCGAGGACCTGACCGAGCGGGGGCTGCTCGATTCGACGCTGGTGATCATGCTGGGCGAGTTCGGCCGCACCCCCAAGATCAACAAGGACGGCGGCCGCGACCACTGGCCCAACTGCTATAGCGTGGTGATGGCCGGCGGCGGCGTAACTGGCGGCCTGCAATATGGCACCAGCGACAAGCTGGGGGCCTATCCCGATCAAAACCCCGTCACGCCCGGCGACATCGCCGCCACGATCTTCTGGCGTTTCGGCCTCGACCTGAACGTCGAACTGCACGACGCCACCGGCCGCCCCCTGCGGCTGGCCACGGGCGAGCCGATTTACGGGCTGTTTGCCTAGTGGACCCGTCCCGGCCGCTTTTTCTTGTGCGGCCGCCCAAATCTAGTAATAATGTTTCAAATATCGTAGAATTTGGGCGTTCGAGGGTGTGTTGCCCGCCTGCCGGTCCTCCCGGGTTGCGTGTGGTGGTGGCTAGAATTCTGATCGCGCGCTGACGGCGATGGCGCCTCCAGCGATTCGGTGCGCGCGGTGGTCTGCTACTTGCCCTGCTGGTGCTGCGCCTGCTTTGGTTTCCGCCACGTTGGGTTCGACCACTTTGGGTTTCGACGGCGTTTTGGTTTCGATTGGGTCTCTGGGTCTCTTGCAAGGAGTGTGGATCATGTTTCGCCTTTCGTTGTTCGCCGCGGTGGCACTAGCGTTGGCAGCAGTGATGTCGGCTCCGGCACAGGCCCAGTTTGGCCGCGGCTTCCAGATGCCGCCGGCCGTGCAGACGATCATTCTGCTGCGCACCGAAGCCGTACAAAAAGAAATCAAGCTCAGCGACGAACAGACCAATGACATCAACGACCTGGCCGTGCAGATGCAATCCGAGGCGATGGAGATCATGTCGGGTTTGCAGGATCTGACGGAGGAGGAGCGGAAGGAAGAATTGCCGAATTTGATGAAGACAATGAATGAGAAGGGCAAGGAACTTCAAGGGAAGGTCGATAAATTACTCAATCCGGCGCAAACGGCTCGCATCAAGGAGCTTTCGTTGCAGCGACGGGGCATGCAAGCCCTGGGCGACGAAGAGGTGATCGCCGCGCTGAAGCTGACCGACGACCAGAAGAAGCAACTGACCGCCATTCGCGATAGCGCCGGCAAGGCCCAGGAAGAGATCATGAAGGCCGTCATCTCCGGCGGCGGCGGTGCCGATCGCTCGGCGATTCAGGGCAAGATGGAAGCCATGCGGAAAGAGTTGGGCGACAAGGCTTTAGCCGTGCTCACTCCCGAGCAGCGCGAGCAGTTCGAGAAGATGAAAGGGGCCAAGTTCACCTTCCCACAAATGCGTGGAATCGGATTTTAGAACGCACGTTCTGTTTTTTGAAACTCCCGGCCCTCGGCGGGGGGTAGATTATCTGTCAGAGCGGGGCAGCGGCGGGCACAGAGTCGGCGGCAGATACAGTGACGTCGGGGGCGATACGGACGGCGACGGGCATCCAATTAGCTAGCATTCAGCCAACCAATCAATCGAGGTATGAAGATGGGACGTATTTGCACGGGCGCGCTGGCGGCGGCGATCGTTTGCTGGGCCTCGCTCGGCCACGCTGCCGACACGGCGAAAACTCCGATCGGCAAGAAGGTCGAGAACTTCTCATTGCCCGACGTTCATGGCAAGTCGTGCTCGCTCGACGACTACAAAAAAGACAAGGTCGTCGTGCTGGCCTTCCTGGGCACCGAATGCCCGCTGGCCAAAAGCTATGCCCCGCGCCTGCGTGACTTGGCCGCCGAGTTCGAGAAGCAGGGCGTGGCCTTCATCGGCATCGACGCCAATCAGCAGGATTCGCTGACCGAGATCGGCGCATTCGCCCGCACCAGCGAAGTCAAGTTCCCGATGCTCAAAGATAATAACAACCAGGTCGCCGACCTCGTTGGCGCGGTGCGCACGCCCGAAGTGTTCGTGCTCGATCGCGACCGCGTGGTCCGCTATTGGGGCCGCATCGATGATCAATATGGTCTGAGCACCGGCTCGGGCTATGCCAAGCCCAAGCTTTCGGAGCGCAACCTGGCCGACGCCCTGACCGAAGTGCTGGCCGGCAAGCCGGTGAGCCATCCGGTGGTCAAGGCCGACGGCTGCTTTATCGGCCGCGTCTCGAAGGTCGATCCGCACGGCGACGTCACGTATACCAAGCACGTGGCCCGCATCATGCAAGACCGCTGTGTCGAATGCCATCGCAAGGGCGAAATCGCGCCGTTCTCGCTAACCTCGTTCGACGAGGTGGTGGGCTGGGCCGAGACGATTCGCGAGGTGACCTCGGAAGGCCGCATGCCGCCTTGGTTCGCCAATCCCGAGCACGGCCACTTCAGCAACGACGCGCGGTTGAGCAAGGACGAAAAGCAACTGCTCAACACCTGGGTCGACAATGGCTGCCCCAAGGGGGACGCCAAGGACATGCCGCCGGCCAAGCACTATGTCGAAGGTTGGCAGATCGGCCAGCCCGACCAGGTGTTCTACATGCGTGACAAGCCGTTCACCGTGCCCGCCGAGGGCGTGGTCGACTATCAGTTCTACACCGTCGACCCGGGTTGGACTGAAGACAAGTGGATTCAGGCCACCGAGTCGCGTCCGGGCAACCGCGCGGTCGTACACCACATCATCGTGTTCGTGCAGCCCAAGGAGGGCGGCGACGTGTTCGCTCGCGGCGGCATCGGCGGCTATGCCCCCGGCACTCCGCCGAACATCAGCCCGCCGGGCACGGCCATCAAGGTGCCGGCCAATTCGCGGCTGGTGTTTCAATTGCACTACACGCCCAACGGCACCGAGCAGGATGACCGCAGCATGATCGGCGTGAAGTTCGCCGATCCCAAGACGGTGAAGCAGGCCGTGCGCGGCGCCTTGGTGGGCGACATGGCCTTCAAGATTCCGCCCGGCGATGCGAACTACGAAGTGAAAGCCAAGCATCTGTTTCTGAAGGACACGCTGCTCTTGAACCTGACGCCGCACATGCACCTGCGCGGCAAGGATTTCAAGTATGAGGCCGAGTATCCGGACGGCACCCGCGAGGTGCTGCTCGACGTGCCCAACTACGACTTCAACTGGCAAATTCGCTACATGTTCACCGAGCCGAAGCTGATGCCCAAGGGCACCCGCATGTATTGCACGGCCCACTTCAACAACTCGGCCGACAACCTGGCGAATCCGGATCCGAAGGATACCGTGACCTTTGGCGAGCAGACCTGGGAAGAGATGATGTTTGGGTTCTACACCTCGATCGACCCCAAGCAGGATCTCACCGCCGGCAAACTGGCCGGCAGCGAGCTCGACAAGGGTGAAATTAACGGCTTCGCGGGCGAAGGCACCGTGACCAACGCCGACGCCGCGAAGGAAAAGAATTAGAGGTACGGGGCAAGGTAATCGTCACCTCGAAGAGGCCGCCCGCAAAGGCGGTCTCTTTTTTTGCGCGCCAAACCCTCAAACACGAACCAACCCGACTCCACGTCCCTTCCCCAGCGTCAAAGCCCCGTGCCCCGCACCTCCCTTGTTTTCATCCTTCATCCTTCCGCCTTCATCCTTCCCTTCCCCCTATGCCGTTTGGCCTATCTGCCGAAAAAACATTGACTTGCAGCGTGAGAAAGGAGGACAATGCGCGTGCTGCAAACGGCACTTCTTGGAACGGAGGCACGTTGTCATGCGATTCGCTCGAACGGGCTGCTCGGCTGCGCTGTTCGCGCTGTCCGTCGTCGCACTTCCCGTTGTCACGCGCGCCGCCGAAGCTCGCTTGCCGGTTGATACGAATTCGCCCGCTGGGCTGGTGCGCGCCGCGCTCGAATCCGAATTGCTCGGCCCCTCGGAAGTGCGCGGCGAACTGCTCAAGCAGGCAATCGCCCGCGACCCCAACTTCGCCCCAGCCCGTTGGCAAAGTGGCTTCGTCCGTTGGGATGGCCAGTGGCTGACGCCCAGCGAAGTGGCTCAGCGCGCCGCCAGCGATCCGCTGTTGGCCGAGTATCGGAAGCGGCGCGACGCGATGGTGGACAAGGCCGACGATCATCGCGAGCTGGCCATCTGGTGTCACGACAGCAAGCTAATCGACCTCGAGCGCGTCCATTGGGTCAAGGTGCTCGAGTTTGAATCAACTGATGAGCAAGCGCTGTCCGCTCTCGATTTACAGTGGCACGATGGTTACTTGCTCACACATCCGCAAATCGAACGCGCGACGGCGGCAGCTTTCGATCAGCGGAAGGCCAATAAATATTGGCAGCCTCGGGTGGCCAAATGGCGTACGGCGATCGATCGTGGAACGCCGTCGCAACGTGACAAGGCCATCGCCGAGATGGCCGCGATCTCCGATCACCACATTTTGCCGGCGTTTGAGGCCGTCTGTAGCGTTAATGGACAAGATACGTCGCCGGAGCTGCGGCAACTCGTGATCGAAACCGTAAGTCGCATGCCCGAATTTGAGGCCACGCTGTTTCTCGTGCGGTACGCACTATTCACCGACTCACCGGAATTGCGTCAGGTTTGTGTGGCTGCCTTGAAGAAGCGGTCGCCACACATTTATGTGCCGCTTCTGCTTGCGGTTGTCCCAAAACAAATTGAGTCGCGGCATGCCTGGACGTACCTGGTCGACGGGACCTTTGTCCGAGATCACCAGTTTCTCCTTAAGGATGCCTATGGGTATCGTTTTTTCCGTCTTATCGACGAAGACGTGCCGATTAACCCTCGAGCGCGCCTAAGCGCAACCTGGATTGGTCTTCGACCCGCGGTGGCTCAGCAAGAAACCGCGGCGTTCACCAGTGAACTGGAGGACCGGCGCACCGAGCTGACCAGACGACTGGGTGTGATTTGTTCTCAATTGGAGTTCCTGAAGAAGTCTCCCGAAGGCGATTGGCAAGAGGCCTGGGAACGTTACTGCGAGAGTTATAGCCCGCCGTCCGCGAGTCTTATCCGGTACAGCATTTCGCACCAAACGCGAAAAACTTTTTCGTGTTTTCCAGCCGGAACCCCCATTGGCACGATCGCCGGCCTCAGGCCGATTGAACGCCTCCGACCGGGAGATTTCGTCCTCGCGCAGAGCCCGCAATCGGGCGAGTTGGCCTACAAGCCCGTGCAGCGAGTCACGCTGCGGCCCGCGAGCCAACAGATCAGAATTCGCACCGGCGGCGAGACCTTGTCGGCCACGCGAGGGCATCTGTTTTGGTTGAACGACAAAGGCTGGGCCTTGGCCAAGCAATTAAAGGTTGGCGACCTGCTGCACACACCGAATGGATCGGTCGTGATCGACGAGCTGGCGGAGGCGCCCGCCCGCGAGGCCTATAACCTGGTCGTCGGCGACTTCAATTCTTACTTCGTCGGCGATCGGCAGTTGTTGGTCCACGATAATTCGCCCTTATTGGAGAGCAACGTGCGCGTGCCGGGATTGGTGGCGGAGAATCATTGATCGTCGAGGCTTCGATCGGCCGAACGCGAACGCGAGGAAACCGGGCGACGCCATCAGGGAACAAAAAAACAGGCAACGTAATTTTGGAGATCCATCTCATGCGACGCCATCGAATTGCAACTGTGGCCGCGCTCGTCGTGCTGGGTGGCATGATGCCCGCTGCTGTCGAGGCCGCCGAAGCACGCTTGCCGGTCGACAACGGCTCGCCCGCGGCCCTGGTGCGCGCGGCGCTCGAGTCGGAATTGGGCGGTCCCTCGGAAGTGCGCAGCGAGCTGCTCAAACAGGCGTTGGCCCGCGACCCCGATTATGCTCCGGCCCGCTGGCAAAGTGGCTTCGTCCGTTGGGACGGCAAGTGGCTCTCGCCCAGCGAAGTGGCGAGTCGCACGGCGCGTGATCCGCTGCTGGCGGAATATCGCAAGCGTCGCGACGCGATGGTGGACAAGGCCGACGACCATCGCGAGCTGGCCGCCTGGTGCCACAAGAACAAGCTTCTCGAGCAAGCGCGCCTGCACTGGCTGAAGGTGCTCGAATTCGAGCCGGCCGATGAACAAGCCCTGTCGGGCCTGGGGTTGCAGTGGTACGACGGTCGCTTGCTCACGGCCGCGCAGATCGAGCAGGGAAAAAAGGCGGCCATCGAACAGCGACGTGCCCACAAAGCCTGGCAGGCCCGGGCGACCAAATGGCGGGGAGCCATCGACCATGGCCCCGCGGGTCAGCGCGAGGCGGCGCTCGCCGAACTCAAAAAGGTTTCCGACGTCTCGGCGTTGCCGGCCTTGGAAGCCGCCTTCGGCATCGGCGGCACGACGCAAAAAGCGATGGAGTTGAACCATCTGTTGATGCAAACGGTCAGCCGCATTCCAGGAGCCGAGTCGACGCGCGTCCTGCTGCGCCGCGCGCTAACGGCCGATTCCGAAGACGTTCGCGCCGCGGCCGCCGACGAGTTGAAAAAGCGACCGATGCACGCCTACGTGCCGCAATTGATCGCGGCCCTGCCGGGCACGCTGTCGACCCGGTTTCAAATCTCGATTCTGCCCAACGGCGCGTTGGTCTACGAGCACGAAGTGCTCATCGAGGGGCGCTCGGCGAATATCTCGCTCCGCTACGAATCGGCGGTAAATGCCGGCGATCCCTTGACCCTGATGGCGAGTTTGTCTGGCGATGCGGCCAGCGACGTGCGAACCGCCGCGCGCATCGAATCGAGCGCCCGCGCGACCCAATCGCAGCTCGACGCATGGCGCGAGCGGGTTCAATGGGTGCTCGTGCGAACGACGGGGTTCGCCAATATCAGCGATCCGGGTTTGTGGGAAAAACAATATAACGATTACAACGGCTGGCAAACGTCGCCGAAATACAAGCCGACCCTGTATCAAACTGCGTCCAATCAGCGAGGCTATGCGACTTCGCCGACCGACACGTATTTGAGCAGCGCCCCAAAGCCCGTCCCTATTTCTCCTTCTCTTCGCGCTTTTCCGTTGACCGCCTTTCCGCACAGCTCTTGCTTTGCCGCCGGCACGCCGATTCTCACCCAGTTCGGACCGCAGGCGATCGAAACGATCAAAGTGGGGGATCTCGTTTTGGCGCAGGATGGCGAAACCGGCGAACTGGCCTACAAGCCCGTTCAGGCCACGACCCTGTTGCCAGCGATTCCATTGTTGAAGATCACGAGCGGGTCCGACTCACTGGTAACAACGCCTGGACATCCCTTTTGGGTGAATGGCGCCGGCTGGCGAACCGCGAAGCAATTGACAACCGGTGAGCGTTTGCACGGTCTGAACGGCGCTATCGCGATCGACCAGATCGAGCCGGTCAGGCCCTCGGAGGTCTACAATCTCGTCGTCGATGGTTACCACGACTACTTCGCCGGGTCGGCGCGTTTGCTGGCGCACGACTATTCGTCGCCGTTGGAGAATACCGCCAGCGTGCCAGGACTCGTGGCTGACGGTCGGTGATAGCGCGGACCCTGGGGAGAATCGTCGCGTCGTGAAGAGCGGGAAGCGGACATTCCGAACGACCCTGTGGCTGGCGGGCGGCTGCGCGCTCGCCGTGTGGACCGAGCCGGTGTTGGCTGGCGGTCTGGACTTGCCAACCGGGATTTCGCGACTCCTCGATCCGATATCCGAGGAGGCAAAATCCTTCGAGTCGTCGGCACCCCAACAATACGAGCAACTGAAACAGCGTTTTCCCAACGATCGACGTCTTGACTACGCGTATTCCCTGGCGCTGATCGGCCAGCGCAAATACCGCGAAGCTCTTCCGTTGGTTTCACGCTATCTGGAGGGGGGTCGCGGCGAGCCGCACGCTTATTGCACGAAGATTTGGGTGCTGTTGCAGGACCGCCGCTACCAGGACGCCTTGAATGAAGCGGTCACGCTCAGCAGCCGATTTCCGCAAGGCGCACCGTCGCCCGAAAGCCGCTATTACGAAGCCGCGGAATTCTTAGGCACTGTCTTTGCTTTTCTCGAGTTGGCGCGCCCCGGTGCCATCGCTCCCGCGCGACGACTGGAGTATAAGAACCGCGTGCTGGCCCGCCTGGGCAAAGCTTATAGGCCGGCTTTCGACCAGGCCCGTAGCGCCGTCGTGGGTCAGCTTGCCGAGATGCAAGATAAGAATGAATCGATTCAGCGCGGGCTTGCCGCCAAGAGCGAAGAGCGTAAAGGCCGGGCGCAGGCCAGTCTGGACGCCGACCGCCAACGGCTTCTGGACGCCGAGGAAACCCAGCAAGCGAGCACGTCTCAGTTGCTCGACGCGCAGCGATCATTGCAGCAGACTCAGCAAGAGCTGGTCACGCTGAATCACGACCGCGCACAGCTCGGAGCCAAAATCGCCATGCTCCAAGCACAAATTTCAATGATCCTGACTCCGGTGACATACGACCAGCGCACGGACCCCACCTTACCTACCATTCAAGTCACGGCGCCGCCACCGGCGGGCGACACCCGCACGCTGCGGGCCACGGCCTTGGCGATGACCATGGCCGGTCTGAGCAGGCAGGCGCTCGGAATGGACCGTAAGATCCTTGCCTATCAGGCTCGCATCGCGGAGCTAGCCGGTAAGGGAGAGCAGGAACTGGATTCGCTCGCCGAGAGCGAAGCGGAGTTGGAATCGACGCAACGCCGCGCGAAGAAGGCCGAATATCAACTTAATCGCGGCAACAAGCCCACGGCCGTCCGATCCGGCGTGCTCTCGGAAAAAATGTCCACCTTCTCCACCTACTCGCCGTTTCCTTACTCGCAGGAGCGGAAACGGGTCTTGAGCTGGTTCGCGAAGTGACAATGGCGAGCCTGCTGGCTTGATTCGCTCCTGATCCAGCCGCGCGCTTGGCGGCCAGGGGCCAGGGCATCATAATGGTGCCTTCAAGGGCCAGGCGATCCGCGCCGCTTGCACCGCCGCCGGCCGTGTGGGGCGCTGTGCGGGGCGCTGGCTTCGCCGCACACTGTATCTGGAGTACACGCCATCATGACCGATCGCGAACGTTGGACTGTTTATCCGTTGCTGTTTCTGGCCTTGGGCATCACGGTCAAGGACAAAATCGTGCGCTCGGTCGACCTCGAAACTGTTCGCTGTAACACGCTGAAGGTCACGGACCGCGGCGGCAAGGAGCGGGTCGAGATCAGTTCGAACCCCGCCGGCGGCTTCATCCAGTTTGATGGCGATCGCGACGTCCGCAGATTGTTTGTCGGTTATGTGAACAACCTGGCCGGGATGATCTTTCTCGACCCCCAAGGCAGGGCCCGCCCCTGGGTCGTGATTCCCACCGTCGGGCCGCACAACGTCTTGCCAAATGTGCCGGCCGAACTGAAACCCACCGAGCCCGAGCCGTCAATCGATCCCACGTCGGCCAGTCCGCCCCCCGGCACTCCTCAGCCCGAAGCGAGCGCGCCCGGGCCGGAAGAGAAAAAATAGTAGCCGGCGGCGCCCAGGCAAGGTTCACAACGCTCTCGTCCCGCGAGCGAATGGATTCTCGCGCGAATCGGCCTATTGGCCCGCTTCGCCCGGGGCCGGTTGGGCGGCTTCGGCGGCTGGAGCGGGTTCGCCGGTCGGCTTGAGCACTTCGATACGGACGGCCTCGGTCGAGCCTGGCAGCGGTTGTGCGCTCGACGGTCCGATCGGCCGCTCGCCAAAACGGCGCGTGCGATAGAGACTCAAGCCGTGGGCCGCGTGATAGAGCGCGCCGCACTCCAGATCGAACTTCTCGGTCATCTCGAAACAGCCGACCAAGTGGGCCGCGGCTCGCGTGACCCAGGGCTCTTGCAACTCCTTGTCGTCCATGGCCAGCACCAGGAACTCGAGCACGTGGCCCGTCGTGCTGATTCGCTTGTCGATTTCGGCCGAACTGGCGGGGCGCTCGAAGTAGTTGGTCGAAAAACTGCCGTCGGGCTGCTGATTTTGGTGAGCGGCCTCGATGGCGTCGCGAATTTTCTTATGGGCTCGATCCCAGGTGCCATCGCCGTTTTCCGCCAGCTTGCCGCCGGCGGCCAGATAGCGATTCATCGCCACGGTCAGGGCGAACATGCGATGGGTGCCGCCGCAGGAGCTATCGCCCAACGGCTGCGCGGCTTCCATGCGAACGATCCGCTCGATGTTCCACTTGCTGCCGTCTTTGGCCGTCCATTCGGCGTCGAGCGGCAGATACGTGCTCAGGGCCATGAGCGTCCACGTCGACTCCATGCCGTCGTAGATATCCCATTGGGCCTGCGTCAACAGGTCGCGAACGTGGTAGGTCGTGCCCGCGACGACAATCGGCTCATCGAGCGAGACGTTGCACTGCGACAGATAGCCCAGCCACTGGTCTTCATGACCCTGACCCATCTTCGAGCCGGCTTCGAGCACCGCTTCCAGGCCATGGTCGCCCTTGTGCATCGTCCAGCCGCGCAGTTGGCCGCCGCCCAACAGATAGGCAAGCGCCGGCACCAGCTTTTGATCGTGATAGATCTGAAAATCGCGACCATACATCAGCACGCCGTGCACGATCTGCCAGGCGGCCTGGTCCTTGGTGTTCAAGTGCCGATTGGCGAACGTGAAATCGAGCACGTTGTCGATCCGGTCGCGCAACTGCTCGTCGCTGGGCAGTTCGACCTGGGCGGTCGTCGTGGGAGCGGGTTTCTGACAGCCGCAGAGGAGTGCCGTCAAACCCAAGCTCAAACCTGCCGCCAGACGACCCGCGCGAAACGTCGCGTAGTCCATAGTTCGCCAATCCTTAAGAACTCAAACGCCGTGTCGGTCGCCGCGACACAACCTGGGTGATTCACGCTATTTTTGCCGATTATATCGACTGCCGGCACAGCTTGCCCAATGAGGACGTTTTAAGCTTTTCGGCATTCTGCGCCAATGCTTTGGATAAAAACCGCAAGATACGCGAGATACGAAGAATTATACGGCCGACTCGCCAGATTTGGTCGCGCAGGGCTCCCGCGCCGCCAATCCGGCAGAACTGCAAGCGAATAGAACCGTAGAAACAGGAAGCAATGGCGTTCCATGGTCAGCCGCCCGGCAAACGCCTAGAGTGACTCGGGCGCGTCAGGCCCGGAAACCAGCTTGCGGGAGGCACCATGTTCGGCATGTTCGGCGGTCCGATGTTCTTCGATTGGCACTATTTCCTCTGGCTCGCGCCGGCACTGCTGCTGGCCTTTTGGGCCCAGATGCGGGTCAAGGCGACCTACGCCGAAGCCCAGCAAGAGCCTGCCCCGCTGAGCGGCGCGGCCGCGGCCCGCCATATTCTCGACTCGGCCGGCTTGCAGAACGTCGAGATCGAGCAGATTCCCGGCGAATTGACCGACCACTACGATTCGCAGGCCAAGGTGCTGCGGCTCAGCACCGACGTCTACCAGAACCGCTCGGTGGCCGCCGTGGGAATTGCCGCCCACGAATCAGGTCACGCGCTGCAAGACGCCGAAGGGTATCCGGCTCTTGTGATTCGCAATGCGGCGGTCCCCGCGGCGACCTTCGGCAGCAGCATCAGCTACGTGCTGATCCTGGCCGGGTTCTTTCTGCAGGCCGGCGTCTTGATTTGGGCCGGCATCGGATTGTTCGCCTGCGTCGTGTTCTTTCAATTGGTGAACTTGCCCGTCGAGTTCAATGCTAGCTCGCGCGCCAAGGCACAATTGGTAGCGCTCGGCATCGTCGATCAGCAACAGTTGCAGTACGTCAACAAGGTGCTCGATGCCGCCGCCTGGACCTACGTGGCCGCGACGCTGCAATCGGTGCTGACCTTGCTCTACTACGTCTCCCGCTTCAGCGGGCAGGGCCGCGACTGATCTACCCCTGCCGCGTGCCATGCTGCCGGTTTCGATCCTGCCATCTCACCGCACGCGCGGATGCTTCATCGGCAGCCAGGCGCCGTCGGCGGCGCTGCTGGCGACGCATTGCTGGATGAACAGCATGCCTTCGACGCCGTCGTTCACGTTCGGATAGACGGTGTTCTTGGCGTCGAACTTCTGACCGGTCGCCCGCAGGGCCATGTTGTCGTAGGCGGCGCGGTAGATATTGGCAAAGGCCTCGAAGAACGCTTCGGGGTGCCCGCTGGGCAACCGGCAAGCGGCTTTGCCCGCGTCGTTCGTGTAGGGCGCGTTGGGGTCGCGGGTGTAGATGGCGTGGGGATGGCCATTGCGGCGCACGATCATGTGGTTCGGCTCTTCTTGCCGCCATTGCAGCGAGCCCTTGGTGCCGTCGATCTCGATCGACAGGTCGTTCTCGCGGCCGTGGCTGATCTGCGAAGCCGTGACGCTGCCCACCGCGCCGTTCTCGAAGCGGATGATGGCCTGGCCATAGTCGTCGAGCTTCCGCCCGCTTTCGAAGATTTTCAGGTGACAACTGATGGACTCGCTTTTCAGCCCGCTCATGTAGCGGGCCAGGTTGTAGGCGTGCGTGCCGATGTCGCCGAAAGCACCGGCGGCGCCACTCTTCGACGGGTCGGTGCGCCAGGCGGCTTGCTTGTGCTCGTCCTTTTCCAGCCGGGTGCGCAGCCAGCCTTGCATATAGCAGGCGCGCACCGCATTGATCTCGCCCAGCTCGCCCGAGAGGATCATCTGCCGCGCCTGACGCACCAGCGGATAGCCGGTGTAGTTGTGCGAGACAGCCATCACGCAGCCCGACTCGTCGACAATCTTGCCCAGTTCTTCGGCCTGCTTGAGGTCGAAGGTCATCGGCTTGTCGCAAATGACATTGAAGCCCGCCTGCAGGGCGGCCTTGGCAATTTCGAAGTGCGTGTAGTTGGGCGTGGCAACCGTGACGAAGTCGATCCGCTCTTCGGCCGGCAGCTTCAACTCGCCGGCGAGCAACTCAGCGTACGATCCATAAGCCCGCGCGGCGGGAATGTCGTAGTCGGGCGCCGAGGCTTTGGCCCGCGCGGGATCGGACGAAAGGGCCCCGGCCACCAGCGTTGCCCGGTTGTCGAGCACGGCCGCCGTGGCGTGTACGCGGCCGATGAAGGCGCCCTGGCCGCCGCCGACGAGGGCCATGCGCAGTTTTCGTTGTAAGGGACCGTTGGTGGACATCTGCGAGTTGCTCCTGGCCGCGAAAAGTTGCCCCCGTTTTAGCACATGCGCGGGCGACGCGCCAGCAGTTTTTGCCAGAATTCACAACGCCCATGGCGAGGGTTAACTTCATCTGGCCGGGCGCCGGCGAGCGCGGTACGATTGACCGTTACTCCCGGAAGGCCGGTGACGCGAAAACACGAGGACTGGCAAGATCCCGAGGGCTGGCAAAATGATGACCAACTCGAAAACGGCCTGGCTGGCCCTGGGCGCCGTGGCGGGGCTGGTCGTGGGCCTGAACGTCGCCGGCATCTGGCCGCAAGTGCCGCTGCACGCCGTTGCCACGCACGGCCAGGACACGTTCGCGATCTGCACGGTCCCACTGGACGAAGACATCGAGGCCGTGTTCATTCTCGACGACGTAACCGGCGACCTGAAGGGCGCCGCGCTCAACGTGCAGATGCGCCGCTTCAATACCTTCTTCGAATACAACGTGATTCGCGACCTGCCAGCCGCCACAAGCAAAAACCCCCACTATCGCATCGTCAGCGGACACGCCAACATGCGGCAGAACGTGCAAGCCGGCCAGGTGGCCCGCTCGGCCATCTATGTGGCCGAAGTCAGCAGCGGCCAACTCGTGGCCTATGCCGTGCCCTGGGTTCCGGGCCGTGCCAACAGCGGCGCCATTCCCGTGCAGGCGGCGATCCTGCCGATCGATCGCTGGCAATTCCGCACCACGCCCATTCGCGACCCCTGATCCGCCCTCCCACGCCCCCGCGGTACTATCGTGAACATTCTGGTCAATGGCGTGCCGCGCGAAGTGGCTGACGGAACGACGATCGCCGCATTGCTGGCCCAGCTCGAGATGCCTGCACGGCAGGTGGCGGTTGAGGTAAACTTGGAGCTTGTGCCGCGAGCCGAGCACCAGCGCCATGCGCTTTGCGAAGCCGACCGGCTAGAGATCGTGACCTTGGTGGGAGGGGGATGAACCGATGGCCGCCGGCACGCACGCTTCCGACGCTCGACTGGACGACCGACTGCGCGTCGGCACCCACACGCTGGCCAGCCGGTTGATCGTGGGCACGGGAAAGTATGCCAGCTACGAGTTGATGGGCGAAGCGCTAGCTCTTTCGGGCACCGATTGCATCACCGTGGCCGTGCGCCGCGAGCGGCTGATCGACAAACAGGGCCAGAACATTCTGGACTTCATCGATACCGACCGCTACACGCTGCTGCCAAACACGGCGGGCTGCTTCACGGCCGAGGACGCCGTGCGCGTGGCGCGATTGGGGCGCGAGATTCTGCTGGGCCTGGAAAACCCAGGCGCCGATTGGGTCAAACTCGAGGTGCTGGCCGATACGAAGACGCTGCTGCCCGACCCCGTGGCCACGCTCGCCGCCACGGAGTTACTTGTGGCCGAGGGTTTTCAGGTGCTGTGCTATACGAGCGACGATCCGATCATGGCGCGGCGGCTGAAGCAAGCTGGCGCCGTCAGCGTCATGCCGGCGGGCAGCCCCATTGGATCGGGGCAGGGCGTTCTGAATCCCAACAACATCCGCATCTGCCTTGAGTATCTCAAGGAAGGCGATCCGGATTATCCGGTGATCGTCGACGCCGGCGTGGGCACCGCCAGCGACGTGACGATTGCCATGGAGTTGGGCGTCGATGGCGTGCTGCTCAACACCGGCATCGCGCATGCGGGCGATCCGCTGCAAATGGCCCAAGCCATGCGTGCCGCCACCGAAGCCGGACGCCGCGCCTACCTCGCCGGGCGCATTCCCAAAAAACTCTACGCCACGGCCAGCAGCCCCGAGACCGGCACCATCGCGCCGAAGCCTCGGTAACAAACTTGGCTGACGTACTATCTCATTCGCTCAACACGCCAGCGATCCAGAGCGACTCACGGACTGGTGGCTTGATTCATTTTTGCCACGGAGTTCACAGAGAACACAGAGTGAAGAGGAAGGAATATAGACAAGGAAAGCGGAACAATGAAAGACATTGATTCGCCATATTCTCTGGCTCTCTCTGTGTCCTCTGTGAACTCCGTGGCTAAATCCTCTCTCCCGTCCGCGATTCACTCGCCAGCGCGCTGCTCCGTGACGCGCAGAAACGTGACTGCGTAGAGCAGCGTGAAGAATGGCACGAAGATGGGCGCGCCGATACCGAAGGTGATGAAGCAAGTGAGTGCCAGGCCGACGACGCCGAGCGGAAACAGGGCGCCGACGGGCAGGATGTTGCTGGCGGCCAGCCGCGCGGCCGAGGCCACGGCGTCGATGACGCCCGTATCACGATCGAGAAGCACCAGCTTGGCCGGCTCGAGCAGCAGCGCCGCCACGACTCCCGGAAGGTAGAGGATCGGCGCCGAGAGTTCCGCCGCGCCGAATGCGCAGCCCGCGATCAGGCCGGCTTGCAGTGCCGAGAGCATCAACGCCTGAACCCACACCACGCCGGCGCTGAACAGATCGGAAATCTGCGATTTCTCACCCCGCGCGATATTGAGCATGTAAGCCAGGAATCCGACGTGCAGCCAAACCACGAGCGCGAACAACAGCACGTAGACGCCATAGGTCATGATCCGTTTCGTTTCGGGATCGCTGATCGCCGGCGACGAGAGGCCCAGCACGGCGGCCATGGCAACGCCCACGGCAACGCCGGCGCACACGGCCAGCAGGACCGCCCCGATCAGGCACGCAACGATGTTCTTGAAGTAGATGCGGCACGTGGTTTCGATGACTTCGACCACGCCGATCCCAGCGGCATTGCCAGGCACCCGTGCGCCGCGGTGATACCGTTGGGGTGCTAGATCTTCATCATCAAAGCGGTCCTCGAAGTCTTCGACCAGCGGCGCCGTGGTTGCAGCCGCCGACGAAGACGGCGTCAACGGCATCGCCGCGGGCGATGCTGCCGGCGCAAGTGGCGATGATGACGGTGCGTCCCCCGGGGCCGCGGAGGAGGGCCCAAGCGGAATGGGCTGTGCCGCATGCGACGTGGCCACCGCTGCCACCGGCGCCGCAACGGGGGCGGCAACGGGAGCCGCCATCGGCGCGGCATTGGCTTGGACACCGGATAGCGAGCTACTGGAGGGCGCCTTGGCAGCTTGTGAGATGCCCGAGCCTCCGGGCGGCGAAACCGCCTCGGCCGGGTTGACCGGCGCGGCCCTCGGTGCGTTGGGCGCCAGTGGAGCGTTTGTCGATATGCCCGACCGCGACGCCGGCGCCGCGGGCGCAGCCGGATTGACCGGGGCCGCTCGGGGCGCGGCTGGCGCCGGCGGAGTGTTCTGCGAAATGCCGGAGCGCGAGGCATTGCCTGTTGGCAGCGCCGTCGAGCGAACGGGCGGAACCCACGGCATGTTGGCTCCGCCGCTGGTGACCTGCGTGGTGGTGGACGGCGGAACGGCAGGCTGCGGAGGTTTGAGGCCCGGCGGCCAGAGATGTTCGGGCAGTTGCGGGACGACGAGCGTCACGCCGCAATGCTCGCAAGTCGACTTCGTGCCCGCCAGTTCGCTCGCGGCGTGCAACGGCTTGTCACACGAAGGGCATTGGAAGTCAATCTTCATCGACCGTACTTGCGGATTGGACGGGGTGAAATGTTTCCGCAGCGCTAAGCAGTCACCGTAACATACTACACCAGCCCCTTTGTATGGGGGTAGCTTGTTGCCGGATTTTCGAGGGCCAAAAAGCCGCCGCGAGCGAGAATCGCACCGGATCTCAGGGGCACTCGTTAGCCGAATTGGCGCTCACTCTCGACGCGGGGCTCGGCGGCCGTTCGCTGACCCGTCATGACCAAATAGGCGACGCACAGCATCAGCAGATTGAAGGGCTGGACCGCGATCGCAGCCAGTCCGCACGTTACCATGCCCGTGACGCTGCCGATGGCCGAAGTCAGCAGGAAGATCAACAGCAGCGACACTTTGTTGCCGCGCGTAATCTGCATCGAGAGACGCAACGCTTCGATCGGCCCGCAGCCCCGATCGATGACCAGGTTGAGGCATTGCGAGAACATCAAGGACACGATCACGCCGGGAACGATGCACAGGCCGAGGCCGATCATCGTGGCGATGCCGGCCAGCAGGGCGGCGACAAACCCCGGCAGCACGAAGGAGTTGCCCGCCAGCAGATCGTCCATCGCGACCTCTTCGCCGCGCGCGATCTTGAGCAGCATCAGCTCGACCACCACGGTCCACCACCAGATGGCCGGCACCATGAGCAGCCAGAAGAGTGCCATCTCGGGCCGCGGCTCTTTGTTATCGATGCCCATGACGCCCACCATCACGCCAGCCAGGATGGCAAAGTAAACGACCACGATCGCGGCGGTTCCCCAGACGACGGCCAGGCAGGCCGGCCAGTGCACTTTGAAGATCGTCCAGGTGCGCGATAAGACGTCGCTGATGTCGATCGTCGTGGGTTTGAAGGTGGAATGGTAATCGGTAGGCGCAGGGGGGATGTCGAGGTCCGGTCGAAAAGGGGCCACGTACGGGCTGGTCTCGGCCAGTGCTCGAGGCACGACGGGCGCCGATGGCGGTGGCGGCGCCTCGGGTGCTGGCGCGGGAATCTTGACGATCGTGCCACACTCAGGGCACTTGGCGTCGCGTCCCGACGTGCCGTCGGGCGTGCGCAGCAATCGATTACATTGAGTGCAACGGAATTCGATAGGCACGCCAGCGGATCCTCGAAGTCGTGAAGCCGGTCCGTCGATCGCGCACCGTGCGACGGCCAGAATACCATAGGGAGGTCGTCCGGCCCAAGTGCGGTCGCTCGCCTATCCGCCCGTCAGGCAACTTGTTAGCTTGAAATGCAGCACGAGGCGAGGCATCTGTTTCCAACCGCGACGACGGGCATGCTGACTCCGGCCGAAATCCTGGGACCCGAGGGGCGCATCGCCGCCCGGCTGGCCCATTACGAGCGGCGTGGCGAGCAGTTGGCCATGGCCGAAGCCGTGGCACGGGCAATCGACCAGCGGCACCATCTGATCGCCGAGGCCGGCACCGGCGTAGGTAAAAGCTTTGCCTACCTGGTGCCCGCGATCCTGGCGGTTGCCCAGCCGCAAAGCCCCTCGGGCAACTCGCCGCCGCGGCGGGTGATCATTTCGACCCACACGATCAGTTTGCAAGAGCAACTCATGCAGAAGGATCTGCCGCTGCTCAACAGCGTGATTCCATTGGAATTCGCGGCCGTGCTGGTCAAGGGGCGGCACAACTATGTCAGCTTGAGACGGCTCGAGTTGGCCGCGTCGCGGGCCGCGAGCCTCTTTCATCGCGACGACGAGTTCGCCCTGTTGCGGGCGTTGGCCGATTGGTCGCGCGAAACGGCCGACGGGTCGCTGTCCGACTTGGACTATCAACCGCTGGCCAACGTGTGGGACGAGGTGGCCAGCGACAGCATCAATTGCCTGGGTCGCAATTGCCCGACGCACAAAGAGTGCTACTACTACCAGGCCCGTCGCCGGGTGCAAAACGCCCAGATCCTGATCGTCAACCACGCCCTGTTCTTCAGCGACCTGGCCCTGCGCCGCGCCGGGGCCAGCATTCTGCCCGATTATGACGTCGTGATCTTCGACGAGGCTCACAATTTGGAAGCCGTGGCCAGCGACCACCTGGGTGTCAACCTGTCGTCGGGGCAGATCGAGTATGTGCTGAACAAGCTCTACAACGAGCGCACCAACCGCGGGCTGCTGGTACACCACAAGCTGGCCGAGGCCCAGCAGCAGGTGCAGACTTGCCGGTTTCGCGGCGAGGAGTTCTTTGCCGACGTGGCCGATTGGCTGGCCGAGCGCGGCAAGAACACGGTGCGGGTGGCGTCGCCCGAGATCGTGGAGAATCGGCTCAGCCCGGCGCTAACTCAATTGGCCAGCACGCTGAAGCTGTGCGCCTCGAGCGTGCCGGAGGAGGAGCGGCACGATTTTGCCTCGGCGGCCGAGCGCTTACAGTCACTGTCGATGCTGATCGAGGATTGGCGCTGCCAGCGCGAAGAGGAAGCCGTGTTCTGGGTCGATTCGACCCGCAGCCGTCGCGGACGCCAGCGCGTGAGCCTGGCCGCCGCTCCGCTCGACGTGGGACCGGCACTGCGCGAGCAATTGTTCGACAAGATCTCGACGGTCATCATGACTAGCGCCACGTTGACCGTGGGCAAAAACGCGTCGTTCGATTACTTCAAAGCACGGATCGGGCTGACGCAGGCCGAAAGCCAAAGCTGGGGCAGTCCCTTCGACTATCCCCGCCAGGCGAAGCTGGTGTTGCTCGACGGCATGCCCGACCCGACGACGGACAAGGATGCCTATGAGCGCGCGGCGATGGCCATGATTCGCCGCTACGTGGCGCGCACCGACGGCCACGCGTTCGTGCTGTTTACCAACTACGAGATGATGATCCGCGTGGCAGCCGAGTTGACGCCGTGGCTGGCCGGGCGGAACCTGGCCCTCTATTCGCAGGCCGAGGGCCTGCCGCGCACGCAGATGGTCGACCGCTTTCGCGCCAACCCGCGGGCCGTGCTGCTGGGCACCGACAGTTTCTGGCAGGGGGTCGACGTGCCCGGCGATGCGTTGCAGAACGTGATCATCACGAAGCTGCCCTTCAGCGTGCCCGATCGCCCGCTGCTCGACGCCCGGTTGCAGGCCATCCGCGCCGCCGGCGGCAATCCCTTCAACGACTATCAACTGCCCGAGGCGGTGTTGAAACTGAAGCAGGGCTTCGGCCGTCTGATCCGCTCGAAGCTGGATCACGGCCAGGTCGTGATTCTCGACCCCCGCGTGCGCAGCAAACCCTACGGCCGATTGTTTCTCGATTCACTGCCCCCCTGCGAGCGCGTGATCGAAGCGGTCGACGGAGATCGGGTAGGGCAGGGTTGAGCGGCGCGGCGTGACGCGGGCCTGTGGCTCGCGCGAAGCTTCGCCCACGGCCGGTTTGGTAACCGCCTCGTCGGGCACCAGTTCGTACGTCAGAGCTCCCAGTAGCTCACCCCGTCGGACGGCGTGGCAATTGAGGCATTCTTTCGAGGCCCGAAGCGAACCGACCATGTGGATGCGGTCGCCTTCTTCATCGATCACGACATCTTCTTCGGATCGTAAGCGGGCTACAGCTTTGATCTCACGCGCGTTCAACGGGCGCGTCGGTGCGTTGCGCAGCTCGTCCATGCGGGGGAGATTCGGCGATTCGTAGGCGACTGGTGTTTCGTGTCTGAGCAGGCTGACCAACTCCAACCGCGCGACTTGCCAGCCCGTTCGAGTCTGTTCACGAATCGCCACTGGACGCTGACTGAACTGGTGGGGTTGAAAGTCGACCACGTGGTCGCGGTCGCGCGCATAGCCAATGCGGTCCTTGTTGAGAAAATCGGCCACGCCACTGAAGTGCATCGCGTGCAAGGTGTCGGGGGTTGGCCGCTGATCCGGCGCTCGAGGGATATCGACGAGCGGTAGACCTTGCCCCGTTGAGTATTCAGGTGGTGTCATCTGAGGCACGGGCTGCGGCTCGGGCAGATCGATTTTGTGCAGCGGAATGCCCGGCATCCGCGTCAACCCAAATCCCCGCGCAGTGACGAATTCGTCGGCCGTGCGGTCGTGCAGGCTGGCTAGCACCGAGCTGCGCGAACGTCAAGACTCGATATCGTCCTCGGAGTGTTGGAGTTGTTGTTCCACCGCGCTCGCGAGCGGACGCTGCTCGGAGTTGGCCCTTGAATCGCGCGCGGAGGTTTTTTCATCCTCGTAGCTCAGCCGCTCCGCAAGCGAGACCACCGGATAGTCTTGCCGCATCCTCGCGAGCTCGTGCAATCCCGGCAGCGCAAGCAATACCATGGCAACATAACCCAAGGCCACGGCGACCAACGCCCCACGAACCACAAACCCCGGCTTGCGCCCGCGCACGGACGCATAGGCCGCTATCAATACAGTCAGCAGAGACTGAAAAAACAACGCCGGGCTGATGCACAGAAAAAAGACCATCGCGGCCGCCGCAGCAATCAAAACGCCCGAACTACCGGCGCGACTGTGAGCTAACGCGGCAAACACCGCGAGCAGAATCGCGGATACGACCAAGCTGGCGATGATGAACGACATGCGACACCCCCGTCTCTGTTGCCCTGCCTCAATTGTCCGCCTTTTGGCCAAGGTTGGTCAAACAACTCATATCGCCGAACGACAACGCTTCGAAAAGTGCTGCTTGGATTACCCTGAAACGGCGAATTCCGAACGAGTGCCCTCCGACACCCGCTCCGTAGGGCCAATGGGGCTCCCGCCCGCCGGTTGACCCTCTCGACAGGGGAGCTTAAATTGGAATGTTAGGCAAACGGGTCGCCCTGCGCGTGTAGCGGCAACCGGTTCTTCCGGAACGATTTAGGCTCTTCTCACTGGGTTGGTTTTCATGCTTGCGAAGCGCGTGATTCCCTGCCTGGATGTTCATCGGGGGAGGGTCGTCAAGGGAACGAACTTTCTCAACTTGCGCGATGCCGGCGATCCGGTCGCCGTGGCGGCCCGCTATGAAGAGGAAGGGGCCGATGAGTTGGTCTTCCTGGACATCACGGCCAGCCACGAGGATCGCGACATCATGCTCGACGTGGTGCGGCGGACGGCCGAGATGGTCTTCATGCCCCTGTGCGTCGGCGGCGGCATCCGCACCTTGGAAGATATTCGCCAGTTGCTGCTGGCCGGCAGCGACAAGGTCTCGATCAACACGGCCGCTTCCAGCAATCCCGAGTTCGTGCGCGAGGCGGCCAAGCGGTTCGGCAATCAGTGCATCGTGGTCAATATCGACCCCAAGCGGGTGCAAAAAGACGGCCGCGAGGTCTGGGAAGTCCACACCCACGGCGGACGGAGGCCGACCGGACTGGAGGCCGTGGCCTGGGCTCGCGAGGTCGAGCAACTGGGCGCCGGCGAGATTGTGCTCACGAGCATGGATGCCGACGGGACGAAGAACGGTTACGATCTGGAGATCACCCGCGCGGTGAGCGACGCGGTGACCATTCCGGTGGTGGCCAGCGGCGGTGCCGGCAAGCCCGAGCACCTGGCCGACGCCATCCTGGAAGGCAAGGCCGACGCGGCCCTGGCGGCCAGCATCTTTCATTTTGGCGAGTACACGATCAGCGAAACCAAACGAGTCATGCGAGAGCGAGGCATTCCCGTGCGGGAGGTCTAGACGTCGACCCGATGGCGACGGTCTGGGCCGAAACGGCGGAACGCGGGAATCTTCGAGGAACCAGAGACCTAGCGAGGAGGCACGATGGCTACCACTGTTGATCCACGAGCGGCGAAACCGAACGTGCGAAAACGACCCGAACTCGAAGTCGACAAGCTGTTCACGGCGCTGGTGAAGCTCGAGGGGAGCGACTTGCACCTGAAGGCCGAGTGCCCGCCCCACGTGCGCGTCAAAGGCAGCCTGCGCCCGTTGAACCGCGGCCCGATCGATGACGAGGAGATGGAACGGCTGCTGATGCCGATGCTGGACGAGCGCAACCGCAAGATCTACGCCGAGACCGGCGGGGCCGACTTCGCCCACTCGATGGAAGTCGACGGCGTCCGCTGGCGGTTCCGCGTCAACATGCTCAGGCAAATGGGGCACATGGGCCTGGTAGCTCGTCGCGTGAGCAACTGGATTCCGAACTTCGAGGGTTTGTATCTGCCGCCGCAGATGGTCGAGCTGTGCAAGTTCGACCAGGGCATGGTGCTCTTGGCCGGCGTCACCGGATCGGGCAAGACGACCACGATCGCCTCGATGCTCAACTGGGTCAACGCCAACTATCGCAAGCACATCCTGACGCTCGAAGACCCGATCGAATTCATCTACACCGAGGATAAGTGCCTGATCAACCAGCGCGAAATCGGGCTGGACGTGAAGGACTTCGAAATCGGCATGAAGCACGCCGTCCGCGAAGATCCGGACGTGATGCTGGTGGGCGAAATGCGCGATCGGGAAACGTTCATGACCGCCATTCACGCGGCCGAAACGGGCCACTTGGTGTTCGGCACGATTCACGCCTCGAGCGCCGCCACCACGATCGGCCGTATTCTCGACTTGTTCCCGGCCGACATGCACGCGGCCCTGCGCAGCGCCATCGCCTTCAACATGCGCGGCATCGTGGCCCAGAAGCTCTTGCCCTCGATCAAGCCGGGCGTCAGCCGCGTGCCCACGGTCGAGATCATGACCTTCAGCCCCACGGTGCGCAAGCTGATCCTCGAGGAAAAGGACAGCAAGTTGCCCGACGCGATCCGTATGTCGGCTCGCGAGGGGATGCAGGATTTCACGATGAGCCTGATCGACCTGGTGAACAAGGATCTGGTCGATCGCACCGTCGCATTGGAAGTTGCGCCAAACACCGAAGCCCTGAAAATGGCGCTCAAGGGCATCGCCGTTTCGCAACCTGGAATTCTCTAATGCTGCGCTGGTTGATCGTGTTGGCCGCGGCGGTGACCATTTGCGCCGTCGACGCGCAATGGTTGTTGGCCGCCGAAGACGATGGCGACTGGGTGTCGCTGGGCGTGCCCTTCAAGCGCGGGCCGGGCGGATACTTCAGCATTTGGAAGCTGCTGGGCTTCTGGCTGCTGTTCCTGCTCTGGGTGCGCACCACCGACTGGGTCAGCCAGGACGGCCAGAAGCTCAAAGTGCGCCATGGGCTGTGGAACGGAATCGTCTTCTTCTCGTTCTTCGTCGCCATTCTGTTGTTCTTCATCGTCCCCTGGTTTGCCCTGGGCTTCAGCCTGATGGCCGTGGCCTACATCGCGCCGTTGGCCAGCTATGTCGTCTATCGCAACAAGCAGGTGACGGCCTCTTCCGACAAGGTGATGACCCGCAAGCACATTCGCCGCTGGATGGCGCGACGCGTCAGCCTGGTGGGCATCAAGATGGCTGGGGCCGAAGTCGATCCCGACGAACAAGGCCCCGACGTGCAGTTCAAAGCCCTGGGCGGCGCGACGGATCGCGACAACAGCATGAATCTGATCACGGCCCGCCAGTCGCCGGGCTTTCTGCCGGCGCGCGAACTGTTCGACGACGCCTTTCACCAGCGGGCCACCCACGTGATGCTCGACTATACCCCCGAGACAGTCGGCGTGCGCTACCAGGTCGACGGCGTCTGGCACGACCGCGCCGCGCTGGAGCGCGAGAGCGGCGATGCGATACTGGAAGTGTTCAAGCGTCTGGCCGCGCTCAAGGTCGAGAATCGCCGCGCCCGGCAGTCGGGGTCGTTCGGTGTCGAGATCGGCAAGGAAAAATTCGGTTCCAAGATCGTCAGCCAGGGAACGCAGACCGGCGAGCGCGTGCTGCTGCAACTGGAGCAATCGAAGCTCTCGTTCAAGTCGCCCGACGACATCGGCATGCGCACGAAGACCCAGGAGCAGCTGACCGAGCTGCTGGCGCAGAACGGCCTGCTGATTTTCTCGGCCATGCCCGGCGGCGGTTTGAGCACGACGATCGACGTCGTGCTGACCAACACCGATCGATTCATCCGCAACTACGTGGCGGTGATCGATACCGCCAAGAACGAGCGCGAGATCGAAAACGTGCAGGTCACGACATTTTCGTCCGCCGATGGCGAGACGCCCGCCACGGTGTTGCCCAAGCTGCTGCGCACGTATCCCGACGTGGTCCTGGTGCGCGACGTGGCCGACCTGGAAACGCTGACCATTCTCTGCGAGCAAAAGGCCGACAAGCGGCTGGCGATCACCAGCGTGCGTGCCAAGGAAGCCGTGGAAGCGCTGTTGCGGTTGATGATGCTCAAGATTCCGCCGGCCGACTTCGCCGAAGTCGCCCTAGGCGTGGTGAACACCCGGCTCATTCGCAAGCTGTGCGAAAAGTGCAAGGAAGCCTATCCGCCGCCGGCCGAGGTCCTCAAGCAGCTGGGTCTGCCGGCCGGGCGCATCGAGTCGCTCTATCGCACCCCCACGCAACCCATCGATCCCAAAAAGCCGGAAGTGGTCTGCGACCAGTGCCAGGGCATCGGCTATCTCGGGCGGACCGCCATTTTCGAGCTGCTGGTGGTCGACGACACGATTCGACACGTGCTGACCACGGCGCCCAAGCTCGAGAACCTGCGGGCCGCGGCACGCAAGGGCAAGCAACGTAGCTTGCAGGATGAGGGCGTGTTGCTCGTCGCCCGTGGCGTGACGTCGATCCAAGAACTGCTGCGCGTGCTCAAACAATAGGAGAGCTCAGGCGATGTTTCTCGGCATTATCCTCATCTTGCTCTTTGTCTCGGTGTTCGCCGGTCTGATGACTAGCGGGCTGTGGAGCAACACGATCACGCTAATCAACGTGCTGCTGGCCGGGACGATCGCGACCTGCTACTTCGAGCCGGTGGCCGACTTCTTCGAAACGCAGGAGCCTAGCTACACGTACCTTTGGGACTTCTTCGCCATCTGGCTGATCTTTTGCCTGGTGATGATCTTTCTGCGTTTTGCCACCGACTTCGTGTCGCGCATCAAGGTCAAGTTCTTCATGCCGGTCGAACGCGTCGGAAACATCGTCATGGCCTTGTGGGTCAGCTGGGTGATGGTCTGTTTCACGTTGGCCACGTTCCACACCGCTCCCTTGGCGCGCAATTTTCTGGGAGGCGCGTTTCAGCCCAAGCCGAACTCGCGGATGCTGTTCAACATCGGCCCCGATCAGTTTTGGCTCGGTTGGGTGCATCGCGAGACCGGCGGCCCGCTGAGCCGCATTGGCACCGTTTCGCAGTTCGACCCCAGCGGCGAATTCATCCTCAAATACGGCAGCCGCCGCGATGAATTCGATCATCAAATCGGGCTCACCAAGAGCAAGACGGGCGGCTAAGCAGCCGTCCCCTCGCCCCCCGAGGAGCCGCGTTCGCAAGCTCGCGGGATGCGCATTGAATGCGACCATTCTGCCCTCCTCTCCGTGGCCTTCGCCGACGCGGCGCGCGTGTCTTTCGGCAGGACAAGTGAAGTCGCGCAGACTGGCGAAACTTTGACGCAGCATTCGCGTTTCCTCATCGAGAAATCACAGGATCCAAACTCGACGCTCACGGATCGCTAATGATTCGCACCTAAAAACATAGCTGCCTATCCCTTCAAGGAATCGAACCGCCTGGACGCACGCAGCATGTTCTCCGTAAGACGTCGTGACCCCCTCGGACAACGCAGCTTTTCGCGGGTTTCGCAAGGGTTTACGTTGGTCGAACTGCTAGTCGTGATCGCCATCATCGGCGTGCTGGTGGCCCTGCTGTTACCGGCAATTCAATCGGCCCGCGAAAGTGCCCGCCGCACAACCTGCTCCAATAACTTGAAGCAGGTCGGCCTGGCGCTCAACGAGCACGCCTCGGTCAAGAAGGCCTATCCTCCGGGTCAAAAGGTGACATGCACGAATTGCGACCCCTGGGCCTGGTCGGCCATGATCCTGCCCTACATGGAACAGGCGGAAATCTTCGGTCTGCTCAACTTCACCCGCCAGCCCAACGATCCGCTGTTTTCGGTCGCCATGACGGGCCGGGTCATCAACACCTACCTTTGCCCGACCACCGGCGGTCAATTGGATCCCTCGCGCGATGATTCGGCGCACATCGTCAACTTCTACGGTCAGACCGCCACCAAGGCCGGCACCGGCATGGCCTGCAGCGACTACGGCGGAATCGAAGGACCGCACAACGCGACTCCAGTTGTCAACCCAGCGACGAACCAAGTCTATGCCGCCAATATGGGCGTGCTGCTCAAGGCCACGGCGAACGTCATATCGACCGCGCCCATGATCCGGCCCAAGGACATCACCGACGGATTGACGTACACGATGGCGGTCGGCGAGATGGCGGGCCGGGGATTCAACGCGAAATCCTCGAAGCTCAAACTCAGCGGCACGTGGGCCGATGGGTTCAACACGGCAAATCTCCAGCTACCGTTCAGCGCCCCGCCGGGGCCGCCCCCCTTCGGTTCGGGGGCGCTGCCCAACTCCACGAATTATGCCAACTGGTGCCCGGCGTTCGCTTCCGACGAATTGATCTCCTATCACACCGGCGGTGGCCAGATCTTGATGTGCGATGGGTCGGTACACTTCATGGGCTCGGACGTCTCGCAGGTTATCTTGTGGTCGATGTGCTCGCGCAAGGGGAACGAGACGATTCCCGAGCGCTGGGCCGGCGATTGACCACCCGTTGCTTGTCGCGAGCGGCCGATACTTCGACGCGAGCGGGTACGGCGAGAGTTCGTCGACGCATGTCGACTTCTAATCGGACCCTAACGCTCCGCTAACTTTTGACGACTAGACTCTGCCGCAAGTCAAGCTATCTCGACGTCGCCATCTTGCTCGCTTGCGGATGTCGTCGCGCGTCGCCGCAGTCAGTGCGCCATACCAGGAGTCCCTCGCAGATGTCCAAGAATCCCAGGCAACGGTCTTCCTCGAAAAAGTCCCTTTCTTCCTCGCGCCAGCGCCAGCGACTCGAACGCGCGCGGCCTCGCGGGCTGAACATCTTCGAGGAACTGGAAGCGCGACGCATGCTCTCGGCATTCACGCCCGGTGATTTGGCGGTTGTACGCATGGGCACCGGCGCCAGCAGCCTGACGAGCGCCAGCACGGCGGTCTTTATCGACGAATACACTCCGGCGGGCGTGCTGGTGCAGTCGATTGCCATGCCCACGGCCGACAGCGGCCCGCAGCACGCGTTGACCAACAGCGGCAGCGGCACCTCGGAAGGCGAGCTCAACCTGTCGAGCAACGGTCAGTATCTGACCTTGGTCGGCTACGACAGCGTTCCCGGCGTCGCGTCGATTTCTGGCACCTTGTCGACGGCGGTGCCGCGCACCGTCGGCGTGGTCGGCGTCAGCGGCTCGGTCGACACCACCACGGCCCTGACTGACTTTGCCAGCGCCAACAATCCCCGCGCCGCGGTCACCTCCGACGGCACGAACATCTGGGTGGCCGGCGCCGACGCCAGCGCCGGCGGCGTCCGCTATGCGACCATCGGAAGTACGACATCGACCGATCTGACCGGCACGGCGCCCAAGAACGCGCGCGACGTGGAAATCTTCAACGGTCAGCTTTACGCTGCCTCGGACAAAACCACGCAAATCATCGGCACGGTCGGCACCGGCCTACCCACGGTCGCGGCCGGCACATTTTTCACGGGATTGAGCGGCGCGGCCCTGGCGCCCGGCACAAACAGCGCCACCAACTCGTTCTACTTCGCTCGCCTGGGTAGCGGACCGGCCCAGAACGGCTACGACACGTTGTATGTCGCCGACTCGTCGGGCACCGTCACCGCCGCCACGCCCGGCGTGACCAAATACTCTTACGACGGCACGAATTGGAACTCCAACGGTTCGGTCGGCGGAATTGGGGCCTTTCAAGGACTGACGGGCTCGGTCA
The DNA here is from genome assembly GCA_003153375.1 of Planctomycetaceae bacterium. Lineage (GTDB taxonomy): Bacteria > Planctomycetota > Planctomycetia > Pirellulales > PALSA-1355 > PALSA-1355. The sequence continues at coordinate 31,374 of PLYM01000081.1, forward strand.
GCGGTGGCGTCGTCAAACTCTACGTCACGCAGACCACGGGCATTTCGTCGATCACCGACAGCTCGGGCTTCAACGGAACGTTGACCGCGTCGGTGACGGCTGTGGCCTCGGCCGCGAGCAACGAGGCGTTCCGCGGAATCGCCTTCGTTCCACAGTTGCCGGCGATTCACTTCAGCGTGACGGCCAGTCCGCCCACGGACACGGCCGGCACGTCGTTCAGCGTGACGGTCACGGCACGCGATAGCTCGAACAACGTCGTGCCCGGATACACCGGAACCGTCCACTTCACGACCAGCGATGGCGGCGCGGTCACCCTGCCCAGCAACTACACGTTCACCGGCGGGGACGCGGGCGTTCACACGTTCACCGGTGCGTCGGGCGTGACGCTGGTCACGGCCGGCAGTCAAACGGTCACCGCCACCGACACCGTGAACGGCGGCTTTGGCACGGCCAACGTTACGATCACCGCGGCGGCCCTCTCGAAGTTGGGCGTCACGGCGCCGGTCGATTCAACCGCGGGCACCGCCTTCGCGATCACCGTCGCTGCCCAGGATCAATATGGCAACACGGTCACCAACTATACGGGCACGGTCCACTTCACCGGCGGCGGCGCCGGCGCCACGCGGCCAGCCGATTACACCTTCGTGGCTGGCGACAACGGCGTACACACGTTCACCGGCGGAGTCACGCTGTTGGCCGCGGGTAACCAGACGATCACCGCGACGGATGCCGCCCACGCGGTGAACGGCAGCGCGACCGTGCAGAACTTCGTCGTCGCGCCATTCACGCCGGGTGACGTCGTGGTCTATCGCGTCGGCCTGGGCGGAGCCAACGTTCTCTCGGGAGCGTCGGCCCCCGTGTTCCTCGACGAATATACTCCGGCGGGCGCGCTGGTACAGTCGGTACCCATGCCGGTGCTTTCGGTCGCCGGGGGCAATCAAACACTGACCGGTACCGGCAACGCCGAGTCAGAGGGGCAACTCACGATCTCGCCGAGTGGCGCCTACGTGTCCGTAACCGGCTACAACGCGCCGGTCGGCACCGGATTGGTTTCAGCCACCTCGAGCGCCACCAATCCGCGTACCGTCGCTCTGGTCGACTATACCGGCCACGTCAATAGCACCACGTCGTTGACGGATTTCTCCACGGGCAACAATTTCCGCAGCGCCATTACGTCCGACGGAGTGAACATCTGGGTTGCGGGCGCCAACGGAGGAGTCGGGTACACGACCGTCGGCGCAACGACGACAACCGATATCGATCCCAGCGGCGAACAAAACTTGCGCTCTTTGGCGATCACTGACGGCCAGCTCTATGCCTCGTCGCAAAAGTCAGTCCGCTTGGCCACCGTCGGCAACGGCGTGCCCACTACGCCCGACCAACCGGTGACGAATCTGCCGGCCAACGTGCCCGGCAACGGCAGCATGGAAACACCCAACGGCTTTTTCCTCGCCGACCTGAATTCCAGCGGGAGCGCCGACACGCTCTACTTGACTGACGACACGGCCGGCGACATCGAAAAGTTTTCCTTGAGCAGCGGCGTGTGGAATTTCGACGGCGCGATCACGGCGCCCTTGATTTGCGGTCTGACTGGCGTCGTCAGCGGTTCGACCGTCACGCTCTATGGCACGGCCAGCGGCGCCGTCAGCCAATCGGGCACGCTCTATTCGTTTACCGATGCCAGTGGATTCGGCGGTGTTGTCTCGGGCGGCATGAACACGATCGCCACGGCCGCCAGCAACGAGGCGTTTCGCGGCGTGGCCCCGGTGCCACAACTGGTCACGGCCACGCACTTCGCCGTTTCCGCGCCTACCAGCTCGACCGCTGGCACGGCCTTCAGCATCACCGTGTCGGCTCGCGACGCCAGCAACAACGTGGTGACGAGTTTTACCGGCACGGTCCACTTCACCACCTCGGATGCCGCGGCCCTGGCCATTCCGGCCGACTACACGTTCGTGGCCGGAGATCACGGCTCGCACACGTTCACGAATCTGACGAACCTGGTCACAGCGGGCACGCAAACCATCAACGCCGGCGGTTCGATCTTTGGCAGCGCCAACCTGACGATCAATCCGGCGGCGGCCAACCATCTGGTCATCACTCCGCCGGCCGCCGCCAACGCGGGCACGCCGTTCAGCTTCACCGTCACGGCCACCGATCCGTACGGCAACACCGCGACCAGCTACACCGGAACCGTGCAGCTCAGCAAGAGCGACAGCGGCGTGGGGTCGGCCATTGCCGGCAACTACCATTTCGTGGCCGGCGACAACGGCGCGCACACCTTTGTGAACGGTGCCACGCTCGTCACCGGATACAGTCAAACCATCTCGGCCGCCGACACGGTCACGCCGTCGATCAACGGCAGCGTCAACGTGCCGGTCATCCAACCATTCGTCGGCGGCGACGTCGTCGTCTACCGCGTGGGCGACGGCGGCAGCGCGCTGGTCGGCGACGGCACCGCGGTGTTTCTCGACGAGTACTCGCCGAGCGGAACCCTGGTGCAGTCCATTCCCATGCCCACCGCCTCGGTCGGCGGCGGAAACCAGGCCCTGGTTGCCAGCGGCTCCGCCACCTCGGAAGGTCAATTGACCCTCTCGGCCAACAATGCCTACTTGGTGCTCACCGGCTACGACGCCGCGCTGGGAACAGCGAGCGTCTCGGGCACGACCAGCGCCTCAGTTCCGCGCACTGTGGGATTGGTCAGCGCCGCGGGCGTGGTCAATACCACGACGGCTTTGACCAACGCCTCTTCCGGAAACAACGTGCGCACCGCCACCAGCACCGACGGCACAAGCCTCTGGGTGGCCGGCGGCGCCGGCGGCGTTGTCTATGCCACCGTGGGCAGCAGCACCGGGACGGCCATCGCTCCTGCCGGCGAGCAAAATCTCCGCGAGCTTGGCGTCTTCAATGGGCAGCTTTACGTCTCGTCGCAAAAAACGCTCACGCTGGGCACCGTGGGAACCGGCACTCCAACCACGAGCCCGCAATCGCTGACCAATCTCCCGGGACTGCCGGCGACCGGCAGCACGTTGGCCCCCAACAGCTTCTTCCTGGCGCACCTGAACGGCGCCGGCACGAGCGTCGATACGCTCTACATCACCGACACGGCTACGAACCCAGCTCTGGGGCAGATCGACAAATACTCGCTCGTCGGCGGCACCTGGATCGCGTCCGGATCGATCACTGTCGACGCCGGGCTCACCGGCGTCACGGGTGTCGTCAACGGCGGCAACGTCAAGCTCTACGCGACATCGAGCGGCACGGCCGGCTCCGCGGGCTCGCTGTTTACGTTCACCGACACGACGGGATATAACGCCTCGGTGTCGGGCGGAGCGGCGGCCCTCAGTTCGGCAACCGCCAACGAAGCCTTCCGCGGCGTCGCGCTGGTCCCCACCGTCACCATCACTCCCAACACCGCTCCGACCGTCGACCTGAACGGCGCCGCGGCGGGCACGAGCTTCACGGCGTCGTGGAGCGGCAGCGCTGCGGTGGCGATCACCGATGCGGCCAACGCCACGGTGACGGACAACGGGACAACGCTGGCTTCGATGACGGTCACGCTCACCAGCCCACACACGGGCGACGTGTTGGCTGCCAACACCAGCGGCACCAGCATTACGCAGAGCTTCACCGGTGGCGCACTCACGTTGACCGGCAGCGACACCGTTGCCGATTACCAGCAAGTGTTGCGAACGGTCACCTACAACAACACCACGGGTGGTCCGGGTGTGGCAGTCGAAACGGCCACGGTGGTTGCCAACGATGGCTTCCTCAACAGCA
>PLYM01000291.1 GCA_003153375.1 Planctomycetaceae bacterium
CAATCACCTCTTGGCCTATCCAAAGCCCCCAGTCTCCCTCGGCGATCCGGCCATCGACTCAAGCAGGTGCTACCAATTGGCAGCTCTGTCCGTTTGGCTGCGTCTTGGTCGGCTGTGGACCTCCACGGGATCCACCTTAGCTTCGCATGGGGCAGACCGTCCCAAATCCGGTCTGACGCCATCGGCGTCGCTAGCGGTAAGCTGCGAGCTGTCAGCAGTGCTAGCATTTATCGAGGCGAAACCAAGGACGAGGCGTGGATACTGCTGGCGCCAGCATGGCTCAACATATGCCAGTTCGATCTGGCGGCAACAGCAGTGCTAGCAAGCCATTCTACTTCCAGGCGGACCCCCAAGTGCATCCCCAGCAGTCGAAGAGCGTGACCTGATTGTGCCGGTCCGCACGCGCAACAGGAAGCGAGTGCCAGCATGAACATTCACAAGCCGAACCGATACTTTGTGCTCGAATTCCCTGGCATCCTCAGAGCTGCGCAGCATGCCCTGGATGGTGCGCAAGCATTTTGGAAACCTGGCTGGATCATTATCGGACCGACAACACCGGAAGAGTTTCGCGACCGTGAAACCTGGCGGCGCGCCCCCGAGCCGAAGTGACCCCTAACGCACGCACTCGCGATTACGTAAAAAATTGGCCATCATCTGGAGCGTTCAATCATGCCACTGCACAAATACATCGTATTCCTGGAATTTGAAGACTGCACCCTGGGCGGCCCGCAAGAAGATTGGCTGGCCAAGATCCTGGAGAACAGCACGGTCGGCGAAGCACTGTCGACGGCGCTCGGCGCCGAAGCAACGCTGCGCCTACCCAGCGACGCGGAGATTGAAGCCGAAGCGGCGGCGACTAAGCTGCCGGCGACGGCCGATCTGTCAGCGGCCAAGATCATCAATGGCAAGCTTGCCTGCCCGCATTGCGACGGCCAGAAGTTTCGCTACATCGAAGACATTCAAAACTTCCGCACGGTTGAAGGGGTCGATGGCTATACGATCAACGTCGATGGGAGCTATCAGACCGGCGAGGGGTTTGACGACGGCGACAATGCGCGGCTGCTGTGCGACAAGTGCTGCACCGAGCTGGCCATCCCGGACGGTTTCGAGGTCGAATTCATCTAGGAGAACCTGCGCATGAAGCTACTGTTTATTTTCGCGGCCTGGCTGATCGTGACGTTCGCTGGTTCTCGCCGGCCTGGCGTCACGGTGCGGCTGGGCCAGACCATCGGCCGGGTAGTGGGTGAACAGTGAGTTGGTCGGGGGCAGCGGCTGGGGCACGACTAAGGGCGGCGGCGGCGCGAAAAAAAGACGAATAGAGCGATGGCAGCGAGCGCGAATATCGCCAGCCCAAGAGAGACGGTCCACATGTCGATTTCGAGTTTTGTAAGGTCTGGCATGGCCCTGATCCTACCAGCGGCGTTTAGGGGCGAATGGCACTAGGTTATTTGGCGTCGGGAAAAGTGGCTCGCAGCCAGGCTAGGCTGTTGTAGGCTCCACCATACAGTGGATCGACGCTCGTGGCCTGGGTGAAATCTGCAATCGCCTTATCGTACTCCTTCTTCCCCCGCCATGCGCGCCCTCGGTTGTGGTACGCGGCGGCGAACTTCGGGTCGATGCGGATGGCTTCCGTGCAGTCGCGAATCATGCTTCCCCGAAGCCCCCGAATCTCGGCCGACAGCTTGGCGAGCCGCGCGCACAATTGCATCGAGTCGATTTTGCTGCCGAGTTGCCATGCCAAAGCATAGGTTGCAATTGTGCATCCGGCGTAAGCGTTCGGGGCTCGGGTAGGCCGTACTCGACCGCCCTGGTCAGTCTTGATCTCAACACGCAAGAAGAATCATCTTGCGAGGCGATTGTCGTGTTGTACAACTACTTCGTATTCGCACACGCCCGGGATGCCTGCAACATCCTCATCCAAATTGGAATTACAAAATGGCCGATGCCTACAAAGCCCCGACCGAGAAATTTAGGTTCCCGTTATTCGTGCTCAAAAAGGGCGACTCAGCGCCTGTAGACACAATGGATGACGGAGTTCGCGCCATGCCCGTCTTCACAAAGCTGGAACTTGCCCGCGAATACATTCGGACGATTCATCCGGACTACGAGGTCACGGCCGCTGTCGGACCTCGCATGTTAGAGCAGATGCTTCAGTATTTGGTCGGCGAAGGCATTGGGCTGCTCTTCGATTATCCAACCGACAAGTCGGCAATCACCGTGGAAGACGCCTTGCTTGTGTTATCGCAAATGCCTGACGAGCGGCCCCAGGGCGAGGATTTTATTAACGTGACGATCCCTGACGGCACAACGTGTCGCGCCCGAATTGCATACCCTTGCGGAATTGTCATGAGCGAAAAAGGGGGCACCTTCGCAGCAAACTTCGAGGGCGACTACTGCATGTTCCTGTTCAATGTCAAGCGCGAGCTAGACGAGTTCATGGCGAAATTCGACATGAAGTATTCGGCCGTTGCAGCCCGTAGTCGTCACGAGTTGAGCCACTTTCTCAAAGAGGTGATCGCTCCCGTGGACGCGCCTTACAAGGTCACGCATTTACTTATCAGCCCCGACCACGAAGGGATGCCGCCGCTCAAGGCACGCATCGACGAGGTGCTAAAAGTTATCGATGCCGACTAAGTGAAGGTCAACCTTCAGGTGGCTACAGATCCCGCAGGCGTTTGTCTAATGAACGCCCGCCGGATCATCGTCACCGGGTACGGCCGCATGGCGTATCGAATCTCGGCCTGGTCGGCAATGATCCCGCCGCAGCCGAGAGCATAGAACCGCGTGGAGTTCAACTTCGCGGCTTCCAAGTCTTCGGGTGTCACGCCGTGGGGCATCTCGATCGTGTAGGTGATCGAGCGAATTTCGTGGCCCTCCAGCTGCGTTCGTCCAATTGGGGTGCCGCTGTGCTCTTTGACAACTCATCGCGTCCGGCAGAGCGAGCCCCGAGGGGCTACCTTGGACGACGGCCTACCTGTAGGACTGGGCGAGTGAGCGTGTTCGGAACGCTGCGGGAACAGCTCGGCCCCGTGAGCAGATTGCCCGAATCTGTTGCGCAGAATCCATAGGCGGAGAGTTACTATTTCCCGATGCAATTGCTCAGCCTTCTGCGCATCCGCCGCGGGCAATATCGCGCTTTTCCGAATCCCCCGGATCTCGGCCGACAGCTTGGCGAGGCGCCCGTAAATTGCATCGAGCCGGGTTTGCTCGCGAGTTGCCATGCCAAAGCATAGGTCGCTGGGTACTGGCCGCGAGGCGGCACAACCGGAACGACATGCAAATCGCGTCGCCTGCGGAAAGTTAAACCGGGCGGACGCGGACGGCGTTTCGCAGTAAGTGCAGGAGCTCGCGCTCAAGATCAATGATCTCCCTGCGCAATTGTTCCTCCCTCGCCGCATCCGTTGACAGCGATCCGTCTAGCTCCTTCCCGTGAACCTCGGCAGACAATTCGGCCAAGCGACGGCGGATAACGCCGCATTCATCCTGGGGGGCTGTGGCCATTGGGAGCGACGCTAGTTGAGAAGCAAAACCGCTAGTCTCAGGGTTATTGATTACCATGTTTCCGTNNTGCTTTTGAACGGTAATCAATTACGTCTCAGGCTCAGGTCCCGAGCGAATTTGCCGCGTTTGTGAATGTCGTCTTGCTATTAGAGCCGAGTGTTTTGATTGACCCGAGACAGACCATTACGATGAGCGCCAGCATCACCGCGTATTCGACGGCCGTGGGTCCATCTTCGGATCCTGAAAGCCGGCAGATTATTTTGCAGAGCGTTCGCATGGCTGTTTATTGTCTCGGATTCTGTAATGTCGTCTCTTGGGGCTAAGCGCGCTGGCTCATAACCGCCAAAAACACAATCCCGATGACGCCAAGAACCGCAGTCGTGCCCAGCAGAAGCTCCGTACATGCCTTGCCGACACGGCGATTGTCGATTTTTCCACAACGTGGGCAGCGCACTTTCATGGGCGATAGAGCCTGGAAACATGCTCCGCAGTGGCTCCGCTGCGCAAAGGATGAGGGTTCGTCGAATTCAGAACTGAACATTTGCCGCCGATCGTAAAAGAGCCGGCAATGAACTGCCGCCGGGGGAGCGCCGAAGTATAGGCCGCGACACTCCGACGAGCGTGGGAATAT
>PLYM01000111.1 GCA_003153375.1 Planctomycetaceae bacterium
GAGCGGGATGCAACTTGCGCCCAAACCGAATCGCCCTTTGCTGTCGGTCGTGGCGCTGCCGCCGACACCTCCATCTGGAAAGTGGTTGCCGTGCGCATAAAAGACGCGGGCCTCGGCGATCGGCCGGCCGGAGGAATTCTGCACGCGCCCACGAATGCGATGCCCGGGCGCGAGCTTGACCATTGGTTCGTGCCCTTCTTGCTGACAGGCTTCTTGAAATTGCTGACGAGATTATTTCCGTCCGAGGCACCATACCCGCCGTGGGAAATATAGTCGCGCGCATAGTAGCAGTCGTCATCGACAGCAAGACGCGCGCGTTCGCAAAGATCCAGGATGTCAAATTTTTTCCACAGCATCAGTGCCGGCATTAGCCCCGCCCCCGCCTAGCGCTTTGAGAACATCGTCAAGCTCCCGGATTCGGATTGCTCCCCGCTTCTCATAGGTCGATGGCCAACTTATCTCGCGATTTTCAAAACAAGAATTCAAAATGAACAATTTCCGGCCTTGCTGCAAACAAGCTCGGGCCTGGGTCAATGACCCGCTCGTGTCCGAGGCTTCGACGATGATTGTTGCCTCGGAAAGCGCCGACATCGTTTCGTTGCGTTCAGGAAAATAACGCTTCTTGTGCGTGAAGGGCTCATGCGCATAGTGGTAGAACGGTACCTGGCTAACCAGCAAGTGTTCCTGCGCGACGCATTCTTGCAATTGCTTGTTGCTCTTCGGGTAGTTTTCGTTGATTGGAGTTCCGATGACCCCAATCGTCCGCCCGCCCTCGGTTTCCATTGCAGCCTTCATGGCGGCCGTATCGACTCCTTCGGCCAATCCAGACACGACGGTAAAGCCCGCTTCGACTAGACCACGGGCAAGCTTTGCGGCTCGCTTTAGCCCTTCCGGTGAGCACTTGCGAGCGCCGACAACCGAAACGCAACGGCTGGCGGCAAGGCCGATGTCACCACGGTAGTAGAACAGTTCCAGTGGATACCGGGCGGCGCGGAGTCGTTCTGGATACTGAAAGTCCCGATGAATGCACACTGAGAAGCCGTGCATGGCCGCGAGCTTCTCTCGCACGTCCCGGACTAACCGCTGGACATCCTTGAGCACTTCATCGACAAGCGTTTCAGCTTGGAGGGTCGCCAAGAGTTTTGACGGCAACTGAGCGTTCCGCTCGAACAGGGCGGCGACTTCCTTGAGGCTCCCACGTTTTAGGCCCCAAAGCGTTTCATACGAAAGCATTTCGTCGAAAGGCGAGAGGGTGTTTTGCAGGTTGAACATCGTTCAGGTTCCAGTCCTTTGTGCTGCGGTACCGCGCGTCGGAACGGTCGGTACCGCGCTAATCTGAACAATTGTACACTCGTCTAGCTGCAAGCGTCCAGTATGGTACCACGAAACTGGTACCGGCCGAAGGCCCGTGAACCATGGGGGATTCACCGCGTTGCGCTTAAAATCGCGACGTGGACCTCGCACGATAGCGCAGCGAATCGAATGCCATCGGCACATCCGTTTTCGACCCGGATTTTTGACCCACCCGATTCAAATCGAACCCCCGAACCCAGGCTCCCCCGGCCCTGCTAGTCCAGAATGAGGGACACGTCCGGGACAATGCACGATACAACACCTTTGCCATCAATGGCTTACGTTGGTGTGCCCTAGGCTGTCCGGTCAGTTCGTGACCCGGTGTGCAGGTGCTGCGGTCTGTAGCGATGGTGCCGAGGTTGAGGGTTGTGGGGGTGGGGTCGGCCTCCTAACGGCCACAACCACAAGTCACGTTTTCAACCGCGCGTGGAGAGACGGAAGCCAAGCTGTCAGCCGCGATTCGTCGGGACAGTGGAACTCGGCGCGCCGACTTTGCGCTGTTTGAGCGCCAGCGGTACACAGCACGACGCCGCGAACGTAATGGGAACAACTAATGAATCGAGAAAAACTCAAAACCTTGCTTGCGACGGTCGAGTCAGCAATCGCGGACTTTAAGAAGGAACTGCTGCGTCCGCCACAGAGAGCGCATCCACTTTTCGAACCCAGTCATTGCCGGATCGGAACCACTCTCCTTCTACTTCGTCCACCTTTGCCGGACTTCGCAGATTAATGTCGTGGATGTGCCGTCTGTCCTTGGTCGTGCCATCGGGTTTGACGAATACCTCTTGGCTAACTGAAGGGATTCGACAGCGACAAGTGCAACTCGGAGCGTTGTTGCATGAAGTCCATATGATCGTGACCGAGCTTCGAGGCCGAACCGCTCCGCAACGAACGCAAGGCTGGTTCAGTCCCGCCGAAGTCGCTCGGGCACTAGCCAAGCGCCCGTATATGGTCCGAGAATGGTGCCGGCCGCGGAGGATCAATGCTCGCAAGCGGTCAGGGGGACGAGGCGATGCCGTCGAATGGGAAATCTCCGCAGAAGAGATCGAGCGATATCGAAATCACGGCCTGCTGCCGCTGCCGACTAGGCGCTGACTTGTGCAGGCGGATCGAGTGTTGGAGAAGACGTGTAGCAGAGTTTTCACTCGAACAATTATTTCGAAAAACCTGGGAAGTTGGTTCCATACGGGGCTGGCTTGAGGGGACGAGGCGGCGGGGCTTTCGAAGGAGGGATCAAATCGGTTTGCCACCTGATTCGATATGTTGTCGGATGACCATCTTGAGGTCCGCTGACTTCACCGACTCCTTGAGGTCTGCAAACCTCGCCGTTTGATCCCATTCCTCCCAAGCAGAGCCGGTCCATGTTTCAACCTGAAGCCACTTTTCTCTCGGCACCGCAACGAAAGAAGAGTAGTAGTCCATCGGTGATGATCCAAGTGCAATGGACTCCTTCTCGAAGGCAGTTGCGGACTTGTTGGACATGCCGCTTTTGTGTTTGAAGTCGAGCCATGAAAGAAGTGCGAAGTTCCCCGCCACTGAGATTCGATACAGGCCGCCATAAGCCTTTTCGGTTTCCTCCATGCTCAGGAAGTATCGCTCAAACTTCCCTGTAAAATTTGATCCGACCAATTTGTTGGCTGATGGCTCCCAAATACATCGACGAGTGAACCAAACAGCCTCACATGGTACGTGAACACCAGGGGAACTCGGATTGATTTGACCGGCTTCCACGATGCCTTGGAGGCATTTGCCGGTCGTGTAGTGGTACACGATGCCTGGGGGCTTTTTCTTCTGTAGTTTTTTCGCCATTCAGGCGACTCCAGCAAAAAATGCAGCTTGAACTCGAACAGTTTTGGGGGTGCTGCTTGTTGTAGATTGGTGTGAACGGCGCCCGAATAGTGC
>PLYM01000143.1 GCA_003153375.1 Planctomycetaceae bacterium
CGATAATTTCAGACAGTAGAACTAGCAATGCCAAGCAATTAACAAAACCGGAGGCTGACGAGATTCGGCCCGGATTTCAAGGGGTGTTGCGGCGTCCGTCGTCTTCTCGCGACCAAGCATGGCTGGTCGCCCCCAACCAGTTTGCGATTTCCATTCGCTAACCCGAAGCACCGACGAGGTAAGGCGGAGCGGAGTTGATCGGCGCCCATTCTCCCTCGCTGGCACCTCGGGCTAGTGTGAGAGTCGCCAACCAACACCTAAAAAGTTAGGTGATCACTCTTGACGGGGTCTGCGGGGCGCGGATAATACACCTAATGTTTTAGGTGAACTGCCGGCAAGGAGGTGTTCTGTGAACGATCGTATTCCGTCGGGCCGAGAGCTCGACATCTTGAAGATTTTGTGGGAGCTGGGAACCGCCAGCGTCCGCGAAGTCCACGAGCGGATGTGTCCGGATGGCGAGCTGGCTTACAACACGGTGCAGACGCTGCTGCGGATCATGGACGACAAGGGACTGGTGACGCATCGGCTGCGCGGCCGCACCTTCGTCTACACGTCCAAGCACACCCGCGAGCGGGAGATGTCGCGGCTGCTGGATAACGTGTTCGATGGGGCCGTCGATCAGTTCGTGTTGAGCTTGTTGAAATCGCAAAACACGACTGCCGATGAGATGAAGAAACTGGAGCGGATCATCGCCGACGCTCGGCGACGCAAGCAGACCGATCGCGCGAAAGGGACCTGACATGCCGAGCTACGCGACCGCCTACGTCTATCTGGTGCAAATGGCCCTGACCAGCACCGTGCTGCTGGCCGTCGCGGCAGCGGCGGTGTTGCTGTTGCGCGAACCGGCGCGGCGCGTCCGGGCCATCGAGCTGGCCTTTGCCGGGCTGGTGGCGGTGCCGCTGTTGATGCTGCTGCCCGGCTATCCGCGCTTGCGCGTGCTGCCCGCGGAGGCGGTCGAACAGGTCGCAATGACGCAGCAGCCTGCGCCGGCTTCGTCTCCGACCAGGGAAGCCCAGCAGCCCGGAGTTGAGCTCCCTGCCCAGCCGCAGGCTGCCGAGCTTGAGCCCGAGACGTTCTTGCCGTCAGCTTTGCCGATCGACAACAGCGACACCAACAGCGGCGCGCTCGACGCGGGCAGCGAGCCCTTCGGCGCCGCGGCCCCGCCGATCCCGGTCATGGCGCCGTCGCCAACGGTTGCGCCCGCGCCGGCGTCCACCGATTCGGTCACGGTCCCTGCCGTCGTGCCACTCCCGTCGACGAAAGCCGTGCCCACGACGCGCGAGCACTGGCCCGCATTGTTTGACTATCGCTTCTGGATCGTGCTTGTCTATGGCGTGGGCGTTGCGACGGCGGCTGCGTGGTCTGTCGTGGGCCTGTTCGGTGTGCGACGGCTGCTGCGCTCGGCGCGGCCGGTCGACGGGGCCTGCCGCTCGCTGTTGCGCGACGTCGCCGGGCCGGCTAGCGATCACGTGAAGCTGCTGGTTTCGGCGCGGGTCAGCCAGCCGTGCGCGTTCGCCAGCCTGCCGCCAACGATCGTATTGCCCGAAGAGTTGTGTGCGGCCGGCGACGCGCGACGTCTGCGGTGGGCCTTGGCGCACGAGTGGTCGCACATCGCGCGGAGGGATGTTTGGGCCTGGTCGGCCAGTGGACTGCTGCGTGGGCTCTATTTTTATCAGCCGCTGGCGTGGTGGCTGCGACGGCAATTGCAGTTGGGTCAGGATTTCGTGGCCGATGCCGCCAGCGCCGGCGGCGAGCCCGAGGATTATGCCGAGTTTCTCGCGTCGTGGTCGTCACCGTTCTGGATTGCTCGAGGAGCCGCTGGTCTGGGGATCGGCGGCCGCGTTTCGGACTTACACAGGAGAGTCGTCATGCTCGTCGAGAATCGCCGCCCGTTGGAAACCGCCACGCCGCGTGCCTGGAGCCTGGCGGCACTCACGATTGCCGGTCTGTTGTTTGCCGGCGTGGCTTGCCTGGGGCCGCAATCCTCTGGCACCGAGCCCAAACCACAGCCGCCTGCCGAGGCAGCGGCCGCCGACGGCGACGTGTCGAAGCCCGCGGCGGCATTTGATCCCTACACTGCACCCGCTGAAAAACCATCACAACCCGAGACGCCCGCGGCGGCAGCCCGGGCCGCGCGCGATCCGAGCAAAGTGGTGAAGGGGGACCAATTGAAAATTGAAGTGATGAGCAATCTGCGTGAATCAGGAGATGTGCGGTTATTGGTGCCTCCCACATTCTCGGCCGTGGTCGACAGCGAGGGGTGGGTCTCGCTGGGTGGGCATTATCAGAGAGTACAGGCGGCGGGCTATGGATTCGGCATGCTCGAGAGGGAGATTGCCGAGTCGTTGCGATTCGGTGTGGATCAGGACATCAAGATCCAGAGTGAAAGCGACGAAAACGCCAAGTTGCCCACGGGCCCGGTGCAAATCAACGCCCGCGTCATGCTGGTGATGCGTGCGCCCGAGGCGGAAGGCGGCGCCCGCTTCGGTGGCCCAAACCCCGTGCAAGCGGCTGCCGCCGCGCGACCCAAGGGGCTCGCTCCCGGGGACGTGCTGCAGATCGATTCGCCGCAGGTTAAGCCGAGCGATGGACTGCCGGATGTGGCCGTCGTCGAACCCGATGGCGGCCTGCCCATCGGCGCCAGCTTTGGCAGGGTGAACGTGCTGGGAAAATCGCTCAGCGAAGCCGAGCAGTTGATCAAATCCGTACTTTCACGGGTGTTTGAGGAATGCGACGTGCAGGTAACGTAGGTGAAGCTAAACAACGCGCCGTTTACCTACATGCCCGGCCCCGCGACCCCGCCCGCGACGTTTGCTCCGCCTCAAGCCGATACACGGGTTCGCCAGCTCGAGAGTGTGATTGAGGGACTGAAGAAGGAGCTTGAGAGTTTAAAGAAACCAATCACGCCCGAGCGCAAGACCACCAGCGGCAACCAAGGGGCCGAGGCGCCGGCGTTGCATCTGTCGCTGCGCCACAAGGAGACCGGCGAGTCCGTACTGTACTTGGACGATCAGCCCACGGACGAAGCGTCGCTGACTCGGCTAGTCTCCGCGGCCCACGAGAACAATCCGCACGTTTTCCTGGCGGCCGACAAGGAGACACCTTACACCGAAGTGGTCCGCTTGATTGATCACCTCGGCTCGCTAAGTTTGCACAAGATCTCGCTGAACGTGGGGCCAAGGTCCCAGCGGTACTAGGCACGGCCGAGGCGGTCGTTCGTCGGTTCCATCGTGACGGATTCCCCAACGTCGATCGTGCTTCAAGTGTCTTTTCCACCATCTGGATGGCTGCCTTGGTTGGATCGAGGCTTCGGACAACCTGAACGCTGGGTGGGGGCGAGGACCTCGTCGAGCGGGTGGTGGGGCCGGCAAATGGCGGGCCGTTTCCGGGCATCGATGCCAGACCGAGTTTCTCTATCAAAAACTATGTTTTTCAGGAGCAGAAAACAGCGTTTTCTCCGCGTTTTGGCCGGTTGGTGGTTCCCTGCCGGGCTGCCGAAAAAAAATCGAAACTTTCGAAACGGGGTGGGGGTATACCCTCTTGGAAGAGTTTAGCGTTGTCGTAAAAGAGTAGGCCGTGATGGGGTAACCCATCGCGGCTTTCCTTTTGCGCCTGGGCCTTTTGCCCTGAGGCTTTTTGCGCTCCCATTGTCTTCAAGCCGGAGTACCCCCCCCTGTCAGTGGTAGAGGGGACAACGCGCGTCGCAAGGGGCAAACGTCAGGCCGAGGCCTGCCGATGGCTGCGATGCTCGGCTCGCAATCGGCGTGGCAATGCCCCGTTCGGCCAGCAGCCGCGGCGGCAAAGGGCGCGCAGGCTCGGCGAATTGACTGGGCCGCTCGGGCAGCACTTGCACGTGCTCGAACTGGCCACGATAGAAATCCTGGTGGCGAATCGCCTCGAGAACGCGGCGACATCCCTGGCCCCGATACTCCGTTAACGGTGGCGCGAGCGGCCGGACAGGCCGCTCGCCGGACGAATTACGCGTGCGTTGGGCCCGGGCCGCGGGTTAGAATCGGCGGACTGCTGCTGGGCGATTGACGTGCCACGATTTGCGACACGAACGGAGGCTGCTGACGATGCGATGGGGGCGAATCATTGCTGTGGGGTGTCTGGCGGTCGTCGGGCTGGTGCGGCTGGCGGCGGCCGAGGAGTGGCCGGGCTGGCGCGGGCCGCGGGGCGATGGCACCAGTCAGGAAGCGAATATCCCCACGCACTGGAGCGGCACGGAGAACGTCGCCTGGAAGGTGCCGGTGCCGGGTACGGGGCATGCCTCGCCGATCGTGTGGCGGGATCGGCTGTTTTTGGTCTCGTGCCAGGAAGAAGCCAAGGAGCGGATTTTGCTCTGCTTCGATCGGACGAGCGGAAAGCTTCTCTGGCAGCGCGTGGTGTTACAGTCGCCGCTCGAGGACAAGCACCAGCTCAATAGTTTTGCCTCGAGCACGCCGGCCACCGATGGGCAGCAGGTGTATGTGACGTTTTTGGATCGCACCGAGATGGTGGTGGCGGCCTATGACTTTGCCGGCAACCCAAAATGGCTGGTGCGGCCGGGCGGGTTTTCGAGCAAGCACGGCTATTGCAGTTGCCCGGTGCTGTTCGAAGACAAGTTGATCGTCAACGGCGACCACGACGGCGACGCCTACCTGGTGGCGCTGGACCGCGCTACCGGCAAGACGCTGTGGAAAGTCGATCGCGAGAACAAAACCCGCAGCTACTCGACGCCAATCATCCGCACGATCGACGGCCGCACGCAGATGATTCTCTCGGGCAACAAGTGCGTGGCCAGCTACGACCCGCACGACGGCTCGCGACATTGGATCATCGACGGTCCCACGGAGCAGTTCGTGGCCTCGGTGGTTTTTAACGGCAAGTTGCTGTTCCTGACCGCCGGCTTTCCCGAGTTGCACATGATGGCCATCCGGCCCGACGGCTCGGGCAACGTGACCGACACGCACATCGCCTGGCGCACGCGCAAAGCGGCCGGCTATGTGCCCTCGCCGATCGCGGCGGGCGATTATTTCCTGGCGGTTTCCGACGGCGGCGTGGCCAGTTGCTTCGAAGCGTCCACCGGCGAGCGCAGTTGGATGGAACGGCTGGGCACGCACTACAGCAGTTCGCTTGTTTCCGCCGGCGGGTTGGTCTACTTCACCTCGGATGAAGGCCACACCACGATCGTGCGGCCGGGCGGAAAGCTCGACATCGTCGCCGAAAATAACTTGGGCGAGTTTTGCTACGCCTCGCCCGCGATCAGCCACGGCCAGATTTTCTTCCGCGGCGAAAGGCACTTGTATTGCGTGGGCGGGCGGGAGACGGCGAGCCGGTAGGGATTAGCGAATAGGAACCGCGGGCTAACGGCTTGCTTCCTCGGGTGCCACTGCTGGCTTGTCCAGCAGTGCTGTTTTCAGGGTTACGAGGAACACTGCTGGACAAGCCAGCAGTGGCACCCAATCGAAGCACCGGCGTGTTTCCTACCGTCTCTGCATCGGCAGACTGCGCGGCGAATCGATCAACGTGCGAGAGCGGATCGTGGCTTCGGGAAACAGCGTCGCCAGCCGCAGCAGGTCGTCTTCGCTAAAGCCGCTGGCGGGCACTTCGATCAGTTGGACGGGTTCGGCGCCCAGCAGTTTCCACACCAGTGGCGGTGAATTGTGCGGGGTGTTGGAAACCGTGCGGCCAAACATCGCGCCCCTTGCGCTCAGCGAAATCACCATGCCGTCCCGCTGGTGAACCCGGTGCAGGTTCCAGCCCAGCCAGCACACGAGCGCGAACAGCGTGACCACGGCGAACAGGGTCCGCAGAGAAAATGTCCAGCGATGTCGTGGGGACTCGGTCATTACGCTCCTCGCGACATTTGAGGCTCGTCGGCTCGCGCCGTGATTGTAGCACGCGGTTCGGGGGTGGCGTGATTTTGCGGCCGACGCTGGCGGCCGGCCCTGGGCTCACACGATTTGCCCTCGGCGGGTACAATGATTCGCTTCGCTAGCTGATTCCTCGTATCGACCTGGGATGCTTTTTAGCCGTGACGACTGAGCCGACGAACGCTGAACCTCGAAAAATCCTGGTCACGGCGGCGCTGCCCTATGCCAATGGCCAGATTCATCTGGGCCACCTGGTCGAGTACATCCAGACCGACATCTGGGTGCGATTTCAGAAGCTTCGAGGGCATCGCTGCATCTATATCTGTGCCGACGATACGCATGGCACGGCGATCATGATTCGGGCGCGGCAGGAAGGGCGCAGCGAGGAGGCGCTGATCGCGGACATGCGCGAGGCGCATTTGCGCGACTTCGATTGCTTTGGCGTGCAGTTCGACAATTATGGCAGCACGCACAGCGAGGCGAACCGGCGGCTGTGTGGCGAGATTTGGGGTCGGCTGCGGAAGGCGGGGTTGATCGGCGAAAAGGACGTGACGCAGCTTTACGATCCGGTGGCCGGCACGTTTCTGGCCGATCGATTCGTGAAGGGAACTTGTCCCCGCTGCGGCTCGCCGGGTCAGTATGGCGACAACTGCGACAAGTGCTCTTCCGTTTACAACGCCACCGATTTGAAGGATCCGAAGAGCACACTATCGGGAGCCACGCCGGAGTTGCGCGAGGCCAAACATTGGTTCGTTGAGGTCGAGCAGTTGCACGACTTTCTGGCCGAGTGGACGCAGCAGGGCGATCACTTGCAAAAGGAAGTCAGCAACTACCTGGCCGGGCATTTTTTGGGCGAGCCGCTGCGCGATTGGGACGTCTCGCGGCCGGCGCCTTATTTCGGCTTCGAGATTCCCGACAGCCCGGGCAACTATTGGTACGTCTGGTTCGATGCTCCGATCGGCTACATCGCCTCGACGGCCGAGTGGTGCGAGCGGCATGGCGAGACGATCGACGGCTGGTGGCGCGGCGATGCGGCCGAGATTCATCACTTCATCGGCAAGGACATTCAATACTTTCACACGTTGTTCTGGCCGGCGATGCTCAAGACGGCCGGCTTCAGCTTGCCGACCAAGGTTCACGTACACGGCTTTTTGACGGTCGACGGCGAGAAGATGTCGAAGAGAAAAGGCACCTTCGTGATGGCCGCCACGTATTTGAATCACTTGGATCCGGCCTATCTGCGCTATTATTACGCCTCGAAGCTGGGCCCGGGGTTGGACGATCTGGATTTGCACCGCGACGAGTTCGTGATGAAGGTGAACTCGGACCTGGTGGGCAAGGTGGTGAACCTGGCCAGCCGCACGGCCAAGTTTTTGCGAGACACCGGGTTGTCGCCCAGCTATCCCGATGACGGCGGGCTGTTCGCCGCCGCGGCCGCCGAGGGCGAAGCGATTGCCGCGGCCTACGAGGCCTGCGACTATAACAGGGCCATGCGGCTGATCATGGCCCTGGCCGATCGGGCGAATCAATACGTCGACACCGCCGCGCCCTGGAAGCTGCGCGACAACATCGACCGCGCCGTCGAGTTGCAATCGCGGTGTACGATCGCCGTGAACTTGTTTCGCCAGTTGGTGATTTACCTATCGCCCGTGCTGCCGACGTTGCAGCGGCAGACCGAAGACCTGCTGGGCCCGCCGATCGCCCATTGGGATGACGTGGCCACGCCGCTCGTGGGCGTGCCGATCCATGAGTTTCAACACATGATGAAACGCGTCGAGCCCGCGCAGCTCGAAGCGATGATTGCCGAAAGCCGCCAGGAGCCTGTCATGAACCAACCGCCAGCGAATGAACCCGGTCCGCAAACCACTCCCCTGACCGACGGCGTGCCGATCGGCGGCACCACCTCGGGCAGCCCGGGCAGCGACAGCGGCGCGGCGCTCGAGAAGGAACCGCTGGTCGGCGAGACGATCAGCATCGACGACTTTACGAAGGTTGACCTGCGCGTGGCGCGCGTCGTGGCGGCCGAGGAGGTGCCCAAGGCCAAGAAGCTGATCAAGCTCACGCTCTCGCTGGGCGGCGAAGTGCAGCGCACGGTGTTCGCGGGCATCAAGAGCGCCTATGAACCGAGCACCCTTGTTGGCCGGCTGGTGATCTGCGTCGCCAACCTGGCCCCGCGGCAAATGACGTTTGGCATCAGCGAAGGCATGGTCGTGGCCGCCGGCGGCGGCGGGCAAGAGATCTATCTGCTCAGCCCCGACAGCGGCGCCCAGCCGGGACAGCGCGTGCACTAGAGTGGTCGTGCCGTGCCGCGTGGCACCCTCAGACGGACGCGAAACGCCGCTGGCGCAAAACAAAGGGGAGTGAAGGAACCGACCTTCACTCCCCGGCTTGTTGTCAGAGGCTCATTGCATCCAGCGCGGCCCGACTAGGCAGCTCGCTTGCGGCGGCCCAGCTTGACCCAGGCCAAGACCACGGCGCCGATGCCCGCCAGCACGATCGAGCCCGGCTCGGGAGTCGCGGAACCGACCGAAAAATCGGGCAGCGGTCCCAATCCATTGAACAGGTTGAGGTCCGGAGCGATCGTGTCGATGCTGGCCGGATCGGCATAGGCGGTCAAGGTCGTGGTGACGGTGAACGCATCACCGGCCGGAATCGCCACGGCGATTCTGTTTAACGCCAGGCCCGAATAGCCCCCGGCCAGGTTGGTCAAAATCGCCGCGCCAGTGCCACCGAGGGCCACCCAAGAGAACACGCCCGGCGCAATTTCTGCATCGGCCAGGACGAGTTGCGGCAGGGTGACGCCGCCAAAGAAGGGACTGCCCGGATTGGCGCTGGTAATGACCGTGCGCAGCGATGCAACGGATGCTGAACCGACCGCGGGCAAGACACCACCGATCGACAAGACATTGCCATAGGTTCCAACAAAGCCGACCGGTTCGGTGTAGTTGGCATTCCAGCTGGCGATTTCATACGAGGCGCTGCCGCCAGCAGGGCCCGAATCGGACAACGTGAAGCCGACGCCGGGACCCGTCGTGGTGACCGTGCCGGCGCCAAACGCACCGTTCACGTTTCCGCCACCAACCTGAAAAAACGCGCTTGGCAGCAGGCCGGGGCCGTAGCTGGCAATGTTGTTGGCGATGATCGGGTTGGCCGTCTGGAACGTGCCGCCGGGACTCGAGAGGATGTCGTTGAGCCCGGTGAAGTTGTTGGGGATGTAGATCGGAACGCCGGGAACGGGCGCGCCATATCCGGCGACGCCGAACGAAGTGATTCCATTGCCGCCGTTGTAATTCGGCACGGCGTACACTGTGGAGGCGGCCAGGGCGCAAATCGCCACCGCCATGAAAACCAGTTGAAGATGTCGTTGCATGAGCGGCCCTCGCTAATCACCGAAAACACAGTGGAGTGGGTAAAACGCCAATTGCGACATGGTCTACCAACCCAGCCGTTCTTTACAACTTTTTTCTATATGTTTTTGGGAAAATCTGGCAGTGCGCAGCGACCTGCCCTCTGCCGCTCTGAGGTCGGGTGGCCGTACCCCCTAGATAGGTTGGGTGGGGGCGTAAAACGCGGGCTTTTCGGCTTCGCCGGCCCGTTTTGCGGCAGCGGAGTACCGCTGGCTTAGCGGAACGGCTTCCACTCGGGGCGGGGCGCCCGGGCAGTGCGCGGGGACGTGCCACGCGTGGGCTGGCGTGAGGCGGGCTCTTCGCGATCATCCGACTCGATGCCCTGGCGATAGCCTTGCTGTTCGATCGTGGCCCCTTCCGCTTGCGCGCCATCTGACGGTTCGCGCTCGGCAGTCTCGCTTTCTTGCCGGTCGCGGTCGTCGGGCTCGCGCTGGGCGCCGCGTTGATTCGCGATCGCGGCTCCCTCGTCGACGTTGGCGGTGTCATCCTGATCGGCCGCTTCGATGTCGCGCGGCGCGCTGAGCGCCACGCGCGGCGACTTGATGCGCGACTGGGTGGCGGCGCGATCCGGTCGCTCGGCCTTGCCGGCGGTCGAGCGGTCCTTGGTCTTGCGATCGACGCGCGGCAGATCGTTGGCCGTGCGCACCGTGATCGGGGTTTCGGCCGTGATCTTGCGACCCTCGGCCGTGATGAAGCGCACGTACAGACGCAGGTCGCGATTCTTCGGCGGCTCGGTCGGCCAGGGCAATTCGAATTGCAGGCCGCGGCCGAACGCCGTGTTGCGGAAATGCGCCGGCACTTCGTCCAACTCAAAATCCCACCGCGCGATGCGACCGGCCTCGCCCTCGAGCGCCGGATCGAGCACCACGAGCGACACTGCGCCGGGGGCTTTGACCAGCCGGCCCTGCGCGTCGCGCGGTTCGAAGGCGACCATGATCCCCTCGTCACCCGGTTCGGAGCCGCGATTGAGTCCGCCAGTCAGGCGCTTGTTGATCACTAACTTTGTCGGCGGGCCGCTGCCGATCAAGGCACTTTGCTTACCCCCAGGCATTTCAGCCGGGGTGGCGCCGGGCAGATCGGCAGGCGGCGTGGAACTGGGCTCGGGCAGCTCGATCGTGGGGGGTTCGAGTTTGGGGGTCTCGTCGCGACGCGGCCGGCGCTCCGGCTGGCTGTCGCCCGAGGGGGACGTCGAGGCGGGCGAGCGATAGTCGGGACCCGCGCCCCGGTCGCCGCCGGCGAGCTCCTTCTTCAGCGCCTGGTTTTCGCGAATCGTCGCCTCGCGTGCTCCGCAGCACTCTTCGAGCATCGACTCCAGCTCATAGATCCGGTCCTCTTGCAAGCGCAGATCGCGCTCGATCAGGACCTGGTTGGGGTCGGTTTTGCAACCCAGGGCGCACAGGCCCAGGAGCAACAGCAGGGCTCGCAACGTTCTCATGTCAGCCTCATGCGACAGAAAACCGCTTCCGTTCGTGGCGCGTGCGCGCAACATCCGTTTCGCCTGCGCGGGCGAGCGCGACAACCACGAGACGCGTAAAAAAATGCTTACCTTCGTCGGCAACCCGGTGCGGGAAGTGAGGCTGCCTGACGCATCGGGGCCGGACCTTCCTGGTCCGGCGTTCCGAATGACTCGTTACTTAGAGCCTGGGGACAAAACGTTGGGGACCGTCCCCCTCTCCGCGGACGTTTTGTTCCCTGGTTCTTAATGACCGGTTTCGACCCTCGTGATCGGCTTCAACTCCATGTGTTCGATCACGTGGTCAATCAACTTGTAATCGCGGGCTTCGTCGGCCGACATGAAACGATCGCGATCGGTATCGCGTTCGATCTGGTCGAGCGGATGGCCCGTGTGTTTGATCAGGATCTGATTCAGCTTTTGCTTGACTTTGCGAAATTCCTTGGCGTGGATCATGATGTCCTCGGCCGTGCCTTCCATGCCGGCCAGCGGCTGATGGATCATGATCCGCGAGTTGGGCAGCGCGTTGCGCTTGCCGCGGGCGCCGGCGGTGAGCAGCACGGCGCCCATCGAAGCGGCCTGGCCGATGCAATACGTGGCCACGTCGCAGGTGACGAACTGCATCGTGTCGTAAATGGCCAGGCCGGCGCTGACGCTGCCGCCGGGCGAATTGACGTAGAGGTGGATGTCGGCCTTGGGATCTTCGGATTGCAGGAACAGCATCTGGGCCACGATCGAATTGGCCACTTCGTCGTTGACCTGCGAGCCGAGAAAGATAATGCGGTCTTTCAGCAGCCGGCTATAGATATCCATGGCCCGCTCTTCGCGGCCACTCTTCTCGATCACAAAAGGTATCAGCGGCATAGTTGTCTGCTTTTCAGGTTTCATTCTCCAGCGACCGCGGGCCACGAGCGCCGGAGGCGCCAACGGCCGGCAGCGAGCCGGGGGAGAATTTGGTCGTGCTACTTGTCTTCTTCCTCGCCTTCGGTGGTCACCGGCGGGCGGGTCAGGATGTCGTCGACCACGCCGTATTGCTTCGACTCGGCGGCCGTCATGTAATAGTCGCGATTCGTATCCTTGGCGATCCGTTCCAGGGGCTGGCCGGTGTGCTCGGCGAGAATGACGTTGAGCACTTCGCGGGTTTTCAGGATCTCCTCGGCCTGAATCTCGATATCCGAGACCTGGCCGCCCACCTGGCCATAGGGCTGGTGGATCATCACCTTGGCATGCGGCAGCGCGTAGCGCTTGCCCTTGGTTCCGCCGGCCAACAGCACGGCCCCGCCACTGGCGGCCAGGCCGACGCAGTAGGTGGCCACCGGGCAGGTGCAGATCTGCATCGTGTCGTAGATCGCCAGCGTGGCGCTGACGCTGCCGCCGGGCGAGTTGATGTAAAAATGGATCGGCTTGCGACGGTTTTCGCTCTGCAGATACAGCAGCTTCATCACCAGCTCGTTGGCGTTGCCGTCGTGGATTTCGCCCTGCAAGAGAATAATGCGGTTCTCGAGCAGCAGATCGCCCAGCGTCATTTGCCGCTGGCGTTGATAGTCGCGATAGGCCATGGTTCCGGTTCCTCAGTCGCCGCGACGAAGCAAAAAGCTTTCGCCGGCGGTCGGATGTCTTGATGCGATTGTCTTGGTGCGATCAAACAGCACGCAGGACCGCGCTGGAAAACCGCGCTCGCTAACTTGATCGCGGCCGCGATTCCTCCGTGAAGCGGTGGTTCGTCAACGTGGGTCACGTCGACGTGATCTGGTCAACGTGATTAGTCGTGTTCCTTCGACGTGCGCAACGGTTCGGCCTCGCCCGGATTCTTGGCCTCCGGAATGGTCGATTCCTCTTCTTCGCCCCCAGCCGACTGGTCGAGCGCTTCGGTATCGGCGCCCTCGGGCTTGTAGGGCACATCCTTGAAATGAGCCTTGGAGAGCACCAGGTCGATGACCTTGCGCTCGACGATCTGGTTGCGGAGCGAATCCATGAGGCCGCCCTTTTCCAGGCGGGCTCGCACGCGCCGCGCGCTTTCGCCACTCTGCTGGGCCATCAGCGCGATCTCACTCTGATAGTCGTTGGCGTCGGCCTCGAACTTCTCTTCCTCGGCGATCCGTTCCAGGATGAAGTGTTCCTTCAAGGCCTTGGCCGTCGAGGCCGCGCTGTTTTGCCGCAGTTCATTCTCATAGGCCTGAATCTCGGCGTCGCTGAATCCGTTGCGCCGCAGTTCCATCACGGCCCGCTCCAACTCGCGGCGGCTTTGACGCCTCAGCAACTCGGGGGGCAACTGCCAGTTGGCCGATTCGGTCAACGTGGCCGTGATTTGCCGGCGAGCTTCCTGCTGCTGGTGATATTCTAGCTGGCGGTTCAAGTCCTCTTGAATCGCGTCGCGCAGCTCGCCTTCGCTCTTGAACCCGCCTAGCTCCTCGAGCAACTCGGGCGTGACCTGGGGCAACTCGAGCTTCTTGACTTCCAGCACCTCGAACACGGCCGTGATCTCGCGGCCGCGGAGGGCTTCGTTCGGCGCGTCGGCGGTCAGCTTGGCGGTGCCCTCGCGGGTTTCGCCGGCCTTGACGCCCTTCATCACCTTGTCGAAGTTCTCGATCTTGCCGTCGCGGAAGCTCAACACCGGACGAATGCGAATCACTTCTTCCTTGCTCGACGACAACTCGACCGCGCCGTTCTTGAACGACAAGTTGCAGACGATGTAATCGCCCGAAGCCGCGGCGCCGTCGAACGGCACCAGGCGTCCGTGGCGAGCCAGAATCTGCTCCAGCCGCTTGTCGACGTCTTTCTTGGCGAACTCGCGCACCGGCCGCTCGATGTTCAGACCCTTCCACTCGGGCAGATCGAACTCGGGGCGGACCTCGATGTCGAACTCGAAGGTCATGGGACCCGCATCGGGCACCTCGACCGCGCCGGGATCGAAATCGGGCTCGCTGATCGCCGAAAAGTCTTCACTTTCGGTGACCTGGGTCATGCTGTCCATCAACAGCGAACCTTTGACCTGGTCGGTCACTTCCTTGCGAAAGCGGGTTTCGACGAGCTTGCGCGGAGCGCGACCGGCGCGGAAGCCCGGCACCGCGGCCGAATCCATCAACTCGCCGAACGCGTCATCGTAGTAGCGCTCGATATCTTCGCGCGGAATCGTCACGGTGACGTGACGCTGGCAAGCCGAGGGTGCGTCGACCTTGATCGACAAGTTCAGCTTGGGAGCTTCCGCTTCGGCCGCGTCATCGGCGACCAACTCATCCGTGTTCTTTTCCGAAGGTGACATGATTGCTCTAGCCGCGTGGCACTTGCCGCCGCCTCGCCGGCGGACTGCGGCGCAGCGAAATGAAAAAACCGCCGTTGCCGACGATCGTGGATTGCAATGAGCGGGTGATGGGATTCGAACCCACGACAACGACGTTGGCAACGTCGTGCTCTACCAACTGAGCTACACCCGCAAAGCCAGTCGTGGTATCCGTCACCCGCAACGGACCGATTTGCTCACAGCCAGCGAGGATTTCCCGGCAAGCCGCGTGTACGGATTATAGGGGGACGTGGCCGACTGACAAGGTCACTTGGCCTCTCGGGAAGCCTATGATAGCGGTCCCCCGAGCGTCAAGTCCCCGGCCCCTGTTCGCCACGTTTTTTTGCCCCGCCCTGACCAATTTGCCGATTTCTCCGCGCAGATGCTGACGCCGAGGTTTGTGATCAGGGCAGGACCGGGGCCGGCAAGGCGGAGGACCGAGGCGCGCGGCGGCAGACGAGCAAAAACCGCTGCTATTGCCGCCGCCGCTGGTAGCGCTTGCTGGCTTCTTCGAGCGTGCGGCGTTCTTTGCGGGTCAAGCTGGCCTCGCCTTGCTGGCTGATCTTGGCCAGGATTGCGTCGACCTGGTCGCTCAAATCCGGAGCGCTTTCGTCCGGGTCGTGTACGCGCAGCTTGGGGCTGAGCCGGAAAGGGTTGCCCGAGAGCCGCCGGGGCACCAACCGACCCAGGTTCAAGCCGGTCTGGTAGTAAATGAAGCCAAAGGCCACGCCCGAAAGGTGCGCCACGTGGGCCACGTTATCGGTGGGATGGCCGGCGCCAAACAGGTCGAGTCCGACGTACACGACGCCCAGTGCCCAGGCGGGTGTCGGCAGGACACCCCAGATCAACAGCTTGCGACGCGGGAAATTGAGCACGAACAAGATCATCATGCCCATCACACCGCCTGAGGCGCCCAGCAGCACGTCGCGGCCGTCGTGACCAATCGCGGCCACGATCACCCACACCAGACCGGCCACGACAATCGTCGTCAGGTAAACACGCAGCAGCTCGGCGCGGCCGTAAATGTTCTCGAGATCGGTGCCAAAGACCCACAAACCGAGCATGTTGAAGACGATGTGGGTCAGATCATCCGGATCGTGCAGGAATCCATACGTCAGCAATTGATAGAAGTTCCAGGGCTCTTGGAACAGATTCGCGTGCAGGCTGAGCCGTTCGGTAAATTTAAGCCCGAACAGCATCTGGGCCGCATAGACCGCGACGTTGGCCAGAATCAGATTGAGGACCATCGAGCGCGCATTGAACCAATGGGTGCGCTCGTCGTCGCGATAGTAGCTGCGGTCGGAAAGGCCCATAGTCTGATTCTACGCTTCGGCAAGGAAGATGTGCGGCTGGCAGCCCTCGGCAACCCGACGTAAGGGCCATCGCGTGTGCGTGGGTTCCCCTCGCGGGCGCCGCGAGTTCGGGGGCGTGAGGAAAACGCGGGTCTGCTGCTCCCTGCAAAGATATCGCGAGACGGGGATGCGGAGAAGTGCGCCGCCCAGCGGTTTTAATGAGACCGCGCGACGAAAGCCCTAGGGAGCCGGCAATTGGGCCGGCTCAAGACCCCCGGCGCGGCGGTTGATTTCCTCGGCGGCCTGGAACTGGGAGCGGACCAGTGCCGCGGCCTGCTGTCGGGCGGCCAGATAGGTCGATTTGAGCCGCTCGCGCAGGTCTTGATACTGCTTGGTGAGGGCTTTTTCATAGGCCGCGATGGCCTTGGCTTCGTAGCGGAACTTGTCCAAATCGGCCGTCAGGTTGCCCTTTTCGGTCGTGCGATAGCCGATTTCGACGTTGGCTTCTTTCGTGGCGGCCTCGGTGCGGGCCAGGTTGCTCGAAGTCTTGGTGATGGCGTCGGCCAGCAGGGCTCGCTGCACGTAGCTGTCGTGGAAAAAGGTCTCGTAGTCGTACAGCCGGCGGTCGGGCTTGGCGAATTCGTTGAGACTGGCCGCCGGCAGCAGGGCCGCCCGCGTCGGATCGTCGAGAGCGGCGAATACCGCGGCATCGTCGATCGGCATCGTCACATACAACGTCCAAGGGCCTTTGGCCGCGGCCAGGCGTTGCGTCTGAGCTTCGGTGAGCGGCAGGTTGGGTGTCAATTGAATTTCGGGATTGCCCTCGGTGACGGCCGTGACCTTGAACTCGCCGGCATAGCGGCCGCCCTGTTCGAACGGGGTTTGGTCGAAGGCGAACACCACGGAGTTGGCCTGCAGGCCGTGATCGGGCGATTTGAGCTTCAGTTGCACCGTGCCGTCTTTGACGCCCGCGATTTCCCCATCGGTCAGCACGCCGCCCCGGTCGGTGGCCAGCTTGGCCAGTTGCTTGCGCATCTGGCGGACGCCGTTGACTTGCTTGCCGTTGGCGTCGGGACCGCCGGTCTCGAGAATTTGCTTGGTTTGTTGCTCGATGCCTTGCAGATCCTGCTGTTTCTGTTTGACCAGTTCGCCCCAGGCCTTGTGCGTGGCCAGCGTGCGGGCGCCCAGGTAGAAGAAGGCCACGATGGCCAGGAACACGAAGGCGACCAGCACGGCCTGATAGATGGGCCAGGTGCGCGCACTGAAATAGGCGATCACGAGCGACGCCAGGATCATCACGCCCAACAGGATTTCGAGAACCAGCGCCATGCTCAGCCGTTAGAAGGATCCACGAAGAGGCGTCGTGTGGGGCCTGGAAGTCGAGCCGACGCCAGCTCGCAGTTGCCCGGTTCGCGCTTTTCGCGCGGTCGATGAGGCCACGATCAACGAAAGGATTTAGCCGCCCCAGCCGGGAGCGTCCGCGTAGTTCGATGATAGATAGCAGCCCCCCGGAGTGTCAAGTTTTTGCGGCTATCCGGCGGCGATACTAACTCATTTCCAGGAAAATACTTAACTGAAGGCGAACGCCACAGCCTCCGGGCTGACTGCCGCCCGCCGCGCGACTGTTACAACCGGGCCAATCGCATTTCGGAGGTCGGGCGCCGGCACTCAGCGCCCGACATGGCACCACTGGCACGCTTAGGTCGCCAATCTGGCCAAGGCGGCGGTGAGTTGGCCGACCATCTCGCTGGTGTGCGCGTGGCTCAAGCTGATGCGCAACAGCGACTGGCTTTGTGGCACCGAGGGGGGGCGAATGGCGGGCACGAGCAAGCCCTGTTCGAGCAATGCGGCGGATAGCGACAACGCGCGCTCGGGCTCGCCGGCGAGCAGCGGGATGATATGGCTGGCACTGCCCAGCGTTTGCCAGCCTTGCTCATGCAGCGTGGCCCGTAACGCGGCGGCGGCGCGGGCGAGTTGTTCGCGGCGGTGGGGTTCTCGGGCCACGATCTCCAAGGCGGCTTCGGCGGCCGCACAGACCGGCGGCGCGAGGCCGGTCGAGAAGACGTAGGACCGGGCGCGATTGACCAGCCAATCGACGAGCGACTGCGAACCGCAGACGAAGCCGCCGGATGAGCCGAGGGCTTTGCTGAGCGTGCCCACTCGAATGGGGACGCGGTGTTCGACTTCGAGCGCTTCGCAAAGCCCGCGTCCGCGTGGGCCGACGACTCCGGTGGCGTGGGCTTCGTCGACCAACAGCATGCAATCGAACCGCTCGGCCAGCGCGGCCAACTCGACCAGCGGCGCCAGGTCGCCGTCCATGCTGAAGATGCTCTCGGTGATGATCAGACGGCGACGATAGCCGGCGCCCGCGGTCAGCATCTCGGCCAGGGCCGCGACGTCGAGATGCGGATAGATGTGTACCGCCGCACGGGACAGCCGGCAGCCGTCGATCATGCTGGCATGGTTCTTTTGATCTGAGTAGATCGCATCGCCTTCGCCGGCCAGCGCCGCGATCGCGCCTGTATTGGCGGCAAAGCCGGAGGAGAACACCAGCGCGGCTTCGGTGCCCTCGAACTCGGCCAGCCGCTGCTCCAGCCGCCGGTGTGCCGTGCCGTGCCCGGTCAACAGCGGGCTGGCGCCGGCGCCGCAGCCCTCTTCGCGCGCGGCGCGCGTCATGGCTTCGGCCAGTCGCGGATCGGCGGCCAAGCCCAAGTAATCGTTCGAGCCAAAATTGATCAGCTCGCGGCCGGCTTGTTGCAAGCGAACTTGCTGCGGCCCCTCGTGCGTGCGCAGCTGCCGGTGCAAGTCCTGTTCGGCCAGCGCTGCCAGCTCGCTGGTCATCCAGGCAATCGGATCGTGAGGCGAGTATTTCATAGGAAGTCGAGACCTGGCCGGCAACTAGCGGCGCGCTGCCGACTTTTTTCGCGTGGCTGTTTGGGGTTTGGCTTTGCTGGCCTTGGACGCGCTCGATTTCGCGGCAGGTGATTTTGTCTTGTTGGCAGCCAGAGCTTTCTTGGCGACGGGCGTTGGCCTCGCCGCCCCGCTGGCCGAGAGCTCGTGAGCCAGTTGGAGCACGATCTCGAACTCGTGCGGACGGACGGGCTGCACCGAGAGCCGCGAGCCGGTGCGCAACAGTTCCATGCCCGCCAGTTGCTTGACGCCGCGCAACGTGCCGATCGGCACGGGCTGGGCAAAGATCTCGTCGAGTTGAATGTCGACCATTTGCCAGGTCGGATTCTCGGGCGAGGCCTTGGGGTCGAAGTGATCGTCGTTGGGATCCCAGGCCGTGTGATCGGGATAGGCTTCGCGGACGATCTTGGCCGTGCCCGCCACGGCCGGCGGATCAGCGCTCGAATGATAGAACAACACCCGATCGCCGACGTGCATCTGGTCGCGCATCATGTTGCGCGCCTGATAATTTCGCACCCCGCTCCAACACGTCGTCTGCCGCGGCGCCCGAGCCAGATGCTGAATCGAAAAACAATCCGGCTCCGACTTCACCAACCAATAAGAAGGACTCTGTGCCATGTTCCGCCGCTGCTCCCCCGCACGTTGAGCGATTGGAAAACCGCTATTTTAAAGGAACGTGCCGCGCGTGGGAACGGGCCCCGCCGAGCCGAAGAAACGAAGATTCAGCCACCGAGGGCTCAGAGGACACCGAGAAGGAAAAGAACGTACAAGGTCACGAGAATCGTCGCGATGGCGGGCCCTTTCTGCATGTTCTCGTCCCCCTCTGTGGCAAAAAATTCCTCGTAGGCCACCAGAGGTCGCCCTGCCCTGCATGCCAGCAGCCGGCGATTTATAATCCGGCAATCGCCGGGAAATATCGGCGCTGCGGCGGCGAATTGCAGAAAGCCGAAAATTCTTCGCAAGATGCGGCACCCGTCGGCAACTATTCTTCTTGGGCGGGCCGGTGCGAGGGATGCGCGGTCCTGAAATGCGGCGGCGGATTGGGTTGCCTGATGCCTGAAATCGATTGGCACGCTGTGCTCGAAACGCACGATCGCTGGCTGCGCACGGTCGTGCTGGCGCGGGTGGGGCAGGCCAGCGCGGTCGACGAGGTGATGCAGGAGGTGGCGCTCGCGGCCGTGCGGCAGCGGGCGCCGCTGACGGATGCCGCGAAGGTGGCGCCGTGGTTGTATCGGCTGGCTGTGTTGCAGTCGCTGTTCTTTCGCCGCAAGCAAGGGCGAGGTCGCAAGCTAGCGAATCGATACGCCGAGCAGGTGCGACCGAGCGATCACGATCATCGCACACTCGATCCACTCGAGTGGCTGTTGGCCGACGAGCGGCAGGCACTGGTGCGGCGGGCCGTGGCGCGATTGAACGCCCGGGATGTCGAGATCCTGTTGTTGAAATACACCGAGAACTGGAGCTACGAACAATTGGCCCAGCACCTGGGCACCAGCGAGAGCGCCGTCGAGAGCCGCCTGCACCGTGCACGCGGTCGATTGCGACGCGAGCTGGCCGCGTTCGAAGTCGTGGAGGTTGAACGATGAGCATTCTGCAGGAATTCCGCCGCGATGAAGCGCGGGTGCTGGATCGTCTGGTCGATGGCGAACTGAGCCAGCACGACCGACGCGAACTGCTTTCGGCGCTCGACGACGAGCCGGGCGCCTGGCGCCGTTGTGCGTTGGCATTTCTGGAAGCGCAGACGTGGCGCTGGCAGATGGCACAAGCCGCCGCCGAGCCGCTGGTGGTGCAGATGTCGCAGCCCACGAATCGCACACAGGGCGAGCCAGGCGCTCAGCATCGCGCGTCCTGGGGCGCCTGGCTGGCAATCGCCGCGGCGCTGTTCGTGGCGTTTGGCGTGGGAACGCGATTTCCGCTGACTTCGCCAGTCGCAGAGCGGCAAGACGCGGGACCTGCAGGATCGTTCGTGACCGATGTGCCTGACAACTCGCCGGAAGTAGCGACCCAGGAAGCTGAATCTCCCGAAGCCGCAACGCGGAACGTGGCCCAGGCCGATTCGAGCGATGACGAACTGGTGGAAACCGTCACCTTGGCGCCGGTCGATGGCGGTGACGCGGGGCAGGAATTTCAAGTGGCCGTGGTCAAGGACGACGCGACCGACCAGCAATGGGCCGCGGTCGAGCAGTCGGGCGTGGCCAGTCGGTTGTTGGAACAACTCGAAAAGGCCGGTCTGAAGGTCACGCGGCAGCAGCGGTTCTGGCCGGTGGACCTGGCCGACGGCCGCCGGCTCGTGGTGCCGGTCGACGAAGTGGACGTCAGCGATCCGGCCAGCGTGCAGTATTGATCAGCGGGGAAGAGATCTCATCGGGCAGGACCAAGTCGCAAATTATTTGAGGAGGCGTTCGTTATGGATTCGTATACATGGTTTCGCCGTGTCACCGGGCTCGGCATGCTGGCCGTTGTCTGGCTGTCGATGGTCGTGCGGGCTGACGAGCCGGCCGAGGCTCCGGCGAAATATTGGCTCAACATGCGGCTGGCGCCCGTCTCGAAGGCCCTCGACGCGCAGTTGGATTTGAAAGGCGCGGGCGCCCTGGTCGACCAGGTGGGCGCTGGAGGCGCGGCCGATAAGGCCGGCATCAAGGCCAACGACATCCTGCTGGCCGCCGGCGATCGACCGATCAGCAAGGCCAGCGACCTGGAGGGCACGATTGCCGACGGCAAGGAGTTTTCGCTCAAGCTGCTGCGAGGCGGCAAGGAACAGACGGTGGCGGTCACGCCCGAAAAGCTCGACCCCGACACGCTGGCCGCCCGCATCGCGAATCTTGACTTGCCCAAGGAGTTCGAGGCCAAGGAGAAGCTGATCCGCGAAAAGCTGAGCGAGATCGAAAACATGGTCCGCGAGAAGCTGAAGGAATCGGGCATCGACGCGATGCGATTGCAGCTCATGCAGCCGGGCAAGATCTTTCCGCGCGGCGGACCGTTTCCTGGTGGTTTGCCGGAGTTTCCCGACGACCTGAACATCACCGTGCGCAAACACGGCAAAAGCCCGGCCGAGATCGAAGTGAAGAAAGGCGACCAGACGTGGACCGTGAAGGAGGATGACCTGGGCGCGCTGGCCGATGAAGTTCGGCCGCAGGTCGAGGCGTTCTTGCATCGCGGTCCGCGGTTCGTGATGCACAATTGGCGAGGTGCCGATACGGTCCCCGCCGCCGGCTTTGTCCTGCCCGGGCCCCCGCCCGGCCATCCCGACGGTCCTCCGCGCGGTGCTGTCGAACCCGGCGGGCCGCCGCCAGGTCCCCCGCCCGGTCAGGTATATCGGCCGGGGCCTGGCCCTCGCTACGAACCTGGTCCGGACGAAGGGCCTCAGGGTCCGCCGGACGGTCCCGATCGTCGCGGCCCCCGCGGTCGCGGTTCGCTCGAGCGACGTCTCGAAGAAATGGCCGGTCAGTTAAATCGCATGCGCGACCAGATCGAAGACCTGCGCCGCGGCGTGCGCGAAGAGCGCCGCGACGATTAGCCGGCGTCTGAAACTCGCATAAACAAACAAGGGCCGGGAGTCGACATTGGACTTCCGGCCCCGCGTCTAGATCGTGAGCGACGCAATTGCGGAAAAGAGTTTTTGCCACCGAGCACACAGAGATGATGCAGAGGAGGAAGACAGGGTTGCCACGATCAGTGTCCCAATCCTTTTCTCTCCTCTCCTCCGTGCTCTCTGTGGCAAACCTTCCTTCCGCTACTTCCGCACCTGCTCGAAGTAGTGCGCGCCCTTCTTGTTCGCCGTCACGATGTCCAACAGGCCGTCGCCGTTGACGTCGGCGACTTCGAATTGGGTGCCGACGCCGCTGTCGTGGTCCACCTCGTGCGGAATCCACTCGGGCTTGCCGTCCTTGCGCGTCAGCTCGAACCAGTAGACCACGGCCGGCTGGTCGGGATTGACGTCGCCCTTGGGTCCGTGGGCCCACCAGCGCTTGCCGGTGACGAAATCGGGCAGTTTGTCGCCGTTCATGTCGACCATGTTCAGCGAATGGGTTTGTGAGAAAGCGTTCGAGATCTCGTGCGTCTTCCAGCCGTCGGGCGTTTGCTCGTGCCACCACATGCCAGTCTGGTGGGCACTCGACGACAGCACGTCGTTGTCACCGTCGCCGTCAAAATCATAGACATACATCTGCGAGCAGAGCTGGCCAAACTTCGCGGGATGGAACACCCAGGTCGATTGGGACTTGTCGGCCGGAGCTTCCCACCAGCCTTCGATCACCAGGATGTCGGTGCGGCCGTCGCCGTTGATGTCGCCCGCGCCGATGCCGTGCGAGAAGCGATCGGTGCCAGGGGCGCCTGAGGCCGACACCGGGTGCAGTTTCCACAGGTCCGTGGCCGAGGGCTTGGCATAGCCGACGTACTTGCCTGGTTCCCAACTGAACAGCAGCTCGCGCTTGCCATCGCCGTCGATGTCGAGAAAGCTGGGGCTCTCGTTGTTGGTCACCGGCGTACACTCGTGGCGCTTCCAGGGGGTGCCCTCTTTCTCGGGCTGCTCGAACCACCAGGTTTGCTTGCCCGGAAAGTCGACTACGATCAGGTCGGTGCGTCCGTCGCCGTTGACGTCCTCGGCAAAGTTGCAGAACGACTCGCTGTAGTTGTGCGGATCGAACTCGGCCGGCTTCTCCAGGATCGAAACCATCTTCCAATCCGGCGCGGCGTAGTAAACGCTGCCGGCGGCGATGTCCATCTTGCCGTCATGATTGAAGTCGCCCACGGCCGCGCCCTCGCTACGGAACTTCGAGTCGAGCTGCGTCCGTTTGAACGTGATGTTTTTCGAACCCTCGGCCGCCACGACAGCAAGCGGGCAGGTCGCCACGAAAAGCAAAGCCAGAAGAATGCGGTGAGTCATGACAGGCCTCGGAAAGCGAATAAATCGGCAGTTGTTAAGAGCC
Source organism: Planctomycetaceae bacterium (assembly GCA_003153375.1). GTDB lineage: Bacteria > Planctomycetota > Planctomycetia > Pirellulales > PALSA-1355 > PALSA-1355. Next base: position 23,126 of record PLYM01000143.1, read on the forward strand.
AGGCAACGTGCCCGTCAGCGTAGTATAGGCGAGGACGGAAAGCAAACCGCGGGGAGCGAAGGATTTTAGCCACAGAGGTCTCAGAGGACACGGAGGGGGAAGAGGAGTTGATCGTACAGTCATTGATCATCAAGACTGAATAAGTACGGACTGCCGAACAGGGATTCTTTCTGATTCTCTCCGTGTCCTCTGAGACCTCTGTGGCTAAGGCTTGCCTTTCGTTCCGTCCCACCCCCGGCAACGAGTTGTTGGACTCGCGACCGTGGTTTGCAACGGCCCGGTTTTTGGGCTATATCTGGCAGTTTGCCCTTCACCAGGATTCGCAGAGATTGTCTCCACTATGGCTCTCAATAAATACAGTTCGCGCATTACGCAGCCCAAGTCGCAGGGGGCTAGCCAGGCCATGCTCTATGGCACGGGGCTGAAGCCCGAGGATATGCAGAAGGCACAGGTGGGCATTGCCAGCGTCTGGTACGAGGGCAACACCTGCAACATGCACCTCAACGATCTGGCCGCCAAGGTCAAGGAGGGCGTGGTGGCCGCCGGGCTGGTGGGCATGCGGTTCAACACGATCGGGGTCAGCGACGGCATCTCGATGGGCACCGAGGGCATGTGCTTCTCGCTGCAATCGCGCGACCTGATCGCCGACTCGATCGAAACCGTGATGTGCGCGCAGTGGTACGACGCCAACATCTCAATCCCTGGCTGCGACAAGAACATGCCCGGCTGTTTGATCGCGATGGGGCGCTTGAATCGGCCGTCGCTGATGGTCTATGGCGGCACGATCAAGGCCGGCCATCGGATGAACCATGGGCAGGACGAGAAACTGGACATCGTTTCGGCCTTTCAGTGCTATGGCGAATACCTGGCCGGCACGCTCGATGAAAAATCGCGCTCGGAAGTCGTGGCCCACAGTTGCCCCGGCGCGGGTGCCTGCGGCGGCATGTATACGGCCAACACGATGGCGTCGGCCATCGAGGCAATGGGCATGGCCCTGCCCTACAGCTCGTCGATCCCCGCGGTCGATCCGGCCAAGCTCGACGAGTGCTTTCGCGCCGGCGCGGCCATTCGCGTCTGCCTGGAGAAGGACATCAAGCCCCGCGACATCATGACACGGGCCGCGTTCGAGAACGCGATGGTGGTGGTGATGGCCTTGGGCGGTTCGACCAACGCGGTGCTGCACCTGATTGCCATGGCCCGCGCGGTGGGCGTGTCGCTGTCGATCGACGACTTCCAGAAAGTGAGCGATCGCATTCCCTTCCTGGCCGATCTGAAGCCCAGCGGCAAGTATGTGCAGGAAGACTTGCACCAGGTGGGCGGCACGCCGGCCGTGATGAAATACCTGCTCGAAAAGGGGCTGCTCAACGGCGAGTGCAAAACCGTGACCGGCAAGACCGTGGCCGAAAACCTCGCGGACCTGCCGGGCTTCAAGCCGGGACAGGATGTGTTTCACACGCTCGACAATCCCATCAAGGCGACCGGCCACATTCAGATTCTGCGCGGCAACCTGGCCAGCGAAGGCGCCGTGGCCAAGATCACGGGCAAAGAGGGCACGCGCTTCTCGGGCCCGGCCAAGGTCTATGACGGTGAAGAGGAAATGCTGCACGCCCTGGAGCGCAAGGAGATCGTCAAGGGCGACGTGGTGATCATTCGCTACGAAGGTCCCAAGGGCGGACCCGGCATGCCGGAAATGCTGACGCCGACCTCGGCCATCATGGGTGCCGGCCTGGGTAAGGACGTGGCGCTGATCACCGACGGCCGTTTTTCGGGCGGGTCGCACGGCTTCATCGTCGGCCACGTCACGCCCGAGGCCCAGGAAGGCGGCGCGATCGCCCTGGTGAAAAATGGCGACCGCATCACGCTCGATGCCAGCACCAATTCGATCGTGGTCGAGGTGAGCGACGCCGAGTTGGCCAAGCGGCGGGAGAAGTGGAAAGCGCCGGCCTACAAGTTCACCCGCGGCACGCTCTATAAGTACATCAAGAACGTGAAGAGCGCGTCGGAAGGCTGTGTCACCGATGAGTGACGCATCGCCTGCTGATCACGACGAACTGGCGGCGGGCGAAATGACGCCCGAGCAATTGGCCGAGGCCAAGGAGTATGGCCGGCTGGAGTTGTATGCTGGGCTGGCCGACAAGGCGCTCGATCTTGTCATCTTGGCGCTGGCGGCGTTGGTGTTCGCGGTGCCGCTGGATGATTGGCTCTCGGGTGGCGTGGGCTCGGCGACAGCACGGCTGCTGCTGATCTTTTTGATCGTCACCGGCGTCCACCTGGTGATCTCTTTTCCGCTGTCGTTTTATGCCGGGCACGTGCTGGAGCATCGATTTGGGCTAAGCCGGTTGACGTTTGGCGGCTGGTTGGCGCGCTATGCGAAGCGCACCGGGCTGGCCCTGGCGTTTGGCGTGCTGATGACCGCGGGGCTGTATTGGGTGATCTGGCTCACCGGGCCCTGGTGGTGGCTGGCGGCGGCCGTGGTGTTCTTCCTGGTCAGCATCGTGCTCGGCCAATTGATGCCGGTGGTGATCCTGCCGCTGTTCTACAAGATCGAAAAAATCGACAACCCCGAGCTGAGCGAACGCATGACCCGGTTGTCGGCCGGCACGGGCTTGTCGATCGAAGGGGTCTATCGGATGGGGCTGAGCGCCGAGACTTCGAAAGCCAACGCGATGCTGGCGGGCCTGGGGCGCACGCGGCGCGTGCTGATGGGCGACACGCTGCTCGATGGGTTCAGCGGCGATGAGATCGAGGTGATCTTTGCCCACGAGATTGGGCATCACGTTCACCGTCACATTCGCAAGATGATCGTGACCGGCGTGCTGTTCAGCGTGGCCGGTTTTTGGGTCTGCAATCGCGTGATGCTGGCCTGGGCCGATAGTCAGTATGGTCCGACCGATCCCCACCAGATGCCGGTGAGCACGCTGCCCTTGCTAATGCTGTCGATGACGCTGTTTGCCATGCTGCTCGAGCCGCTACAGAACATGATCAGCCGGCACTACGAGCGGCAGTGCGACCGCTATGCCCTGGAGAAAACCGGCTTGCGGGCCGCCTACATTTCGGCCTTTCAGAAGCTGGCTCGTCTCAACAAGGATGACCCCGCCCCACACCCGCTGGAAGTCTTCCTGTTCCACAGCCACCCGCCGATCGGCGAACGCTTGGCGATGGCGGAGAAGTGAACGCCATGTCGTGGCTCTCTACAGCCGCACGGGCGTGAAGCAGAGCACGGGAATGGCGAGCGAGAGCAGGCCGAAAATTTGGCGCGGCAGGCCGAGCTTGACGTTATCGTCGCGCGTAGGCGGGTGGTCGACGCCGAGCATGATGACCAGCACGAGCATGATGATCCAGTTGTAGTGCTCGCCCAGGACGACGAAGAGGATGGCCACGATCAGAAAGCCGCGGGCCACGAGCCGGGCTTTGGAGCCGAACAGGCCATAGATCACGTGGCCGCCGTCGAGTTGGCTAATCGGCATCATGTTCAAGCCCGTGATCAACATCCCCACCCAGCCGGCCATCAAGAGCGGATGGTACTTGTTCAGCACTGCGTCAGGCGGAAAGTCGGGGCGCAGAAAGTGCGTGAGCAGCTTGAAGATCAGCGGGTCTCCCAGTTCAATGTCGGCATTGGCCGGCGCAATCGTGGCGGTCTTGATGCCGAACCAGATGATCGGCAACGACACGATCAGCCCGGCCCAAGGACCCGAGATGCCAATATCGAACAGTTGCTTGCGATCGGCCCGCGAACCTTCCATGCCGATCACGGCCCCCATCGTGCCGGTGAGCACCAGGGGCACGGGGATAAAAAATGGCAAGCTGGCGGGCACGTGATACCGCACGGTTTGCAGGAAGTGCCCCATCTCGTGCGTCAGCAGGATGCCGATCACGGCGGCCATGTAGATCAGTCCGCTACGCCAATTGTTCAACAGCATCGGGCCGGCCTGATTGCTCTCGAATAATCGGCCTGGGTTCCAGTCGAGCGCTCCGACGATGAATGTCGAGAGACAAGTGGCCGCGAACAGAAAGACCGGCAGAAAGACACGCCGCCGCCGAGGACGGCGAAAGTCGGCCGCCGTCAATTCGCGGAGCGAGGAAACCGTGGCGACAGACGTGTCGAGATGCACGTCCGCGGACACCTCGACACCCCGCCAATGTCCAACGCGCGCCTGCTCGCCAGGCACTAGCGGTTCATCGGGGGGCAAGGGGGACTCCATGGCGTCAGCATAACAGCCCGCGACCGTGATTCGTAAGGCCACCTCGCGTCGCGGCGTGCCGCCCTGCCCTGGTGGTCGATTTGAAAGTGGCTGGCGCAGGGGAGTATAGTGAAGCTGGTGGACTGACTGCGCAGGATTTTCATGGTGTGTGTGCCACTGGTGTGTCGCCAGTGTAATGGCCGGACACGGGCAAGATGCCCGTGGCACCCGGCGTTTTAGCGCAGTCAGTCGACTGGTTTGAGGCGGCGCCGGGCGATTCTCTTTTTCGATGGGCCGCGGCCGATGGCGACAGACGTCGTACAAGTCGAACAGCAACGTGACGAGCCGCTATCGCTTGTGGTTCCGGAGCGGCGGGGTTGGCTTCGCAGTGGGCTGGGCGTGATCGGCTCGGCAGCCGACTGGCTGTTCGGCGTCGCTTCGCTGGTCGTGGGGTTGTCGATTCTGGCCACGATTCCCGTGGTGCAACTTCTCAGCCTGGGCTACCTGCTGGAAGTCAGCGGACGCGTGGCCCGGCAGGGCTCATTGCGGTCCGGCTTCGTGGGCGTGCGCCGCGCTGCCCGCTGGGGGCGAGTGGCCCTGGGCGTGACGCTGCTCTTGATTCCCCTGTGGATTACCTCCTCGCTGGCTTTTTCGGCGCGGCTGATCGACCCAGCAAGCCGCGCGGCGCGGGGCTGGCAAATGGCGCTGTGGATCTTGAGCGTGCTGGTGCTGTTGCAAATCGTGGGCGCGTGCTTGCGCGGCGCGAAGCTGCGACATTTCCTCTGGCCGCGGCCGATCAAGTCCGTGCGCTTGGCCTTGGCGCCCGGCGCTTATGGCCGAGCGCGAGATGCCGCCTGGGAGTTTTGCGTCCGCCCGCGATTTCCTTATTACTTCTGGCTGGGCCTGCGTGGTTTTTTGGGCGCGCTTGCGTGGCTCGTCGTGCCGGTGAGCCTGTTGGCCGTTGCCTCGCGCTTGCGGCCCGGGCCCGGTACGATCGCGGGTCTGCTCGGTGGCGCACTGCTGGCGCTGGTCGTGGTCTATCTGCCGTTTTTCGAAACACGGTTCGCCGAGCAGAACCGGCTGGGGGCGATGTTCGAGCCGCGCGTGCAGCGGCGGCTGTTTGCCCGGGCGCCGCTGGCGTTCTTCGTGGCGCTGGCGGCGACGCTGGTGCTGGCGGTGCCGCTCTATCTGCTGAAGATCGAAATCCTGCCGCGCGAGGCGACCTGGCTGCCCAGCTTGCTGTTCGTGGTCTCGATTTTTCCGGCGCGATTGCTGACCGGCTGGGCCGTGGCACGGGCGAATCGGCATCCGGCGCCGCGCCACCCGCTGGTGCGCTGGCCGATCCGGCTGGCGCTGGTGCCGCTGCTGCTGACCTACGTGCTGATCGTCTACTTCACGCAATACTTGTCGTGGTACGGCGTGTGGAGTCTCTATGAGCAGCACGCGTTTCTGGTGCCCGCGCCGTTCTGGGGCTTCTGACGACCCGCGCACTGCGACCGCTCAGGCCTTGGGCAGGTGGATCGTAAAGGTGCTGCCGATGCCGGGCGTGCTATCGACCGTGACGTGGCCGCGGTGCGTCTGCACGATGTGCTTGACGATGGCCAGCCCTAGGCCGGTGCCTCCCAGCTTGCGGCTGCGGGCCCGATCGACGCGGTAAAATCGCTCGAAGATGCGGACGACGTGCTCGGCCGCGATGCCGCAGCCATGGTCGGTCACCCGGATCGTGATCTCGGTGTCGGAGTCAGCGGCCTCGACCTGCACCTGCCGGCTGGGATCGCTGTACTTGAGCGCGTTGTCGAGCAAATTCACCACGGCCTGTTCCAGCAGCACCGGATTGATCTTGGCTTGCAGACGTTCGTCGCAAGCGAGCAAGACGTCGATGTTGCGCTCCTGGGCAATCGTTTGGCAGGTGTTCACGGCCGATTCGAGCACCGGGCGCAGCGGCAGCACTTGCAGCGCGATGTCTTCGCTGTCCTCGCTCTGTTCGATCTTCGAGAGACTCAACAGGTCCTCGATGATCGCGTGCAATCGGTCAGCCTGCTTGGCGATGATGCGCAGGAAGCGATCGGCGTCTTGGGGATCGTTGACGGCGCCGTCGAGCAGCGTCTCGACAAAACCCTTGATCGACGTGACCGGCGTTTTCAATTCGTGCGAGACGTTGGCCACGAAGTCGCGGCGAATGTGCTCGAGCCGGCGAAAATCGGTGACGTCGTTGAGCACGATCACGGCGCCAATTGCCCGGCCCTCGACGTCGTGCAACGCCGAGCCCCGGGCCTGCATCACGCGTTGGCGATCGCCGAGCAGCAGGACGTCGGCCTCGACCGGCTCGGCCTCGTCGAGCGCGCGGGTGATGAATCGGCTGAGGTCGGCATTGCGCACCACCTCGCGCAGCCGCCGGCCCTGCGCTTGAGTCTGGTCGAGACCGAGCAGCCTGGCCGAGGCCATGTTCATGCTGATCACGCGTTCCTGGCTGTCGAGGGCCAGCACCCCCTCGGCCATGCTGGCCAGCACGGCCTTTTGTTCGTTGTTGTTTTGCACCAGCACGCTGAGCTGGCGTTGCAGCTGATCGGCCATTCGATTGAAGGCCTCGTCCAGGTCGGCCAGTTCGCGGTCCTCGCCAATGGGCACGCGGGCCGACCATTGGCCATTGCCAAGCCGCGCGATGGCCTGTTGCAGCTGCCCCAGCGGACGCGTGATGCCGCCGATGACCCAGCGGGCTCCCAGACTCGAGAGCACGAGGAGCACCGCGCCGGCGCCCAGCAGCGAATAGTGCAATTGGGCCAGGGCCTGGTCCAGCTCGCCCAGGTCGGTCGACAGATAGAAGATGCCGAACAGCTCGTCGTTGCGCAGCACGGGCACGGCCATGTAGAACACGCGCCGATCCAAGCCCGCGTTGTAGCGAGTCCAATCGCGCGTGCGGCCCTCGAGCGCTTGCTTGATCTCGGGGCGATTGAGCTGACCTTCGAATTCCTCGGGCCGTCCCAGGCTGTCGCAATCGACTTTGCCGTCGCCTTGGATCAGCGTCACGCGAATGCCGCTGGTCTGGTCAAAGCGGCGCGTCTCGCGGCAGAAGTCGCCCAGGTCGGTGGAAATTTCGGGGCCCAGCCGCGAGTCGAAGTAGTCGGCCGTGGCTTGCAACCTGGCGCGCGTCGCTTGCAGATGCGACGACTCCAACTGCGACGACGCCATCCAGCCAGCCACGACCAGGGCCAGCAGTGCCACCAGCGCATAGGAAGGAATCAGTCGCCAGAGAAGACTTCGCTTGGGCATTGGCTACTCCTTGAATCGGTAGCCAACCCCTCGCACGGTTTCGATGTAGCTGCCCAGGTCACCCAGCTTTTTACGCAGCCCCGCAACTTGCACATCGACCGATCGTTCCGTGACCGGATAGTCCTCGCCCTTGACCGCGTCGACAATCTGGCTGCGCGAGAAGGCCCAACCGGGCTTGCGAGCGAGGAACTGCAGCAGTCGAAACTCGGTGAAGGTCAGGTCGACCGGCTGGCCCCGCAGCAACACCTCGTGGCGGCCGGGATGGATGACCAACTCGCGAACCTTGATGGCCGAAGGATCGTCCATCGACTGCTTCAGCTTGCGCCGCAGCACGGCACGAATGCGGGCCACCAGCACGCGCGGGCTGAAGGGCTTGGTGATGTAGTCGTCGGCCCCCAGTTCGAGACCGCTGACCACGTCCGCCTCTTCGGTCTTGGCGGTCACCATCATGATCGGAATGTGCTGCGTCTGCGGATGGCTCTTGAGAATCTTGCAGACGCCCAGCCCGTCGACGGCCGGCAGCATCAGATCCAGCAGGATCAAATCGGGCAACAGCGACTTGGCCTCTTGAATGGCCAGCTCGCCGGTCGATACGCAACGAACCTGATACCCCTCCTTGTGCAGGTTGTAACGAACCAATTCCAGAAGATCCTCTTCGTCGTCGACGACGAGGATACGTTCAGTCGCCATAGCCACCTTTTCCGCAAAGCCTGCTGATCGCTCTCGAAGCGTCATGGATACCATGGCAGCATTAGTCATCGGTTAGGGTTGTGTTTGGTTCTTGCACGCACGCTGCCCCCTCCTGGTGGCCCGGGAGTGCTAGCGAGCGCAGCGGGATCAGTTGCCGCGGGCCCGTTTCTGCGAGACCCAAAGCGGCTGGACGATTCATCTTATCGGTTGCAGTCGTGACTTGCTAGCGCAGCTTGGTCGTCGGGCGGTTGCGTGCTACAAGGGATGGGGCATGCGCTTTCCCGCATGGCCGATTCTTTCAGTCAAACCCTTTCCAAACCCTGCATTTCGATTGCCATGACGTATCTGTTCACCTCGTCGATGTTCGTACCACTGCCGCGCGAGCGCGTGTTTGCCTTTTTTGCCGAAGCTGCCAATTTGCCGCGGATCACGCCGCCGAAGATGGGCTTTCGCGTGCTGACGCCCGGCGAGATCGTGATCGGCGAGGGGACCGTGATCGAGTACCGGGTGCGGGTGTTTGGCCTGCCCCTGCGCTGGCGCAGTTTGATCCAGGACTGGGATCCGCCGCGCCAATTCGTCGACGTGCAACTGGCGGGGCCTTACAAGAGTTGGGTCCACACGCACCGCTTCGTTGAACAGAACGGCGGCACGTCGATCGAGGACAGCGTGGAGTACGCGCTGCCGCTGGCGCCTTTGGGCCGGCTGGCTCATCCTCTGATCCGGCGCGAGCTGAACCAGATCTTCGAGTTTCGCCGCGCGGCCACCGAATGGCTGCTGATGGGCACGCCCAAAGAGCCCACGTAAGCGGCGGTTACTCGGCGGCTTCGCCTTGCTCGCGCTGCGCTCGGGGCGGGCGGGTCTTGCCGAGCACTTCCGAAATCTTGACGTCCTTGGGCACAGCGATGTCGAACCAGCCGATCATCATTTCTTCCCAGGTCTGATCGCCCCAACGCACCGGCTTGCTGGGGTCGGGGTTGGCCGGGTTGTCCTTCGAGTTGTCGAAGTGAGCCGTGCAGTGCATCACGGTGCCGGGGGGTAGCTTCTTGGGCTCGGCCAGCACGAAGCTGGTTTGCCAGTTGAAGTCATAGCGCGGCACGTTGAGCAACGTTTCCTTGGCGCCGTCGGGATAAATCACCTCGTAGTGGAAATCCTTGCCGCGCAGGTGCATGTGTGGGAACATCGAGAGCAGCAGCACTTCCTTCTTATAATTCTGCGTCGACTCGACCTCAAAGGCCGGATCGTTGGCCGGAATCTTGAAGCCGAAGTTCAAGGCGTTGGCCGTGGCCACGCGATATTGAACGTCCTTGGCATCGACGAACTTCATGCCCACTGAGCTGCGATCTTTTTGCGGCGTGCCGTTGGGCGTGTAGTGCATCTGGAAGGTGAGCTTCCAGCCGGCCGGAATCAACTTGGCCATGCCCGGAGCCAACACGTGCGGCCGGGCGCCCGGGGCAAAGCCGGTCAACTGGCCGAATGACTCCTGTCCGCCCGAGCCCTCGCCGGCTGGCGGACGCATGAAGACGATCATGTGGTGTACCACGGCCCGATTGCCGGGCATGCACTCGGCGATGTTGACCCACTTGTCTTCCGAGAAGCCCGGGTCGACCGTGTAATAGCGATAGGCCACGGTCCCCTCGGCCGGCACGTCGACCGGCTCTTCGCTCATGTAGAACACGGCGTCGGGTCCGCCCGGCATCATCCAACTGCCGGCATATTGCTGCGGCGCGGGCAGATCCTTGGCATCGCCCTCGGGCGCGCCGGCGGCGACCCACTTGGCGATTTGCTCTTTTTCCGCGGCGCTGAGCGACGAGTCGTTGCGGAAGTGGCCAAACTTGGGATCGGCGTGCCAGGGCGGCATCCGTTGCTCGCGCACCACCTCGTCGATCATCTCGGCCCAGCCGGCCGCTTCGTCGTAGGTTTGCAACGCGAAGGGACCGATTTGTCCGGGTCGGTGACACTCGACGCAGTGGTTTTGCAGGATGCGGGCGATTTGCTTCGAGTAGGTGACGTCGCTGTTGGCATCGACTTTGTGTACGCGGCCGATCAAGCAGCCGTTGGCGTCAGTCGTGCTCTGGCTGACGGGGTTGCCGGCCAGCACTTCGTCGATCGCCGTGGCCAGGTCGCGTCGCGAGACCTTGGGTTTCGCATAACCGCTGCCGGTTTGGAATCCGTATTGATCGTCGACGCGCCCGGCGTAGCGAATCACCCGATCGCGATCGAGCACGAAGACTTGCGGCACCCGCGTGGCGCCCACCTGGTCAGCCACGACATTGTTGAGATCCTTGAGCAGCGGGAAGGCGATGTTGTGTTCCTTGGCATACTGGGCCATTTCGGTCACCGAATCCTGGCGATTCGAATCGACGCCCACGAAGGCCACGCCCTTGGACTGATACTCGGTGGCCAATTCGGCCAGCCGCGGACCATAGAGCTTGCTGAGCGGGCACTCGACCCCCAGAAACGCCACGACCAGCACGGGGGCGTCCTTCGAATCGGAGAGGGTGTGGGCCTTGCCGCGAAAGTCTTGCAGGGAAAAATCGTTGACCTTTTTGCCGATGGGCGAGGCGGTCTCGGGAGCGGCCTGAGCCTTGAGGGTGAGCGCGGCGCCTAACGAAATCGCCAGCAGCAACGTACACGTAGCTTTCATGTCCGTGACTTTCCGACTGAAGGATGAACGGAAGGGGGATCGGGGAAGGGCCGCCGTCGTGCCTGGAAAACTCATCATATCGCCGCCCCAGCGGCGGGTGCAATACTTTTGTGGCGTTGATCTTACGGTCTGAACACGAACCCAGAGAGCCAGCCAGGGCGACGACTCGCTCCCCTCGCTGTTTTCGGTTCCTGGGCAGCGAAGAGCCGCTACTTTCTACGTGGAATTGTGGTCGCTCGGGGGCCAAGGTTACATGTCAGGCGGAGCCGATTGGCTCAAAAGTCGAGCACCATCCGCCGCGGATCGCGCTGTGCAGGTGCACGAACCAGCGTGATGAAGACCGTGACGGCCAGCAGCGGGATGACCGAGGCGGCCAGCACCACCGGCTCGAACGAGTGCCGGTCGGCGACCTGGCCGATCAAATAGGTCGAGATCAACGTGCCGACGCCGGCGGCGGTACCGCCCAAGCCGCTGGCGCTGGCCACGGCCCGCGATTGAAAGACGTCGGCCGGCAGCGCCAAAAACATGGTCGAGCAGGCCGCGTAGGCGAAGTTGGCATAGGAAAACAGCGCCAGCAGCAACGGGTAGCTCGACGTGCCGAGCGCTAGCGCGAGCACCAGCATGCTGGGACCGAACAGCCCGAGGACGAAGCGTCGCGACCGCCCCACGGGCCAGCCGTGTCGGATCAGTTGGCTCGACAACGCGCCGCCGGCGAAGTTGCCCGCCACCGACGCCAGTTGGGGGCCGATGGCGCCGAGGATGCTCTGCTCGAGGCTGAAACCTTGCGCATAGAGATAGAGGGGGAACCACTCGGAGACGAAGAACCAATAGGGATCGAGCAGAAAGCGACCCAGCATCAGGCCCCACATTTGTCGGCGCGAGAGCAACTCGCGCCAGCCGACGGTTGAAGGTGCGGATTCGCTGTCACTCGATGCGTCCTGTCCGGCTTCGATGTGGCGCAACTCCTCGGGCGCGATGCGCGGATGTTGGCGTGGCGGTCGGTAGCAGGCCAGCCACACAACGACCCACACGGCGCCCAACGAGCCAGTGAGCACGAACACCGGGCGCCAGTCGCCGAACACTTGGTAGATGCCCATCGCCACCAGCGCCACGACGGCACCGCCCAGCGCCGTGCCGCCATCGAACAGCGCCACCGCCCAGGCGCGTTCCTGGGGCGGAAACCATTCGGACGAGGCTTTGATCGCGCCGGGCCAATTGGCGGCCTCGCCCGCGCCGAGCAGGAACCGGCACGCACCGAACCCGGCCATCGTTTGCACCGTGGCCGTGGCGGCGGCGACGAGCGAGTAGAACGTCACGCTCCAAGCCAGCCCGCGCCGCGTGCCCAGCCAGTCGAGCAACCGCCCAGCGACGGCTTGCATGATCGTGTAGCCGACGCGAAAGCTGATCAGCAACCAGGCGAAGTCCGCATCGGTCCATTCATAGCTTTGTTTGAACACCGGCGCCAAGGCACTGATGGTCTGACGATCGACGTAGTTGATCACCATCGACGCGAACAACAGCGCTGCGATCCACCAGCGAAGGTTCGCAATGGGTGGGCGCACGGCGGACGAACTCGACAGTGTCATGGTGTTTGCGGGGTCATGGCATCTGCGGCGGCACGCCCAGCGATTTGCCTCCATCGATTCGCAGCACGGTGCCGGTGACCAGCGCCGCGGCATCGCTGACCAGATACAAGATGGCCTCGGCCACTTCCTCAGGCGTGATCATACGCCCCAGCGCGCGGGCCAGCGGGCTGGCCGCGATGTAACGCTGTTCGAGAGCCCGGCGGTCGGCGCTCTTGGCCAATTCGTTGTCGATGGTGCGGGTGTGCGAAACGGGGCCGGGGCAGACGGCATTGAAGCGAATCTTGTCGGGCGCATGGCACAAGGCCAGGCCCGCGGCCAGCGCGTTGAGGGCCGCCTTGCTGACGCAATAAACCGGATCGTGTGCGCGGGGTAGCAGTCCGGCGTTGCTCGAGGTGAACACGACCGCGCCTCCGCCGGCATGGCGCAAGTGGGGGATGGCGTGCTTGCAGGCGAAGAAGCTGCCCTTGAGGTTCGTGTCGAGGCAGGCATCCCACTCCGCTTCGCTGACGTCGGGCAGTTGCTTCTCCAGATCGATACCGGCGTTGCTGACCAGGATGTGCAAGGCTCCGCCGTCGCGCACGGCCTGCTCGATGAGCGCTTGCACCTGGGCTTCGCTGCGCACGTCGCAGGGAAACTGCACGATGCCGCGCGCGGCGAAGGGCTCGCGATTCTCGTCCAGCGGTCGCAGGTCGCCGGCAAAGACGCGGGCGCCGTGTTCGGCCAGCCGCAGCGCGGTCGCGCGGCCAATGCCGCTCGAGCCCCCCGTCACGACAGCCACGCGGCCTTTGAGATCGACCAAAATCTTGCCCCGGAATCGGCCCAACTTGCCCGCCACGCCGGGTATCACAGTATCCCCTGAAGGGGCGATTGTCGAGAGTTGGGATGGTTCGCGTGACCGAGCGAACGGCTGAGAATCTCGCCGTAAAACCTGACTGCTGGACAAGCCAGCAGGGGCGCCCGAAGTCCTCATGCGGACTTGCGTGGCCGGCCGAATCCGAGATGGAACGAAACCATTGTCGACCGGCGGTTTTTAATCTTACAGGAGAAGGGCCGGGACCGTCGGTGCGAAGATGTGGAGACGATTTCGCGGCCGATCAGGGGGTGTGATAGACTCAATGGAAGTGTGGACTGAGGAGCTCCTGGTGGGTGACGAGGCAAGGGTGAGTTTTGGCGGTTAGCGAATCTTCGGCTGAGCGGTACACGCTGCAAGATCCTGACGTGCGGCTGATGCTCGACGTGCGCGACGACAACGCCGCGGCTTTCGACGAGTTGATGCTGCGCTATCAGAATCGGCTGGTCACGGTGCTCGAGCACCTGGTCGGCCGGCGCGATCAGGCCGAGGATCTCGCCCAGGAGGTTTTTCTGCGCGTCTACCGGGCCCGCAAGCGGTATGTGGCCGGCGCTAAGTTTTCGACCTGGCTGTACACGATCGCCAATCACGTGGCGGCTAACGCCTTGCGTTCGTCGTCGCGGCGGCCCGAGGTGAACCTGACGGCGCGGCCGACCGAATCGGGCAGCAGCAACGTGCTCGACAAGATGGCCCTGGCCGCCAGCGGCGCGATGCCCGCGCGGCAGTTGGACAAGGCCGAGCTGCGCGACATCGTGCGAGCGGCGTTGGCGGGTTTGAGCGAGCGACAGCGAATGGCCGTGCTGCTCAACAAGTTCGAGGAGATGAGCTATGCCGACATCGCCGTGACGATGGAGATGTCGCCGCAAGCGATCAAGTCATTGTTGTCGCGAGCGCGCGTCAACTTGAAGGAGATTTTGGAACCCTATTTGCAGGACGGGCACAAACCCAAGTGATGGGCCCAAGTGATGGGCTCAAGCAAGGGACGGCGGAATTTTTGAGAGTGAGCGGGCGTATGATCGGCAACGAATCGCAAAACCCTGAGCTACATGACGAACTGACGGCCTATCTCGACGGCGAGCTGGACGCCGAGGCGGTCCGCCGCGTCGAGGAACGGTTGGCTCGCGATCCGGCCTATCATGCGGAGTTGCAGAAGCTCGAGCGGGCCTGGGACTTGCTCGATCGGCTGCCGCGTTCGGCGGTGAACGAATCGTTCACCAAGACGACGATCGAGATGGTCGCCTTGGCCGCCTCGGACGATGCCGCCGCGGCGCAGCAAGCCCGGCCGCGCCGCGCGAAGCATCTGACCGCCGCGCTCGGTGCCGTGGCGGCGGCGCTGGTGGGCTTTGTCGCTGGGCATTTCCTCTGGCCCAATCCGAACGCGGCCCTGCTCCGCGATCTGCCGGTGATCGAACATTTCGAGCTCTATTATCAGGCCGACAACATCGACTTTCTGAAATTGCTCGAGTCCGAGGGCCTGTTCGCCGAGCAGGAGGGTGAGCATGGCGGTTAGAGCGAGGGGCAAATGGACGCCTTGGGTCGCGCTGCTTGGCGCTTGCTTCGTCTGCGCGCCGGCCGCGGGCGGAGACGATTTGGCAACGCGGCGCGAGCAGGTCGAGCGCATGCCACCGGCCGAGCAACAGGATCTGTTGCGCAAGCAGGAGCGTTTCGCTGAGTTGCCGTTGGAAGAGCAGGAGCGGTTGCGCACGCTGCAAGCGGCGCTCGATTCCGATTCGCATCACGAAAAGCTCCTGCAGGTGCTATCCCGCTACCACGAGTGGCTCAAAACGCTGACGCCCACGCAACGGTCCGAGCTGGCTGATTTGCCGCCGCAGGAGCGCGTGCAGCAGATCAAGAAGATTCAGCGCCAGCGGCAGATGGCCCGCGAGCAGGCACACCTGAACGAGGTGCTGTCGAAAAAGGACCTCACGGCCATCGTCCAATGGGTCGAGGACCTGGCGTGGCAGCGGCGCGAGCGCTTGCTGAGCGGCATGAGCGAATCGCAGCGCAAGGGGTTCGACGGCACCGACGAGCATCGCCAGCGGCGAATTCTGCTCTATCGTGCGTTGGCTTCCGAGCGCGTCCGGCGTTCGAAAGGCGGCGCGTCGCTCTTGGGTGTCGAGCCAGCCGATATCGAAAAGCTGGCGGGCGAGCTCTCGCCACCGGCGCGCCAGGAGCTAACCGAGGCCAGCGGGCTGCCGGCCCAGCGCAAGCTGCTCCACGGCTGGGTGAACGTGGCGGTTCACCGCCTCGATCCATCGCACGCCGGGCGGCGGTTGGGACCCTTGGCCGGCGAGGATCTTGCGCGATTCTTGCAGCACGACGTACCCGAGCCTCAGCGCGAACGCCTGCTGAAGATGCCCCGCGAGCAGATGCTCGAAGAGCTGCGGACGATGTACTACAGTCGCCCGCGCGGCGAGTTCGGCCCCCCGCTCAGCGATCCCACTCCGTGGCTCGATCGCCATCCCGAGCGATTGAAGGGCGAATTCCGCGGCAAAGGCCGCCCGCACGATCCGCAAGCCGAACCGGCCGTCGAAGCCGCCCAGCCAAAGTAGCCTGTCGCCGAGCGAGAGTGGCCGCTGCGACGAAATCCAAGGTAGCCACCGAGGACACAGAGAGCACAGAGGGAGAAGAAAGAGTCAGTAAGGCGAGTTCGCTTTGGTCAGCGTGTCCTTCGTTAATCAATGACTGAACTTCTCTTTTTATTCTCTCTGTGGCCTCTGTGTCCTCGGTGGCAAATTCTTTGTTCCCTTGCTCGCGCTGCGGGTTAGTGGGTGACTGGGCGAGTTAGCGCTCGGTGGCGTTCACGCCGGGCATGAACGTACACAAGTAATAGGCGCGGGGCGAGGCCAGGTCCAGCAGCGCGCTCATGTCGAGCGCTTGCTTGCGGCTTTGCGAGCCGCCCATCAGCAATTGCTCCATGATCGGCACGGGGCGGTGGAACTTGATGACCCGCACGTCGTCCTTGTTGAGGTTGGCCAGTTCGATGGCGCGGTCGATGGCGTCCTCGATAAAACCGAGCCGGTCGACCAACAGGTTGGCCTTGGCTTGTTGCGCGGTGAAGATGCGGCCGGTGAACACCACGGACTGCACTTCCTGATTGTCGCGCAAGGCCGGGCGGCCCGCCAGCACGATGTCCTTGAAGCCCGCGAAGCTCGAATCGACCAGCTCCTGCAGAATCTTCTGCTCTTCGGCGCGAATGGGCTCGGGGAACTTGCGGGTGGGGCTGCCCATCATTTTCAGCGGGTTGCTGGCGATCGAGTCGTCCGAGACGTTCAGCTTTTCGAGCAAGCCCGAGAGGTCGTAGTGCGGAATGATGACGCCGATCGAGCCGGTCCAGGTGGTGGGTTCGGCGAAGATCGTGTCTTCGGCCCCGCCGGCGGCCATGGCGACGTAGTAGCCTCCGCTGGCGGCGACGCTGCCCATGCTGACCACGAGTGGAATCTTTTTGGTTTCGAGCAGCTTCTTGACGTGATGATAGATATAGTCGCTGCCGGTCACGGTGCCGCCGGGCGAATCGATGCGCAGCACGATCGCTTTGACGTGCTCGTCATCGGCCACGTGGTCGATTTGTTTTTTGACGAAGCTCTCGTCGCCGACGATGGCCCCTTCGAGCGAGATAATGGCCACTTTGTCGGTGGCCGTATGACTGAGCGAATGCCAGCGCTCCTGCAAGTCGTTTTCGCCGTAGTACGACTTCTCGAACGACGAGCTGAACAGCCAGATCACGACGACCAGCACCACCAGCCATTTCAGTCCGCGGGCGATCCAACTGGTGCGGGGTTGTTCGATGATGACGCGGATCGGTCCGCGAGCCTGAGCGGCTGCCAGCTCGGCGCGAAGGGGATCGGGACCGGGAGTGGCTTGCATGGGAGGCCTCCTAGAAAGGGACGGGATGATAGCAATCCAGGTGCCGCCACAAAAACGGCCGCGCCGGTTCTCTTCGCCGTGATTATATTCATTGTGCCCCCGCTCGGAAAACCCGCCACGGCTCGTCAAAATCGCGCGCGCGACGGCGCGGATACCGGCGCATGGTGTTGCCAAACCGTGGCTCCAAGCGGTAAGCTACGCCACCAAATCAGTTCGCTACCATTGATGCCGCAAGTGGGCTTGGCCGGGAGGAAGTCGCGTGTTTGTCGCCGCTTCGAGCGAATGTTTTCCGAACTTGTCGCTGGACGGGGTGCTCGAGCGCCTGGTCGATCTGGAATACACGGCCCTCGAGGTCGCCATCCACGAGCGCGGGGGCCAGTTGCAGCCCTCGCAGGTGTTGGCCGATGTCGAAAAGGCCGTCGGCCAGTGCCGCGAGACCTACCGGCTGACCATTTCGGGCTATAGCGTCGACATCGACGCCACGGGCGAGCTGTATTACGAGCAGTTCGCCGCCTGCTGCCGGCTGGCCAAGGCCACGAAGGTCGTGGCGATGACCGTTCCGGCCGCCGAGTTGGGCACGCCCTTCAACGCCGAAATTGAACGCCTGCAACGGCTGGTGGCCATCGCCTCGAAAGAAGGCGTTCTGGTCGGCCTGAAAACCGAAACCGGCCGCATCACCCAGGACCCGGATACGGCTGTGGTGCTGTGCGACAACGTCAAGGGGCTGGGGCTGACGCTCGACCCGAGCCACTATATCTATGGTCCGCACGCCGGCAACAGCTACGACCAGTTGATGCGCTATGTGATCAACACCCACCTGCGCGACACGAGCAAAGACAAGTTGCAGGTTCGCGTCGGGCAAGGCCAGGTCGAATACGGCCGGCTGATCTCGCAGCTGGGCAAGGCCCACTACAACCGGGCCTTGGTCGTACACATCGCCGAAATGGAAGGCGTCGATCACTCCGCCGAAATGCGCAAGATGCGGCTGCTGCTGGAAAGCCTGCTCTGAATCCATTTTCCCGCCTTGCGAGCGCACCACGATGCCACGATCTCGGCTGGCGCTGTTGATGCTTCTGGCTGCTGGCGTGCCTTCCATGGCAGCCGATTGGCCACAATTTCGCGGACCTGGCGGTCAGGGTCATTCGACGGCCAAGAACGTGCCGCTCACCTGGAGCGAGACCGAAAATGTCACTTGGAAGGTGCCTCTGCCGGGCCTCGGCTGGTCGTCGCCGGCCGTCAAGGGCGACCAGATCTGGCTGACCGCGGCGGTCGACGACGGCCACTCGTTGCGGGCCATCGCGGTCAATCGTCAGACGGGCGCGATCGTACACGACGTCGAGATCTTCAAGCTCGAAAACCCTGGCTCGGTTCACGCCAACAACAGCCACGCCTCGCCGACGCCCGTCGTCGAAGGCGACCGCGTCTACATTCACTTTGGCGGCCATGGCACGGCCTGCCTGGCGACCGACGGCCGCATCGTCTGGAAGACGCAGGAGCTCAAGTACAACCACGTGCATGGCCCCGGTGGGTCGCCGGTGATCTGGAAAGACCTGCTGATCATCAATTGCGATGGCGCCGACGTGCAATATGTCGTGGCCCTCGACAAGCGCACCGGCGAAATCCGCTGGAAGCGCGATCGGCAACACACCAGCGAACCGCGCCGCAGCGGCAAGCTCGAGGTGCCGATGGCCTACAGCACGCCGCTGTTGATCGAAGTCGACGGGCAAACGCAACTGATCAGCCTGGGCAGCGACGCGCTGGTGGCTCACAATCCGGACGACGGCGCCGAACTCTGGTGGTTCTCGTTCATCGGCTATTCGAACGTGCCCCGGCCCGTCTATGGCAAGGGAATGATCTTCTTCGCCTCGGGCTTTGGCACGCCGGTGTTCTACGCCATGCGCGTGGGCGGCCACGGTGACCTCACCGAGACGAACAAGGCCTGGAGCATGAACAAGGGGGCGCTGGTGCCGATGGATGTCTCCCCCCTGCTCGTGGGAGATGAGCTGTACACGATCACCGACTCGGGCGTGATCGTGTGCTATGACGCCACGAGCGGCAAGCAGCATTGGCAAAAACGCCTGTCGAGCAAGTTTTGGGCCTCGCCGGTCTATGCCGATGGGCGGATTTACTGTCTGGACGACTCCGGCACCACGACCGTGCTGGCACCTGGAACCGAGTTCAAGGAGCTGGCCACCAGCAAACTCGACGGCCACACCCAAGCTTCTCCTGCCTTCGTCGACGGCGTGGTTTTTCTGCGCACCGACACGCATTTGTATCGGATCGAGAAACGCTAACCTCCTGCTAACGAGTTGGTGGGCGACTGATCTTGTCAAAAACGGCTCGTCTTGCGAGAGTGTAGTTAGCCGCACTGAACGCCCTCGAGCGCCCCACCGAGCGGCCGGCTTGCGCCTGTTCGGCGCTGTGAGCAAGCCGGTATCCGCGACCCAACCGACGTCGAAGTGAACCTTGGTTCGTTTCGCGACATCCGTTTCGTGTCAGGCCGCGCCGGCGGACCATGGATGGTCGGCAACGGAACATCGCAGAGAGACTTCTGAAGAGGTTGATCGGTTGACAGAGAAATCGTCCGCAGCGAAATCGTCCGCAGCAACGGCCGCGACCCTGGGCGCGGATCGCGAGGCTTCGAACCTGGTGCTGGTGCGCCGCATGCTGGCGCTGGCCTGGTGCTATGGTGGCAGTTGTGCGTGGGTGGTCGTCCAACAATTTTTTCTCGTCGCGCTCAATCTGAGCGGCCTGGGGTTGATCGGCCTGGGCATCGACGTGATTCGCCATGCCGTGGAGCGCGACGCCGCGCCGGCTCGCTGGCCGCTGGGGCTGTCGCCGCCGACCGATTGGCCGCCGCTGGCGACCATCGGCGCCATCGCGGTCGGCGTTTTTCTGCTAGCGATCGCGCAATCGAGCTTGCGCTATTGGTCGGCCGTGTCGGCGGGCCGGCTGGTGCAGAAAATCGTCGTGCAATTGCGGTGCGACGTTTATGACAAATTGCAGCGATTGAGCTTTCGCTTCTTTGATGCCAATCAAAGCGGCTCGATCATCAATCGCGTGGCCGGCGATGTGCGTGCCGTGAGCATGTTCGTCGATATGGTGTTGATCGAAATGCTGGGTGTGCTGCTCTCACTGGCGTTGTACCTGGTCTATATGCTGTCGATCAACGTGCCGCTGACCTTGGCTTGCCTGGCCACGACGCCGCTGATGTGGTTGGGCGCCGTGATCTTTTCGCGGTGGGTCAAGCCTGCCTATCGGCACAATCGCGAGTTGAGCGACCAGATGATTCTGACCCTGTCGGAAAACGTGCAGGGCGTGCAGGTCGTCAAAGGCTTTGGCCGCGAGCCGCAGGAGATCGGCAAGTTTGGCGTTGCCAACGGCCGGGTGAAGGACCAGAAGCATTTGATCTTTCGCTTGATCAGCGTTTTCCAGCCCGGGATCGGGTTGCTCACGCAGTTGAACCTGGCGGTACTGCTCTTGTACGGCGGCTACCTGGTGATCGACGGCCAATTGTTGCTGGGCGAAGGCCTGTTCGTGTTCGCCAACCTGTTGCAGCAGTTTGCCAACCAGGTGACGCAAATCACGAATATCACCAACAGCATTCAGGCCAGCCTGACCGGGGCCCAGCGCGTGTTCGAAGTGCTCGATGCGCCGTTGGAGATCACCAGCCCCGCCGCGCCGGCCCGCTGGACTCGTCCGCGCGGAGCGGTGGCGTTCGAGGGCGTTGACTTTTCTTATCGGCCGGGTGATCGGGTGCTCCGCGATGTGAGCTTCGCGGCCGAGCCGGGTGAGTGCATCGCCATCGCCGGAGCCACGGGCGCGGGCAAGAGCACCCTGCTGAGCCTGATTCCCCGCTTTTACGACCCCCAGGCCGGCGCGGTGCTCATCGACGGCATCGACATCCGACGGCTGGCGCTCGACGACCTGAGACGCGCCATCGGCCTGGTGTTTCAGGAAAGCTTCCTGTTCAGCAACACGGTGTTCGCCAATATCGCTTTCGGCCACCCCGAGGCCACGCGTCAGGATGTCGAGCAGGCGGCCCGCATCGCGGCGGCGCATGACTTCATCGAGGCTCTGCCGCAAGGCTATGACACCGTGATCGGCGAATATGGCTCGAATCTCTCGGGCGGGCAGCGGCAGCGGATTGCCATCGCGCGGGCCATTCTGAGCCGGCCCTCGATCCTGGTGTTCGACGACGCCACGGCGGCGGTCGATCCGGAAACCGAGCACGAGATTTTGCAGGCGATGGAAAACGCGATGCGGGGGCGCACCACGTTTGTCGTGGCGCATCGTCTGAGCACGCTGCGGCGGGCCGATCGCGTGATCGTGCTGGAAGGTGGTCGCGTCACACAGATTGGCACGCACGACGAATTGATGCGCCGTGGCGGCACCTATCATCGGGCCGCTCATTTGCAGATTCTCGATGCCGAGAGCAGCCAGTTGTTGAACGCCGGGAAGCACGTCGCATGATTTCGCAAATCAAACCCCCACGCGCCGAGTCGACGCTGACGCGCTATACGCGTCGCGAGGAGCAGGAAGCCGATTCGCATCCGCTCGATCTCCGGCTGATCGGCCGGCTTTACGAATACACGCGCCCTTATGCGTCCCAGCGCAACTGGCTGATCGTGCTAGTGATCCTGCGGTCGATTCAGTTGCCGTGCCTCACCTGGATCATCGCGGCCGTGATCAAAGGCCCGGTCGATCGTGGCGACATGCACGGCGTGGCCTGGGGCGTGCTGGGATTCCTGGCGCTCGCGCTGTTCACGCAGGGTTGCCTGCACTTTCGCCAGCGGCTGGCGTTGGAATTGGGCGAATCGGTGGTTCACGACTTGCGCCGAGATTTGTTTGCCCGGCTGCAGCGGATGCCGATGAGCTTTTTTCAGCGCACCAAGCTGGGCCGCATCATCAGCCGCATGACCACCGACGTCGAATATGTGCGGATGGGCGTGCAGGAGGTGCTGTTCGTCAGCCTGGTGCAGGTTGGCCAGATGACGGTCGCCGCGGTGTTCATGCTGTGGTACGACCCCGTGCTGTTTCTGTTGGTGCTGGCGCTGGTGCCCGTGCTGTGGCTGCTCAACCGGCACTTCAATCGCCAGTTGAGCAAGGCGCATCGCGACGTGCAGGAGTCGTTCAGCCGCGTGACCGCCACGTTGGCCGAAAGCGTCAACGGCATTCGCGTCACCCAGGCCTTCGTGCGGCAGGACGCCAACGCCGGCATGTTCAGTCAATTGATCAACGATCACTCCGATTTCAACTTCGGGCTGACCAAGATCCAGGGTCGGTTCCAAGGTCTGCTGGATCTGAACAATCAACTGTTCATCTCGGTGCTGCTGATCCTGGGCGGCTACCAGGTGCTCTCCGGGGGCGGCACGCAGGTGGGCGATCTGGTTGGGTTCTTCTTCATGGCCAACTTGTTCTTCGCCCCCATCACGACCCTGGGCGTGCAATACAACCATGCCCTGACGGCCATGGCGGGGGCCGAGCGGGTCTTTCGCTTGCTCGACAATCCGCTCGAGCAGCAGGATCCGCCGGGCGCGATCGAGCTGTCGCGAGTCGCCGGCCGCGTCGAGTTTCGCGATGTCAGTTTTGGTTACGACCCGGGGCGGCTGGTGCTGCACGATTTGAATTTCGTCGCCGAGCCGGGCCAGACGATCGCCCTGGTGGGGCACACCGGCGGCGGCAAGACGTCGATTCTCAACCTGATTGCCAGCTTCTATCTGCCCACGCGCGGAGAGTTGACGATCGACGGGCACGATATCCGCCGCGTGGCCCGGGTGTCGCTGCGGCGGCAGATTGGGCTGGTGCTGCAACAGAATTTTCTCTTCAGCGGCACCGTGATGGACAATATTCGCGTGGGTCGGCCCGAGGCCAGCGACGACGAGATCTACGAGGCGGCCCATCGGCTCGATTGTCTCGACCTGCTGGCCGAGCTGCCCGACGGACTGCACACCCTGGTGGGCGAACGCGGCGGCAGCTTGTCGCTGGGGCAACGGCAACTGGTTTGCTTCACGCGGGCCATGCTGGCCGATCCGCCGCTGTTGTTTCTCGACGAAGCCACCAGCAGCGTCGACACACTGACCGAAGCCCGCATTCAACGGGCCCTGGCCGAGTTGCTCAAGGGTCGCACCAGCTTTGTCGTCGCCCATCGCCTGAGCACGATTCGCCATGCCGACCAGGTGCTGGTGCTCGACCACGGCCGCATCGTCGAACGGGGCACGCACCGCCAACTGCTGGCGCGGGGCGGCGAGTACGCTAAACTCTATCGGCGGTTTGTGCCCTGCTGAAGCTCTTGCGGCGAAAGGTGCGATGCGGCAACTGGCTTTGATTGTCGCCCTGTCGTTTGTCTCGCTCGCGCTGGCGCCGGCGGTCACCGCGCGCGGCGATACGCTGGCCAAGGTTCGCGCTCGCGGCGCGCTGGTTTGGGGAGGCGACAGCGAAGGCGGCGGGCCCTATGTCTTTCCCGATCCGGCCGCGCCCCGCCGCATGACCGGTTTCGAGACCGAATTGGCCGAGCTGCTGGCCGCCGATCTGGGGGTGCGGTCGCAGTTTTATCAAGGGCTGTGGCAAAATCTGCCCGCGCTTCTGGAGACCGGCGAAATCGACGTCGTGCTCAACGGCTATGAGCTGACGCCGGCGCGCGCGGGCGACATGGCCCACACGCGCCCCTATTACGTCTATCAGTTGGTGCTGCTGGCCCGCCGCGATGATCCGCAGTTGCGGACTTGGGACGACCTGCGCCATCGCACCGACGGCAAGAAGCCGAAGATCGGCGTGCTCGGCGGTTCGGGCGCGCACGCGTATCTGACCGAGCACTATGGCGACGCGGTCGAGGCGATCGCCTATGAGGGCACGACCGACGCCATGCGCGAAGTCGAAACCGGCAAGCTCGATGCCACGCTCACCGATTTGCCCGCCGCCGTGTTTTATCGCGGACGCTTCGCCTCGCTGGCCGAAATCGGCGAGCCGGTGGGGCATGGCTACTACGTGCTCTTTCTCCGTCGTGGCGACGATACACTGCGCGCCGCGCTCGACACGGCGATTGGACATTTACTGGACGATGGCAAGCTCAAGGCGCTCTATGAAAAGTATGACCTGTGGAACCCGCCGCAGGAGGAGCTGGCCGCGCTGCGCGACAAGAGTGATGGCGAGCTGGGCGTGCAGGCCACGTCGCTGCGCGGTTGGGCTGTGATTCGCAGTCGTGGGGCGTTGTTGGTCGAAGCGGCCGGTGTGACCATTCTACTGGCGTGCATCTCGATGCCGCTGGCAATGCTGCTGGGTCTGCTGGTGGCTTTGGCCCGAATGTACGGTCCCGCGCCGCTGCGATGGCTCGTGGTGGCCTATATCGAGATCCTGCGCGGCACGCCGTTGATGTTGCAGTTGTTCGTGATTTTCTTCCTGCTGCCCGAGATCGGTCTGACACTGCCCGCGTTCGACGCCGCGGTGGCTGGGCTGGCGATCAATTATTCGGCCTACGAAGCCGAGATCTATCGAGCCGGCATGCAAGCCGTGCCGCGCGGACAGATGGAAGCTGCGGTGGCCTTGGGCATGTCGCCGGCGCTGGCGCTGCGGCGAATCATCATTCCGCAGGCCTGGCGGATCGTCGTGCCACCGGTGACCAACGACTTCATCGCCATGTTCAAGGACACGTCGGTCTGTTCGGTGATCACGGTGATGGAGTTGACGAATCAATACAAGGTGCAAGCCAACGACACGGGCGCGACGATTGAGCTGGGAGCGCTGACGGCGCTGTTGTATCTGTCGATGAGCATTCCGCTGGCCCGGCTGGCCACGGTGCTCGAGCGGCGGCTCTCTCGGCCGGCCAAGGGTTGAACCATGATCGACAACGACCATCCGCCGGCCCTGGCTGTCCGCTCGCTGGTCAAGCGTTTTGGCGATCATGTCGTGCTCTCGGGCGTGACGCTCGAGGTGCGGCGCGGCGAGGTGTGCGTCATCGTCGGTCCTTCGGGCGGCGGCAAGACGACCTTCCTGCGCTGCTTGAATGGGCTGGAAGATTTTCAGGAAGGCGAAATCGACCTGGCCGGCGTGAAGTTGCGCGGCGGATTGCCGCCGACGGAGCGCACGCCGCTGTTGGCGCAGGTCAGGCGGCAAGTCGGCATGGTGTTTCAGCAGTTCAATCTATTTCCGCACCGCACGGCGCTGGGCAACGTGATCGAGGCGCCCATGCACGTGCTGGGCTACTCGCGCGAGCGGGCCACGGCCGAGGCCGCGACGTTGCTCGAGCGCGTGGGCTTGAAAGACAAGTTGCACCAAATGCCCGACACGCTCTCGGGCGGTCAGCAGCAGCGGGTGGCGATCGCCCGGGCGCTGGCGATGAAGCCGCAGGTGATGCTGTTCGACGAGCCGACCAGCGCCCTCGATCCGCGGATGGCCGGCGAGGTCGAGGCGGTGATCGCCGACCTGGCAGCCAGCGGCCAGACGATGCTCGTGGTCACTCACTCGCTGCGCCTCGCCCGTCGCACGGCCCACACGCTGCACGTTTTCGAAAACGGCCAACCGTTGGAAAGCGGCCCCCCGCAGCAGATCTTCGACGCCCCTCGCCACGAAGCCACCCGCCGCTTTCTGCACGAAGCCGGCGAGAAGTAAGGCTGCTCGCTCGCTCCGATGGTGCGGGCGTGCAAGAATGGCGGGAACTAGTGTCCGAATTCGGGTGCCACTGCTGGCTTGTCCAGCAGTGCCTTCCTGTCGCCTAACGTCAAGCTGTTCTCACTGCTGGACAAGCCAGCAGTGGCACACAGAAGAGACTTGAGACCGCATCGACAGACTGTTTCGTTGAGGGAGAATTGCATGGCTGTTTTGAATCGCGCTCTGCTCGCACTGTTGTTTTTGGCCGGATTGCTGGCGGTACGCGGCGGGGCCGCGGAGCCGGCGGCAACGCTGCCCGTCATCGAGCGGTTGGACGACGAGGGGGCCCGCGCGGTCGCGCAGGCCTATCAGTATGAGCGGACGATTCCGCTCGAGGCCCGCGTCGTCGAGAAGGTAAAGAAGGATGGCCCGACGCGGGAGAAGATCGTCTTTCGCGGCGTGCAGGGAATTCTCGTGCCGGGATATTTGCAATTGCCGGCTGACGGCGCGGGTCCGCACCCCTGCGTGCTATTGCTGCACGGCTGGAGCGGCTCGAAGGAGAACTGGTGGCAGGACGGCGGCTACATCAGCGGCGGCAACGCGCGGCAGGCGCTGCTGACGGCCGGCTTCGCCGTGCTGGCCCTCGACGCTCAGTGTCACGGCGACCGGATTGCGCAGAATGATTTCGCGCCAGTGAATCACTACGTCGATCCCTCGGTCGGCGAGGGGCAGCGAAAGGGTTACTTCTCGCAGGTCGATATTTACGTGCAGACCACGCGCGACTACCGCCGAGCCATCGACTATCTGGAGTCGCGGAGTGAAATCGACAAGACGCGGATCGGCGTTCTGGGCTACAGCATGGGCGGCACGCAAGCGTATCTGCTCACCGGCGTCGAGCCGCGCATCCAAGCCGCCGTGGCCGTCGCCGCGCCCGCCGAAAAGTCGAAATGGTCCCTGATCGCCCCGCAGAATTTCATCGGCGGCATCGGCCCACGGCCCTTCCTCGAGATCATCGGCCGCACCGACGAGCTGTGCCCGCTGGAGCACGCCCAAGCGCGGTGGGCGCTCCTTCACGAAGGGCCCAAGAATCAAATCCTCTTCGACGCCGGCCACAAGTTGCCGCCTGGTTGGGTGCCGCAGGCGGTGGAGTGGTTGAAGAAGTACCTCTAAAATCAGTAGACGAGATTCTGGCGGGGGCCATGCTCACGGTTGCGTCGTGCGCAACAATTCTCGGACATGCCCACGCGAGCGTGGGCATGGCACCCGGCATCTTACCCCGTCGGCAATTCGAAGCCGGCGCGGCGGGGGCGGTCGAGCATCGCGTTGGCGGCTTCGTCGTCGAACTGCTCGCGGGCGGGATCCCATCGCAGCGGACGGCCGATGGCGCGGGTGATGTTGGCCAGGTGGCAGACGGTGATCGAGCGGTGGCCGATCTCGACGTCGGCAATTGGCATTTGGCGCGAGCGGATGCAGTCGAGCCAGTCTTGCATGTGCCAGCGGGCCTGCCACAGGGCGAGCGAGTCGCTCCACTTGCGCTCTTCTTCGGCCACGTCGACTTTCTTGTTCAACTCGGCCGCGATCTCGGGCGGGTTGCTGCTGAACTTGTTGCGATTGATCTCGAGCTTGCCCTTCTCGCAGACGAAGATCGCTCCGCCCATCGGTCCCTTGCCGGGCTCGATGACGTAATTGACCGGCACGCCGCTGGCATACTTCATCGCGACCTGGCCGTTGGGCCCGGCCGACAGAGGCTTGAGCTCGGTGGGGCCGGTGCCGTCGGCGCCCAGGGCCCATTGAATCTGGTCGACGCCGTGCGCGCCCCAGTTGGTCATCTCTCCGCCCGAGAAATCGCGCCACTGCATCCAGCCCATCCAGTCGCCGTTGAACGGCCGCATGGCCGCCTGGTTGAGCCACACGTTCCAATCGAGCCCTGCCGGCACGGGCTGCTCGGGGGGCAGCTGGGCGGGCGAGTCGCGGGGCCCGGTGTAGTTGATAGCGCGGACTTCGAGCACTTTGCCCAAGGCACCGCTGCGCACCAATTCGCAGGCCACGCGATTCATGGCCATCGAGCGTTGCTGCGAGCCGACTTGCAGCACGCGGCCGTGGCGGCGCACGGCCTCGACCAGCGCGCGGCCTTCGCGCACATAGAGCGTGAGCGGCTTTTCGGCATAGACGTCCTTGCCCGCCTGGCAGGCGTGGATGCACGGCACGACGCGCTGAAAATCGCCGGTGGCCACGATCACGGCGTCGATATCCTTGCGGTCGAGAATCTTGCGATACTCTTGATACACCGGCCAATCGCCCTTAGCCTTGGCTTTGAAGGCTTCAGCCCGCGGCACGTTGCAATCGCTGAGCGCCACGATCTGGCCCCCCTCGGGCAATTGCTGCAACAGCAGCGAAGCCCGCCCGCCCACGCCGATCGCGCCAACCGTGATGCGATCGTTCGCGCCCGGCTTTCCCGGAGCGGCCAGCGCGCTGCGCGGAATGATCAACGGCGCTCCAAAGGCGCTAGCCGCCACGGTGCCGGCCGTA
Source organism: Planctomycetaceae bacterium (assembly GCA_003153375.1). GTDB lineage: Bacteria > Planctomycetota > Planctomycetia > Pirellulales > PALSA-1355 > PALSA-1355. The sequence continues at coordinate 51,329 of PLYM01000143.1, forward strand.
GCCTTGAGAAACGCTCGACGATGTCCGCGCCGCGGCGAATGCTGATCGTGCTTGTGCATGGCTGGGGATCACTCCTGTTAGCGGTCGAGCATCCCGCGATCGCCGCGAGACGCGAAGGGTTGGGTTTCGGCCAGTATAGCCAGGCGCTAGGGGCAAAAGTAGCCGGCGGTAGTGCTGCGGGGAACGAATGGATTTTAGCCACCGAGGGCTCAGAGAACACCGAGGGGAGACGGAGAAGCGTCTGTGTTTGATTTCAA
>PLYM01000065.1 GCA_003153375.1 Planctomycetaceae bacterium
CGTGTTCACGTTGCACTACCTGGCCAATCCGACCGGCCCGTTCGCCCCCAACGGCGGCGGTTCGGCGGCCCCGGCCGCCAGCCCCGCGGCAACTCCCACCGTCTCGGCAGTCAGCACGCCCAGCCCGCTCTCGAACGCCACCGGCACGATCATGAGCGGCTTGAGCTTCCTGAACATCAGCGTGCTCACCTCCTCGCCGATCCCCAGTGCCCTGCAGTACGTGTCCAGCAGCCCGCCAGTGACCAAGGGCATCCAGACCGCCTTGCACGACCCGCAGCTCCTGCAAGCCGTCGAGCAAATCGCTAACGACTTCGACGTTCACGACGACGCGTTGGATGGTCTGCTGGCGGATTTGGGCATCGAATAGACTTCAGGCTGCGGGTTGACGGTGCGCGATTGCAGGCGGTGTCGTGACACGGCCACCGGCGCTGCTCGATCCCATCGCAATCGGGTTTCCGTTTTCAAAAACGGACGTCAGCCTACACTCGCCTGCCCAGCTCTGCTTCGACGGCTTGGCGTCAGGCCGCGTATGATCCTTCTCGACTCGCCACCCCCGAGCCTCAAGCTTAACGCGACAAGGCGAACGAGGCGGCGACCTCCGCCGTCGAGCTCAAGGGTCAACTCGAGATTAAGCTCGACGCGAACGCCGAGGAGCTCGCGAAGGAGGTCACGTCTCAAATCTCGCCGTTGTTCAAGACGCTGGTCGAGGAGATATCGAAGAACATTGATCGATCAATGGCCGAGGCCCGACGGCAAACCGACGCCCGCAACTTCCGTAACTCCAAGAACTCTGGCTGATCGAGCGGTTGGCGGCGGGCACGATCTTTGACAACTTATCGCGTCCAGCAGAGCGGGCCCCGCGGGGCTGCCTTGGGGGCGGAGGAATAGGATGCGATGGCCTAATTGCGGCCCCAGATTGAAAAGTGGTAGCATAGGCCACCGTTAAAGTCCGCCTTGTTGGAATAGCCGGCCATGGTTACGCTTCGCACGGTTTCCCACGAGTTTCTTTGTTTGACTTCATGGGCCGCCCGTCCCACTATGGTGGCGGGGCTCGACTAGTGGGAAAAGTCAGAACCGCAAGCGAACAGTGCTGGCAATACCTAGAGCCAAGAATCGGTTGGCTTCCTTGGCTGGTTTGGCAGCTTTCCCGTTGGGCCACGGGCCGGGTTTGGCAACTTTTCCGGTGGGTCACGGGCCGCAATTTGCTGGGACGTGAAAACGCGACTCAATCGGGGATTCCGCCGCTCGCCACATTGCTATCACTTGCGATTGCCCAAGCGGTCGTGCTTGTTTTTCTTCAATATGAGTCGGGACGCAATGAGTTCGCCCTGTTCGTCTACGTAGTTGTAGCACTGATCGTGCTCGGCGGGATGGTTGGCATTATGCGAGCTCAACAACCGGACAAAACTGGCAAGTCGATCGCTGCCTTTAACTGGTCGACGGTGCCCTGGGGAACGTGGGCGGTCTGCCTTACGGCCGCCGGGTTGGGCGGAGTTTTTACGCTCGCGGCTAATGACAGATTGCCCCGCAAGCCCGAAGCCCAGATCGTAAAGCTGCTCAATTACGATTGGAAATTTGACGGATCCAAGGGGATAAAGATTCGCTGTAAGTTGGCGACGCCGGAGGGCATACCCTTTCCGCGAACCACCGTCACGGAAGTTCGCCTTGGCGAAGCGGTTCCAACCGGCTGGAAAATTGAGCACGTGACGGGCTACTCGGATCCGGATTGCACCAAAGAGCTTGAGAGTGAAGGCCCGTTCAGAGAGAAGGACAAGAGCGACGACCGAACATACGTGGGCAAGTGGAGGGATTTAACAAATCATGAATACTGGTTCATTGTAGCTCTTCATCCGGCTGGCGATCTTTCACGCGATGCAATAAACGAGATGTCGAAACAGGGAAGTGACGTGATCACAATCAAGACACTTTCCTCGGATTGACCGTGATAGTTTGCCTCCTGCTCGCCAGCACTCTTGCCGTGTCGCAGACCTCCGCTGCGATCACTTTTCGCGTCACCGACGCGCCGTTTGGCGGAAAGGCGATTGAGGGCGCCACACTCAGGTTCCGTGATGCGGCCGGCCGCGAGTTGTCAGCCACTGTCACCGACGCTCGCGGCGAAGCGAAAGTTGCTCGGAACGCTGGAGCCGTCGAGGTTGATGTTTCAAAATCCGGATACATCAAATCCACCTGCAAGGTTTTCCAAGACGACACGCAAGAAATCGTCCTCGACCAAAAACTTTCTCAGTTTCGATTGCCGGGGCCGCCGGTCATTGCTCGCCAAAGCCAACCCGATCAAACCGGGAACCCTGCCTATCTGCAGCCGTGCGTGCAAGTGCAGCCGCAGGCTTGTCCGCCGCCGCGGGTCTACTATTACGTGATCCCCCAGCGATGCGAATGGACGTCAGTCCAATAGGCTGTGGGCAACGATTCGGCCGCAAGGCTCGTCACGAGTCGCTGCCGGGCGCCTGCGGTGACCGCTAGCGACGCCGATGGCGTCAGACCGGAATTGGGACGGTCCGCCCCCGTGCGAAGCTCAGGTGGATCCCGTGGAGGCCCACAGCCGGCCAGGACGCCGCCCGCGGATAGCGCTGCCGTTGATAGCACTTGCTTGATTTGCTTGCCGGGTTGCCAAGAGGAACTGGGGGTTTTGGACCGGCGTAAAGGTGCTAGCACGGATCTCACCTCCTGCCGCCATATCGTTTTTGAAAACGGACAAGCAAGCGTAGCCGCCCTTCGAACAGCAATCAGCTCCAGGACCAGACTCTTGGCACGCGAACGGAGAATGTGGAGAGGTTCGCTAGAACACGAGCCAGTCGCCCCACGGCTACGCGAAAAAAAATGACTTCGACAAGGCCAAGATGGACCATGCTCGGGCCATGCAGTTGGGTCATGCTCCATGGTGAAAGGCGAAATGCTGTTTACCTGAACGAACACCCCATCTCCGAACGAAACTTGGGACCGCCGATGCCGACACAGCAGCCACTAGGGGCATCTAGTCCGAGACCACCGTTGACCCACTGTCGCCATCGTCGCACGGACTGTCTGATGCGGACCGAATCCGCACCTTGCTCACGAAGTCGGGCAGGCAGTTTGTGCGACGGTCGACGGCCTCAAAGACCCCGCTTTTAACCGGCGAGTCGATCCGACTCGAACGCACTCAAGCTTTATGGCCGAGTTTGCGTTCCATTTCCAGGATGACTTGGCTCAGTCGGACGCCTAGAGCAGAAGAAAGCCGGACCATGTTGAGCAGGCTGAGATTTCGCTCGCCCCGCTCCACGTCGCCAACATAGGTGCGATGGATGCCAGCCAAGTCGGCAAGCGCCTCCTGAGAGATGCCGGCAGCATGGCGGTACTTCCGCATTGCGTTACCGAATTCGGCTTTTATCCGAGAATCTTGGCTCACGAAGCCAAGGTAAAACCTGGACGACTATAAGACTACAGACTATAAGTGGAGTCGATTGCCGCTTCGGGTACGTTGTCCAACGTGTGGAATGCCTTCGGCGTTTTACGCGTCGGTCTTCCTTTCGCCCTGGCGGTTGCATGTTTGCCAAGCACCGCCTCGGGGAGAACGCTAGTGAAATCCAGAAAATTGTTGGTCGCCGCATTGGCCGCCATGACCGCGATCTGGGTCACCCCCTCAACCGTTCGCGGGGAGTTTCTTGTCACGGACCTGGGAGGAGGTATTGCCTACGGCATCAACGCCAGCGGGCAAGTCGTGGGGCAAAACGCCGTTGGCCATGCCTTCTTGTACGGCAACGGAACGGCGACCGACCTTGGTACGCTTGGTGGCAGTTCCAGTTTTGCCCTCGGGATCAATGACAGCGGGCAGGTCGTGGGCTGGGCTGACAGCGTCGGGAACACGACCCACGGTTTTCTCTACAGCAATGGGTCGATGACGAACCTGAGCCCGAGCTCGCTTACCGGCGGAGCACAGGGCATCAACGCCAACGGGCAAGTTGTCGGGTGGTATTCCAATAGCAGCACTGCCACTCAGCCTTTTCTCTACACCAATGGCGTGGAGAACAACTTGGGCACCTTTCCAGTTGGCAGCAACACATATCCTCTCAGCATAAACGGCAACGGACAGGTCGTAGGATACACGTATCAGACGGGGATCACTGGCGATCAGCCATTCCTCGTCAGCAATGGAACGACGCAGATCTTCGGTTTGTCCGGTGGATTCCAGATGATCAACGCCAGCGGGCAAGAAGTGGGTGGTCACTATCTCTCCGACACGGTTTGGCACGCTTTGCTCAACAGCAACGGGACGATGACTGATCTGGGAACCCTCGGTGGTTCAAACAGTTGGGCATACGGCATCAATACCGCGGGCCAGATCGTGGGCGACGCATATACGCCGAGCGGTGCCGAGCATGCCTTTCTCTACAGCAACGGGACGATGACCGACCTGAACAGACTGATTGATCCGCTATCGGGCTGGACGTTGGAATCAGCAATGGCCATCAACGACAAGGGACAGATCGTGGGTTGGGGCACAAACGCAAGCGGACAATCCGATGCATTTCTCCTAAGCCCAATCCCCGAGCCCAGCAGCGTCATGCTGGCCGCTCTCGGTTTCATCGGCTTGCTTGTTTGCGGCTGGCGACGACGGAATCGCAGTTAGCTGGCCTTCGGATTTCTTCTCAGTTCACATTCGACGGCTCGCCGGCAGGTAGGCTTATGCCTTCTGGACTCGACGCTGGGGTCATGCTGGGCGGGACGGCGTATGCCTTGAACCCGACGGAGACAGCGTCTTGTGACCTGCCGCGCCGCATGCGTCCACAGGCGTGCTCGAGACGAGAAACCCACCCTTCTCACCGTGGCCACTGATGAACCAATCGGGTTGTCGGCGGGCGGCTTCGCTGTCGAACAAGCCGGGCAATAAGTTGCTCAAGCTCATCAACGAGCCACAAGTAAACTCGCTGCTGGTTGTCTGGCAACTTGGTTTCATCGACTTCATGCAGGACTGCAAGCGTCACCCGCAATGAAGCCAGGTCGGATTCGTGGAACACAGACGGGCCTTAGATCAGTGTGCGAAGGACTGGCTTCCATATTACTAGGCTCCGAAACTCAAGAAAGCGGACGGGATGACTGGTCGCCGCCGAGGGGCATGCTGCGTAGTGCGGCACACTCGTGTCACCAGCTCACTGTTCTCAAA
>PLYM01000079.1 GCA_003153375.1 Planctomycetaceae bacterium
CATTCGCCTCAATCGACCCGTTCAACGGATTGAATGGGATCCCGGCAGTGTCACCTGTTTCGCCCGCAACATGGTTGTGCGATCGCGCGCGGCGATCATTACGTTGCCACTGGGAGTGCTGCAACAGGGAGCCGTCGAATTCGATGATCCGTTGCCGCGCCCGAAGACCGATGCGATCCAGTCGTTGAATCCAGGCAAAGCGTTCAAGATGCAGTCGAGCTTCCGAGCGCTGCGCGGCAGCAGACCGTTTTGGCCCGAAGGTATGGCGGTACTCACATGCGCACTCGACTCGCAACTGCATTGGCCGACGTCACCGCAGCGTCGCCGCGGTCAGCGGCATCTGCTCACGCACCTCGTCGGAGGCGATGCCGCCGACCGTTTCGGACAACATCCCAATCCGCCGCAAGCGATGCTCAATCAGCTCGTTCATATGTTCGGCGAGCGGATTCGTGACCTGTTCGTGCGTGGCGAGTGGCACGTGTGGCACGCAGATCCGTTCAGTCGCAGTGGCTATTCCGCGTTGCCGAACGATGCGGACGAAGATGCCCGACAGATGCTCGGCCTGCCCGTGTCCGACACGCTATTCTTCGCTGGCGAAGCTGTCGGTGTCAAAGGCCAGTCGGGCAAAATCGCGTCAGTCCATGGAGCAATTGATAGCGGCATCCACTGCGCACGGGATGTGATCGCTTCGTTGCGAAACTAGAAATGCCGACCAAGGCGCACAGAAAATCGGCGCGACGCTTGTTTCGCTTTCCGCCGCTGGCGGCATGTTAGGAAGCGGTTGCCGATCCGAATTGTGCGAGCGTTCGCAACCAATACTGCAGCGGCGAATTGAACTTTTGGACGCTGAATAGCAGATCGGCGCGAACGCAAATCCGACCGCCTTAGACTGCCCCGGTCCGACATCCATGAGGAAGGCTTTGTCAAGATCGGAGCAAGACGACCACGGGACTTCCCAGACATCCATTCGGCATCATCCGCGGCTGCGGAGCGCCATGAGTGAGTATGCGGTTGCTCCCATTCACACCGGCGGCGTCGCAATGCGCCATGTCGGACCTCGGGATGCAACCTTAGTCGCGCTCTCGATCTTGACGTGGAACCTCAGGTTGTTGGTTTATCGATCATTGACTGTTTAAGGGCCCCGCTGCCCCTGCCGCCGGTTTCGCCGTCGCCGTGCGTCGCTCGCCTCGTGAGGCCGTCAGGCCCTTGGCGACGCACGCGACAAGAAACCAAAGGCACGGGGGCTCCATGCCACGGGATTTGAACTCGGTGCTGCAAATGGTTCCTTTTGCGCTGATAGCACGATACACTGAGCGCATGCAAACTTTCGTTGAAGCCTTAATGTTGCAGGCCATGAAACATGGACGCATGGTCGTCATCAAGCCCTCCGACTCGCTAGTGTCAGGAGAAGGGGCTAATGGCGATTTCCCGCAACGTATCCACGTCGAGCTGTCCGCCGTCGTCGGCCCCCATCGGGTCATATATTCTGTTTCGACACATGCACCGGATGGCCGTTTACTTCAGGATGAGGACTGGATTCGCTTGATCAACGAAATGTCTGCCGAGCTGGAGAAAGAGGAAGCAACCTGACTGGCTGCCGACTGCTGCTGACGAGCGTGCACGCATAGACCGGATCGAGAGGTCGTCGTTGCCGTACCACCTTACGTGGCATCCTACCGCATCGTCGTCGCAGAGTGTGTCGGCAGCGTTGAAGCGACAGCAGCAGTTCCAAGATCACGGCGACGATGAATGCACCTGCCCCTCGGCCCTGACGGGCGGTGGTTGCTAGCACCCCTATTGCCGCTCGATCTGATCAGCATATGTGGCCATGCTGGCGCCAGCACTATTCGCGCCTTGTCTTTGGTTTCGCCTCGATCAATGCTNNCAGCACGAACGGTAACCAATTACAGTCCAAGGAGGTCGCCGACGCCATCACTGTCGGTATCGAAAAACGAGCGCACCCAGATTTGGTAGATGACTGCTCGCTGCCACCATTGCATCTCTTGGGTCATCGCCCCCCCTATTGGCTACGGGTGGCTTATCCCCCGACAAGGCGGTAGACCCGCACTTCATAGGGTCGCAACTCAAACGATCGGGGATCCTCTCGGGAGTCGGTCGGGTAGTTACTGATCACCAGCTCATGCTGCGAAAACGCGATCGTAGACGGAAGGGCGAATACCGGCACATCCTCAGTAAAATTGAGGATCACCAACCACTGCTCGTTGTGCAGGGTTCTCAGGAAGGCATAGATCTGTTCATGAGCGGCCAGCAGCAGCTCGTACGAGCCGTAGACCATGATTGGATGTTTCCGCCGGAGTTCGATGAGTCGGCGGTAGTAATGGAAGACCGATCCAGGGTCAGCCTGCGCCTGCTCGACGTTGATCTGGCTGTAATTGGGATTCACCTTGATCCAAGGCTTGCCAGTGGTGAAGCCGGCGTTGGCGCCAGCGCTCCACTGCATGGGAGTGCGGGCGTTGTCGCGACTCTTGGCTTGGATCGCGGCCATCATCTCGCTGCGATCGGCTCCGCGCTGGCCTACCCATTCGCGGTAGAACCGGAGCGTTTCAATGTCGCGATAGTCGTCGATCGACTCGAACCGGACATTCGTCATGCCGATTTCCTCGCCCTGGTAGACGTATGGCGTACCATGCAACATGTGAAGGAATGTCGCCAGCATTTTGGCGGACTCGACTCGGTGTCCTCCGTCGTCGCCAAAGCGGGAGACCGACCGCGGCTGGTCATGATTGGAGAGGTAGAAGCTATTCCACCCCTTTCCTTCCAGCTCCTTTTGCCAGCGCGTCATCACCTGCTTGAGTTCCAATAAATCCCAAGGGCCGACGTGCCATTTGCCGGCCTTGGCGAGCACGTCCCTGGGGGCCAGATCCATGTGCTCGAACTGAAAGACCATGTTCAGCGAGCCGGCCTCCTCGTGGGTGATATCGACGGCGTGCTCAGTGGTCACTCCGGGCGTTTCACCGACGGTAAAGACGTCGTATTTCGACAGGACCTGCTGCCTCATCTCGCGCAGGTACTCGACCAGCCGCGGCCCCTGGATGAAATACTGTCCGCCCCATTGATAGCGTTCGTCCGAGACAACCGGCGCGTCGGGAAAGCCCGGCATCTTGGAGATCATGTTGATGACGTCCAACCGAAATCCGTCGATTCCCTTGTCCAGCCACCACCTCATGATCCGATAGATTTCTTCGCGAAGGCGGGGATTCTCCCAGTTCAGGTCGGGCTGTTTTTTGGAGAATAGATGGAGGTAGTACTCGCCGGTTACGTGGTCAAGTTGCCAAGCAGAGCCGCCGAAACACGAGGCCCAGTTGTTGGGCTCGCGCCCCTCCTTGCCTGGACGCCAGATGTAATAGTCCCGGTAGGGGTTATCTCGCGATTTTCGCGACTCAATGAACCACGGGTGTTCGTCCGACGTGTGATTTGCCACCAGGTCCATGAGCAAGCGAATCCCGCGATCGTGCATCTGCCCCAGCATCTCTTCCCAATCGGCCATCGCACCGAAGTCAGCGTTTATTTCGCAATAGTCGCTAATGTCGTAGCCGCCGTCGTCTCCGGGAGACTTGTAGATGGGAGACAGCCAGACGACGTCGACGCCCAGCAATTTCAAATAGTCGAGCTTCGCGATGATCCCGCGCAGGTCACCAATGCCATCGCCATTACAGTCCAGGAAGCTGCGTGGGTAGATCTGGTAGACCACACATTCCTTCCACCATCGGCGTTTCATGGCATACCTATCCAAGACCAATCAACGAGCCCAATCACCACAGACTAACGAGTGACAACTGCAAAGCAACCAGCTCGTCCCGCGGTTTTGGGCGAGGTTCGCCGGACCGGGTGCACCGGAGACGAGCAAAACGCGCGGATCAATCCGTTTGAGGAGCAGCTTATTGAATTGCACGAGCACGTAGTTTAGGTGCGCGAGAAGCCTTCATGCAATTGTGCAGCCGGATCGGACAGCCGGTCAGCAGTCCACTGATCACGGCAACTCACCTCGTACTGCAAGGCGGAGCAAGCATTGCGGAGATGAGCCCAACCGTGGAACAGGTTCTCAAACAAAAATTATCGTGCGCCGTCGAGCTCAGTCTACACATGATATCGGGTAATCTAGCGGTATCGTAGGTTGAGTGGGGGGATTCTGCACAAACCACGCAATGGCCGTTGCGGCTGGTACGCGACTGCCGCTCCCCTGAGGTGGGTTCATTGGGTTGGTTGCATGCCCGACAAACGATTATCTGGAAAACGAAAACGATTCGCACGCTGCAGGAGGCCAAAGTCTTGATCACACGTTGGTGGTACGAGTACAACACCATCAGGCCACACAGCTCGCCGGGCTATCGGATCCCAGTACAGGAGGCGATTCAGCCGCGGTCTGCAGCTTCCGCTACTCTCCAGCTCCATAACTGCCGCTGGTCGTGAGTGAATGGCGGCGCGTGCTGGAGCCCGATGGCCGGCTGGTCGAAGTCGCGATCAGCAATATAGAGCCGCAGGGACTGGTGCTGAAAGCGTTCGAATGGACGCACCGTCACTTTCCGAACCTAATGGGCTGCCGCCCGATCTTTGTTCGCCGCGCAAGAGAAGCTGCTTGTTTTTCGATCCACAGAGTCCGCGTGGAAACCATGTGAGTGCCGGTCGAAGTCGTCAGCCGCGTGAAACCGCGTCAAACCCAACATGAAAGCAAACGATTGTCATGCTTCCAAAAGTCAGTGTCGGCCGGCATTGCTGTGCGTCGTCCAGCAACATCGAGAATTATCGCCCGCTGGTGGGCGACGCGATCATCAATGAAATCCTGGAGTTGAGCCGCAGTCTGCGCGGAGTGCGGATCTGCAATATCAACGCGACAGCGAGCGGCGGGGGTGTGGCGGAATTGCTCAGCCGGCAGATTCCGATCTACCAATCGCTGGGCGTTGTCGCGGACTGGCGAATCATCCACGGCGATAAAGATTTCTTCACGATCACGAAGGGCTTTCACAACGCACTTCAGGGGGCTGCTTTTGAATTGACTCCGGCGGTGATCAATGACTATCTGGAACACAACCGACTGAGTGCTGAAGCTCTCGAAGGCGACTACGACGTGTACGTGGTCCATGACCCGCAGCCAGCGGCGCTGCGGCATTTCGTGACGCACAACTCACAAAAGTGGATCTGGCGCTGCCACATTGATACGTCGGAGCCGAATCAGGCGGTCTGGGAGTTCTTGCGTCCCTATATCGAAATGCACGACGCGGCCGTGTTCACAATGAAGCAATTTGTTCCGCCGGATTTGGAGATGGAGCGCGTGTTCTTCATTCCGCCGGCCATCGATCCACTCTCGACGAAGAACATGGAATTGCCGCTCGATCTGTGTCGGCGAGTGATTGCCGACTCGGGCGTCAACCTGCGTGAACCGATTTTGTTGCAGGTCTCGCGGTTCGATCCTTGGAAGGATCCGCTCGGGGTGATTCGAGCCTATCGAATGGTGAAGGAGCAGCGTCGCGGAGTCCAGCTCGTGCTCGTGGGTGCGATGGCTGGAGACGATCCTGAAGGATGGGGCATTCTGGAAACCATCAACGCCGAAGTCGCCATTGATCCCGATCTTTATGTGTTCACGAACATGACCGGCGTCGGCAACATGGAAGTCAACGCTTTTCAGCGCGGGGCGGACCTGATCATTCAGAAATCGCTGCGAGAAGGCTTCGGGCTAGTCGTTTCCGAAGCACTCTGGAAAGCCAAGCCGATTGTGGCCGGTGCGGCGGGCGGTATCCCGATGCAGTTTCCGCAGAGTTACAAGCAGTTTCTCACCGACAGCGTCGAAGACTGCGCCACCGATCTGTTATATCTGCTGGACCACCCCGATGTGGCCAAAAGTTTTGGAGCGGCGGGCAAAGAGCGCGTGCGAGGGCAGTTCTTGCTGCCGGCCTTGATCCGCAACGAGTTCCGGATGATTGCCCAACTGCTCAACAGGTGATGTCGGAGGGTGTGAGATCGCGGAGCGGACTGATGCCAATGCTTGAAATCAACCATAATTCATAACTCAGGCGACGGAGAGTTGCAGTGGGACGGGGGGTCTGGGTCCGCGTCCACTCACCAATTGCGATTCCGATTGAGCACCACCGCGACAACTTTCTGGAAGGAACAACGCTATGAACCAGCACCCACAGCTCGGCAGTGAAACCCACTGCACCCTAAGCTTATCCGCCTCGCACTCCTTCATAAAATGGTTTTCCGACATCAGCATCGAGGATGTCCCGCTGGTCGGCGGTAAGAATGCGTCGCTGGGTGAAATGGTCCGTGAACTCGCAAGCAAGGGCGTCAAAGTGCCCAATGGCTTTGCGATCACGGCGGAAGCGTACCGCCATTTCATCCGCGAAGCAGGGATCGAGGGGTGTATCCGGGCGACGCTCGCGGACCTCGACACGCACGACATGGCGAACTTGAGCGAGCGCGGCCACGCGGTGCGGCAGGCCATTCTGAACGCCTCGCTGCCATCTGACTTGCAGGGTCTCATCGGCGGGGCCTATTGCCAGTTACAGGGCAGCAGCACCGTGCCGCTGGATGTCGCAGT
>PLYM01000074.1 GCA_003153375.1 Planctomycetaceae bacterium
TCAACGCGCACGATGACGCGCTCGACGGCCTGCTGGCAGATCTGGGCCTGATGTAAATACCGCCCGTTCGCGCAGCGCACTAAGCGTCGCGATCCTGCCGCTGGACGGGCTGACCCTAGAATACTGATCCCCATCAGCCGTCGGCGCGATCTCGAGCGGTTTGAGTATCTCGGGCAACAGTTCGAACAACACTGATTCCCTTGGGCCGGCAAGGATTCGGTATGCAGCTGCGACCTAGTGCAGAACAGATCGCATCCCAGCGACGTCATGCGTTTTGTTAAGCCCGACGGTAGAATTGGCGCGAGCGAGAATTCGGCGGTAATGGGTCCCCCAGAAATGCCGAATTAACGGCTCGTCGTGTCATTACCTGATAGTCGACTTGTTGTGCGCCCTGGCTCGCAGGAGGAACGTTCCATGCTGACCTTCACGGACCACCGTCCCCGATTCGGTCGTCGCGCATTTCTGCGCGCCGGCGCGCTCTCGCTGGGCGGACTGTCTCTACCGGGTCTCTTGGCGCATGCCGCGGCCGAACCAAAACGTTTGCTCACGGGCCGGTCGGTCATCTTTCTGTTTCTGCACGGCGGTCCCAGCCAGTTCGAGACCTTCGACCCCAAGATGTCGGCGCCGGCCGAGATCCGGTCGACCACCGGCGAGATCGCCACCAGCATCCCGGGCGTGACATTCGGCTCGTCGTTTCCGCAGCTGGCGCGGCTGGCCGATCGATTGGCGATCGTCCGTTCGTTCACCACCGGCGACGCTAGCCATGACATCAAACCGGTTGTTAGCCGGCATACGCACGGGGCAAACCTGGGCTCGCTGTTCGCGCGCGCCGCGGGAACGACCGATCCAGTGACGGGTATGCCGCGCACGGCATTGTTGTTTCCTCGTACCGTCGACACGACAACTGGCCCTGAGCAGACCCAATTTGGCCGGTTTGGTTCAACGGGCTCCCTGGGCACCGGCTACGCGCCGTTCGTGCCAGGCGCCGGCGGTGACTTCCAGCAGGACATGCAGATCCATCTGCCGATCGATCGGCTGTCAGATCGCCGCACGCTGTTGTCCAAGCTGGATCGCCTCCGCGTTTCATTCGACGCCAGCGGGCAAGCCGCCGAGCTTGATAAGCTACGAGAACAGGCATTCACCAGCGTGCTCCGTGGTGTGACGCAGGCGTTCGACCTGTCGCGGGAAGAACCGCGCGTCATCGAACGGTACGACACGGCCCCGCTCGTCAGGCCGGACCAGATCAATCCCAACTGGCACAATTATCCGCACTACGTCGACAACGCCAAATCGCTCGGCAAGCTGTTGTTGCTCGCCCGGCGACTGTGTGAGGCCGGCTGTGGGTTTGTGACAGTCACCACGAATTTCGTGTGGGACATGCACGCCGACCAGAACAATGCCACATGCGCCGAGGGGATGCGCTACACGGGGCCGCCGCTGGATCACGCCGTCTCAGCTCTGGTTGAGGACCTGGCCGAGCGCGACCTGAGCGACCGAATACTACTCGTTTGTTGCGGTGAAATGGGACGCTCACCGCGATTGAATCCCAAGGGAGGTCGCGACCACTGGGGAAGTCTGGCGCCACTGTTGCTTGCCGGCGGCGGCTTACGCATGGGCCAGGTGATCGGTCAATCGACTCGCGACGGCGGCCAGCCGCAGACCGATCCCATTGGTGTCCCCCATCTCGTGGCAACGGTACTGCAAAGGCTCATCGATCCCGGCGAGCTGCGTATCATGCGCGGTGTTCCGGCCGCGGTCGTGCAACCGGCTACCGTAGAGCCCATACCAGGCCTAGTGTAGACGCATGCAGCGCCGCTGCGTGCGGTGGTCGGTGCCCTGAGATCGACACGTCCCTGATGGAAAAGGCCCGCGTGGCGAGTGACTTGGCCAACATCGTGCGTGTGCGTGGCAAGATGCTGGGCGGTATTACCGTTGTTTCAGCGCAGGTCAGCACGGTTTTGAGGGTGGCGGGTTTGCGGAGAGGACGTACTGTGACAGCCAGCGGTCAGCAGCAGCCTGCGAAACTCAACCCATTGGTCCAGGTCAAACACGTGGCCGATCAGGTGGGCGGCATCGAAAAGCTGAGAGCGGTGTTTCGGCCATTGGAACGGTTGCTTTAAACCCCAGTTCTTCGAAAGGCTCGACGATGCGAATTGTAATTCCAACTTGCTTCACTGCCCTGACGGTTATCTTTGGAGTCGGAGTGCTTCAGGGCGCTGAACCAATCCAAAAGGCGGCCAGGCTGGACACTCGGGTCCATGTCTCTCTCGATTATTTGGTCTACCTGCCTCCTGATTACGAGAGGACGGACTCCTGGCCGCTCTTGCTCTTCCTGCACGGAGCCGGCGAACGAGGCGACGACCTGGACCTCGTGAAGAAGCATGGTCCGCCGAAACTCATTGACCAGGGAAAATCGTTTCCGTTTGTCGTGGTTAGCCCGCAGTGCCCTAAGCACGGTTGGTGGACTTCCAAACCGTTGGAGCTGATGGCCCTGCTCGATGAAATCGTCGCCAAACACAAGATCGACCAAGACCGGGTCTATCTCAGCGGCCTGAGCATGGGCGGGTTTGGCACCTGGATGCTGGCTGGCTACGCTCCCGACCGATTCGCCGCCATTGTTCCCAGCTGTGGCGGCGGCGAAGCCTTGTCAGCAAGACGCTTGACGGATCTTCCAGTCTGGACCTTTCACGGAGCCAAAGACCCGGTGGTTCCACTTAGACGGTCGGAGGAGATGGTCGATGCCTTGAAGAAGCTCAACGGCGAGGTGAAGTTGACAGTCTACCCGGAAGCAGGTCACGACTCTTGGACTGCGACGTACGACAACCCCGAAGTCTACGAGTGGCTGCTGCAACAAAAGCGAAAGCTCATGCCGAAGAGTGCGGAGTAAAACTGACCGCTGATTATCCGACCACGGTTTCGCCCGGCAGACGAGACGGCATGAGTCAACGCTGCGGCTCCCGAATGGTGCTTTAGCCGTTCTTCAAGCTGCGGATCACGCGACAGGGATTGCCCGCGGCAAAAACATCGGACGGAATATCCTTGGTCACGACGCTGCCGGCGCCGATGGTCGTGCGATCACCGATGGAAACGCCCTGGCAGATGATTGCGCCGCCGCCGATCCAAGTCTGCCGGCCGATGGTCACGGGCGCCGCGCATTCGGGGCCCGCGCAGCGCTCGACTGCGTCGATCGGATGATAGGCGGCATAAATCTGCACCGAGGGACCCAGCATCGTCTGATCGCCGATCCGCACGCGGTTGCAGTCCAGGATCACGCAGTTGACGTTGAGATAGACCTTGTCCCCCAGTTCGATAAAGCTGCCGTAGTCGAAGTAGAACGGCGGCTCAATCCACACTCCCTGGCCCAGGTGGCCCAGGATTTCCGCGAGCAGTTCCTGGCGGCGATCGAGCTGGTCCTCGGTGCTCGTGTTATAGAGCCGCATCAGCCGCCGCGCGCGAAAACGCAGGTCGACTAATTCCGGATCCTTGCAGTCGTATAACTCACCGCAGAGCATTTTCTGTTTTTCACTGAGAGTCATGTCCACACCGGAGATTCTATTGTCGAGGCCGGCTTCATCACTCCGGGCCCGATTGACGCATTTGAGCCGAGATGGGGCGGTATTGAATTCCGCCAATTCGGGCCAGATTGCGACTGTGGACCATCCAAGACATCCGACGGAAGACGCGGCACACGCATCTTCGGACCGGTCGTCATCAGAGCACCAGTGGGCTTATCTCGCCAACCTAGCCGGCCTCGCGGACGAAAATCTCCTCGTGTAATGACGCATTAATTCGGGGTCTTTTGCAGTGCTCGAATATTGCCTGTGAGCGGTTCGGTGCGGAACGCCTCCGCGCGAGATCCCGGCGGAAATCACCGGCCATAAATACCCAACAGCTCGAAGCCCTACACTAGGTCTGACCAGGTAAAATCAATCCTGCGCTCAATTGATCCGGCATCATAAGAGGCTCACGCACGATCATCACTCCGTGGGACATTTTTTCAGGACCGGCCCTGGTGGGATCGGGCGCGAATGTCAGCGTGATGCGTTGTCTCGGCGACTAGCAACTATGGTGGCCTCGATGTCTACGCGGTCAACAAAACCGAACGGGCACTTGGTGCTGCTCGTCGTCAACACTGCCGTTGTTACTTGCCCTCGATCGGGTTCCCGATGCGACCCATGACGGACGCAACTCGCTCGATGAAACCTTGATCGAGTCAGGACTGAGCCCGAGCGGAAGTCCCCAAGGCATGCGCTGAACGACACTCCGAGCCATCAAAGTCAAATCCAATTCATGTCGGAGACCTTAGTAGTTGGCGAGCTTTGCGGTAGATTCAACTGCCTGGCCAGCTAAGCTGCTAGGGCTCGCCTTCGCTTCCTCCAGATTTAAATGGAGCACCGCGGTTAAGGCCCGTCGGTACCGCTCCAGATGAAGACTCGAGCTGTGAATTGCTCGGCACTGACGCTACGTCCGGTCAGTGGATAGTCGAGGTTTTCGAACACCTTCGTCTTGGAGAAACTGATGGCGGCCAACTGCCGGCCGTCGGCGGAAAACTGGACGTTCTCGAGCGTGCCCGAGTCCGTGCGTAACCGCATCATTTCTTGGCCGGTGGCAACATTCCAAAGATAGATGGAGCCGTCCGTACCACCCGTGGCTAGAGTTTTGTTATCCGGCGAAAACGCCACGCCGGCGGTCCCGCCAACCGCGTGACGGAGGGTGAACCGCTGACGGCCCGTTCGTGTCTCGAGGAGGACGATCGAAATTGGAATCGTAGCAACTGCTGCCAATTCCCCCCCATTCGAAACAGCTCGTACATTTGGCGGCGTCTCGCGTGGCACAGGCCGTTGCGAGCCGTCGATCAGCCAGCTCGGCGCGCCATTTTCCATTGAACAGGCCAACGTATTCCGGTCTTGGGAAAAAAAGATCAGCGGGCGACCGTTCGATTGGTTGGGAGCGATCGATCGAGCTAATTCGAACACCCTGGCTCCCGTCGAGGTATCGACACCGCTAATCGCCGTTTCGTTCATGGCCGCAAGATAACGGCGATCCCCCGCAAGCGCAGTTGCATACAAACGGCTGGCGGGAAGCTGATGCGTTGCGATCGATTTCCAGCTCGCCACATCCCACTCGTCCGCAGTCCCGGGGCCAGCAATCGGCAGACCGAAGAGGACGGGCTGGTCCGCCACAAAATGGATTGCGACGGTGGGCTCCGCCAAAGGCAGGGTTCCCACGATGGTTCCGTCGGCGACCCGTAACACTTGGGCCTCGCAATGCCGGCTGACTGCGGCCAGGTAGCTAAAATCAGAAGAGAGCGCGATGTACTGCTTGGGCAGGGCCGGTGGAACAACAGATAGCTCAAGCGTAATCGCTTTAGCGTCGCTTTTGGCGAAGTCCCAAAGTTTGATCGTCCCGTCGAAGCTGGCACTCGCAAGTTCAGCCCCATCCGGCGAGACCGCCAGCGATTGAACGCGACCGGTGTGCCCGGTGATAACTTGCGTACACAGTTTGCTTTTGGTGTCCCAGACTCGAATCGTGCGGTCGGCGCCGCCCGAGGCGAGCCACGCGCCGCCAGGCGCGAATACCAGGGATTCGACTTGACTGAAGTGCCCCTGGAGCAGCAGGGGCTCGCCTGAGCCGGTCTTGAGCATGCGGACCGTCGCGTCGACCAGGCCGTAACACACATCGCCAGTCAACGGAGAAACCGCGATGGCGTTGATATCGCCCACCGGATATGAACGATCTTCGTTTTTCTCCAAGTTCCATGCCGATCCCGAGCCGCCGATGAACAGCACCTTACCGTCCGCTCCCCAGGCGAGCGAGCGAATCGTCCGATGCTTGGTTTCTAAGGTTTGGCTTACCTGGCGAGTTGCAACATCCCAGACTCGCACCACAGGGTCATCGCCACAGGACGCCAAACGGTCGCCGATCCCTGGCGAGAAGACTACGCACTGCACATTGCCAGGGTGGCCTGCGAGCGTCGCCAGTAGTTCGTGCGTGGTCGCATCCCAAAGTTTGATCAAATGGTCGCAACTTCCGCTGGCCAAAATTCGCCCGTCGGGTGAATAGCCCAGCGCGTTGACGCAGCTTCGGTGTGCCGCGAGCGAAGCCAATTCTTGGCCGCTGTGGGGATCCCAGAATTTGATGATGCCGTCCTCCGCGCCGGAAGCCAGCACTCTGCCATGGGGCGCAAACGCCACGGCGTAGGCCTCGCCGCGATGGCCGCGGAGCGTTAGTCGCTCGCCATGCAGCCGCCGCTTGAGGTGAAGCCACTCGAACCCATGCAAATCGGCTAACGGTCTACCGGTGTTATAGGGCTCAAGGAATTCAGCGACCTGCTCGACTTCGCCTTGTTCAAGCCATTGGTTGGCGAGTCGGATCCGCGACACATAGAGGAACTCGTTGGCCGTCCGCTCTTGCCTTTTGGAATCGGCGGCACTGGCCTGGGCCGCACTACGAGCTGCCTCGGCTACCTCGTTCGACCGTTCCAGTCGCACGACGTAAAGGATCGAGATCGCAATAATCACGAGCGAAGCCGAAAGGCTCACAGCCAATAAGCCGGCCAAAGCCGGCCGACGGTGCGTCCAATTGATGAGCCGTCCGAGCGGTCCGAGTGGGCGGGCGAGGGTTGGTGCACCAGAGGAAAACCGTCGCAGATCGGCAGCCAACTCGGCCGCCGTTGAATAGCGGCGTTCTGGCTGTTTTTGCAAGCATTTGAGACAGATGGCCTCCAGGTCACGCGGCACGTCGGCCCGCCAGCTTCGCAGCCTAGGCGGCTCGTCCTCGGCGATTTTTCGCAGCGTGTGCAGGTCGGTTTCGCCTTGGAACACTTGGCGGCCAGTCAAGATCTCAGAGAGGATGCCGCCCAGGGCGTAGACGTCCGTGGCCGGACCGATTTGTCGCACTTGTCCGCTCGCTTGCTCTGGGGCCATATAGGCCGGCGTGCCTAGCCGCGCCCCGCTTTGGGTATCGTGACTCTCGGACTCCAAAAGCTTGGCCAGACCGAAGTCGATTAGCTTAGGCGTGTAGGCCGCCAAATCCTCGATCGGAGCGTCCAAAATCTCGCTGTCGCGTTCCAACAAGGTCTTCTTGCGATCGAGCAACACATTGCTCGGCTTGAGATCCCGATGCAGCACACCCTGGTCATGGGAATACTGCAGGGCGTCGGCCAGGATGGCGACAAAATCTGCCGCGGCGCGCGGCGACACGGCAGGATGGTTCTTCCCCAGCCAGGCGCCCAGCGAATCGCCGTTACAGTATTCCGCGGCGATCCAAACCTGCCAACCAGCATGGCCGACCTCGTAAACGGCCGCGATATGAGGATGCCGCAACCGGGCGGCCGTCTTGGCTTCTCGTATGAACCGCTCCCGCAGTTCAGGCGAGATAATCGCCTCTGGACGCTGGACTTTGAGGGCAATCGTACGCCCCAACCGGTCGTCGTTGGCTTTGTATACGATTCCAAAACCTCCGCGACCCAGTTCTCTTTCGATGCGAAAGCGGTCCACGGTCTCAGGCATTGGCAGTTCGTTTAACTTCGTGCGCGGCCAAACCTGCTCCAGCATCAACAGGCATTTCTTGGCGTTCCGGAAACGAACTTCGAACTCGCCGTGAACGTCGTCACTGGGGGCTGGCGATTCGCTGGGCGAAAGGCTGCCAGTGGCCAATTGGGTATCGTAGGCAGCCAGCAGGGCAGCGAAATCGTCTTCGGGATCGGCTTCAGATTCGCTCATCGGCGTTCAGGAGTTCGCTCTGCAGAAGGATCAATGGCCGCGCTACAATGTGCGAGAGCCGCGGCGACCCGAGCGTGTACCCGTAGGTGATCGACTTGGAGCGAAAGCTCTGAATGGTCGACCACGCTGCTCTCAATCGGATCAGGCACGAGTTGAACGAAATCGGACAACATTCCCAGCGTCATTCGCAGAAACGCTACGATTCGCCGTACACCGCGGTACTGAAATTGTGGCTCGCGAGCCCGCAAATTGCAATCATTTCGGCCAGGTGCTCCCGGGACGCAGGCGGAGTGCCTCACGATTCGTCGTCGCGTGGAAAAATGAGCCGACCGGAGACACTGGCGCTTTGCGTGTTACCCGCGCAGAAAGCGCTCTAGCCCAAAGTCTGCCAGCAGATCCTCGAGCGCGTCATCGTGCGCGTTGA
>PLYM01000205.1 GCA_003153375.1 Planctomycetaceae bacterium
CGACTATCGCTACTTTCCCGATCCCGACCTGGCGCCGGTGCTCACCACGCCGGCAGAAATCGAAGCCACCCGCGCTGCCCTGGGCGAATTGCCCGCGGCCCTGCGGCACCGCCTGGAGACCACGTTCGGCATCAAGCCCTATGACAGCGACGTGATGGTCAGCGCGGGTCGGCCGTTGGTCGACTACTTCGTGCGGCTGGCCGAGTTGTGCGGCGACGGCAAGCTGGCCAGCAATTGGGTGCAGCAGGACGTGATGCGCACCCTGAACGAACAAAAGATCGAAGCCGACCGGTTCGCGCTCACGCCCGAGGGACTTTGCGAATTGCTCAAGGCCATTCAGGAAGGCCAGATCAACACCAGCCGCGCCCGCGAGGTGTTCATCGAGATGGTCCAAACCGGCAAGCGAGCCGGCGAAGTGATGAAAGCCCACGGCATCGAGAAGGTCGACGAGAGCGAGCTGGTCGCCTTGTGCCAGGAGCTGATCGCGGCCAATCCCAAAATCGTCGAAGACATTCGCGCTGGCAAGCTGCAAGCGGCCGGCAACCTGATCGGCCAGGCCAAGAAAAAAAATCCCAACGTCAATCCCGCCCGCCTGCGCGAGCTGGTGATTGAGCTGGTCGGAAAAATGTAATCGGCCGCTCTCAGAGGGTGCCTCGTTCGCGGTCTAGCCATGCCTCGCATCATCACGCTGACGACCGATTTTGGCGTTGGCAGTCCTTATGTGTCGGCCATGCGGGGCGTCATCCTGTCGATCAATCCGGTGGCCACCCTGGTCGACATCACGCATGCCATCGCCCCGCAGAACATCCGCGAGGGGGCCCTGGCGCTGGAGCAGGCGACTCCCTGGTTTCCCCCGGACACGATCCACGTGGCGGTGGTCGATCCGGGCGTGGGCACGGCGCGAAAGATCGTCTACGCCCGCATCGGCGAGCACCACTTTATTGCCCCCGACAACGGGCTATTGAGCCGTTTGGCGCTTCGCACTCGTCCCTCTACAATCATAACCGTCACCGAGCCGGAGTTTTGGCTGCCCGCGGTTTCGGCGACGTTTCATGGTCGTGACATAATGGCGCCGCTGGCGGCCCGCTTGAGCCTGGGGCTCGAACCGTCAAAGCTAGGACCGCCACAGGCGGGGCTCGTCGAGCTCCGGTGGCCGGAGGCTCGCGTGAGTGGAAAAAAAATTGACGGCCTGGTGCAGTCGATCGATTCGTTCGGCAACCTGATCACCAACATCCCGGCCGACGCGCTGACCAACGTGCCCCGCGGCGAGGATACGGCCGTCGTCTGCGACGAGCACGAAACCCGCGGCATTTTCACGGCCTATGGCGAGCAGCCGCCCATGACGCTGATCGCCCTGGTCGGCTCCAGCGGCCATCTGGAGCTAGCCATCGTCGACGACAGCGCCGCGCTGATGCTGGGCGTGACCGTGGGCACGCCGGTCAAGGTCACGTGGTAGACGACGCGCCGGGAGAGCCTGTCATGCCGCACCGCTCGGCCGAGCCCTCGCGCGACCAACTGGTCCAATGGGACCGCGAGATCGTCTGGCACGCCTTCACGCAGATGAGCGAGTACGAGCCGCTCATCATCGAGCGCGCCAGCGGCTGCACGCTGGTCGACATCGACGGCCGCGAATATCTGGACGCCACGAGCAGCGTCTGGTGCAACGTACACGGACATCGCCATCCGCGGCTCGACGCCGCCCTGCGCGAGCAGCTCGATCGCGTGGCCCACGTCACTTCGCTGGGCTCGTCGAACCCCACTACGATCAAGCTCGCCCGGCGACTGGTCGACATCGCCCCGCGGGGACTCACGCGGGTCTTCTTTTCCGACGACGGCGCCACGGCTGTCGAAGTGGCCCTGAAAATGGCCCTGCAATACTGGCGGCAGCGCAGCGACCCGCGGCCGAAAAAGACCACGTACCTGGCGTTGGGCAACGCCTATCACGGCGATACGCTGGGCAGCGTGAGCGTCGGCGGCGTCGAACGCTTTCACGCCATGTTCCGGCCGCTGCTGTTCGACGTGCTGCGCGCGCCGGCTCCCGACATGTATCGACTGCCGCCCGACGTGACTCGCGAGGGCGCGCTGGCGCATTACCTGGCCGAGGTCGAACGCATCCTGGCCGCCGAACATGAGCGGATCGCGGCCATCATCGTCGAGCCCTTGCTGCAAGCCGCCGCCGGCATGGTGCTGCATCCCGCCGGCTTTCTGCGCGAACTGCGCGAGCTGACGCGACGCTACGACGTGCTGCTGATCGCCGACGAGGTGGCGGTCGGTTTCGGCCGCACCGGTACGATGTTTGCCTGCCAACAAGAAGACGTCACGCCCGACCTGCTCTGCCTGGCCAAGGGACTGACCGGTGGCTACATGCCCGTGGCGGCCACCTTGGCCACCGACGCGATCTGGCAAGCGTTCCTGGGTACCTACGCGGAGTCAAAAACGTTCTTCCACGGCCACACTTATGGCGGCAATCCCCTGGGCTGCGCCGTGGCCCTGGCCACGCTCGAAGTTTTCGACGAGGAACGCACTCTCGAAAAGCTGCCGGCCAAAATCGCCCGCCTGGCCGAACACCTGGCCCGTATCGCCCGCAATCCGCACGTCGGCGACGTCCGCCAATGCGGCCTGATCGGCGCCGTGGAACTCGTCCGCGACCGCGCGACCCGCGAGCCCTATCCTTGGGAAGAAAAACGCGGCTTGGCCGTCTGCGACTGGGCCCGCACCCAAGGCGTCCTCCTCCGCCCCCTGGGCAACGTGCTGGTCATCATGCCCCCGCTCTCCGTCACCGACGAAGAACTGGACCACATCGCCCGCGCCGTCGAAGGCGGAATTCAAGCGACGCTGGAGGCGTAACGCCGCCTATCCGGCGTCACGACTGCGCACTCGCCCCGAGTTGCCGTCACGGGCGGCGCGCCTTCGTTTGTGGGCCAACGGTCCAGCCAGCCTCAGCCCAGGGCATTGCCCTCGTGGCTGGTCACGGCACCTATCAATTCCTCTCAAGCCCCATCGGGGCGATCTGACGCGCTATCCCGCCCGCTATATAATGCGGCTATGTGGCATGGCTCGGACTTTCAACCGCCGCGGTTCACATTCAGCTTGCGGACCTTGTTCGTGGCGATCGCACTCCTTGGAGTGGCGATTCTGGCGGCCGACGTCGTGTTGCCTGGCTTCGCATCGAATTGCGGGGGCAACTCGGCAGCACTAACAGCATGTGACTCACATCTCTGCGTGCTGAAGGGGTGGTCCCATGCTCATCCTGGCCATGCCTTCGAATACGATAGCGCCGACGCGGAAATCCACAGAGAGTTATCGAACCTTCCGGGAGCTTTTTGGCTCCACTCGGCAAGAATACTGGCCAAACTAAATGGCGTTCGCATTAACTCCTCCGGGCCAAGGCAAGTGATCGTCGTCTGTGACAGGGCTTACGACAATGTTCCGCAGCATGCGATTTGGAAGGCTCCGATGACACACGCGGTGGGTTACTCGACGGGTGAGACTGGGTTGATTAGTCCCGCCGAATTTGAGGCGTTGGATTTGAGGGGCTTTGCTGACGTGCAGTCGCCAATTCGCTGAATTTCCAAGGTCAACGGCGCGTGCTTTGATGCCGCTCGAGTTCACCCGCACGCCGGGTTCGTGGGCTACAGCCCGCCCCCGCTACCTGTACTTTTTCTCCGCGGGCGGACTATAATCGGGTGTATGCTGCGGGGAGGGTCGGATTGCTGATTTCCGACGCCCCAGACTCTGTAGATTGCCCTGCTAATTGGGTGCTCGCCTTCGCCCCGCGTTGGGCGGAGCGCTAACTGCCTGTTGAGCGCGAATGGGCCTCGCGGCCGATTCGTCTCCCCGCCTGGAAATACCGCACCCCTCGTGAGAAACTGAGCTATCATGATCGACTTTTACCGTGGGCGGACGGGTTCGTGGTTTGCGGTGGCATCTTGCGCCACGGCCCTGCTGATTTCGGCCGCCGGCTGCGGCAAGACCGAACACATCGCCCACTATCGCGCCCCCAAGCCGGTGCCGATCGATCCGTTGCCGGAGCCAGACCCGCAAAATCCGCACGCCGGCATTGCCGGAGCGCCGGGCGGTCCGCCGGCCGAAGCCGCCCCGCCAACGGGCGAGCCGACCGATCGGATGCTGGCCGCCATCGTGCCAGCTGGCGAGAACTTCTGGTTTTTCAAGCTGATGGGAGCGAAGGATCCGGTCGCCGCTCAGAACGATAACTTTCTGACGCTGATCAAGAGCGTTCACTTCACGGCCGCCGGAGCGCCGCAATGGACGTTGCCCGCGGGCTGGACGGAACAACCGGCCACGGCGATGCGCTATGCGACGTTTGTGATTTCCGGCGAAGGCAAGCCGCTGGAAGTGACTGTTACGAAATTGCCGGGCACGAGTGGCGTGCTGGCCAATGTGAATCGTTGGCGGGGGCAATTGCGATTGCCGCCGATCAGTCAGGAACAATTGTCGAGCGAGGCGACCCAAGTGCCGGTGGACGGGGCGACGGCGACCTTCGTGAATTTGCTAGGCACCGCGGCTCCCAATTCGATGGGACGCCCGCCCATGATGTCCGGAGGCCGCGATGGCAACTGAAACGGTCGATTTGTTAACCATTCAGGAATCGGACGAGCTTGAGGCCGCCAGCCGCGTGCGGGCGATCTCGGCCAGCTCGACGATCGCGAAGTTCCTGATGCCGTTGGCCTCGTTGCGACTGACCGTGGTATTGTTCGCGTTGGCGATCTTCCTGATCTTCGCCGGCACGCTGGCCCAGGCCAACCAGGATATCTGGGAGGTCATGAATCAATACTTTCGGGCAGTCATCGCTTGGATCGATTTGCAGGTCTTCTTTCCCAAGGCGTTCTTCCCTGGCGATCCGCCGCACGTGCCGGGCAGCTTTCCGTTTCCCGGTGGGTTTGCAATTGGCACCGCGATGGGCATCAACCTGCTGGCGGCGCACGCGCTGCGCTTCAAGGCCCAGGCGCGCGGGCCGCGGCTCGTGGCCGGGCTGGCCGTGATTGCGCTGGGCGTGGTGCTCACCTGGATGGTCGTGCTCGGCGGCTCGGGCAAGGAGACCATCGAAGGCGTGGCCTCGTTCGAGTGGTCGATGCTGTGGAACGTGATGAAGTGGAGCCTGCTGGCCCTGTGGGCCGCGGGAATTTATACGGTCGTCAAGCTCGATCGCAAGCGGCCGGTTGAACGCTGGACGCTGATTGTCTTCGAGCTGGTGGTGGGCACGGTGCTGTTCTGGATTTTCCTCAACGGCAACGACGCTGCGCTAGGCGATTCGTCGATGCGCATCCTGTGGCAACTGATCAAAGGCGGCCTGGCCGGATTGATCCTGCTGGCGGGCTGCGTCCTGGTGTTTCGCAAGCGGGCCGGCATCGTGCTGTTGCACGCCGGCGTGGCGCTGGTGATGGCCAACGAGCTGGTCGTCTACGGCTTGCACGTCGAAGGCCAGATGCAAATCAAGGAAGGCGAGACGGTCGACTACGTTTACGACATCCGGGCCATCGAGTTGTCGCTGGTCGACACCTCGGATCCCAAGAGCGATGACGTCGTCGTGGTGCCTGGCACGCTCTTGAAGACGAAAGAATTGATCGACGACGAGCAATTGCCTTGCGACGTGCAGACGGTCGAGTATCTGCAAAACTCCTCGCTGCACGACGTGAAGGCCGGCCAGGAGAATCGGGCCACGGCCGGCAGCGGACTGAACACAATCGCTGAGTCGCGCCGTGCCGGCACCGGCACCGACGCCGGCGGTTCGGTCGACGTGACGTCGGCCTATGTGAAACTCATCGACAAGAAGAGCCACCAGGACATCGGCACCTACCTGGTGAGCGCGGGGCTCAAGCCGCAGAAGGTCGACATCGACGGCAAGAACTACGAGCTGGCGCTGCGGTTCAAGCGGACGTATAAGCCCTATGCGATGAAGCTGCACGACGTGCGCTTCGATAAATACTTGGGCACCGAGACGGCCAAGAACTATTCGTCGGACCTGCGTCTGGTCGACGCCAGCCGCAACGTGGATCGCGACGTGAAGATCTGGATGAACAACCCGCTACGATTCGCCGGCGAAACGTTTTATCAGAGCAGCTACTTCCTCGACGGCAATCGCGAAGGCACGATCCTGCAAGTGGTGACCAACACCGGCTGGATGATTCCCTATGTCGCCTGCATGCTGGTGGGCACCGGCATGTTGGCCCAGTTTTCGGTCACGCTGCTGCGGTTCTTGAAGCGCCGCGGCGCCGCCGAAGCCAGCGAGATCAAACCGATCAGCCGCAAGAAGCTGGCCCGCGCGGCCTCGCGCGTGCAGGGTGGCCGCCTGTCCGGATGGTATTTTCCCGGCGCGGTCGTGCTGTGCTTCGCGGTTTGGATTGCTTCGATGGCCCGCATGCCGCAAACGCCGATCAACGAGATGCAGATCGAGGAATTTGGCCGGCTGCCGGTGGTTTATGAAGGCCGCGTCAAGCCGTTCGACACCATGGCCCGCAACATGCTGCGTTATTTGTCGGGCAAGCAGACGTTTCTGGACGAGACCGGCAAAGCGCCGAAAAAGGGGCAGCTGGCCATCAAGTGGTTTTTGGACGTCGTGGCCCGGCCCGACAACGCACGCAAGCACAAGATCTTTCGCATCGAGAACCTGGACGTGCTCGAGACGATGGGGCTGAAGCGTCGTGAGGGATTTCGTTATTCGATCGCCGAGTTCGCTCCGAAGATCGACGAAATGGAACGACAGGCACGCTCGGCCCTGGAGTTGGAGCCGGGCAAGGCCAGCGTCTATCAGAAGAAGCTGATCGAGCTTTTCAAGAAATATCGCCTGGTCGAGTTGGTCGGTCTGTCGTTCGATCCGCCGCAGTTGCGTCCGGATCATGCCGAGGAAGATCTCAAGATGGCCATGCGACAGTTGGCGGCCTTGTCGCGCATGCAGGCGCCGTTGGCGGTTCCGCCCGACGCCGTCGACGGTCAGTGGGAAACCTTTACGGCCGCCTGGTTCAATGGACTGAAGGACCACGTGCGCGGCTTGCAGCCCAGCCCGGCAATGGTCGACATGACTTCGATGATCGTGGCCTATAGCAAGGACGACGCCAAGACGTTCAACGAGGAATTGGCCAAGTATCAGGTCTGGCTCGCCGACCACAAACCCGAGGGCTACGACGGCAAGAAAGTTGCGTATGAGGCGTTCTTCAACGTCTTCGAGCCGTTTTATGGTGCGCTGGTGCTTTATGTGGCGGCCTTTGTGTTGGTCGCGCTGGGCTGGCTCGGTTGGACCAGTACGTTCAATCGCGCGGCGTTCTGGCTGATCGTTCTGGCATTGTGCGTGCACACGTTCGCGCTGGTGTCGCGGATTTATATTTCCGGTCGGCCGCCGGTGATCAATCTCTATTCCACGGCGGTGTTCATCGGCTGGGGCGGCGTGATCCTGGGTCTGATTCTGGAAATGGTCTATCGCCTGGGCATTGGCATCGTGATTGCCTCGGTGACCGGGTTCGTAACGCTGTTAATCGCCAATCTGCTAGCCGGCGGCGATTTCTTGTTTTTCACGGGATTGTCGACCGAGACCGACACGCTGGGCGTGTTGCAGGCCGTGCTCGATACGCAGTTCTGGCTGGCCACGCACGTGGTCTGCATCAACCTGGGATATGCCACGACCTATATCGCCGGCTTGTTGGGCGCGTTGTACATCCTGCGCGGCGTGCTCACGCCCAGCCTTTCATCGGACGTGAGCAAGGACCTGGGCCGTATGATTTATGGCAGCGTCTGTTTTGCCATGTTCTTCAGTTTCGTGGGCACCGTGCTCGGCGGTTTGTGGGCCGACGATTCGTGGGGACGCTTTTGGGGGTGGGACCCGAAGGAAAACGGCGCGCTGATGATCGTGCTGTGGAACGCCCTGGTGCTGCACGCTCGCTGGGGCGGCATGGTCAAGGAACGGGGCATGGCGGCGCTGGTCGTCATCGGCAACGTCGTGACCAGCTGGTCCTATTTCGGCGTCAACGAGCTGGGCGTCGGCTTGCACTCCTATGGCTTTACCGAAGGCGTGCTGCTGGCCCTGGGAATTTTCTCACTCAGCCAATTTGCGATCGTGGCGTTGGCCGCGATGCCCAAGCACCTGTGGTGGAGTTTCCGCGCCACGCCAGCGGCATGAAGCGAGGTGCTTTTCGCCGTTAATATTGAAGCGGGCCATCATCTCGTGTGCCACTGCTGGCTTGTCCAGCAGTGCTCCGCCCCGTGATGGCACCTTTCACTGCTGGACAAGCCAGCAGTGGCACCCAAATTGGAACATGCTTGCGAAGCGCTAACATGGCACCGTCGCGGTTCACTACGACTTCGCGATGCGCGTCGGTCTGACTAGCACGTGGCCGAGAAAGGCGCCGCACCTGGCGAAGAGCGTTGTCGTCGCCAGGGTGATGTAGATCACGGGCCACGAGTCGGGCGGAAAGAAGAATAACGGCAGGCATTGAACGGCTAGCGCGGCGACGATGACGCCCAGGCCCTGCACAATCCAATTGCGCGCCCAAAACCCGGCTGCCGCGCCACCGGCCAGGGCGGCGATGCAGTTGAGCAGCACCACGATGACGGTGATCTTGAGTTGTTGCTGTGGCGACAGCACGCCGTTCGGCGAATTCATGATGAAAAAGAAGGTGGTGATCCGCCGGCTCCAGCGGGCCACGAAGAAGTACGTGGAGAATCCCGCACCAATTTGCGCCCAGCGAAACGCCCAGGGCGCTTCGATCTCCTCATACCCAAACGCGTGCTCGTTCCGCCACGTCGGTTCCTCGGGCTCGTCGAGCGTGGCGACCGCCGTGGCGCGCGGATCGACCAAGGTCATTCGCATCCGACCGCCGCACTGCGGACAGCCGGGCGCGTGATCGCTTTGGGCGTCGAAAAAGTCGCAGCCTTGGCAGACGTATGCCATCGAAAGCCTCGCGATGGGACTGGCGGCCAGCTCCATGCATCCAGAGCGGGGATGCGATGGATTTTTCCAAGCATAGGCTGCAATCGAGCGCCTTCGCTTGCCGGCTCGGACGGTCGGCGCGGCTGTGCCGAATTTGAGGTCGACTCGCGCGGCCGGCGTTGCCAGCGATTACTTCACCGTCGAACCATTGTGCACTCGCGTGGCTTTGGCCTGCGGAGTCGCTGGCCGGCCGTTGACCGTGGGATGGATCGAGGGAATCGGCAGTGCGCGGGTCAGGGCGTCGGTCTCGCGCGTGGCCGGCACTTGCAGGTTGTCTGGCGGCACCAAGGTGCGCACCAGGTTGACGACTGGCTGGGCGTCGGCCGTGGGCTCGCTGATCAAGACGCGGCGCTCGCTCGCCAGAATTCCGTCCGTTGTGCCCGGCAACGTGCCGTGCACCGTCAGTCCGGCCGCCGACAGTTCGAAGGCTAAGGCCAGTTGCTTGTAGCTAATCAAGCTGCCCGAGCCCAGCAAGACTTCGTTCAGGACTCGCAGTTGCAAATGCCGTTGGGCCGCTTCGACGAACGACCGGCCGATCACGCCGGGGCCCGAGGTCAGCTTTCCGGAGGCCGATTCGATGCGGCCGTCTTCGATCGCCAGGTGCTCGATCGTGGCGGTTGCCGGGCCAGTGAGTTGATGGATGGAGTGCTGGCCGACCGAGCGGTCGAGATCGACGTCGCTGAGCTGCCCGGCGAACTCGGCTCGCCAGTGTCCCTGACACTCGACCACGGCGATGCGGCCCTGGAACTGGCTGCCGCGGCCCAACTGGGTGAGAATCGGCCAGATCGGCGCCGCGCTCGAGCAAGGCAACGGGGTCGGTCCTGAGACAAATTGAATCGTGCTGCTGGGCGCCACGGGGTCGCGGCGCCAGGAGATAATCAGCTCGGCGCCCTGGTCCGTCGCATTCTTTGCGCCCGCCCGACGGCCGACGAGTTGCAGCCGCGTCTCTTCGCCGATGTTGTCGATGCGGCCGTGCAAGTCGGTCAGGCTTTGATCGTCGCCTTCGCCGAAGTGCAGCGTCAGGTTTTGGGCCTCGAGGTGAACTTCGCGCCACGCCCGGGCTTGCCGCACCTGGTCGCGGGTCAGATTCCAAAACACGTCGAGCCGGGCGCCATTGATCGTCGCGGGATGCGGCAGCCGCAGGTGTACGTCTTCGTCCTCGGCGCGAACTTCGACAAACGGCAGCCGGGCCAGCAACTGGTGGGTGTCGGGATCCGACAATTCGAGCCCTTCGTAGAGCATCATGCCGGGGCGGGGCGAGCTGGCGCGGCTCAGCTTCGCTTTCATACCCAGTTGCGCCGCGATGGCCTGTTCGTGGGCCTGCGTATAGTGGGGCAGCCGGATCACGAAGCTGTAAATGAGCACGAGCGCGGTCGGAATCACGACCAGCGCGACAAACGCCGCGCGGCAGACGTGAATCTTCGTTGCTTCGTGCAGTGAGAACATCCGTGTTCCCCGGCTTGTTGGCCGCGCGCCCCACCGTTCTCGTGGGCTTAGCGCTCGCGGGCCATCTCGTGAAACAATTTCCAACGGGCCTGCATCTCGGCCAGGCTGTCGCCGCCAAACTTGTCGATCAGGGCGCAGGCGATCTCGAAGGCCACGACGTTTTCCAGAATCACGCTGGCGGCCGGCACGGCGCAGACGTCGCTGCGCTCGTAGTTGGCCGACTCGGGCTGCTTGCTATCGAGGTTCACCGACTCGAGCGCCTTGCGCAGCGTGCTGATCGGTTTCTTGGCGGCGCGAATCACCAAGGGCTGGCCGTTAGTCATGCCCGCCTCGAGCCCGCCGGCGTTGTTCGTGGGTCGGGTATATCCCAGGTTGGGCGAATTCTTTTGCGCGGCGTCGAAATGAATCGGATCGTGGACCTGCGAGCCGGGCAGACGGGCAGCCCGAAAGCCCATGCCGATCTCGACTCCCTTGATCGCCTGCACGGCCATTACGGCCTGAGCCAGTCGGCCATCGAGCTTGCGATCCCACTGAGCGTGCGTGCCCAATCCGAACGGCAGGCCTTCGACGCGGATTTCCAGAATGCCGCCCAGCGTGTCGCCTTCCTTGCCCTTGGCGTCGATCAGCGCCTTGACCGCGTCATCCTGATCAGGATTCAGGCTATAGATTTCGCTCCGCTCGCGCAGGGCGCGCTGCTCTTCGAGCGTGCCGGGCTGGGGAATGATTTCGATGCCGCCGAGTTCGACGACATAGCCGAAGGCTACGATGCCAAAGGGCTTGAGCAGTTGTTTGGCCAACGCGCCGGCGGCGACGCGTGCGGCCGTTTCGCGAGCACTGGCCCGTTCCAGGATGCCACGAATGGGGCCCAGGAATTTGATCGCGCCGGTGAGATCGCCGTGGCCTGGCCGCGGCCGGGAGAGGTCGTCGAGCCGTTCGAGCTTGGCGTCCTTGTTGATGACTTCCAGCGCGATGGGGCTGCCGAGAGTTTGGTTGTGCCAAATGCCGCTGCGGAGTTCGACCTGATCGGTTTCGATTCGCTGCCGCCCGCCGCGGCCGTAGCCACCCTGACGACGACGCAGCTCGAAGTCGATCGATTCGGTTTCGATTTCCACCCCGGCGGGAAAACCGTCGACCAAAGCCAGCAGGGCTTTGCCGTGCGATTCGCCGGCCGTCCAGTAACGCAGCATGGCTAACTTTCGCTGGGCACGAGGATTGCGCCGAAACGCGCGAGGCCAGACCGGCCCCAAATTTGGATTCTACTCAGAGATTTAGGACGCCGATAGGCCGGTTCTGGTGAGACAGGCAAACCGAGTAGAATGCGAGAACCCGGGAAACTCATCGCCAAAACCTGATGCCCTGCGATCGAACCACTGGCAGCAAGCATTTGTCACGCTAACTTGTAGTGCGGGCAGATTGCGTCCGAGCACGACACGCACCCTGTGGATTTCCAGTCTTCTCGAATTGCCCATGCCCAAGCCTGTCGACGCCCTCGATTATCTGGCCCATCCGGGCAAACATCCGGCTGCGGGCGTGTGCGTGCTGTTTGCGGACGAATCGTTCCTCAAACGGCACGTGTTGGGCATGCTCAAAGAGCAGGTTCTTTCGGGCGAAGACGCCGAGTTTTCGGTGACGGCCTTTGCCGGGGGCGAGGTGCAGTGGCGCGACGTGGCCGATGCGCTGTCGACGAGGGCTTTGTTCGGCGGCGGGCGAAACGTGGTCGTGATTGACGAGGCCGACGATTTTGTCAGCCGCAACCGGCCTACGCTCGAACAATACGTCGCACGGCCCGGCTCGGCGTCCCTGTTGGTGCTCGACGTCAAGCAATGGCCGGCGACGACGCGGTTGTACAAGGCGCTGGCCGAAAGCGGTTTGCAGATCGAGTGCCGGTTTCCGCCACCGGCGCGGCTGCTCAAGTGGCTTGCTAGCCGTGCTCAGCAGGAACACGGCGCGAAGCTCGACCCCGCGGCCGCGGAGTTGCTGGCCGAAACGGTCGAATCGGACCTGGGCCTGTTCGATCAAGAGCTGGCCAAGCTGGCGGCGCTGGCCGGCGCCGGCGGCACGATCACGAAAGAATTGGTGAGCGAGGCGGTGGGCGGCTGGCGCGCGAAAACGGCTTGGGAAATGCTCGATGCGGTGCTGGCGGGCGAGACCCGGAAGGCGCTCGTGCAGTTGGATCATCTGCTGCTGGGGGGCGAAGTGCCGATCGCGCTGTTGGCCCAGCTTTCGTCGAACCTGCGGCGCTTCGCGGCGGCCACGCGGCTGATCGATCAGGCCGACCGTGCTCGGCGGCGCATCACGCTGCGCGACGCGCTCGAACAGGCGGGCGTCAAACCGTTCGTGATGGGAAAGGCCGAAGGCCAGTTGCGCCGGCTGGGGCGCGATCGCGGCCGGCAACTCTATCGCTGGCTGCTCGACGCTGACCTGGCGCTCAAGGGCTCGAGCTCCTCGCCCGTGCGCTCGCGTCTGGAACTGGAAGAACTGATCGTGCGGCTCTCGGCGCCGCCGCCCGCGACGGGTCCACGGCCACTGAGCGCGGCCCGTCCGCGCTAGCACATCGACCGTGGGAAACTCCGTAGAGGACCAGGCATGAACGCAGCGGACACGAACACAGCGGCCGCGTTTCTGGCGGAAGCCGGCAGGCAATTGGAAGAATGCCACCAGAAGGTGCGCCACTGCCTCGGCCAGCTCAGCGAGGAACAAGCCTGGTGGCGGGCCGAGGCGGGGCTCAACAGCATCGCGAACCGGGTGTTGCACCTGACGGGCAACGTGACGCAACGCATTGCGTCGCTCATTGGCGGCGATCCGGACCATCGCAATCGGGACTTGGAATTCGCCGAACGGCGCGTGATTCCCGTCGGCGAGTTGCTCGCGCGCTTCGAGGTGGCGATCCGCCGGGCCGAGGTCGTGCTCTCGGAGTTACCGCCCGAGCGGCTGCACGAGACGCGCTGCTATCGGATGCTGCGCGGCGAAGTCGAAGCGACGCTGCTGGTGCTGATTCTGCAAACGCTGACGCACCTGGCCGGCCACACGCAGGAGATCATTACCCTGACGCGCCTGCAATTGGGCAGCCGCTATCGATTTCTGCAAACACCGGCCTGACGCGTGGCGCGCTTTCAGACCGAGCGGGCGACTTCGGCGCCGCGCGACCGAGCGGGCAGGGCGGCCACGCTGGGAATGAGTGCGTGCAAGATGGGCGAGGTGGCGATGGTCGTGGCCAGAGCCATCAGCACCATCATCGCGAACAGCGTCGGCGAAATGATGCCCAGGTCGAGACCGATGTTGAGCACGATCAGTTCCATTAGCCCTCGGGTGTTCATCAGCACGCCCAGGCTGGCCGCGTCGCGCCAGCCCTGTCCCATCAGCCGCGCGGCGGCCAGGGTGCCGCCGAATTTTCCCAGCGTGGCCACGGCGATGATGGCCAGGCAGATCAGCCATTGCTCGGTGCCGCTGACCAGGCCGATCTCGGTGCGCATGCCGGTGAAGGCAAAAAACGCCGGCAACAGCAGCGTGGTTACCAGGGTCGAAAGCTTCTCCGACATTTGCTCGGCGATCTGACTGTCGTGCGGAATCACGGCTCCGAACAGGAACGCGCCGAAAATCGCGTGTATTCCAATCGCCTCGGTGGCCACGGCCGAAAGTAACATACCCACGAGCAGCGCGGCCATGGCGCCAGGAGTCAGACCCTGGGGGCAGAACCGTGGCACGGCACGGGCGACGAGGGGCCGCACCACGGCAAACATAAACACGATATAGCTGAGCGTCAGCAGCGTCACCCAGAGCGCGTCGGTGACTTGCGAATGGGCCACGCCGACGACCAGGGCCAGCAAGCACCAGGCACTGACGTCGTCGATCGCCGCGCAGGCCAGAGCCATGACGCCCAGGTCGGTCTTGTGCAGCCCCCGGTCGGTCAAGATGCGGGCCAGGACCGGAAAGGCCGTGATCGACATCGAGACGCTCAAGAACAGGGCAAACGACGTGAAGGAATAGCCGCCACTGGAAAGCAGCGGATAGAGCCAGATGGCGAGCAGCGCACCGAGCGAGAAGGGCACGATGATGCTGGCGTGTGAAATGGCCAGTGTCACGTGCCCTTGCTTGTGCAGGATGCCGACATTCAGCTCCAGCCCGACGACGAACATGTAGAGGATGACGCCCAACTGGGCCACGATCGAGAGCGACGGCGCCACCGAATCGGGCAAAACGAAGTGGGCGACGTCGGGAGCCAGGCGGCCGAGCAACGATGGGCCCAGGCAAATGCCGGCGAGCACTTCGCCGATCACCGGCGGCTGTCGAAACATGGCGAACAAACGCCCCAGCAGCCGGCCCAGCAGAATGACCGCGGCCAAGGCCAGCAGCAGATGTAACAACGGGTGTGATGCGGCCGGTGGACGACTCGCCCCGGCCGCGACCGTCGCCGCTTCGGGAGCGGCGAGCCCCTCGCCATAGCCGCGAACGGCAAAGAACAACGCCACTGTAGCGGCGATCATCAGCAGATAGCCCAGCAACGTGCGAATCAACGACGTATTCACGTTTGCTCTTCCAGCCCCAACAAACCCCAGGACAGCACGATGAATCCGACGCCAAACGTGGCCAGCACGCCGCAGGCTTGAGCCACGGCGTGCAGATTCGGCTCGCCGCCGCTGGCCAGCAGTTGCTTGTAGGCCAGCAAAGCCCAGGCGTGCGGCGTGACCAGGCTCAGCCGCTGCATGTTCTCGGGCATGAGTTCGCGATCGCCCATCAGGCAGCCGCTGATGCCGGCCAAAACCAGCACGAGCAGCGTGCCATAGATCGCGACCTGCGCTTCAGTGCGCGCTATTGAGGCCACGAGCAGTGCCAGGCCCATGGCCGACAGCGAGGTCGTGAACACGACCGCCAATAGCCAAAACGGATCGGGCCCCCAGCTCATGTCGAACACCAGCTTGCCGGCGCCGAGCAGGAACAACCCCTGGCCCAGCGAGAGCAGGAAGCAGGGCACGAGCTTGCCCAGCAGGATTTGCGTCCGCGACAGCGGCGCGGCGCGGAGACGCTTGAGCGTGCCGCCGCGGCGCTCGCCGACAAACAGCCAGCCGACGGTCAGCACCAGAAAGTAGGCAAACATCACCATGTACGAGGGAACCAGGGTCTGATAGCGCTGTGCGCCGCGGCCCAACAACCCATTGCCACTGGGAGCCTGATACTCGGTGATCGTGGCGCCTTCGGCGGTGCGCGGCTCGGCGCGGGTCAGGGCCTGCCAGGTTTTGCCGCGCAGGTTGTAGTTGGGAAACATCGATTGCAGTGCGTTCTTCACGAAGACGCCCAACTGATCGCCGATGCGCTCGAACGCGCGGCCGATCATCCACGGCAGAACGACGCGCAACATGGTCACCTGGCCCACCTGTTCGATGATTGAGGCGGCAGTCAATTGCGTGGGATCGCGCAGCATGTGGGCGTCGAGCGCATTGATGTCGACGCCATCGCGAAACAACGGGTTGACGCCTCCGCGGAGAAACGAGCTGCGCGTGACCTGCTCGCTGAACTTGGGTCCAAACACGATCACCGCTGCCCGCTTGCCGTTTTTCACCAGCTCTTCGGCTTCCGCCTCACTTCCAATCACCTCGACGCGAATGCCGGCCGTATCGGCCAGGTCGCGCTCGACGATTTTGGACCAGTGCATGTGCTCTCCGCCTTCCTTCGCCGCCGGGTCCTCATAACCCTGGTCCAGGTCGACGATGGAAATCCGCAACCGATCGTCGGGCTTTTGCCCAAACCCTTCGCCCAGCGATGCCCCCAGCACCAGGATGAAGATGAACGGCATGAGCAACAGCACCACCATCGCCCGCGGATCGCGGATCAGCAAGCGAAAGTCTTTTTTTGCGAGCGTCCAGATGAGCATGGAAGCGAAGGATGAAGGAGGAAGGATGAAAATCCGGGACGAGTCAATCGCGCAGGGCGCGGCCGGTCAGGTGGAGGAAGACACGTTCGAGGTTGGGTTCGGTGGTTTCCAGGCTGATGAGTTCAATTTGCAGTTCGTTCAGCAGGGCGATGAGGCGCATCAGGGAGGACTTTACGTCGCGGCATTCGAGCTCGAGCCAGGACGCATCCTTGCCATTGAGGTGCGTGTCGGGAAGTTGACGCAGGCGCTCGTCGAGGACGGGCGTGACTTCGGGAACGCGAAAGCGAATTAGGCCATCCATCTTTTGCAGCAGCGCGGCCAGGTGATCGCAGACGATCAAACGTCCGTGATCGATAATGCCGATGCGCGAGCAGAGGGCCTGCACCTCTTCGATGTAATGACTCGTATACACCACGCACACGCCGCCGGCCGCCAGGCGGCGTACTTCCTCGAAAATGTGATTGCGCGATTGCGGGTCGACGCCCGTGGTCGGCTCGTCGAGCAACAGCAGCTTGGGCTCGTGAACCAGGGCGGCGCCCAGGTTGAGCCGCCGTTTCATGCCGCCTGAAAAATGAGCCACCCGGTCGCCGGCGCGGTCGGTCAGCCCGATGGCTGCCAGCACGTGGTCGACACGTTGCCTCAGCCGATCGCCGGTGATGCCATACAAGCTGCCGAAGAAATTCAGGTTCTCGCGAGCATTCAGCTCGCCATAAATGGCCAGCTCTTGCGGCACGATTCCGATCAGCCGCCGCAGCTCGCGGTCGCGGGTCGAGGCCTTGCGGCCCAGGATGCGGGCCTCGCCCGAGGTGGGCTCCAGCAGGCAGGAGACGATCGACAGCAGGGTTGTCTTGCCGGCTCCGTTGGGCCCCAGCAGGCCGAACAACTCGCCCGCGCCGGCCTCGAAACTGACGCCGTCGACGGCCACAGTCTGGCCATAGAGCCGCCGAAGATCCGTGATTTTCAGAATCGGCTCGCTCATCACCGGCACGCAAGACTTGGATGGGGCAGGGCAGGGGGGCAATATGCCGCGCTCGACGGCGTCAAACCATCGCCAGACGGGCCAACGAAGCGGGCGCGCTTACCTTACCGCTGATGCCTTGCCAGCACAAGCGCAGGGGGCGGCACTCCGCGGGGTGGCTTGGGAAGAAATGAGCCGGCCACACGCAGAACCCTTGCCAGCCAACGTGCCGATCAATCGTTCGCTTGTGCTGGGGGCGCGGTTCCCTCGACGGCGGCTGCCATTTCGAGCGATCCCGGCACCGAGACGGTGACGAATTCCAGCGGCGAATTGTCGTGGACCAGGATTCGCTGTTGGCCGACGAAATAGTTGTGCCAGTTGCTGACCACGAGATTATAGACCTCGACCGGCCGTTCTTCCTCGATCGCATCGATCACGCTGGCGCCGAGCATGCCGTGCATGCGATCGCCGACGTTCAAGAACTTTGCCATCCGCCAGCCGGCGCCGACCACCCAGATCGGATGTCCCTTGGTGACGCGGATCGTTTCCGATCCGAGCGATAGCTTGACGAGCGGCATCGGCGAACGCAGCGTCGTGTCTTGCACGGTGCGGTAGTTCAATTCGCCGGTTTGCACGTTCTGGGCCAGGACCCGGTCGCCGTTGCGAATGTCTTCGATCGGTCGCAGGCCCGTGAGCGTGAGCACGGGAGTGCCGGCCGGAAAGCAGGAGTGGTGCGTGCTCGTTTGGGAGAAGAACAAGGGATTGGCGATTTGGGCGGCGGTGGGCTTTTGCGACGCGACCCCGTGCGTTGGGGCGGAGGTGGGGCGCTGAGCTTGCGGATAGTTACGAGGTGAGTAGTCGCGAGCAGGCACTGCGGCCCCATACGACGGCATGTAGTTGTAGGTGTTCTCCGAGTACGCGCGATAGGGCTGCATGGAGAACGGCGAGTTGTACCAGCCGTTGTAGTCGTTCCATTGCTTTTCCCACAGCCGCGGATCGCTGGTGTTGAGAAACCCGGTTGTCTCCTCGAGCACGTAGCGAATGCGCCCGGTCAAGGCCTGGCGCCACAGCTCATATTGCCGCGCCGCCGGGTTGCTCGCCGCGGCGCCGGGAACGTCGGTCGTGGCCACATTTTGCAATTGATCGGCCGCGCCGGTGAAAATGCCAGGGCCAGCGCCGAGCAGACTCGGCCGATCGATGACGTCGTGAGAGATCGAATACTCGAAGTCGCGGCCTTCCAGCACAATCTCCGAACGGCGCACGAGCTGGCCATCGCCATAGGTCATCACGTGGAAGCGCGTTTTGAGGTTCGCGGGCACGGCGGCAATCAGTTGCGGCACGTAGGTGAACGTGGGCCGCTTTTTCAACTCGTCGGTCGCGGCCTTGCGAATCGCCACCGAGTCCGGATCCAGGGCCAGTTGCAGCAGTAGGTCCGTGGCGTCCTGGCTGAGCATCCGTCCGATGGCGGCGATGACCAGCAGTTGCAGGGCTTCCTTCTTCTTGGCGTCGCCCCCAGGCTTGAAGCAGGACACGAGCGCGACCATCGCGGCCGGATCGGTCAGCTTGTCCAGTTCGGCCGTGGCGTCCGCTCGCTGGCTCGCGGTGCCGTGCTCGAAGGCGGCCCGCCACCGCGTCACCGCCGGCTTGTACTTCTGGTTGGCCCGTTGCTGCTCGGCGTTGCGCTTCTTGGCCTGGGCGATTTGCTCGTTGGTCAGCAGCCGGCCCTCGAATTCGTGCAGCCCCAGCGCGCCGCGGGCTTCGTTATCGTCGGGCTCGAACTCGAATACCTTGAGCCAGTGGGCCCGAGATTCGTCGGCGAGCTTGTTCTTGTGGCTCCAGCGGGCCAGCGTCCGGTGCGAATCGGCCGAGTCGACCGACTCGGAGCGCAACTTGCGATACGCGGCCAAGGTCTTGTCGTCGGCTGTGCGCGCGGCGACGTCCTCGGGGCTGAGCCACTCGTCTTGCCAGCGTACAAAGCCCGACTGCCAACGGGCGGGCGCGAAGTTGGGGTCGCGCGCGAGCGCTTGCTCTAGCAACGTCGCGCGAGCCGCCGACGGTCCTTCGCGCTCGGAGTCGAGCGCGGCTTGAACGAGCCGTCCGGGCTCGTTATCGACCGCGGGCGTTTTGGCCGAAGCAAGACCTCCGCCGACGGCAACCAACCCCGTCGCCGCCAGCGCGCCAAGGATGAAGTGAAGGAGTCGCATGACACCGTCCCTCGCAGGTTCCGTGATGCCCTCGCTGTGTATTAGCTCTGATGGACAGCGGTGCGTCAACACGATTCTTGTGAGGCGCAGCGGCGCGAGCGAAACGCGGCGGAGAATTGCCGGACGCGCCAGCTAGCGAGCATACCAGGAGAGAACTCGCTTTCTTTCGAGTTCGTAAGGAAACGGAACGTAGCTTGAGAACATTTGTAGTTTGCTCTCGGCACTGGTGGCGTGCGGCCGCAGGGAGTGTTCGGCCTGGTCGGCGCGCCGCTCGGCGTGCAGGCCGCGATTGCCGTTCTTCTCGGCGGCGATCGAATCGTAGGTGGCGGCATTCGCATGCGCGGCGATGGCCGCTTGGAGATGCAGAGCGTCGTCCCAGGGTTTGCGATAAGCCGAGTCAAGCGTTTGGATCTCACGTTCGATGACTTGAATTTCCTTTCTCAGCGTTTGCTCAAGATTCTGGTTGCGGTTGGTCATCGCTTCCAGCTCTTTGATTTGGTTCTTCTTGAGCAGAATCGCCGAGTTCAGCGTTTGTCGCTGCCTGACATAGGGCGCCAGTTGTGTTTGCAACTCGCCAAATTGTTGCCGCAGGTTTTCAATCTGCTCGACGTGGACGTGCGCACGCTCCTGCGAGGCTTCGACCGCAGCCTGGGCGTTGATCGCGATGGCATTATCCTTTTCCTTGCGCTGGGTGATGCGGGCGGTCAGCTCATCGCGCTGCGACTTGATCTGACCTTCCAAGTCCTTATGCAGCCGGGCCACGGCGTTGGCGCCCTCTTGAAACGCCGGAAAGTAGCGCTCGCCGATCGCCGTGGTCACTTCGTCCTTGGCTTGGCTCAGCAGTTTGGTGTCGACGGCATCGGGCCGCATCAGCTCGAGATAGCGGAAGAAGCTGCCCAGGAATCGGGCGGCATCCCGATATTCCTCGTCGCCTCCCGCCGGCGGTGTCTTGGGAAACCGCTGGGCCAGCGAGCCGGCTTCGTCCAAGGCCTTGGCGTTTTCGCGCAGCGGCAAGAGCGTGGCGATCTCCAGGCAGTAGGCGCTGAGCTGCGGCTTGCGGCCGTTCAGATAGCGCGAAAAGGCTTCGGTCGCCTCGCGAAACTTGTGTTGATTCGCCAGCACGATGCCGAAGGCGTAATCCAGCCGCGCGTCGTCGGCATACCGAGCTCGCAACTGGTCGTATTTTTCCTGGGCGGCCGTCACGGCAGATGGCGTGCTCTTGCGCCCCTGGTCGAGCAGTTCCTTCATCTCGGCCGCGGGACTGGCGGCGTGAACCCCCGTGGCCACGATCACCAGCGTGATCGCCAGCGCGGCCGACGCAACGCGGCAGGTTGTGCGGGTCGGGCGCATCGACGCGGCTTCCTCGTCCAGGGCACGCGGCGGGTGCTCGTCGTCCGGCGAAGGGGCCGTCCGGTGCGCCGCCAGCGCCATTTTCGCGATTCAACGGGTCGAAAGTCAATCGAAATGGCTCGCGACGGCGCCTTTCAAAAGCGCCTTTCAAAAGCGCCTTTCAAAAGCGCCTTTCAAAAGCGCCTGTCAAAAGAACGCCAAGGCCCGGCCCGGGCCGCCATGACAGCCGCGAATCTTGACCGGGGCGAACAGGAAGTAGGCGCCCTCGGGCAATTTGCCCACGCCGGTCAGAAACTCGACGCCGACCAGACCTTTACTGCCCAGCGCCCAGTAGGTCATCAAGGCCCGCTTGGGCTCGGGTCCGCCCAACGTCGGACCATCGGTCGCGACGCAGCGAATGCCTTTGCTGGCCAGGTACAGGATCGCGTCGGGGCCCGGCGCCGGCCAACCTTCGCGCTTGCCGTCGAGAGGTTCGGCCAGGCAAGCCAACCCCGCGGGCAGTGGCTTGTAATAGGCGTCGCTGTAGCCGCTGTGGAAGATCACGATCTCGCCCGGCTTGAGCGTGCCGTGAGCTTCTTCATGTTTCTTCACGTCGTCGACCGTGATTTCCGGCGACCGCGGCCAGGTATTCTGGCCGGTCGTTCCAATTCGATGCTTGACGTCGATCACACGCGCGTTTCCGCAGGTTTGCGCGAGCGGTACTTGTTCGGTCGTCACGTCGCTGTTACCGCGCGGACCGTACTTCTGTTCGTACTCGGCGAGCCACGTTCTCACTTCGGGCGCATAGGTCTGGTTGTCGAAACCGGCCGGTGGCAGCGCATAGGACGGCGGAACCAAGTGCGTGCCGCTGTGCGAATCGAACAGATGCGTCTCGTGGTACCGCCCCAGGTTGGCCGCG
Organism: Planctomycetaceae bacterium; assembly: GCA_003153375.1. Lineage (GTDB taxonomy): Bacteria > Planctomycetota > Planctomycetia > Pirellulales > PALSA-1355 > PALSA-1355. Next base: position 21,667 of record PLYM01000205.1, read on the forward strand.
AAGAACAGGGGCACCTTCGAATAAGGCTGACGATGCCGCCCCGCGCCGGCCCCGGGCCAGGCCACCGGAAGGTCAGGCGCCATCACGACCGAGAGATCGACCGCCTGCTTCTTGCGGGCCGACTCGATCAGTCGCCGCGCCAGCGGGTCGCCGACCACGGCCAGCGCTCGACCCTCGCTATACGGTCCGTCGGCATGCTTGGGCGCCAACATGCAATAGAACGCGCCGGTGACCGGCAGCTTGTCGAACGCCGTGCCCGACTCGGTCCAGATCATGCCGTACTTGAGACCCGCCAAGTGCGTGGGCTCGGCCAGATCGGGAATGGGGCCCATGCTGGGACTGTCGGTCGCCAGCGCCATCACTTTGCGGCTGGCCAGAAACTCCATGCAATCGGGATTGGGGTCGGGCCAGGCCGGCGCGCGGCCTTCGACCGGATCGGCCAGGTAGCGGCGCCCCGCCGGCAGCGGCTCGTAGTATTTATCGGTGTAGCCGCTGCGAAAGAGCACGACGTCGCCGAAGCCGACTTGCCGATGCTTTTTCTCCCAATCCTTGATGCGCTCCTCCTTGATCAGATCGCTGCGGCCGACAGTTTTCGAATTGAGAATGTCACGGCAATCGACCACGCAGGCCTCGCCGCCAAATTGCCAGGCGGAGACCTTGTCGGTCGTGATCCGGCCATAGGGTCCGGCGTTGGGAAGATTGGTCTCGGGCAGCGGCACCGAGTGGGGCGGCACGTCGAGTTGCGTTCCGGTGTTGCCATCGAGCGCCAGGATGTCGCTGTTGTAGGCGCTCAGCGGCCCGATCTGCAGATAATGGTTCATGTGAAATGGTGGAAAGCCGGCGTTTGGCCACGAGCCTGGCATCTCCGGTGCCACGAGCAACGACAGATCGACGAAGCGCGGCTCGCCCGCGCTTGCGGGCTCGTCGGCGCGAGTGAGCGTGGTTCGTGGCGCCATGAACACGGCCACGGTGAACCACACTGCCAGGCAAACGGTTTGTTTTCTTCGCGATGCCATCTCGATAGCGTGTGCCACGTTCCACCTCCGTTGGCCATAACTCGCTGCGCAAGCAAACGGGGAAAGAGCCCTCGCTTGCGCCGCGGGTTAGTAATTCGTTACAAAACAATCAACACGGCGGACAAATGCTGAAAAAGCAGGCTTCAACGCCGCTGTCCGTTGAACGGCTATCCTACGCGCGTTATTCTGGCCAATCAACCAGGCGTCGAGGGTGGCGCCGGCATGGGGGACGTCGGCCATGGTGTACGATCCATCGCGCGGCTGCGAATCACTCGCTCGGCGAGGTCGGCACCGTTGCCGCTCGGGCGTGCGGCTGTTCGGCGTGGTGTTCCTGCTTGCTGGCGCGGCTGCGGCCGCCGAGAGCGAGCCGCCCTCGTTTGAGCGCGACGCCTGGCCGATCTTGGCGGTGCATTGCACCGGTTGTCACGGGGCGGAGGAGCCTAAAGGCGGGCTCGACGTGCGCACGGTGGCATCGCTGGCTCGCGGCGGCGACAGCCGGCCGGCTCTCGTGCCTGGCGATCCAGCGGCCAGCTTGCTGCTCGAAAAGATTACCTCCGGCGAAATGCCCCCCAAGGGCCAGCGCAAGCTATCGAGCGCCGAAACGGCCACGCTCACGGCCTGGATTCGCGGCGGGGCCGTGGCGCAAGATCGCGACCGCGTGCCGCCGCCGATTTCGCCGGTCAGCGAAGCCGATCGCCGCTTCTGGTCCTTTCGGCCACTGGCAGCGAGCAGCGCGCCGGCGGTCAAGCAGACGCCGCTGGTGCGCACGCCGGTCGACGCGTTCCTGCTCGCGCGGCTCGAAGCCAAACAACTCGCGTTCTCCGCCGAGGCCGACCCGGCAACGCTGGTGCGGCGGGCTCATCTGGACTTGATCGGCATTCCGCCCACGCCCGAGGAAGTGGACGCGTTCGAGAACGACGCATTGCCCGATCGGTTCGAACGGCTGGTCGATCGGTTGTTGGCCTCGCCTCATTTCGGCGAGCGGATGGGGCGGCACTGGCTCGACGTGGCGGGCTATGTCGACACGATCGGCTTCGACACCGATGCGACGAACATCCTGCTGAGCGAGGGAAAGTGGCGCTATCGCGACTATGTGATCGCGGCCTTTAACCAAGACAAGCCCTACGATCGGTTCGTCCGCGAGCAACTGGCTGGCGACGAGATCTACGACTGGCGACGGGCCGCGCGGTTCACGCCCGAGATTCGCGAGGCGCTGGTTGCCACCGGTTTTCTGCGGACTGCGCGCGATTTGACGCACGAGGACGTGGGCGTCATTCAGCAGAACTTTTTCGGCATCGTGCACGACACGCTGGAAATCGTCGGCACCGGTTTGCTGGGGCTGACGCTCAACTGTGCGCGCTGTCACAGCCACAAATTCGATCCGATTCCGCAGGAAGACTATTACCGGCTGATGGCACTGCTCACGCCGGCCTACAATCCGCACGCCTGGCGGACCGTGGTGGCGACGGAAACGAAAAAAGACCAGCAGCGCGTGTTGGCCGACGTCTCGCCGGCCGAGCAGGCGGAAATCGAACGGCACAACGCCACGCTCGATCAGCGACTGGGCGAATTGCGCGCGGCGCTGGCGAGTCTCCGGCAGCCCCATCAGACGCGGCTGTTCGAGGAGCGCCTGGCGGCGCTGCCAATGGCGATTCGCGAGGACGTCCGCGCGGCGCTGGCGGCGCCGGCCGACAAGCGAAACGAAGTGCAAAAGTATCTGGCCGGCAAGTTCAGCGGCGTGAGCGTCAGGAATGAAGACGTGACGGCGGCCTTGAGCGAGCCCGAACGAGCCACGGCCGCGAAACTGAACAGCGGAATCTCAGCGATTGAGGCGGGACGCCGCCGCTGGGGCACGATTCAGGCGCTCTACGACGTCGGTCCGCCCCCCGAGACGCGGTTGCTCGTGCGCGGCAGCGAGTTGACGCCCGGCCAAGTCGTCTCGGCCGGATTCTTGCGCGTGCTGTGCCGCACGGAAGACGCCGCCGTGGCGCGCGAGACGGCCGTGCCCGAGGGAACCAGTGGCCGCCGCACGGCGCTGGCACGGTGGCTGACCGAGCCCGATTCACCAGCCGCGGCCTTGTTGGCGCGGGTGATGGTCAATCGGCTTTGGCAGCAGCTCTATGGCCGTGGGATTGTGGCAACGCCCGACAATTTCGGCATTCAAGGACAGGCCCCCTCGCATCCTGAGCTGCTCGAATGGCTCAGTGCGCGGTTCATCGCCGGCGGCTGGCGCGTCAAGCCGTTGGTGAAGTTGATGATGACCTCGACCGCCTATCGTCAAACGTCGCATCCGACGCCGGTGTCGGGCGGAGTCGATGCCGAGGCGATCGATCCGGGCAACGAACTGTTGTGGCGGATGCGGTTGCGCCGGCTCGAGTCGGAAGTCGTGCGCGATTCGGTGCTGGCGGTCAGCGGCAAGTTGAATCGCAAGGCAGGCGGGCCGCCGGTGATGCTCAACTCGCGAGCCGACGGCATGGTGGTGATCGCCCAAGACAAGCTGGGCGAGCCGGCCGACGCCTGCCGCCGCAGCATCTATCTGCTCACGCGTCGGGCTTACAACCTGTCGCTGCTGACCGTGTTCGACCAGCCGCTGGTGGCCACCAACTGCCTGCGGCGCGACGATTCAGCCGTGCCCTTGCAGTCGTTGGTGATGCTGAACGACGCCACCATTGCCGCCGGCGCCGAAGACTTCGCGGCCCGCGTGGAGTCACTCGCGGCGATGCACGCACGGATCGAGGTTGCCTTTCGGCTGGCGCTCGCCCGGCGGCCGAACGCGCAAGAAGCCGGCACGTGCGCTGAACTGATGGCTCAGCAAACTGAATTGGGTCGCAAGGCGGGGCTGTCGGCTGAAATCGCCGCGCATCAGGCCCTGGTGCAATTGTGTCACACGTTGCTCAATACGAGTGAGTTTTTGTACGTCGAATAAGCGGTGGACCGTGGAAGGAGATCAATGATAAACAATCCGTTCACGCTGCCGAGCCGCCGTGCGTTTCTCGAACAGGCAACCTGCGGCTTCAGCACGCTGGCCCTGACGCATCTGTTCAGCCAGCAGCGCGCCGGCGCCGTGGAAGTGGAGATCGCTCGGCCGGGCGGATCCGATTTGCGACAGCGGCCCGGTCATCGGCAGCCGCGCGCCACGGCCGTGATCATGCTGATGCAGGTTGGCGGACCCAGCCAGGTTGACTTGTTCGATCCGAAACCGGAGCTGCAAAAGCGCGACGGCCAGGAATATCCGGGCGACGTCGAAACGTTGCAGCCGGGCAGCGAAAAGAAAAAGTTGATGGCCAGCCCCTTCCAGTTCAGCCGCTACGGCCGCTCGGGTCTGGAGATGTCGCAACTTTTGCCGCATATCGGCTCGGTGGCCGATGAGTTCTGCCTGGTGCGGTCGATGTTCAGCGACAACAACAACCATCCGCAAGCCACGCGGTGCTTGAACACCGGCAAGATTTTTCCCGGCCGGCCCGCGCTGGGCTCGTGGATCAGCTATGCGTTGGGGACCGAAAATCAGAACCTGCCGGCCTACGTCGTGCTGCGCGACCCCGATGGCTACAACAATGGTGGCACGACGATGTGGGAGAACGGCTGGCTGCCGGCCGTGTTTCGCGGCACCGAGATCCAGTCGCGCGGCGCCGCCGTGCTCGATCTGCATCCGGCCGTGGCGCTGCCCGAGGGCGCGCAGCGCAACAATCTGCTGGCGCTGGCCCGCTTGAACGAGGAGCGTCGAAAAATGTATCCGCGCGAGACGGAACTCGACGCGCGGATTCGCAACTATGAGCTGGCCGCGCGGATGCAGCACAGCGCCGAGGCCGTACTCGACATCAGCGGCGAAACCGAGGCGACCGGCAAGCTTTATGGGCTCGACAATCCGGTCACCGAGAACTTTGGCCGCCGTTGCCTGATGGCCCGACGGCTGGTCGAGTCAGGCGTGCGGTTCATTCAACTGATGTCGCCGATCAAGTCGGGCACCATGGCCTGGGACCATCACGAGGGACTCAAGCCGGGTCTCGAGGCGCTTTGTCCGCAAGTCGATCGCCCGACGATGGCCCTGATCCAGGATCTCAAGCAGCGCGGGCTGTTGGATTCGACGATCATCTTGTGGACCGGCGAATTCGGCCGGCTGCCCGTTTCGCAAAAAGGGACCGGCCGCGATCACAACCGCAATGCCTTCAGCCTGATCGTGGCCGGCGGCGGTTTTCGCGCGGGCCACGTGCATGGCAACACCGACGAGTTTGGCTACAAGTCGGTCGAGGGTCGCGTGAGCTGTCCCGACCTGCTGGCCACGATCTTGCACCAGTTGGGGCTCGATCACGACCAGTTGAAGTACCAGCACTTGGGCCGCGAAGAGTCGCTGACCGATTCGCCGGTGACAGGTGCGCACGTGGTCGGCGAGCTGCTGGCCACGTCGCTGGGTTGACGGGTCGCCAGGTTAAGGAGGCCGCCGGCTATTTGACGACCGACGAGCGTTGGATCTTCAGGTCGAGCTTGGCGGGCAGGTTCATGTCGTTGATGGTGAACGTCAGGTCGCCGGTGATGCGCATCTTAGAGTTGGAATCGACGACGCGGCCGATTTCGCGATCGAAGAGGATCATTCCCTCGCTCTCGGCGGCCTTCAGGTCGCTGTTTTTCAGGCCCAGCGGCAAGGGTGAATTTTGCAGCATGTAGTTCACTTCGAGCGTTTTGGAAGTGATCTTGTCGAGTTTTTTCCCGTCCTTCTCAACGGGCCCGGCATAGGTGTACTCGGTCTTGAATTGCATCATCTGCCCGGCGCCGAAGTTCATCGTGCTGCTGCGCTGCCAGGTGTCGCCTGGTTTCACCGTGTCGCTCTTAATCTGGTCCAGCTCCTCGTTGGCGGCCTCTTTCAAGACGTTCGGATCGAGCTGGCTCTTGACGATGCTTTGCACGTCCGTTCCCAACGCATTGACCGCGGTTTGGTCGCTCTCGACGGCGGCGACGCGATTGGATTTGTCGTAGACCAGCGTCGTGGTGCGCTTCGCCAAGGCCTTGTGGAAATCGCGCAGGGCTTCGAGTTGCGATTCGCCCTTATTGTCGGGGTTGGCCGAATCGAAATCGTAGCCCATGCCCATGACCGACATGCTGATCTTCATGGACTCGATCGTGATCGGCACGCGCAGTTTGCCCTCGGCGTCGCGCTCGCCGATGACGCCCTTGCTGGTCGTGTGCGTGGTGGCGCCGGTGTCGACGTCGGTGCCATTGATGATTAGCTTTTGTTCGACTTGTTCATCGGTGTCGACGGTGAAGGTGCCGGCGGGGAATTTGGGTTCCAGGGTCACCTGAGCCAGGGCGACGGCGCAAAAGCCACACAACAGGGCGCCGACAAGCAGGACGCGGCGTAACATGGGAATACTCCGGAGAAAACAGGAGCAACAAGGAATCCGACACCGTCAGGGCCGACGAACTGTTTATAACGTACTTTCGCCGCGGAAGACAAATTATTGCCGAAAATCGCCGGTCGGCATCGACTATACTGGCACTCGCTTTTTTGAGTGTACTGAAGCCAGGCAACCCGAAGGGCCTCTCACCATGTTGCGCACCACGTTGCTTTTGTTCTGTTTCGCTGCGGCGCTGCACGGTGCTTTCGCCGCTCGGGGCCATGCCACCGACGCCTCTCGTCCCTTGGCTGGCACTTGCCTGGTCTATGTGGGCACCTACACGGGTCCCAAGAGCCAGGGAATTTATGCCTATCGGCTCGATCTGGCCAGCGGGCAGTGTACTCCCTTGGGTTTGGCTGCCGAGGTCAAGAGTCCGTCGTTCCTGGCCGTGCATCCGAATCGCAAATATTTGTATGCGGTTAGCGAGATCGATCAGTTGGACGGCAAGCCGGCCGGCGGCGTCAGCGCATTTGCCATCGACGCGGCCAGCGGCAAGCTCAAGCTGCTCAACCAGCAGTCATCGGGCGGCGCCGGACCGTGTCACCTCGTGGTCGACGCATCGGGCAAGACGGTGCTGGTGGCCAATTATGGTGGCGGCAGCGTGGCGGCCTTGCCGATCGAATCCGATGGCAGCCTGCGTCCAGCGTCAACCTTCATTCAACACACCGGACACAGCATCACGCCCGAGCGGCAGGCCGGACCGCATGCCCATTCGATCAACGTCGACCCGAATAATCGTTTCGCCGTGGCCGCTGACCTGGGTTTGGACCAGGTGCTGGTCTACCGGCTCGACCCGGCGGCCGGCAAGCTGACGCCCAACGATCCGCCGTCGACGTCGGTGGCGCCGGGCAGTGGTCCGCGCCATTTTGCCTTTCATCCCAGCGGCAAGTATGCCTATGTGATCAACGAAATTCTCTGCACGGCCACGGCCTTTGCTTACGACCCGCAAGCCGGCAAGCTCACCGAACTGCAAACCATCACCACGCTGCCCGACGGAATCAAGGTGCGACCCGAGTTGAGCACTGCCGAAATTCAGGTGCATCCCTCGGGCAAGTTCGTCTACGGCTCGAACCGGGTACACGACAGCATCACGGTCTTTGCCGTGGATGACAAAACGGGCAAGCTGAGCTTCGTGCAGAACCAGTCCACGCTCGGCAAGGTTCCGCGCGGATTCGGCATCGACCCCAGCGGAAAGTATCTGCTGGCCGGCAATCAGGATTCGCACACCGTGGTCGTCTTTCGCATCGATCCGCAATCGGGCAAGCTAACGCTCACGGGTCAGAAGCTCGAAGTTGGCTCGCCGGTGTGCGTCAAGTTTGTCACGCTCAATTGACGGTTCCCTTCCAGGCGGAGGTTTGCGATGTTGCCGACGCGACTGACCGAGATGCTGGGAATCAAATACCCGATCATGCTGGCCGGCATGGCGGGCGTCTCGTTGGCCGAGCTGGTGGCGGCCGTCAGCGAAGCGGGTGGATATGGCGTGCTGGGAGCCGGCAACCTGTCGCTGGACGAGATCAGCGAGGAACTGACTCGCATTCGCAGCCTGACCAGCAAGCCGTTCGGCGTCGATTTGTTGCACGCCCGCAACGATAATCCAGTCGAGGAAGTCAGGCGGATCATCGACGGCGGCGCGACCAGCTTTGCCTCGGGGCTGGGCGTGCCGCAACGCGTGATGGGCATGTGCCACGAGGCCGGGCTGAAAGTGATTACGGTCACGGCCAACGTGAAACACGCCCGCAAGGCGGCCGAGGCGGGCTGCGACATGATCATCGCGCAAGGTTCGGAAGCCGGCGGGCACACCGGTTCAGTCGGCGCCTTCGCGCTGCTGCCGCAAGCGGTGGACGCCGTGTCGATCCCGGTGATCGCGGCCGGCGGCGTGTTCGATGGACGTGGGCTGGTGGCAGCGCTAGCGTTTGGATGCGCGGGCGTGTGGATCGGCACGCGGTTCATCGCTTCGACCGAAGCGCGGGCGGCCAAGGTGTATCAGGATGCCATTCTCAAGGCCAGCGACAGCGACACCGTGGTCTCGCGCTGCTGGACGGGCAAGACGCTGCGGGCCTTGCGAAACCCCACGACCGACGAGTGGGAAAAACGGCCGCAAGACATCAAGCCCTTCGGCGAACAAGGCAAGCTGATGCGCGAGAAGAAGCTAATGGGCTTCCTGGTGCCCGAGTGGGCCGAGGCCGATCCGGTACACAGTTGTTTCCCCGCCGGCCAGGGCTGTGGCGGCATTCACGAGGTGAAGCCCTGCAGCGCCATCATCGCAGAGATCGTTGCCGACGCCGAGGCGATTTTGGCGCGGGGTATCTTGCCGAATGGCCAGCCCGCGCGGACCAGCCGATAGCCGGGGGACGTGCGTGGAACCTTCGACCCCGATTCTGGTGGGTTGCGGCGAGGTGAGCGACCAGACCACGCCGTGCGAGGCGGCGCGGTCGCCATTCGACTTGATCGCAGCGGCCGGTCGAGTGGCACTGGCCGATGCGGGCGGAGCGGGGCTGGCCGCCGCGATCGACACCGTGGCCATGGTGCGGCTGTTTGCCGACAGCTCTTACCGCTTTGCCACGAACCTGGGCACGTCGACCAATCCGCCCAAGAGCATCGCCCAGCGGTTGCACATCGCGGCGCGTCGTCACATCTATACGCACAGCGGCGGCAACATGCCGCAGTTTCTGGTCAACCATTTCGCCGAGGCCATTTCGCGCGGCGAGATGCGGGCCGTGCTGCTGGCGGGCGGCGAGGCCTTGCGCACGCAGCGCGGGTTGGAACGGGTCGGCGCCAGCGCCTCGTGGAACGAAGAGCCGGGCGGAGAGCCCGAGATGATCGGCGATGCGCGCCGCGCGTGGAGCGACGAAGAGGCTCGCCACAACCTGCGGGCGGCGATCGCGATGTATCCGCTGGTCGAAAACGCGATTCGCGGCAAACTGGGGCGGACGATCGAGGAGCATCTGCTGGAGATGGGCCGTCTGTTCGCGCGATTTTCGCAGGTGGCCGCCGCCAATCCGCTGGCCACGCGCCGCGAGGTCTATTCGGCCGAGCGCTTGGCCACGGTTGACGCGGACAATCGTTGGATCGGATTTCCCTATCCGAAGCTGATGAATTCGAATGCCTTCATCGATCAGGCGGCGGCGTTGGTGATGACGTCGGTGGGAGAGGCCCAGCGATTGGGGATTCCCCAGACCAAGTGGGTCTTCCTGCACGGTTGCGCCGATGGTCACGATCATTGGCATGTCTCCGAGCGCGTCGAATTGGCCGGCTCGGCGGCGATTCGCATGGGCGCGCGGCGGGCGCTGGCCATGGCGGGGCGGCGGCTCGATGAGATCGACTCGTTCGATCTGTACAGTTGCTTTCCGGCCGCGGTCGAAATCGGCTGCCAGGAAATCGGCCTGACCGAGGACGATCCGCGCGGCTTGACCGTCACTGGCGGGCTGCCGTTCTTCGGGGGACCCGGCAACAACTATGTCACGCACTCGATCGCCGAGATGATGCGTCGGGTGCGCGCCAAGCCCGGTGCCTTCGGTCTAGTGACCGCCAACGGGAACTATGTGACCAAGCATTCGTTCGGCGTCTATTCGACCAGGCCGGTGGAGGGCCGCTGGCAGCGCGAAGATCCGAGCGTGTTGCAGCGAGAGCTCGACTCGCTGCCCAAAGCCGCGCTCGTGGAGCAAGCGGCCGGGCCCGCCACGGTCGAAACCTATACCATCATGCACGGCAAGAATGGCCCCGAGCGCTGCGTGCTGTTCGGCCGGCTCGACGTGGGCGGGGCGCGATTCATCGCCAACACGCCGATCGACGCGCAGGTGCTGGCGGACTTCCAGTCGCGCGATCAGTTGGGCCGGCGGGGCAGCGTGAGGCCGAGCGAGGCGGGCAATCTCTTCGTGCCGCAATAAGGGAATGACAGCGCTTGATGGTCGTTTTGCGTGTGGCACTGGCGTGTCGCCAGTGCAATGCCAGGACACGGGCAAGATGCCCGTGGCACCCGACGTTTAAGCGCAGACAGTCCAAGAAGCCACGTCGGCAGCGCGGCTACCGCTGCTCGAGCGCCGGCGGCGGCAGGTGTTCGATCGGTCGCGGCGGCACGGCGGGCACGACCTCGGGTCGCGGCGTGCCCAGGCCGGGAGCGGTGTTCGAAGCGGGGTCGAGGCGATAGTCCCAGCCGCCGCCCAACGCGCGATAGGTGGTGATCAAGCCCGTAACGATAGCGCCGCGGGCTTGGGCCAACAGGAGTTGATATTGCACGAGGTTTTGTTCCAACAGCGCCACGCGGTTGAAGTCGATCAGCCCTCCCTTGTATTGCACGACGGCGATGTTGACGGCCTTGCCGGCTGCGTCGACCGCGTTGACCAGCTCGAGGGTTTGCTGCTGCGACTTGAGGAAGGTGACCAGGCCGTTCTCGACCTGCTGCGCAGCGTTCAGTACAGTAATTTGATACTGTAAAACTTGTTGCTGAAAGAGGGCGTCTTGGGCTCTGACGTTATTCAGAATGCGGCCGTAGTTCAGCACGTTCCACTGAAAGCTGGGCCCGGAAGTGGCTTGCAGGGCCTTTGAGTTGAACAGTTTAGGGAAAGTCTCGGCTGAATAGCTCATCGTCGTGTTGAGATAAATGTGCGGATAAAACTCGGCCATGGCGATGCCGATTTGCTCGGACTGGGCGGCGGCAGTGCGTTCCGCGGCGCGAACGTCGGGCCGCCGCCGCAACAGGTCGGCCGGAATGCCCACGACCACCTCGGGCGGAGCGGTGGGAATGGCTCCGTCGCCAATCCGATGCAACAGTTCCTCGGGCGGCATGCCCAATAACACGCACAGGGCGTTGCACGTCTGGCGCATATTGATTTCCAACGCCGGAATCTGCGAGGCCGTTTGCGCACGCACGCTTTCGGCCTGGTCGACGTCCAGCTCGGTGACGGTGCCGCCTTGATAGCGGGCCTTGACCAGCGTGAGCACCGAGTTTTGCAGCTCGACGTTGGCGCGGGTGTAGGCGATTTGGGCCTGGTAGATGCGAATCAGCGCATAATCCGACGCCACGTCACCCAACATCGTCACCAGCACGTCATCGTAGTTCTCCACCGAGACGTCGACTTGGTCTCCGGCCGCCTCGATCGCGCGGCGCAAGCGACCCCAAAAATCGAGTTCCCACCCCATGGTGAGCCCGAAGTCCCACTGTGGATAGTAGCGCTGAGCCACGAAGCTGCGGTTAGCAGTCTGCGTGGTCACCGCGTTCTGGGTGTGGTCGCCCGTCAACTGCTGGGCTTGCGGGAAGATATTGCCAAAAGCCACTCCGAACACCGCCCGGGCCTGCAACACCCGAAACGCCGCCTGTCGCAGGGTCAGGTTTTGGCGATAGGCGTCGGCAATCAGCCGATCGAGCACCGGATCGTGAAAGCAGCTCCACCAGCGCGAGAGATCATCGGTCTTGCTGCGAATGCGGACGTCGTTGGCGTCGATCCAGTGCTCGGCCACCGGGGCGGCCGGCTTTTTATAATTGGGACCCACCTTGAAGCGGTTGCCGACATACTCGCGAAAGCTTGTGCATCCGCTGGTGAGCACCAGCACCAGGATCATCAACAGGCAAGGCGCCAGCGTGGCGGGGCGCTGGGTTGAGCGCGGCGCGATCGCGGTCGCAAGAGCCCGCGCGGCCCTCGAGTGCAGCGTCGAATCGGGTTGCCGCGGGCGTCCTGCCTGCACAACTGCGTCCCTGCGGGCGAAAGCGAAGTCTCGCCCAATGGCCGTCACCGTTTAACTCCGGTGCGGCATGGTCTGCGCGCGTCCGTGCGCGCATCGAGCCGCCGTCGCCAGCGACCCAATCTGAGTATCGGCCTCCCCCAAGCCGTCTCAGGACGAAAGACGGTTGCACCTGCACGCACACTTGTAGCAGGCGTGACGGGAAATCGCGTTGGGTAAGCTGTGCGGGTGTCGGGAAATGGGCTCATGCCCTCGGGCCGGCAAAGTTTAACACCCAGAGAATTGGACACCGAACAGATGGCTGAACGCAAAGGAAAAAGCCAGTCCGCTTCAGCAGGTTTGAGATGGCTAGACGCTGTCGCTCGCCACCGGCTTTTCTTCGGTCTTGGGCGATTCCTCGCGCGTCTTCGGTTTCTTTTCGCCACCGCCGAAATAGCTGATCACGTAGAAGAAGACTGGCGTGAGGAAAATGCCGAACAGCGTCACGCCCAACATGCCGCTGAACACGGCCACGCCCAGGGCTCGTCGCATTTCGGCACCCGCGCCCTTGGCCACGACCAGCGGCACGACTCCCAGGATGAACGCGAAGGAAGTCATGAGAATGGGCCGAAGACGCAGTCGGCTGGCCTCGAGCGCCGCGTCGAGCCGCGACTTGCCCTGCTCGTGGCTCTGTTTGGCGAACTCGACGATCAAGATCGCGTTCTTGCTGGCCAGGCCCACGAGCACGACAAAACCAATTTGCGTGAACAGATTCACTTCCGACCGCGCCACGCCGACGCCAATCACGGAGCAGAGCAGGCACATCGGCACCACCAGGATGACCGCCATCGGCAACGACCAGCTTTCATACTGGGCCGCCAGCACCAGGAACACGAACACCACGGCCAGTCCGAAAAAGTACATGGCCGTGCTGCCGGCTTGCAATTGCAGATAGGCCAACTCGGTCCAATCGATTGCCATGGACTGCGGAATTTCTCTCTCGGCGATTTCCTGCAACTTGGCGACAGCCTCGCCCGAGCCCGTGCCCGGCGCGGCGTTGGCCGTGATCGCGGCGGCTGAATAGATGTTGTAGCGCATCACCATCACCGGGCCGCTGGTGTCGCGTTCTTCCATCAGCGTGCCCAGGCGGATCATCTGGCCTTGATTGTTTTGCACCTGAAGTTGGCGAATGTCGGGCACTTTGTCGCGGAACCGCTCGTCGGCCTGGACGTTCACCTGCCACGTGCGGCCGAACTCGTTGAAGTTGTTGACGTAATAGCTGCCGACGTAGATCTGCAGCGTGTTGAATACGTCGCTCACCAGCACGCCGAGGGCCATGCACTTGGTGCGATCGATTTCAAGATAGACCCAGGGTGTATTGGCGCCCGAGCTGCTGAACAGCCCTTGCAGCCCCGGCGTCTTGTTGCCCGTCTCGACGATCTTGTTGGCCACCCGCTCCAACTCGGGCAGGCCCAGGTTGCCGCGGTCTTCGAGCACGAGCTTGAATCCGCCGGTCGTGCCGAGTCCGTCGATCGGCGGGGCGCCGAAGGCCGTCACGATCGCCTCGCTGATGTCGCGCTGGCAGCGATCGCGCAGTTCGGCCGCGATCGAGTCGGCGTCGAGGTTCGCGCCGTGACGGTGCGAGAATTCGTCGAGCATCACATACATCGACCCCAGGTTGGGCGCGTTGGCGTTGAGGATCAGCGACTGGCCCGAGATGCCGACCGTGTGGGCCACGCCCGGCGTGTTGCGGGCCAGCGTTTCGATCTGGGCCATCACGCGCTCCGTGCGCTCGACCGAGGCCGAGTCGGGCAGTTGCACGTTGAGCAGCAGATAGCCCTTGTCTTGCTGGGGAACGAAGCCGGTCGGCGTGCGATTGAATTGCCAGTAGGTGAGCAGCAGCAATCCGCCGTAGACGAAACAGACGATGGCGCTCATCTTGAGCACGAGGCCCACGGTGCGACCGTAGAAGTCGGTCATGCGATCGAAGTAGCGGTTGAAGGCGCGGAACAGCCAGCCCAGCGTGGCGTTGACGGGCCGGATGATGATCCAGCCCACGATTGCGCCGGCGAGCGCGCCCGGAATGAAACAACCGACCCAGACCGTCCACGGTAGCCACCAGGCGGATGGTTCGACGTTGGCGCCGGGGGCTGGCAAGCCGAAGTGGCCGGCCGCCAGATCTTCACCGAGCCAACTGGTGATGAAGCCCCCCACGAAGGCAAAGATCCACCACGGCAAGGCTTCCTTATGGGGTGCGTGCCCCGCGCCCCCTTCTTCGGTCTTGAAGATCACGACGGCTCGCGAAGGGGTCATCGTCAACGCGTTGACCGCCGAGATGATCGTCGACACCGCGATCGTGACCGCGAACTGCCGGAAGAACTGGCCGGTCACGCCCCCCAAAAAGCAGCAGGGAATGAAGACCGCGGCCAGTACCAGCGTGATGGCCAGCACCGGGCCGGTGATTTCCTCCATGGCCTTGATCGTCGCGGTGCGCGGATCGAGCCCCGTGGCGATCAGCCGTTCGATGTTTTCCAACACCACGATCGCATCGTCCACGACGATGCCGATGGCCAGCACCAGGCCGAACAGCGTGAGATTGTTGAGCGTGAAGCCGAGCGCGGCCATGACCGCGAAGGTGCCTATCAGCGATACTGGCACGTCGATCATCGGCAAGATCATGGCCTTCCAATCCTGCAGGAACACGAGCACGACGATCGCCACCAGGATCACCGCGTCGCGTAGCGTGTAGTAAACCTCGTTCACGCTCTCGCGAATGAATGGCGTCGTGTCGTAAACGATCTGGTAGTCGAGGCCGTCGGGAAATCGCGCCTTCAATTCGCGCATCTTGGCATAGACCTGGCCCGCGGTATCGAGCGCGTTGGAACCAGGCAACTGATAGATCGACAGCGCGACCGAGGGCTGGCCATCGAGCGTGCAGCTTTGCTCATATTGTTGCGAGCCCAGCACGACCTGGGCGACGTCGCGCAGCCGCACGATGCCCGTGGTCTGCGCGACCGGCCCGGTGGCCATCGTGGGCGAGGCATTTTGGGCTAGGCCTTGGGTGTTGGCGGCCGGCAACTGGTTGGACATGCCCGCGGGCGATTGGATCAGCGGGTTGCTACCGGAGCCAGCCTTGAGAATGATGTTGGCGAATTGCTCGGGATCGGTGAGCCGGCCCAGGGTGTTGATTGTGAGTTGGAATTGCTGTCCCTTCGGCGCCGGTTGCTGGCCGATTTGGCCGGCGGCCACTTGCAGGTTTTGCTGGCTGATGGCATTGACCACGTCCATCGCGCTCAGGCCGAGAGCCGCCAGCTTGTCGGGATCGAGCCAGGCTCGCAGGCTGTAGTCGCGCTGCCCGAGATAGGTAATGCCGGCGACGCCCGGCAGTCGGCCCAGTTCGTCCTTGAGATAGATCGTGGCGTAGTTGCTGAGGAAGATGGCGTCATAGCGATTGTCGGGCGAAACCAGGTTCACCATCATCATCGTGTTGGGCGACATCTTCTTGACGGTGATGCCTTCGCTTTGCACCAGTGGCGGAATCACGGGCAGCGCGAGCGACACCCGGTTTTGCACGAGCACCTGGGCCATGTCCGAGTCCATGCCCAGCTTGAAGGTAACGGTCAGGTTGTAGGCGCCGTCGTTCGTCGATTGCGACGACATGTACATCATGCCTTCGACGCCGCTGACCTGTTCCTCGATGGGCGCGGCCACGGTGTCGCGCACCGTTTCGGCGTTGGCCCCGGGATAGCGGGCGGTGACCAGCACGGTGGGGGGCGTGACATCGGGATATTGGGCCATCGGTAGCGTGAACACGGCCACGCCGCCGGCGAGCACGAACACGATCGACACGACCGTGGCGAAAATGGGGCGGTCGATGAAGAAATTGGAAATCATGGATGTTTATTTCCGCCGGGCCCTGGTTCGGGCGAGTCGGTGATGTGTCGCCGCAGGAAGGGGAACGGCCGGCCCGTGCGCCACAGCACCATCAGCGCCACGAGGACGCCGCTCGAGCCGCCGACAACCATCGCCAAAATCGGCCGTGCGACGTGCATCTCTCCCAGCATGTAGCCGATGCCCAGGCCCACGCAGCCGCCTAGCAGGCAGGAGCCGATCCACTGCGTTAGCACGGCGGTGAACAGCCGCGTCTCGCTCAGCCCTTGGATCACGTAAAAGAAGACCGGCGTCAGAAAGATGCCGAATAGCGTGACGCCCAACATGCCGCTGAACACGGCGGTGCCCAGCGAGCGGCGCATTTCGGCGCCGGCGCCGTTGGCCACCACCAGCGGAAAGACGCCCAGGATGAAGGCAAACGACGTCATCAGAATCGGCCGCAGCCGCAACCGCGAGGCCTCGACGGTCGCCTCGAAGCGCGAGCGCCCCTCGTCGTGCATCGCCTGCGCGAACTCGACGATCAGGATCGCATTCTTGCAGGCCAGTCCGACCAGCACGACCAGGCCGATCTGCACGAAGATGTTTACCGAGTTGTTCGTGTAGAGCACGCCAGCGACCGAGCACAGCAAGCACAACGGCACGACCAGAATCACGGCCAGCGGCAGCGACCAACTTTCGTAGAGCGCGGCCAGAGCCAGGAAGACGCAGGCCACGGCCAGCGCGAAGATGTAGATCGTGGTGTTGCCCGCGCGAATCTGCATGAACATCAGCTCCGTCCACTCGGTGTTCATCGACAGCGGCAGCTCGGAGTCGGTCAACTCGTCGATCTCCTTGATCGCATCGCCCGAACTGGCGTTAGGAGCCAGGTTGCCGGTGATCGGGACAGCCGTGGACAAGTTGTAGCGCGTCATGAAGACCGGTCCACCGATCGAGCGCAGGTTGACCAGGCTCATCAGTGGTACCATCTGGCCCCATTTGTTGCGCACCTGGAGCAGATTGAGGGCCGAGACTCGATCGCGAAAATTTCCCTCCGCTTGCAGATTGACTTGCCAGTGGCGGCCGAAGGCGTTGAAGCTGTTGACGTAGAGCGAACCGAGATAAATCGCCAACGTCTGATTGACGTCTTCGATCTTCACGCCCACCGATTCGACCTTGGCGCGATCGATATCCATGAAGAGCTGCGGCGTGTTGGAGCGGAACTGGCTCGAGACGCCGGTCAGGCTAGGCATGGCCTTCATCTTTTGCACGAGCTTGTCGGTCTGCTTCTGCAATTCGCGCACGCCCAGGCCGCCTCGGTCTTCGACCATCAGCTTGAAGCCACCGGCCACGCCCAGGCCTGGAATCGGCGCGGCGCCGTAAACGGTCGCCAGCGCGTCCTTGACGTTGGCGGCCCATTTCTTGCGCAGCGCGGCCATGATTGCCGTATCGCGCAGCTCCGGGGTACGCCGCTCTTCGAACGGATCGAGCACGATGAACATCGAGGCGAAGTTGGCGCTGTTGGCCTGTTGTAGAAACGACAAGCCGGAGACCGAAGTGACGTGGGCCACGCCCGGCGTCTCGCGCGTCAACTTCTCGACTTCGCGCATCGCCGCCATCGTGCGCTCGAGCGAAGCCGAGTCGGGCGTCTGAATGCTGGCGATCAATCGCCCTTGGTCTTGCTGCGGCACGAAGCCGGTGGGCGCCCTGCCAAACATCCAAAACGTCAGCACGATTAGTCCCGCATAGCCCAGCAGCACGATCACGTTGAGGCGCAGCGCCTTGCCCACGAGCCAGGCATAGACCTTGGTGCCGGTGCCAAACGTGGCATTGAACAGGCGGAAGAACCAGCCCAGGGACATATCGATCGTCCAGGTCAGCGGATCGCGCTTCGCGCCGCGCGGGCGCAGCAAGATCGCGGCCAGGGCCGGACTGAGCGTGAGCGAATTGATCGCCGAGAAGATCGTCGAGACGGCGATCGTGACGGCAAACTGGCGGAAGAACTGCCCGGTGATGCCGCTAATGAATGCGCAGGGGACGAACACGGCCGTCAGCACCGAGGCCACGGCGATCACCGGTCCGGTCACTTCGTCCATCGCCCGGCGCGTGGCCTCGCGCGGGGAGAATCCCTGGTCGAGCCAGCGTTCGACGTTCTCGACCACCACGATCGCGTCGTCCACGACGATCCCGATCGCCAACACCAGGCCGAACAGCGAGATGTTGTTGAGGCTGAAGCCCAACGCCAGCATGACGGCGAACGTACCGACGATGGCCACCGGTACGGCCACGAGCGGCACGATGCCGGCTCGCCAGTTTTGCAGGAACACGAGCACCACGAGTCCCACGAGCACCACGGCCTCGAAGAGCGTGATCAGCACGTCTTTGACCGATTCGCGGATGTAGGGCGTGATGTCATACGCGATTTCGTAGTCGATGCCGTCGGGAAAGCGCTTGCGCAGCTGCTCCATTTTCGCCCGCACGCGCTCGGCGACGTCCAATGCGTTGGTGCCGGGCAGTTGCCGCACGCCCAGTCCGACCGAGGGCTCGCCGTCGAACGTGCAGGTCATGTTGTATTGCTGGGCACCCATCTCGACGCGGCCCACGTCGCGCAATCGAACGATGCTGGTCGAAGGTGTCGTCGGTCCGGTACGTGGCGCCCCGCCCGAGGAGATGCCGATGCCAGAGGCCGCTCCGGTCGCGGCGCTGGTCGTCAATTCGCTGGCCGTCTGGCCCGGCGTGCGGCCGCCGAGAGCGCCGCCGGTCGTGGTGCCGCCGCCAATCGTGTTGGCGCCGCCGGTGGTGGTGCCGCCGCCGGTGGCCGTGGCGCCGCCGGCGCTGGTCGCCCCGCCGCTGAGGCCGCTGGTCGAACCGAAGCTGTTGGCGCCGGTGCCGGTGCGCGTGCCCATCAGCGTGGTGGTGCCGATGCCTTGGGCGATGGCGGCCCGGCTCAACACCGACGAGCCGACGGCCGGTACGGTGAGCGCGCCGACGGCCAGTCCGGGTGCGCTGACCGAACCTCCGCCCATGCCCAAGCCAACGGCGCCGGCGGCGCCGGTTTGGCTCAGGCTGGCGCTGGTCGTAGCGGCTCCGCTGGTCGTCAGCACCGACAAGGCCGTGGCGGCGCCGCCGGTGCCGCCGACGCGCGAGGTGGTCAGCGCTTGGGAAGTCTGTCCTCCGCTGGCTCGCCCAGGGACGGGCATGCCAAAGGCGGCTTGCGACGGCGGCGTGGCGCCGGAAAGACTGGGGGCCGGCGTGCCACGATCCACTTTGACGATGATGTCGGCAAATTGTTCCGGCTCGCTCAACCGGCCCAGCGTGTTCAGCGGCAATTGAAACGTCTGGTCGCTCGAGGCCGGCGGCACGCCGATTTGGCCGATCGGCGCTTGAATATTCTGGCTACGCACCGCCTTGGCCACGTCCGTGGCGGTCATGTTGCAAGCCGCCAACTTCTGTGGATCGAGCCAGACGCGAATGCTGTAGTCGCGCTGGCCCAGGTAGGTTACGTCCGAGACGCCAGCGACACGAAATAACTCGTCGCGGATGTAGATCGTGGCAAAGTTGCTCAGATAGATGTCGTCGTAGCGGTGATCGGGCGAGATGAAGTTCACGATCATCAGGATGTCGGGCGTCTTCTTGCGAATCGTGATTCCCTGTTGCTGCACTTCGTTGGGCAACTGGGGCATGGCCAGGGCCACGCGGTTTTGCACCATGACCAGCGCTGTGTTCAGGCTTACGCCGATGTCGAACGTGACGGTCAGCGTGTAGGAGCCGTCGTTGCCCATCTGCGACGCCATGTAAAGCATGCCCGGCACGCCGTTGACTTGCTGCTCGATGGGGGCAGCGACCGTGTCGGTCACGATCTGAGCGCTGGCGCCCGGATAATTGATCGCCACCTGCACCGAAGGGGGGGTGATCGGCGGATATTGCGCGATCGGCAAGAACAAGACCGCGATCGCGCCGCAAAGCGTGATGACGATCGACACCACGGCCGCGAAGATCGGACGATCGATGAAGAAATACGAAATCATGCCCGGTGCGTCTTACCGCGGGTTGGAATCGGCCGGCTGCTGGGGTCGGCGGGGCACTTGAGGCAGACGGTCGGCGCCCCCGGTTGGTGCGGCCGGCTGATCGGCGCGCGGCGTGGCGGGTTGGTCGCGCGTCGGCGCTTGCGGCCGAGCGGGCTTCGCCGCGGGCGGCTGGTCGCCTGGGGGCTCGCTTGCTTTCGTCGGTCGGCCAGTCTTCGGCGGCTTGTCACCTTTCGGCGGCTGGTCGGGCGAGGGGCCCGTGGTGTCAGGCTGCGCGCCGGCGGCTGCTTTGGGCTCGGAGTTGTCACCCGGAGAGGATTTGCCGCTTTCGGCGGGGCCGAGCGTGGGCATGGGCATGCGTTCGGGCCGGATCTCGGTGCGCGGTCGCACTTGCTGCAGCGCTCCGACCACGACCCACTCGCCCAATTTCAGCCCGTCGGAGATCACCCGCAATCCGTCTTCCTGCAACGGGCCGGTCGTCACGCGGCGATATTGCACCTGGTTCTTCTCATCGACCACGTAGACGAATTTCAAACCCTGGTCCGAACCGACGGCTCGGTCGATCACCAGCAGCTCGGGATGCGGTTGGCCGATGGGCAGCCGGATGCGCACGAACATACCCGGCGAGAGCAGCCGCGCGCCCGAGGCCGGCTTGGGATTGGCGAACACCCCGCGGACCAGGATGCTGCCGGTGGTGGGATTGACCTGGTTGTTGATGAAGTTGATCGTGCCTTCGTGCGGATAGCCTTGCTCGCCTTGCAAGCCCATCATCACCGGTACGCTGCCGCGCTCGGGCACCTTGATGCGACCCTCGTTGATGGCTCGGCGAATGCGCAGCAGGGTCGGCTCGTCCATGTCGAAGTAGGCAAACATCGGGTCGAGCGAGACGACGGTCGTGAGCAGGGTCTGATCTTGATTGACCAGGTTGCCGCGCGTCAGGTAATAGCGGCTCACCTGGCCGTCGATGGGCGAGGTGACGCGCGTGAAATCGACATTCAGGTGATACACCTCCATGCTGGACTGCGAGGCTTTGATCTGGGCTTCGGCCTCTTCGACGGCGGCCTTGTCCTGATCGAGCTCCTGCACGCTGATGGCCCCGGGCGTCTTGGCGATGGCCAGGGCCCGCTCATACGTGGCCCGCGCCAACCGCAACTGGGCCAGATAAAGATTCACCTGTCCCTTCGATTGATCGAGCTGGCTCTGATAGGGACGCGGGTCGACCTTGAAGAGCATGTCGCCGGCCTTGACCTCCGAGCCTTCGACAAACGGCATCTCGACCAGATAGCCAGTGACGCGCGGCAGGATGTCAACGCGCTCCACCGCCTCGGTGCGGCCGGTGAAGTCGGCATAGTCGGTGACGTCGCGCCGCAATGGCTGGCTGACTGGGACCACGGGCACTTCCTGTTGCACCTTCGGCGGTCCTTCGCCGCAGCCGGCAACCGCCAAGCCCAAGGCAACCAAGAAGCCCGCACGAACCGACGCGGTTGGCAAGTTCATGAACCATCAGCCCTCGAGGCCAGGGAAGTCGACGCCCATGCACGTATTTGAGCAGAGACGCAAACTTCGGGGAAGGCTGAAGCGAATCTCGCGCGCTAGCTCGCGGTGGCAGAGAAAAAATCGAAATCGCATGCGCCCGGTTTTTTATTGTTCCAATTGCAGGTCTCAGGCAACTCGGGCTCAGGCTTTGGCCAACGGACCAAAGCGGCGCCGCAGGTCTCTGATGTTGGTTTTGTCGTCAACGATTGCCAGCGGCGCAACGTGCCGGCCTGGCACGCGGGCGTCCCGCGCGGCAGCGATCATCGAGCGGAGAAGCCAGCAGCGTGACCGCCAGCGGGCGGCCGGGTTTACCCCGAATGGCATAGGCCAAACTGCCGTTGTCGCGTGATCGCTCGATCGTGACGGCCTGAGATGCACAATGCCCGCCGCGCGACAACGTGCGCACGACGGGCATGGGTGAGAAACTTCCGGCAAGACGTGCTTGCGGCGGCGTTACAACAACTTGCCGACCTTGGCGATCAGATCCGCCGTGCGGCAGCTATAACCCCATTCGTTGTCGTACCAACTGAGGGTTTTGAGCATGTTGCCGTCGAGCACCTGCGTCCAGTCGGGCACGAAGATCGAGCTGTGCGGGTCGCCGATGATGTCGGTCGAGACAATCGCATCTTCGTTATAGGACAGAATGCCCTTGAGCTTGCCTTCGGCCGCCTTCTTGACGGCCGCGTTGACCTCTTCCTTGGTCACATTGCGGGCCATGACCGTGGTCAGGTCGACCAGGCTGCCGGTCGGCACGGGCACGCGCAACGAGATGCCGGTCAGCTTGCCGGCCAATTCGGGAATCACCAGTCCAATGGCGCTGGCGGCGCCCGTGGTGGTGGGAATGATGTTTTGGGCCGCCGAGCGGGCACGATAGAGATTGTCGTGCGGCATGTCTTGCAGCCGCTGATCGTTGGTGTAGGCGTGTACGGTCGTCATCAGGCCCTTGGTGATGCCAAACGTTTCGTGCAACACCTTGGCCAGCGGGCCCAGGCAGTTGGTCGTGCAACTGGCGTTCGAGATGCACTTCTGTTCGCCGGTCAGCTTGTCGTCGTTGACGCCCATCACCACCGTCAGATCGGCGCCGTCCTTCGCCGGGGCGCTGAGCACGACGCGCTTGGCGCCGGCCTTGAGATGGCTGTCGTAGCCGGGCTTGGTCTTGCCGTCTTTGGTCGACTCGCGGGCCGTGAACAGCCCGGTGCTCTCGACCACGACGTCGACGTTCAACTCGCCCCAGGGCAACTTAGCCGGCTCGCGTTCCTTGAGCCCGCGAATCTTCTTGCCGTCGACCGTGAGAAACTGCTCGTCGTAGGTGACCGTGCCCGGATAGCGGCGGTGGGTGCTGTCGTACTTGAGCAGCGTGGCCAGAGTGTGGTTGTCGGTGAGGTCGTTGATGGCCACGACGTCGAATTCCTTCGAGCGGGCCATCAGGTTGCGAAACACGAGTCGTCCGATGCGACCAAAGCCATTAATGCCAACGCGAATTGCCACGAATTTCCTCCTTCGAAAAGCTGACCGATCCGGCGCCACGGGTCGGTCGACAAGTCCTCATTTCACGGGTAATTTGAGCCGGATTATACCCCTGGGGGCGAAAGTCGACAAGCGAGTGAAACGCGGCCGAGCGAGGGTTATGGCGGTCGCCGTGTGTCGAGACCGGAGATCGTTGCACGGCTTGCGCGGCGCGTGCAACCGAGGCGCACCGAGCCGCAGCGTCTGCGTACTCCGTTGACGCGACCTGGGCGGCAACTCACAATTGATGAGCCTCCGTTATCTCCACCCTCCCGCGACCCAGCCCCGAGCGAGGAAACCGATGATCTCCGAGCACATGGAACGGCGCGCGTTTTTGCGCAAGGCAATGGCGGCCGGCACGGCCACGTTCAGCGCCGGCCTGCTTGCCCGCCCGCAACGGTCCTGGGCCGCGCGCAGCCCCAACGAAAAGCTCAACCTCGCTTGCATCGGCGTGGCCAACAAAGGCGCCGACAACATCAACAACCTGGTCAGCGAAAACATCGTCGCGCTGTGCGACATCGATTCGCAGAACCTGGGCAAGATGACCGAGCGGTTTCCGCAAGCCAAGACCTATGTCGATTTCCGCAAGCTGTTCGATCAGGAGAAGGGGCTTGATGCCGTGGTGGTGTCGACGCCCGACCACACGCACGCCATTCCGGTGATGTGGGCGCTGCGCCGCGGGCTGGACGTGTATTGCGAGAAGCCGCTGGCCCACTCGGTGTACGAAGTGCGGCAGATGCGCAACCTGGCGGCCGAAAAGAAGGCCGTCACCCAGATGGGCACGCAGATTCATGCCGGCGAGAATTATCGCCGCGTGGTCGAGATCGTCCAGGCCGGGCAGATCGGCCCGGTGTCGCGGGTCCACGTGTGGATGGGAGGTGGCATTCGACCGGGCAAGCGGGCCACGAGCGGCATGCCGCCGTCGACAGTGGATTACGATCTGTGGGTCGGTCCCGCTCCGATGCGGCCGTTCGGCCCCGCGCACTTCCACTTCAATTGGCGGTACTGGTGGGACTTTGGCGGCGGCACGCTGGCCGACTTTGGCTGTCATTTCATGGATTTGCCGTTTTGGGCCCTCGACTTGCGCTATCCGACGTCGGTCGAAGCCAAGGGCGAGAAAACCTCGACCGGCGACAACGACGTGCCCGACAACATGCAGGTCGACTATCATTTCCCCGCCCGCGGCAGCCAGCCGTCGGTACACCTGACGTGGTATCACGGCGCGTGGCGTCCGCCGGGCGCCGAGGAATATGGCAAGACCTCGGCCGTGCTGTTCGAAGGCGCCGGCGGCAGGCTGCTGAGTGACTATGGCACCCGCAAACTGTTCATGCTTGACGGCAAGGACCCCGCCGCGCCGCCGCAGACGATTCCCAATTCGATCGGTCATTGGGCCGAATGGGCCCAGGCCTGCAAGTCGCGCGGGCCCACCACCTGCAACTTCGACTACTCGGGCGCATTGGCCGAGGCCGTGCTGCTGGGCAACGTGTGTTATCGTGCCGTCGGGCAAAAACTGCTGTGGGATGCCGAGGCACTCAAGGCCACGAACAACTCGGCGGCCGACGAATTCATTCGCCGCACTTATCGCGCGGGCTGGTCGCTCGACGGTTGAGGTTGCCTTTTTTGAAACGGCGCGCTTTTGCCATGAGGGCAGCGGGTTTTCGGTCATGATCTTTTCCTGGCTGCGCAGGCGGCGGCGACAGAAGTTGCTCGCCACGCCGTTTCCCGCCGCGTGGTCGACGTATCTGGAAAAGAACGTCGAGCACTACGCCTTGCTCACGCCCGACGAGCAGGCCCGGCTGCGCGATAACCTGCGGGTGTTCATCGCCGAAAAGAATTGGGAGGGCTGCGGCGGGCTCGAACTGACCGACGAGATGAAAGTCACCATCGCCGGCCAGGCCTGCCTGATGGCGCTGGGGCTGGAGGGCGAGCCCTTTCGTGGCGTGATGTCGATCCTGGTCTATCCGACCAGCTATGCCGTGCCGCAGGAGCGGCAGTACGAAGGTTGGTCGATCGCCGGCGAATCGCAGCGGTCGGGCGAGGCCTGGTATCGTGGGCCCGTGATCCTCTCCTGGGCCGACGTGCGCCGCGACTCGCGCCATCCCGGCTATGGCCGCAATCTCGTCTGGCACGAATTTGCCCATCAGATCGACATGCTCGATCGCAGCACCAACGGCACCCCTCCGCTGGCCAGTGGCGAGTTGCGCCGCCGCTGGCACGAAGTCATGACCCAAGAGTATCAGCAACTCATCACCGACGCTGAAGCCGGCCGCGCCACGCTACTGGATACCTACGGCGCCGAAAGCGAGGCCGAGTTCTTCGCCGTGGCCACCGAGTGTTTTTTCGATTGCCCGGTGGAACTCAGGGGCGACCATCCCCGGCTCTACGATCTGCTGCGCGACTACTATGCCCAGGATCCGGCGGCGCGACTCGCGACGAACTGACGCTGGCGTCGGCCAGTTTCGTTACGACAGCTCCAACACGCGGTTCATGCGCTGGGCGACGTCGCGGAGTTCTTTTTCGCCTCCGCCGGAGACTTCGGCCGTGGCCCAGCCGTGAAAGCCGACTTCGTCGAGGGCCTTGAGCACCTCGGGCCAGTTCTCGTCCCCCTCGCCGATCGCGACCCACTGGTTCTTGTGGCTGTAGCCTTTGAAGTCGAACTTCAGCATCCGCGGGCCGAGTTTGCGAATCCAGGTGGCCGAGGGCACGCCGTACTTGAGCATGTTGCTGCAATCGAAATAGGCCCCCACGGTCGGCGTCTTGAAATCGTCGACGTATTGCACCAGTTGCTCGGGCGTGGTGATGAAATCGTTCCAGACGACTTCGATCGCGATCTTCACGCCCGCGTCGGTCGCTCGCGGAATCACTTTGCGAATCTCAGCCTGCGAGCGCGCGTAGCACTGATCGTAGTTTTCCGTTTCCTTGTTCGTCACCTTGCCGGGCACCAACAGGACCGTGTCGGCGCCGTAGAGTTTAGCGTCGTCGATCGCGCCGCGCAGTGCCGCGACTCCCTTGGCCCGCACGGCCGGATCGGGGTCGGACAAGCGAATTTGCCAGTGCACCGAGTCGATGACGCCGTGGATCTTGATGCCGGTCTTGTCGCGGGCTCGCACGGCTTCCTGGCGATCGATGTCGCTGGGGCTGTCGAACTCGACACCTGCGAAGCCGAGCGACTTGATCAGGTTGAACTTGTCTTCGATCGACGCGCCGGGCACTTTGATCATGCCGTACTTGACGGCCTTTTTCAGTTTGGGCTTCGCCTCGGCGGCCACCAGGCTCGACGACCCTAGCACGGTGGCGGCCGCGGCGAGCGCCAGGGAGTTTTGCAGGAATTCGCGGCGCGAGGCGTGGGACGAGGATTTAATGGCTGGGCTCCTGTTGCAGTCGGTTGGTCGCGTAATCGCGCTATGGATGACATCGAAGATGCCGCGTCTGGCATTATAGTCGGCCTGAAAATAGCGACACAACCGACCGTGACCCGTTCGGTGGAAGGGGGTTGGGGGGCGTGATAGACTGGCAAGGGAATTGCCCTGCCTCGAAGTGATCCAGCCCGGAGACCCGCCATGCCTGCGCACCCCTGGAAACTCTTGGCCGCGACGCTCCTCGCGCTGTCGGGAATGGCGACGCTGGCCCTGGCCGATCCGCTGCCGGGCACGAAGCCGTTGGACATGCAGGGCGACCTGGCCGAGCAGATGGTCGCGGGCATCGATCGCTTTCTGCTTCGCGAGATCGCCGAATCAATCGGGCGCCGACCACGCCATTGGCATCGCGACCTCTCCTCGCCCGAAAAATACAATGCGTCGGTCGCGCCCAATCGCGCGCGGCTGGCCAAGATCCTTGGCGCGCAGGATCCGCGAGCGTCGTCGACGGCCATCGAACTCATCACCACGACCGCCGACCCGGCGCTGTTGGGGGGCAACGAGCGCTTCGAGGCGTATGCGGTTCGCTGGCCGGCGGTGCGCGGCGTGACAAGCGAAGGTTTGCTGCTGGTGCCCAAGGGACGCGTGATCGCCGACGTGGTGGCGATTCCGGACGCCGATCAAACGCCCGAGCAACTGGCGGGGCTGGCGCCGGGCATCGCGCCCGAAGCGCAATTTGCCCGGCGGCTGGCCGAAAGTGGCTGTCACGTGATCGTGCCGGCGTTGATCGATCGGGCGGACACCTTCTCGACCATTGGCACGAAAACGACCAACCAGCCACATCGCGAGTTTCTCTATCGGCCGGCGTTCGAGATGGGCCGCCACATCCTGGGCTATGAAGTGCAAAAGGTGCTGGCCGCCGTCGATTGGTTCGCGCGCGAGAGCGCCGGCAGCCAGCGGGCGATCGGCGTGATCGGTTACGGCGAAGGCGGGGCTGTGGCCCTGTATGCCGCGGCGCTCGACACGCGCATGGGCGCGGCCGCCGTCAGCGGTTACTTCGACGCTCGACAAGACCTGTGGCAAGAGCCGATTTATCGCAACGTGTTTGGGCTGCTCGACCAGTTCGGCGACGCGGAGCTGGCCACGCTGGTGGCGCCCCGCGCGTTGATTGTCGAGGCCTGCCAGGCGCCGCAAGTCACGGCCCCGCCGCAACCGCGCGACGGCCGCAATAACTCGGCCGCGCCGGGTCGGCTGGTCACGCCCACCGTGGCCACGTTGCAGGCCGAACTCGATCGCGCCCGCGAGCTGGTGCCGGGCCTGGCGATGGCGCGCGGTTTCGAACTGGTGGCCAGCAAGGAAGGGCAGGGGCCCCCGGGAAGTCCGCTCGCCCTGGAGAAGTTTCTCACGGCGCTGGTGCCGGGCACGCCGTTGGCGCCGCTTTCGACGCCGCCTGGTGCCTCACGCAAATTCGACGCGACGGCCCGCCTACAACGGCTCTTCGATCAGATCAACGACGACACCCAGCAGGTGATGCGCGCGGGAGAGGGCGTGCGCGTCGAGCACTGGGCCAAAGCCGACCGCGCGTCGCGCGACGTGGAGAAGTGGAAGGGCTCGACTGCGCCCTATCGGCAGCATTTCTACAACGACGTGATCGGCCGCTTCGAGCAGCCGTTGCTGCTGGCCAACGCCCGCACGCGGCAGGTTTATGACGAGACGTTGTACACCGGCTACGAGGTCGTGCTGGACGTGTTTCCCGATGTGTTCGCCTACGGCATTCTGCTGGTGCCCAAGAACATCAAGGAAGGCGAGCGGCGGCCGGTCGTGGTCTGTCAGCATGGCCTCGAAGGCCGGCCGACCGACGTGGCCGATCCCAAAAAGCTCAATCCCTATTACAACCAGTTCGCCTGCCGCCTGGCCGAGCGAGGCTTCATTACCTACGCGCCGCAGAACCCGTATATCTTTACCGACAAGTTTCGCACGTTGCAGCGCAAGTCGAACCCGCTGGGCAAGACGCTCTATTCGACGATCGTGCCGCAGCACCAGCAGACCGTCGACTGGCTGGCCAGTTTGCCGCAAGTCGATCCCGAGCGGATCGCGTTTTATGGCCTGTCGTATGGCGGCA
The DNA here is from genome assembly GCA_003153375.1 of Planctomycetaceae bacterium. GTDB lineage: Bacteria > Planctomycetota > Planctomycetia > Pirellulales > PALSA-1355 > PALSA-1355. The sequence continues at coordinate 50,143 of PLYM01000205.1, forward strand.
AGACGGCGATGCGGGTGCCGGCCCTGGTCGAGCGCTACTGCCTGTCGATCTGTTCGGCCGATTTCAACGAATGGATTTGGAAGAATGCCTCAACCCAGTCGCCCTATAGTTATGTGGCGACCGGCGAGTATGAAATCTTTGAGTTCGATCTGGGCAACACCTATAACTATGCCGAGATGGCCGCGCTGATCGCGCCGCGGCCGTTCATGGTCGAGCGAGGGCACCACGACGGCGTCGCGCCCGACACCTGGGTGTCGTATGAATTCGCCAAGATTCGTCAGTTGTATGCCGACTTGAAGATTCCCGAGCGCACGACGATCGAGTACTTCGACGGCCCGCACACGATCCACGGCGTCGGCACGTTCGACTTTCTGCACAAGCACTTGAACTGGCCGATGCAACTGAATCGCTAGGCCGTTGCCAAAAACTTCCGAAAGCAGGGAGCAGTGGACCGATGACGATCACTCGAAGCTTCTTGCAGGGCGCGATCTTGCTGGCGCTATTCGGCGTCGCGGCATCCGCTGCTGACGAGTTGCAGGCGGCGCCCGATGCGAAGCAGGCGGCTCCTGACGCCAAACCCGCGGCTCTTGACGCCAAACCAACCCCTGCCGATGCCAAGAAGGCGGCTGTCGAGGAGGAGAAGCAGCGGCTCGCGGAGGCCGAAGCGGCTTTCAAACAAATCATCGAGGCCACGACGAAGCTCGTGCAGCTTTTTCCCCGCGAGGCGAGCTATCAAAATGAATTGGCTCGATGTTACGCGGGGCTCGCGAGCGTTCAATTTCGCGGCGGACACCCGCAAGAGGGCGAAGCGAGCTACAAGCGTTCGATCGAGCAGTTGGAGAAACTCGCGGTCGACAATCCGAAGGTCATCGACTATCGCGTCAATCTGATTCAATCCTACAGTTGGCTGGGGGCTGAGCAAGTTCGAACTGGCCGCGCCAACGAAGGCAAGGAGATCTATCAACGTGCAGTCGCGGCGCAGGAGAAGTTGATTCGAGACTTCCCAGCGGCGAAGGACCAGGAAGAGTTGCTGGCGACTCTTCACCTCTATGCCGGCATCGCCGCGCGCACGGCCGGCGCGTTGAACGAGGCGGAGTTGATTCAGCAACAGACGATCGAGCTATTGCGCAAGCTGGCCGCCACCAAGCCAGCCCTGCGGTCGAGCCTCGCTTTTGCGTTTGTCGCTTACGGCGACACATTGGCCATGTCGGACCGGTGGCAAGATGCGGCCGATGCCTATTCTTCTGCCGTTACCATCGACAATCGCGTTCGTGTCTACTGCACGCGCCGGGCGGTGTTGTTGTTAGCCGCCGGCGACACGCAAGGCTATCAGGCCGCTTGCGCCGATCTGATCGAGCGCTTTGGCAAGACCGATAATCCCGTCGATGCGATGTACATCGCCGAGACCTGCGTCCTAGGCGAACGAGCACTGGCTGACATGGCGCCCGTGATCGCGCTGGCACAGCGCGCCGTTGCCGCCAATCCGGCTTCTCCGATCGCGAAAACCGTGCTTGGCGCCGCCGAGTTGCGAAATGGCCAGACCGAGCAAGCGATCACGACGCTCAAGGCTGCCTCACCGCAATTTGCCGCCGGTGCGTTCTTGCCGCCGCCGCAGCGCGACTTGCTGCGGCTCAGCCGCTTGCTCGCCGAAATGTCGCTGGCCGTGGCTTTTCAAAAGCAAGGAAATCGCGAGGACGTTGACAGCCAGGTGAAAACCATTCGCAAGGTGATCGAAAAGCTGGGTGAGGCCGCGCCGCCGGCAAACGACAGTCCGTTCGCGCCGTGGTCGATTTCGGTGGCCGTGACAATTGCCAACCGGCAGCTGGCGGAGCTCGCCGGCGATAAGGTCGAGCAAAAGTAACCGACACAGGCGCTACGTCGCGAGTTTTGCGCCCCTCATTTCCCAGCCGCCGCGCCCCTAGAGGCCAATCCTCCGCCTCGCCCGATCCGCTCGGGCCCAGGTTGTCAGTCGGGGAGAATCGTTCCATACTGAATGAGTGCCAACGGCCCTTGGGCAGAGCGGCGTTGGCCTCGGTTCGACCTGTGACAGGACAGAGATTCGTCGGATGTCGGAAGCGATCCAACCCATGGCCCACGGCCATGCCGATGCCGATCTTTCGGGCCGGCAATTGGCCGGCTATCGCCTATTGCGGCGGTTGGGCCGGGGGGCGATGGCCGAGGTCTATCTGGCCGAGCAGCTTTCGCTGGCGCGGCAGGTCGCGGTCAAAGTGCTCCGCAGCACGCTGGCCACCGATGCCACGTACGTGCAGCGTTTCGACCAGGAAGCCCGGGCGGCGGCCGGCCTGGTACACGCCAACATCGTGCAAATTCACGAAGTGGGCTGCGTCGACGGCATCCACTTCATCGCCCAGGAATATGTGCAGGGCATGAACCTCGCCGAGCTGCTGGCTCGCAAGGGCTCGGGCGACGTCTCCAAATCGGTGACGATCGTGCGCCACGTGGCCGCGGCGCTGTCGAAGGCGGCCGAGCAGGGCATCGTGCATCGCGATATCAAGCCCGAGAACATCATGCTCTCGGCCAGCGGCGACGTGAAGGTAGCCGATTTCGGGCTGGCCCGGTTCTATACCCAGGACGACGCCGGCAACCTGACGCAAGTGGGCGTCACGATGGGCACGCCGCTGTACATGAGCCCCGAGCAGGTGGAAGGCCGCGCGCTCGATCCGCGCAGCGACATCTATTCGCTGGGCGTCACCTGGTATCAGATGCTGGCGGGCGAGCCGCCGTTTCGCGGCGACACGGCGCTGAGCATCGCCGTGCAGCACTTGAGCAGTCAGCCGCCGCGCCTGGAAAATATCCGGTCCGATTTGCCGTCGGCCGTCTGCCGTATCGTACACAAGATGCTGGCCAAGAACCCCAGCGAGCGGCACGATTCGCCCCGCCAGCTGCTGGCTGAGTTGCGGGCCGTTTCGATCGATCTGTTTGGCGACGACCCGGGCGACGAGTTCAGCGGTTGGGGTGGCGATCAGGTGGTTTCGACGGTCGAAGCCCGGCGACTGGCAACCGAGCGGTTGGGCTTGGCGATGCGCACCGCGGCCATGCCGGCCGTGCGGCGCGGTGGCCGTTGGTGGGTTGCGGCGCTGGTGGGCGGCTTGCTCGTGGGCGTGGCGGCGGCCTGGGCCCTGCGCGAGCGGCCGTTGATCACCGCCACGGCCGACGATGACGAGGCGGTCGAGCGCTACGATACGGCCGAAGCTCAATACGTCTACGCTTTCGTGCGCAACAGCGAAGCCGCCTGGAAGAGCGTCGGAGAATACTTTCCGGGCGACAAGAACTACACGCGCCGCGCGATGCAGGGTTTGGCGCTGCTCTATCTGCAAGACTACGACTACAAGCGGGCCGATGCGGTGTTTGATTCGTTGGCCCGGCTCAATGCGGTCGAGGTGCAGTTCGTCGCCTTTGGGCTGGCCGGCCAGGCCGTGGTGCTCAACCGGCAGGGCAAGTATCAGGAGTCTGCCCAAAAGCTGGCCGAGCTGTGGCCGTTGCGCGACAAGTTGGAAGGCGAGATGCGGCCGCTGGTGCGGCAAACGTTGCAGAGCAACCGTCAATCGCTCGGCAATTCGAACACGCTGCGCGGCTGGACCCAATGGTTCCGCGACTCGACGCCTCCGCCCGCCCGTCGCCCCGGCGACCCCACTGGCGACCGCCCCGCGCCTCCCGATCGCCCGACCTCGCATCGGCCGCGTCCCTCGGATCGCCCCGGGGCCAACGTTTTACCCCCGCACCAGCGGCTGATTGTTGACCGCGCGCCGTCAGCGGTTGACAGCCCAGCCGCCGATTTGGTAGCACTTAACGACTGGCCTTCGTGCGTGCCGATCGTAGTGTGGCGTGTCCACCTTGCCCTCGTCCCGTCCCGCCGCGAACAAGGTAACTCCTTGCCGCCGGGCACTTTGGCCCGCTTTGCAACAACCGACAGCGAAAAAAAACCCGCCCCCATCGTCTAGTGGCCCAGGACGTCGGGTTCTCAGTCCGAAAACCGGGGTTCGACTCCCCGTGGGGGTACTGTACAAATTTTCACTAACTCGCTGGAAGCCGCTGCGAGCAGCAAAGGCTCCTGTTTTCCAGGGGCCTTTCGCAGTTTCTGCGATGTGGTGCCACTCTCTGCGGCAGCCTGCTGCGCCTGATTTTGCGCCCCCTGTGCGCCGGATTCTGCGCCGCTTTTTTCGACGGCACCTGTGGCGCGTTCAAAGTCAATCTCGGTCACTTGCAGATAGTGCCGAGCGGCGATTGGGGCCGAGTTGCCGAGCCACGCCACCACAACATGCAGCGGATGGTCTTGGGCCAGCTCCGTCTCCCTGCTGGCTCGTAAGTTTTGGAACAATCGGGGCCAAGTCATCAGTCCGGCCCGCGTCACGATCCGTTGGAATTGAGTCCGCAGATTGTTGCTGCCGCCACGGTGCGTGGACACCACAAATTCCGTCCCTGGCTCGGCAGCGTCGAAGACAGCTTCCAAGTATGGTCGCAGTTCGGTGAACAACGGGATCAGACGTGACTCGCCCCCCGCATGGTGTTCCGTCTTGGGGCTCTGGACGCAAATCTTCTGACGTTCCCAATCCACATCGCCCCATCGCAGGGCATATGTCTCCGAAGGCGTCCGCAAGCCGCCGTAGCGTGCCAGAGCGACGATCAGCCGCCACTCAGCATCCGGGCAGGCCGCAATGATCTTCTCTGTCGCCTCCCGCGTTACATAGAATTCCCGGCTCTTGTTCACCTGGGCCGCCGCTTTTACTTCGCCAAACGGATTCTCCGCGATCAGTCGCTTGCGCACGGCCGCACGAAGAAATTGCTTCGCCCGCTTTACGTTCCGACCAACCGTTGCCGCTGCCTGTCCGCGCCCAACTTCGTGCGAGTGCCAGTCGTCGCAGTCGCCTGGAGTCAGGTCCGCCAGCGTCTTTTCATGGCCGAAAAAGTCGATCAAGATCCGCTCGGTCTGGCGGTAATTCTTGAGCGTATTGGGCTTCTTGAGCTGCCGGCCGGAAATGTATTCGGCGATGAACGCGGCAAGCGTAATTGTCTGGGCCGCCGGCAGCCCCCGCTTGGGGATCAGTCCAACGGCCGCCAACTTGTTGGCCATCTTGGGGTCCAGGTCGGTCACCCATTTGGCCAAGTCTGCTTCCATCGACCGTCTGAGCATTACTGCTTCCAGCAATTGTTCCACGCGGTATTTGAACCCTTCGGCAGCGCGATTAGAGACCTTTCCCAACCGAATCGCCTCGCGCTCGCCATTCGGATTCACGAACTGAATTCGTCGTCGCCCCCCCGGGTCGTTTGCAATACTCGCCACAATGCACCTGCCTTTCGATTAATCGGCTCCCGCCGAGCAATAGTCATCGGTTAGACACTCGCCTCCTAGTCCCCTCAAGGGGTCCACAGAATATCCCCAGACACACTTCAAATCGTTCGGCCAAGGAGTTGGTTCGATTCTTGGCACCGCCAAATTCTATCCGATCCCGTTCATTTCAGTGTTTTGCCCGTACCATACGGTGAAAAGGCTGATTCGCCCGCATTGGGCGCAATCGCGGCGGACGGACTGGCCGCGGTGGACTGACACATCGCGCCAGCTCGCCGAACCACACCTACAGACGGTCTTGACCACGGGCGAGACATTGGCCGTTGGCCTTGCTGCTGTCATAGTTGGAACTGCACTTGGCACAGCCTGAAGCACCGCCAGTAGCTCGCCCTTGTGGGCCCTGAGCCGATCCATTAAGCCGACAGTCAGGGCGCCCCGTGGAGCGTTTATGACCAAGCTGAAGTCGCCGCTGAGCTGGAGCCGGATATCGCGGGCCTCACAGTCGGCCAGTAGATCGACCAGTGTCGTCACACGATCACCTCCTCCCGATCTTCATTCTCGGTGTGCTCGAAATCGTTCCCAATATTCCCAGAATCATCCTCTTCAGGTCTCTCGGCCGGATTACGGGAATTGTGGGAGCGCTTTTGCAAGTTCTCATCTGCGAAAATCGATGGATTCACTTCATAGGTTGGCGACGGGGGCCGTCCAGGCCCGCTTACTTGGGCTGGCCGCAATCGGATATACCCACGCCGAACCAGCTCATTTAATGCGGCGTCGATTGCATTTGCTTTGGGGAATCGTCGCTTGCCATGGTGCTGCGCTTCACTCTTGGTGAACTCTCGCCTCTTGTGGCGCTCGATCCATCGCAGCACGTAGCGGGCATCGTCATCCCCTGAATCCTCCTTTGCTTCCATCATTTCCAGAACGGCCTCGGCGTGCGGAACGAGATACCGGGCGATCTCGATGGCCGCTTCGATAGTTGCAACACTGATGCATAACGAGGGATCGTGCTCCACACAGTGCAGCACGCCGGCCAGTCGAAGCGTCTCGCCGGCCAACTTCCCACCCCAGTCACGCATGATTTCCATATCGCCCCCTTCGGCGAGCATTCGTTCGATTTCAGCTTCCCACTTTCGAAACCTCGCTGACGCATCGGGAGTAAGTTCAATGAACCATTGGCCTTCAAATCGAGCCAAGTCGCGCACGACCTGTTGGTAGGCTTCGCGTACCACATCAGCCACCGGTTCAGGCGCAATCTGTCGACGTCCGATCCAGCTTTGAGGGCTCGCATACAGGAATCGGGCCAATAACCCGCGGCCACGAAAGGCCGCATTTTCGGCTAGACCAACTATTACCTGAGGCTGCACCGCGTAAGCACACGTCAGCGCTGGGCGCTGAACATGCACCGACTTACGAGAAACTCGGTCGGTAATCATGTCGTCGCCACTGTGGCCCTTTAAGTACGCATCGAATTGGGCGATGCCGCTTTTGGAATACAAGCCGGCCATAAGGTCGTATACATTTCCCTCGGCCGACATACTCGCAATCCGTCCGCCTTGGTCTGCCAGCATCATGCACAACTTTTCGCTCGTAGCGTCATCGACAAGTAGCCGCGATGGAACGGGCTCGGGGCGCTCGGCTAGCGCCGCCGCTAGGTTGTTGGCTTCATATCTGGCTTCGGCGTCGCCCTTCTCGCCCGCTGCTTTTTCCAGTTTCCGCAGACGGCACTCGTCTTGTCGTCGCTCGGTTTGCGCGCATGCAATGATTGGCCTTTCAGCTTCGATTAACTCTGCTTCCAGATCCCGCAGCGGTCGCGTTGCATCCGCGAAGACAGCTGACTTGCGGTTAGCCGGTTCCAGCAATACGACTACGAATAAATTGACGGGCTCACGCCAGCTGGACCGCGGCATAACCTCCACCTTTCGGGCGATCGCGGCGGCGCACACAGCTAGGGACAGGAGGGCGGCAAGATCCAAAGGCGTTTGTGTAGCGTGTGATTCGGCTTCAACCCAGTCGCGCAAAACCGTAGGCAGCACTTCTGCTGGAAACTCTGGCAGTGTCGACTGATCGAACGAGTCAACTTCGGCCCAAGGCTTGTCTGCCAGAGTCGATGGGGACCAATCCGGCGTCGCTTCGATCAGCTGTTTCAATTCGTCTTTTGTGCCGCCAGCCGCTATCCAATCGGTGATGTCCCCTTTCGGAGGTAAGCCGGGAAGATCAACAATGGTCACTGATGCCGCGATGCCATGTAACGTAACGGCGACTTGATGGGCGTGGTTACGCCCTGGTTCGTCGTTGTCGGGCAGCACGACAACTTGCCGGCCCCGCAGAAACTCCGCATGCTCGACTGTCCATTTCCCTGCCCCACCGGCATTGCAAGTCGCCAAAACGTCGATGCGGGCGAGGTTGTCCACGTCCTTTTCACCTTCGGCAACGACGGCTGGCCGGTCTGGTGCTGCAAGGAGTTCTGGCAGGCGGTAAATGAGGGTACGGACATCTTTAACTGACCACTGCCACGCACCCTTGCCACCGCCGGGCTTAGGTTTTCGCTGCCGAAAGGCTTTTGGTTCAGATCGCACGACCTGAAACACTAAATTCCCCGATTCGTCGCGGTAGTCGTACGTGGCGACGATCGAGGATTTGCGATTGCCAGTCACATTGGCAACGGGGGGGGGGACTTCAGGTGCTCAGCCGCCAAGCGAATCGCATCGACAAGGGAAACGCCTTGATGCCAGGCCACTGCCGATAGCCAATCGCCATTTCCCTTTGAGAAGCACTTCCGGCAGAGCACCGCACCAGCTGCGGCATCAATTAGCGAGAACCTATCTGTCCCCCCGCACTTCGGGCAGGGATGCCCACGCCCGTCGAGCAATTCGACGGGGATGCTGCCAAGGGTAGTTAGCAGTTCTGTTTCGCGGCCCTTTGCCAGGGATTTGAGTCTGTCAATCGAGGAGGTCATCGGAATTCAACCCCCTTGCCGTTGTGATTCGATCCAGTTTTGCAGATCAACTACAGAGTATCGGACCAGTCGACCACAACGGATGTACGGCAGCCCCGGTTGCTCTTCAAACGTCATCGCCCACAATTTCCGGGGTGACACAGCCAGTAATCGTGAGGTCTCCCTGGGGTTCACCAACAGAGAGGGGTTTATGCCTTGTGCCTGCATTACGATTCCCCTTGTTACCGTCGCTTGCCACGAAATGTGGCTCGCACGGTCGCAAATCTAGGAGGCATTCCGACAGAATGATTTTTTCGGAACCATTTTTCGGAATAATTCGCACCAGGAAGTGCAGAGTTGCCGCAGAAAGCAACTAGAAGTTTTTCTCTCCGAAGAATTCACGTTGCTTTCGGAGGAATTATTCGGAAGGGCGCTTTCGCTTCGCCACGCGGTCCAAGAGTTTGTCCAGCTCCTTTACCGTCAGTTTGATTCCCTTGGCGAAATCGGGTTTGTAGACACCGCTGTCCCGCGCCTGCTCCCAGTCGGCCGCAATCTTTGCTTCGCGTTGTACGGTTTGGTAGTCGGCCTTGTGTCGGCCACCGCGTTTTGGCTTTGAGGGGGTCGGCTTCTTGTCGTCGGCCTGGCTATCAGTTTCCGGCTCAGCCTTGGCCGTCGCGTCTGAAAAGCCGTCCTTCACCGTTTGCATTGTCTTTACAAAGTCAATGAGCGGCCCGACAACAATCTGAACAGCTTCGCGGAGCCCAATCGGGGTTGGCACCGACCCGGATGGCACGGCGTTCTGAACCGCATCCGAGGATTCAGGGGTCGCCGGTGTGGTGTCGACTCGCTCTTCCACGTCGTTCATTAGTCCTGACCCTTCTACCGCCGGCCGGCCAGGGGTGCAGTCACGGCGAGGGTCAGGAAGAAGCCATGGACCGCTCCCGAGGCCGATGATGCGGGGATCAGCCGCATTGCCAGCGAACGGCGTTATTTTAGCACCGGCGCAGCGGTGCGCAACAGGCTTGCGGTAGCACGGTCCCGTAAGGCAGTTTAGAAGTCCGCTGCCGGCCAATCGGAAACCTAAACACACCAAGGCTTTGCCGCCGGTCCAGAATCCTGTTGCACTCCCTGTTGCACTAGAAGTTGGAAAAACGAGGCCGACGGACGCCGACTTGGCAACGCTAGTTGAGACTTGGGAACGTCTGCCCGAAGTGATCCGAGCCGGTATCGTGGCCATGGTGCGCGCCACGGATAAGCGAGGTCAAGATGCGTGAAGCACCGTCACAAACGGTTCCAGATTCAGTCATCGGATCGGATCCGGGGAATGCCATTTCGGCCGAGTTCTTGTGGCGCCGAATTACTGATCCTTCGCTTTGATCACAAATTTCTTTGACCAAAACGTAAGTGGCTGCGTCGTTCCCTACAATTTCGCCCTTTAGGCCCCATCCCTCTCCGGTCGCGGTATCGATTAGAAACGGCATTCCCTGATTCTTTTGGGTGACCACTACCTGATAGCGACCTATCGGCAACGGCTCACGTGGTTGCGCCTGGGTTGTCATTGGCGCCATGACCAAGTGTGAAATGAATGCTCCAAACAGTGCGGCAGCCACGACGGACAAGACTTTACGGATGCTCATGGCGTTATTCGCTCCTTTCTTGTGGAAGGATCTGACCAGGGCACATTTTATCAATTAGCGTGGGGCGCATGAAAAAGCCGCGCGGAGGCGGCTCGGAGTTTGTGAACTATTTTGGCGGCCGGCTCATCCCAGCTGTCAACGCTCTAATTGCCTTGGGATCTCAGAGGCGACGGTAGGGACTCGCTCAGCGAAGTGGCGGCACCCCCGAGGTGGGCTTGCGCGCGACGTATTTTTTGGTTATAGTTGGCCCTGTCTTCTGATCGAGTTTTATAACGGGGTAAAAATACTGATAGTCCCCGTTGTCATCCTCAAACGCCACAGTTAATTGTACTGAGCCGCTTGTACCAGTTGGATACCGCTTCCACACGTAGTAAGTACGCGACCCATACGTTCCGACCGGCACCCCATCAACCTCTAATATGACGTCGTCCTTTACCAGCCCCCCTTTTTCTGCGGCCGTTCCAGGGCCCACGGCAGAAATCAAGAGGCCTGGCGCGAAGTCGCAGTCGTCACTGTAGCTACCCTCAACACCTAATAACAGCGTTACGCTCGTAAAGTCGTCGTCGGTGTATCGGGCTAGGTGACGCGTTTGGCTCTCTGAATGCGCGCGATCAGTCGGCTTGGCCGGCTGGTCAGAGAAGACGGACGATACAATACTCAAATGCATCATTACAACCACACAAATAAACCGCATCAGTACATCTCCGTAATTAAGGGTTTGCTTTGTCAAGCGCCACGGTGACAGTCTTGGGGATGTTTGAATCCTTAGGTAAGATGGTAAGATTCACCGTTCCCGTCTTTGATGCATTCAGCACGCGCCAAAGCACCCAATGGGCGTTGTTGCGATTTCCAACAGGGTGACCGTCGACATCTGTGATCGTATCGCCTAATTGCAAGTGTGCCTTAGCGGCCGCAGATTGAGGCGCGACGAACGCAACCAAGCACCCAGCAGTGGTGGTAATTGGTTACCGTTCGTGCTGG
>PLYM01000019.1 GCA_003153375.1 Planctomycetaceae bacterium
AGCAATTTCGGTGGTTGGTATAAGTGCTTGACACAATTGGGCTTTAATCTAGAATGCCCGGACTAATCTGTGGGTAAATGGGAGAATTGGGAATTCAGGAAAAAACAAATGGAGTTTATCGACTCATCCGCTTCGACGCAGGTCCTCGCACGAAAGGAAAGGCATCATGTTCGGATCCAACCGTCAGCGTTCGCAAAAGAAACACGCTCCTGCCAAACGCCCCCACGGCATCCGCTTAAGCGGATTCGAGAACCTCGAGGACCGGCGAATGCTGGCCATTATCGCCGTGACCACGACACTCGATGAATTCGAGCCGTCGGTCGTGACGCTGGCGCACCGATTCGGCACCGATGGAAAACTCTCACTGCGCGAGGCGGTCTATCTCGCCAATATTAACCCGGGCCCGGACACGATCAGCCTGCCGACCGGCACGTACAAGATCACGCGCGTCGGAACGGGCGAGGACGCCGACGCCACGGGCGACTTCGACATTCTGGACACCACGACGATCGCGGCTGCCAAGAACGCCAAGCCGATCATCGACGGCAACGCGATGGACCGGGTGTTCGATGTTCCCACGACCTCTTCGGCGACCAGCGTCGAGTTCGACGGTGTCGTCATTCAGAAGGGGAGTACTGCCAGCACTGGCGGCGGTGGCGCGGGCATCGACATCGGTAAACCTGGCGTGTCGCTGACGCTCGTTGACTCTACCATCACAAACAACTTGGCCACGGGCATGGGGGGAAGCGGCGGCGGCATTTTCAGCGCCACGGGCAACATCACGCTCTTGCGCAGCCACGTCGACGGCAATACGGCAGGTGAGAACGGCGGCGGGATTGACCTACGTGGCGGGCTGGGCGTAATCACGCTGACGTCCAGCACGGTCAACGGCAACACGGCCGGCCTCGTCGGCGGTGGTATCGAGGATTCCGCCACGAGCGCATTCACGGCCACCGGCAGCCAGATCAATAACAATCATGCCAATGGCGGCGACGGTGGCGGCGCCGATCTGGGCGCGCATTCCGTCACGATTGATAGCACAACCGTCAACAATAACACCACGACCAGACACGGCGGGGGGATCAATATTCAGTTCGGTGTCGAGGGAGTGGTCACAATTCGCAATAAGAGCACCTTCAGTGGCAATAGCGCCGCCGACATCGGTGGTGGCCTCAATGGCGAGGGCGCGATTTCCGTGCTCAACAGTTGCTTTATTCAGAACATTGCAGTTAACGGTGGTGGCGGAATTAACGAGGACGATCCCGGTAACATAACCGTCGTCGGCAGCACGTTCACCAAAAATGTCGCGCTGCTCGAAGTGGGCGGCGGCATCTGGGCCGCTGGCAGCAGCGACCTGATCACGATCACCGATAGTCAGTTCACCTACAACTCAGGTAATGACAGCGGTGGCAATGACGGCGGCGGCGCGATCAACGCCGCGGGCGACCAGGTCAAGGTCGTCGGCAGCACCTTCGACCATAATACCAGCAGCACTAGCGGCGGCGCCATCGGTGGAGTGGGCACCGCGATAACGGTTGCCGACGACAGCTACTCGAAGAGCTACTTCACCAATAACCGGGCCAATGGTGGTGATGGCGGCGGCCTCGACGCCCATGGCGCCGACGTGACCGTGACCGGAACCGTCTTCAGCGGCAATTTGGCCACGGGCGACGGTGGCGGCTTCAGCGCCAATCAGGCGATGAACGGCGGCAGCGTGAGCGTCACCAACAGCACGCTCTGCAACAACTCAGCGGGCAACAACGGCGGCGCCTTCACCGCCGACGGCACCACGTTGCGATTGTACGGCAGCACGCTCAATAATAATGCGGCCAGCAACAATGGCGGCGGCGCGTATGTGACGACCAGTGGCATCAACCCCCCGGGCGCCACTCCGCTGCTCTTTACGCCTGGCTCGCTGATCGCCAATTCCACGATCGGCGCCAATGGTACGGCGGGTAATGGCGGCGGCGTCTATTTCAACGGCAGCGGCGATCTGAATATCTACAACGCCACGATCGTTTATAATACGGCCCTCCACGGTGGCGGCGTATTCTCCGCCACCGCCTTTAAAGTCCATGTCGGCAATACGATCATCGCCTTGAACACCGCGCCCACCGGTCCTGATGTCAGCGGCACGTTCCTTGATAACGATTACAACCTCGTCTTCGATAACACGGACAGCGGCAGCAGCTTCAGCGGTACGCACAATATTCTCGGGATGGATCCGAAGCTCGGACCGCTGGCGAATAACGGCGGGCCAACTCAGACCTATGCCCTGTTGGCCGGCAGCCCGGCCATCGACAAAGCCCTCGACTCGCAGGCCCCGCTCACCGATCAGCGCGGGGTAACACGGCCGCAGGGGTCGCATGCGGACATCGGGGCCTATGAGTATCAGGCGCCGGCACCCAAAAAAGGCGGGGGCGGCGGCTGGGGCTGGTGGTGATCTAGCGAACGTTAAGGTCGGCACTTTGATTGCGGCCTGATGGATCGTGTCAAATCTCAGCATAGGCGGCTCGCCCGGTACGGAATCAACTGGGCGAGCTGCGGTTGTTTGGGCCGTGAATGGACCGCGAACCGCTAGATCCACTTGGCGTCGACAAGCGCTATTCCGCGTTCCCGGCCGGCAGCCGCACAGGCGGGAAACTGCGGCCTGAAAAACCGCCCCACGAAAAAACCATGCTTCAACGGGCTGCTAGGCGGGTCGGAATCGCCGTTTAAAACCTGCCGGTTGGCTCAGCATCCGTCCTCGTCCCATTAACTCGTGGGAACAGCCTCGATTCTTGCGAATGCCCATCTAACCACCCATTTTTCGGCACTAGCCTGCCGTTGGATTAGTCGCGGACTGCGCTCGGGGCTGGCGTGCGGACCGACCGGCATCGCCATCATCCCCGAGCCCGCGACCTGGGCGATGGGGGCTGCCTTGCTCTTCTGTGTAAGCGCGCCCCACCGCCATTGG